>CAJUTQ010000039.1 GCA_910589265.1 uncultured Lachnospiraceae bacterium
CCGGCAGAGCATGTCGAGAAAAGGGAATTGTCTTGATAATTCCATCATGGAAAACTTCTTTGGTTTGTTAAAATCGGAGCTTTTATATTTGCGGGAATTTGATTCTATGGAGGAATTTCGGATTGAACTAGAGAGATATATCGATTATTATAATAACAAACGGATTAAGGCAAAACTAAAAGGACTGAGTCCTATGCAATACAGGCTCCAATCCTTATCAGTTGCATAACCATCAATTTTTGTTTAACTTTTTGGGGTCAGATCATATCGGGGTGACGCTGAATACATATACGCACCTCGGACTGGAGGATGCTGCGGATGAACTGAAGCGGATGGAAGATTTGGAGATAGCGAGGAAGGAACTCGAAAAGATGAAGGGTGAAAAGCCTGTGTCACAGAAAATGTTCCGGGCAATTTAACAGGGAGATGGTAAGACGCTCTGCTTCGGTGGGGCGTTTTTTGCTTTGAAATGAAACTGAAATATGCTATACTATTATATACATTAAATCTATAAAAAAGGAAATAAAAATATGGAAATAGAAGAAAAAATGGCCGAGAAACCAAAGGATTGGCCAATGAATGCAAGAGAGATGGCTCTTGAAGCAGTATGTGAAAAAGTAGAAGAGTTTAGGAAAAATCCGTCATATAAGACAAGAGAAGTGTTGTTATCATTAGTTTGCAATCATGACTTAAATTAGTCTACAGGAATTGGATTAATGAGAGTAACGGAATATGAGGTCGCAACTATAAATTATCTTTATATGATTGGGGCAGCACACCAGATAAATTTATTAAAAGTATATCTTTATGACTTAATAACTGAAACCACGCGGTTGCAAAAAATAATGTCATGGTGCAACCCAGTGTTGGGTGTTAATGACGAGGAAGCAGCAAGAATTATTACATATGAGAAAGGACTGATGCTTCCTTTGAAACTGTATCATTTTGCATATCAAAAATACACGATTGAAAAAGAATTTTCTTTTGCGGAGCAATTGATTTCTGTGGTTAATGGGGTGTTGCAAGTAAGCACAACAGAAGATGAAGTAGATTCTATAACATATGCATATTCGGCTTTATTACATGACATAAGTAATATGCATGGAAATAAGAAAGAGCGTATTTGGGAGTTTACAAGAGAAGAACTATTAGAATTATTTAATTTGGAAGCTAAAATATTAAAAATAAATAATCAATCACCTATTATGCGTCCTACTAAAGGAGTATTGATTATGCAGATAAGCAATTTTATTTTAAAGTCACGACACAATTATAATGAAGATTATATATGCAAGTATTTGCCTAAAAATGTTGCAGAGGAAAGTGTAACCAATCATCAAATTTGGATGAAAAAAACCGAATTATTAAATGATAAAAGAGAGCAGAAAGTTATTCCAGAGCTTTTTCAAGATACTTCTTGGGTTAAATACGATTGGATAAAAGATATTGATTTTACGGCAACGAGAACGTATTATGTATCTTGCTTTAGTAAAGCGATAAATAGTAATGAAATGCAAAAGGATTATGGGCAATGTTTATATGGATACAAGAATGACAGAATAGTAGATTTGATAGCCCCTATCGGAATAATGAAATTGAAGAAAAGGAATAATGCAAATGATGATTTGCCAGATACGATAGAACGTCCTTATATTTCTCAAGTTATTGCATTTGATGTATTATACGATGAAACGGAAGCAAAGAAAGAATTAGAATATCTATTTGATGTTATAAATATGTTTGCTATGAGTGATTCAGAGAAAAAGCAATTTTTGCAGGAGATTCTTCAATATTGGATTTTATCAGTAAAGGATTATGAGTGGCAAGAAGAAAAGGAAAGAAGGTATGTAATTTTTCTTTATGAGGACTATGACTATAAGGAAGTTGAAGTTGATGATACTTTCCTAAAAATAAAACATCTTTGTTTTTAACACCAGATTTTATAATAGGGGACAATCCAGGGAGATGGGAAATCATGCGACAACTTTATGCTAAAAGAAAAGCATTGTTTAGTAGAGAATATTTGTTTTGTGAAGAATGTTTGATGCAGGATCATGATGCAGCGGTTATGCAGATGCCCCAATTTTGTCCTGTGTGTGGTTCAAGCAAAAGAAAGATGGTGAACCATGAGGAGTAGTAAAAGCCCCCAATTCTTACTACGTTTTTACTACGATTGACGGCTTCAACTTGCCACATTTTGCCCCGTTTTGCTCATTCTGTAATTTTTTTAACAATATTTATTAGAAAAATAAACCACGCAAAACGTGCCAAAACATGGAAAATCAACGCAATTTAGGAGGAATTTTTATTATGATAAAGATACTTTTTGTATGCTATGGAAACATCTGTCGTTCTCCAATGGCAGAATTTGTATTCAGAGATATGGTAGAAAAACAAGGAATGGGAGAGCAGTTTTTTATTGCATCTGCAGCTACTAATGCCGATGATTTAGGAAATCAGGTACATGATGGGACAAGGAATAAATTAAAAGAGCATGGAATTTCTACAGAAGGGAAGAGAGCAGTGCGTCTCAAAAAAGAAGATTATGAAATTTATGATTATATTATTGGCATGGAAGAAAGAAACATAATCAATATGAAAAGAATTTTTGGGAAAGATCCAAAGGGAAAGATTTATCGAATGCTGGACTTTTCCTCAAATCCAAGAGACATAGATGACCCTTGGTATACAAGAGACTTTGAGCGCACTTATCAAGAAGTTTTGGAAGGATGTCAGTCTTTTCTTCCCTGGGTTTTATCACAAAGAGTATAAAGGGCATAGAAGTGGACGTAGAGCAGCTCTATGTTATGACATTTGGGCAAAAAGGTATTTTGTGCTTTCAACAAAGAGAAAGGAAGGTATGCAGAATGAGAATGTATGATTTAATTAAGAAAAAAAGAGATGGAAAGGAGCTTAGCAAAGAAGAAATTTCATATATGATAAAGGAATTTACAAAAGGAGAAATTCCCGATTATCAAATGTCTGCAATGATGATGGCTATTTATTTTCAAGGAATGGAAGAAAAGGAGACATTGGCTCTTACAATGGCAATGGCTGAAAGCGGAGATATATTGGATCTGTCTGAAATTTCAGGAATAAAAGTAGACAAACACAGTACAGGAGGAGTGGGGGATAAAACATCTCTTGTCTTAGCTCCTATGGTAGCTGCCACAGGGGTGCCAGTTGCCAAAATGAGTGGGAGGGGACTGGGACATACAGGAGGAACCATTGACAAATTAGAAAGCTTTCAGGGATTTAATACCAATTTGTCAAAGGAAACGTTCATTAAAAATGTAAATGAAATGAAAATGGCTATTATGGGACAGACAAAAGATTTAGCTCCAGCAGATAAAAAACTATATGCCTTAAGAGATGTGACTGCTACAGTAGATCAAATGTCTTTAATTGCAAGCAGCATTATGAGTAAAAAGCTGGCCGCTGGTGCAGATGCCATTGTCTTAGATGTGAAGACAGGGAGCGGAGCCTTTATGAAAGCGGAGGAAGATGCAGAGGCATTGGCCAGGGAGATGGTACGCATTGGAAATAATGGGGGAAGAAAAACAGTCGCCCTTATATCCGATATGGATCAGCCTTTAGGCTATGCAGTGGGAAATATTTTAGAAGTGAAGGAAGCCATTGACACATTACAAGGAAAGGGTTCTAAGGAACTTTTGGAATTATGTTATATGTTGGGGTCTTATATGCTTATTCTAGGGGGAAAGGCTCCCAATTTGGAAGAGGCCAGGGAACAATTAATTTATACTATCAAAGAAGGATTGGCTTTGAAAAAGTTTGCCCAATTTGTGGAAGCCCAAGGTGGAGACCCAGAGCCTATTTTTCATCAGGAACTTTTTCAAGAGGCAAATATTATAGAAGAAGTGCAGTCTATAGAAGAAGGATATGTAGAAAAAATTCACTGTCAAGAAATAGGAAATTGTTCATTAATTCTAGGGGGAGGCAGGGAGACAAAAGATTCAGAAATTGATCTGAGGGTCGGAATCCTTATGAAAAAGAAGGTGGGGGATTATGTAAAAAAAGGGGAGTGTATTGCCGTACTTCACGCTAATGATGAGCAAAAAATGAAGACAGCAAAAGAAAAGCTTTTAGGAGCTTATACATTTAGTCAGTCGAAAGTAAAAAAGAGACCTCTTCTTCATAAAGTCATTACAGAATAAAAGCTCCAAAGGCCATTAGCATATCTTTTTCCTTTTTTCATATATATACTATATGAGAAGAGATAAAAATATAAAAAAAGAAAAGAAAAGCTGGAATTTAAAAGAAAGTATGATTGAATCCTTACAGCTCCCAAAGGATTTAATGCTAGGAATGCCCATCGTGACTGTGACAGGATTTCATGAGGCATATATTGAAAATTACAAGGGAATTTTAGAATATTCAGAAGAGATGATTCTTTTACAGACAAAGACTTGCCAAATTGAGATTCAAGGAGAAAAACTTCACATTATGTACTATACAAATGAGGAAATGAAGGTGGAAGGAATGATTTCCAGCATCCAGTATTTCAATTACTCTTAGAAGGGGAGAGGCCTTTGTTTGTCAAAATTGTAAAGTCTACAAGAGGATATGTGAAATTAAAATTATATGGATATTCTCCAGAACGGTTTATGAATCTATGTTGTAACCACGAGATTTTATTGTGGGGTGTAGAAAATCATGGAGATTACTATACCCTCTATGTTTCTGTACAAGATTTTTTTAAATTAAAGCCAATGGTGAAAAAAACCCAGACAAAGATTGTTGTTTTGGAAAGAAAAGGTCTGCCGTTTTTTGTCTATAAATACAGAAAGCGCAAGCTTTTTGCCATTGGATTGATAGGATGTCTGCTTTTATTATATGGTTTCTCATTTTTTATATGGGATATTACAGTGGAAGGAAATTACACAGTGACAACAGATGTGCTCATGGATTTTTTGGAAGAAGAGGACATTCGAACAGGTATGCTGAAAAGAGAAGTTTCCTGTGAAAACATTGAAAAAATAATTCGACAAAAGTATAATAATATTACATGGGCTTCTGTAAAAATTCAGGGAACAAGGCTGATGATCGGGGTCAAAGAAAATATTGTGGATATTCAGGGAGAAGATAAAACAAAACAGGGAGCCTATGATCTTATAGCAGAAAAAGATGGAATTATTATACATATGATTACAAGAAGTGGGACGCCTTTTGTAGGAATTCAGTCAGAAGTAAAGGCAGGAGATATACTTGTCTCTGGTCAGATTCCAGTGAAAAATGATGGAGGAGAAGTTTTTGCTTACCAGCAGGTGGAAGCGGATGCAGACATTATTATTGAAACGATCTATCCTTACGAAGATAAGATTGAAAGAAATTATGAAGAAAAAAAATATACAGGCAATGTAAAAAAATCGTATCGTCTCAATATTGGGAAAAAAAGCATTCGATTTCTTTTTGGAAAAGTAAAATATGAACATTACGATGTATTGGAAACAGACAAACAGGCAAAACTGGGAAATAGTTTCTATCTTCCTATATGGATAGAGAAGACAGAATACAGGGAGTATGAGCCAGAGAATAAAATATATACAAAAGAACAGTGTAATAAAATGGCAAAGGAACGCTTTTACCGTTATTGCAAAACTTTAGAAGAAAAAGGGGTTCAAATTCTTGAAAATAATGTTAAAATAGAATTGTCTAAGTCTTTTTGCATGACAAAGGGAACATTAAAAGTACAGGAAAAAACAGGAAAATCTGTACCTTCTAGGGAGGTGGAAGGAAATATGCCTCTAAAAGAAGAGAATTCATAAGATTTGGGAAAGAACTGGCAAAGGCCAGCTGAAAGGACAGAGATACAATGGGCATGGTAGAAGATAGAATAGATATGCCTGTAGAGCATATGAAAAATGTTTTCGGACAGTTTGATACATTTATGAAAAAAGTGGAGAAGGCATTTCATATAACCGTCATCGTCCGAGGAGATGAACTGAAGTTGGCAGGGGGCAAGGAGGAAGTTGCCAGGGGGAAAAAGGTTTTTTTAGAGCTTCTGGAACTGTCCAAGAGAGGAAGAGAAATTACGGAACAAAATGTAGACTATGCTATTGGCATGACAATGGAAGAGAAAAATTCAGGATTATTGGAAATAGATGAAGATTTAATTTGCCATGGAGTAAATGGAAAGCCAATTAAACCAAAGACATTAGGGCAGAAACAATATGTGGATTCCATACGAAGTAAAATGATTGTTTTTGGATTAGGGCCAGCTGGAACAGGAAAAACGTATTTAGCCATGGCTATGGGAATTCATGCTTTTAAAAACGACGAAGTAGGCAGGATCATATTGACAAGGCCAGCTATTGAAGCTGGAGAAAAACTGGGATTTTTGCCAGGTGATCTGCAAAGTAAGGTGGATCCTTATTTGAGACCATTATATGATGCCCTTTATCAAATTATGGGGCCAGAGAGCTTCACAAGAAATATGGAAAAAGGACTGATTGAAGTAGCTCCTTTAGCTTATATGAGGGGAAGGACCTTAGATAACGCTTTTATTATACTTGATGAAGCCCAGAATACAACTCCTGCTCAGATGAAGATGTTTTTAACAAGAATTGGATTTGGATCAAAAGTGATCATTACAGGAGATTCCACCCAAAAGGATTTGGCTCCTGGGACGAAATCAGGGCTGGAAGTGGCAGAACAGGTTTTAAAAAATATAGATGAAATAGACTTCTGCTATTTGACAAGTAAAGACGTAGTCCGTCATCCTCTTGTACAAAAAATTGTAAAAGCATATGAAAACTTTGAAAAAAGAGAGCTTCCTAAGGAGAAAAAGAGAGTTTCCTATAAACCAGGAAAAAGGATAAAATAAGAAAGGTATGGATAGACGATGGATGGAATAAATGAACAGGGAATGAAGGAGTTTCTTGTATCAGTTGCTATGTTCTTCATAACACCCATCTTTATTGGATTTGCTAGTTATTTACAAAAACGAACAGGTTCAGAAATTATGCGAAATATTGTTATGGGCATAGGAGGAGTAGGAATTCTCTTGAACGTCATGGAATATGAAAGAAGGAAAAATTCCTATTTATTTGAAAATAAAAGGCGTTATGTCTGGTTGGGCTTCTTTTATTGCTTAGGGCTTCTTTTTGTATGCCTTTTTCCCTATATTCCATTATATATTCATCCTTATATGGCTTTGGGAGTTTTTTTTATATTTTTTACCAATTTTAAAATAGGGATTTTGGGAACGTATTTGTTTCTCATAACTGGCATCTTTTTATGTGATTACTCGGTTCATTTTGTCTTATTTTTCACCTTCACTATTTTTATTGGGAGCATATTATTTTATATGAGTGGATTTTCCCCAAAAGCCTGGCTTGCATATGGAGGGGCGGCTTCTATATATGCCACTTTATTTGTTGCCTTGGATCTACTTTTTGCCAGAGGAATAGGGATGGAGACAGTTAAAACCCCTCTAATTGGCCTTGCTGTTAACCTTGTGTTTCTCTTTTTTGGCCTTCAATTATTGGAAAGACATATAAAATTTCCTTATAGAAAACAATATGAAATTCTTAACAATCCTAAGGGGGAGCTTCTTAGTCAGTTGAAAGAAATGGATGCAAAGGCTTATGATAAGGCGATGCATACAGGGTATTTGAGTAAAAGGGTTGCCAGTCTCATTGGGCTGGATGAGCAATTAGCCCAGGCAGGAGGATATTATCATCCCATTGGAAGAATGAAAGGAGGGAATCCTTTAAAGGAGAATATAAGGATTGGAAAGGAGCATAAGTTTCCTCCCCCTCTTATAGAACTTCTTGCATCTTATTCTGAGTCCAACATCCCACCCCATTCAAAAGTAGGCGTTATTCTCATAGTAGCGGAGGCTATTGTATCTTCCGTTTTATTTTTGCTGGAAAAAGAACAGGATCAAGATGTGAATTATAAAAAAGTTGTTAGAACTGTATTTCGAAAAATGATGGATCATCATATGTTCGATGAGGCAGAAATAACGACAAAGGAATTACATAATATGCAGGAACTATTTTTAAAGGAGGCTGCTCACTATGACTTTTCATGTGGAATTGGAAACGATGGATCTGCTTTGCCTGGATTATAGGAAAATTTTGGAACAGGTGGCAATGAAAATTCTGGATATGGAGCAATGTCCTTATGAAGTAGAGGTTAATCTGATTTTAACAGGGAATAATGAAATTAGGGAATTGAATCAAACATATCGGTTCATTGACAAAGAGACAGATGTCTTATCTTTTCCTATGATAGAATTTCAAAAGCCCAGTGATTTTTCTAACTTGGAAAAGGGTGTTGGCTGTTTCCATCCAGAAAGTGGAGAACTCTTATTAGGAGATATTGTCCTCTCTTTGCCAAAGGTAGCAGAACAGTCAGAGAAGTTTGGACATGGAATTTTGAGAGAATTTTCTTTTCTTATTGCCCATAGTATGTTACACTTACTAGGATACGACCATATGAGGCAAGAGGATGCTGACCTGATGGAGAAGAAACAGAATCTGATTTTAGATGAATTACAAATATTTCGTTGAAAAGAAAGATAGGAAATTTTCAATGAAAAAGATTTGCGTTTTTGATATAAGGAAAAACTCGAATCGGAAAGGCATAGGTAGATACATGAAAAGGTTGAAGATTGTGTTGTGCATGGCTATGTGCGCGGTGACATTATTTGGGTGCAAAAAAACCGAAACAGGTGTGCCTGGTGAAAATGTTCCCCAGTCTGATTCCCAAGATGCATCAGAGGAAGTGCAGACAGCAACGGATGACAGAGAGACAGAAGATGGAAAAGTAAGAAGTTATCTTACAGGAGAGTGGGTGGATGAGGCCATTGGAAGAAGAAGGCCCATTGCTTTCATGTTCAATAATTTGGAGCCGGCGAATCCAATGAGCGGCATTTCCAGAGCAGGGGTTGTCTATGAGGCAGTTGTGGAAGGTGGTCTTACAAGGCTGATGGGAGTTATGGAGAACTATGATGATTTAGATAAAATCGGATCCGTTAGAAGCTGTAGAAATTATTTTGTTTATTATGCATTGGAATTAGACGCTATTTATGTCCATTACGGACAGGCGGCTTATGCCAAAGACTTGTTAAACGAAGACTATGTTCACAATCTAAGTGGATTATCAGGTATTGGAAACACCGTATTTTATCGTACAGCAGACAGAAAGGCTCCCCATAATGCCTATGCAAGTGCAGAAGGCATGAAGGAAGGAATAGAAAAAATGGGTTATCGTAACAGCTACCGCAGCGATTTTGATGGGAAATTTACATTTGCAGTGGACGGAAAATCGGTGGATTTAACCCATGGAAAACAGGCAAAGAAGGTGTCTCCTGGGTATTTGGTTAATAAGCCTTACTTTGAATATCATCCAGAGGATGGATTGTATTATCGATACCAATATGGAGGACCTCAAATTGATGAATTAGATGGGGAACAGCTGGCCTATAAAAATATTATTTTACAATACTCCGAATGGATGCGTTTAGATGAGAATGATTACCTTGCATTTGACTGTCATTCTGGAGGATTAATTAAATATATTACCGATGGAAAAGTAGTCGATGGAACATGGATGCGCTTTGACGGTGATGTAGGAACGACAAAGTTTTTCGATCCTACTGGGAAAGAACTCGTTGTAAATCCAGGAAAAACTTGGATTTGCATTATTCAGGATACAAAATCAGACGCAGTTGTGATAGAATAAATAAAGAAGGATCAGTAGTTCCATGGGAAAGAGAAAAAAAAAGCAGTCCAATTTTATATTACAGGGAAGCATTCTGGCTATAGCCGGCATTATTGTACGAATTATTGGACTTGTTTATAGAATACCATTAACGGATATTTTAGGAGACGAAGGCAACAGCTATTATGCTGCTGCCTTCGAAGTATATTCCATCATGCTTTTAATTTCCTCCTATAGTCTTCCTGTCGCTGTATCTAAGTTGGTCTCTGCCAGGGTGGCCAAAGGGCAGTTTAAGAATGCAAGAAAGTTTTACCATGGGGCTATGATATTTGCCATGATTTCTGGAGGTATTTCCAGCTTAATTATTTTCTTTTTTGCGGATTTTATTGCTGGAACAATGATGATGGAGCCAATGAGCTCCATGGCGTTGCGGGTACTTTCTCCTGCAATTTTTCTTTTTGCCATTATGGGAGTAATCCGAGGATATTTTCAAGGTTTGGGAACGATGATTCCCACAGCTATCTCCCAAGTCATTGAGCAAATTGTAAAAGCAGTCACCGCCATTTTTGGGGCAAAGCTTTTTATGGACTATGGAAAAAAAGTGGCGGCTATTGTTCGAAATGATTCTTATGGGGCTGCCTATGGGGCGGCAGGAGGTACTATTGGTACAGTTCCAGCTGTATTGGCCAGTCTCCTCTTTTTACTTTTTGTATTTATTACCTATCGCAGAGTGTTAAAAAGACAGATGGCCAAGGACAGGACAAGGAATTTAGAAACCTATTCTAAAATTTTTAAACTCATACTTTTTACTATACTTCCTGTTATATTAAGTACAGCTGTTTATAATGTAAGTTCTGTCTTAGATCAAGGGATTTATAACTGGGTAGTAACTATCAAAGGGTTGGAAGAGCTCAAAACCAGCTACGGTATATACTCTGGGAAGTACAAAGTGCTTATAAACGTACCTATTGCATTGGCAAACGCCATGTGTTCTTCCATTGTTCCTACCTTATCTGCCTGTCTTGTGCGGGGAAATAAAAAGGCAGCAAAGCAAAAGGTATCCCATACAATGAGATTTACAATGCTTATTGCTATTCCATGTGCTATGGGTTTGACTGTTATGGGGGGGCCTATTATTCGTCTGTTATTTTCAACAGGAGATTTGGAAATGCCAGCAAAGCTCCTTCAAATGGGTTCTGTTGCTGTTATATTTTATGGGATCTCCACCTTAACAAATGGGGTGCTCCAAGGAATAAATAAGATGAACGTGCCTGTTGGAAATGCGGCAATTTCTCTAGTGCTTCATGTTATCGCCTTGTATGTTATGCTCTATTATTTTAACTGGGGAATTTATTCCGTTGTCATTTCTAATATTTTGTTTGCTCTTTTTATGTGCATTTTTAATGGAATAGCCATACGGAAATATATGCGTTATCGTCAGGAAGTAGTCCGCACTTTTCTCATCCCTATTCTCTCATCTATGATTATGGGGGGCGCCCTTTTGGGAATAAATAAATTGATGGACTTGGCATTCAAGACAAAAGGAAGGGATATGGGTACATTAATCACTATTGGGATTGGTGCTGTCGTTTATTTTATTTCTCTTTTACTGTTAAAAGGAATAAAGGAATCAGAGCTTCGAAGTTTTCCAAAGGGAAATGTTCTTGTAGCTGTTGTGAAGAAATTACATTTATTGTAAATAATAAAAAAATGTATAATATGTATAATATGGAAAAAACAGGCTGATACTATAAAAAAGGATGAAAAGCTATATAAGTGAAAACATCCTTTCAGATGGAGGATTGCTATGAAAAAAACATCGATTGTCAGCCTGTTTTTATGTACTTCTATGCTCATCCTTGTGGCGGTCTGCGCTTACCAATATATGTACTATAATTTGGAACGGGAAAAGCTGGAGGCCAAGAACAGCGCTTTAGAAGCCAGACTGGAAAAAACTGTCCAGGTAGACACAACAGAAACCCCAAAGGTGACAAAGGATACTCAGTTTGTATTAGAAGTGTTTCACAAAGATAAATCTACCTTTGAAAAAAAAGAGGATAGAATTCCAAGTGAATATATTGGTTTGACAAGGGAAGAACTCATTTTGTATTTGGACGATTTAAATGATCAGATTGAGGAAGTGGAGAGGATTAAGGGATATGAGGGATGTGAACTGATTAGTTTTTCTAAAGAAAGGGTCATTGTAAGAGATATTTATGGGGAACCTTTGGCGGAAAGCTTTTATTTAGTTGTAGAGGATCATTATATTACTGTATACAAAGAAGATAAGGAGACAATCTATGCCTATACAGGAATCCATGCCGATACCTTGCCAAAGACAATGAAGGAAGAAGTATTTGCTGGCAAGGAAATCCATTCTATGGAAGAGCTTTATAATTTTCTTGAGACATACTCTAGTTAGTATTATAATAAAAATACAAAACGTTTGTCAGGAGATAAGGAGATGAAGAAAAAAGAAATTATTGTAATAGGAGGAGGAGCTTCTGGCATGATGGCGGCCATAGCAGCTTCTTCAAAGGATAGTGAAGTTCTGTTATTGGAACAAAAGGATCGAGTTGGAAAAAAGCTTCTCTCCACAGGAAATGGAAAATGTAATTTAACAAACAGCTACCAGGGACAAGAATGCTATAGGGGAAGGCATCCAGAATTTGCTTGGGAAGTTTTTCGACAATTTTCTTATGAGGATACCATTGCTTTTTTTTCCAAGCTAGGGATATATATAAAAAATAAAAACCAGGGTATTTACCCCTTTTCGGAACAGGCCTCGGCAGTAGTGGATGTGTTGCGAATGGGACTTTCTGAACATGGAGTGAGAGTACACACAGGACAGAAAGTTCTTTTTATTGAAAAAAAGAAAAGATTTTTCGTTCAGACAGAAAAAGAAAGGTGGGAAGGAGACGCTGTTATTTTAGCATCAGGAGGTAAGGCGGCTCCTATGACAGGTTCAGACGGATGGGGTTATGAGCTGGCTAAGAACTTTGGACATCATATTTTACAGCCTTTGCCAGCCCTTACCCAGTTAGTTTCTAAAGAAAGGTTTTTAAAAGGACTGGCTGGAGTTCGATGTGAGGCAGTTATAACCTTGTATTTAGATGAAAAAGAAGAGGCCAAGGAAAGGGGGGAACTCCAGCTTGTGGACTATGGACTGTCTGGTATCCCTATTTTTCAACTTTCCCGTTTTGCTTCTAGGGGAATTTATAAGAAGAAAAAAGCTTTGGCAAAAATACAATTTCTACCAGATATGAAGGAGGAAGAAGGAAGGAGGCTTATAACAGAGCGAATCCGCCTCCATCCCCACCGAAGGGGAGAGGAAATATTAACCGGCTTATTTCACAAAAAACTGAATTCCTGTTTATTAAAAAGGGCAGGAATCAAAGGGGATTCTTTGTGCGGAGAATGGAAGGAGGAGGAAATCCTTCGATTAGTGGAATTGATCTTTCATTTTTCCGTTTCCATAGAAAAGGTCAATAACTTTGAAAAAGCCCAGGTGACCATGGGGGGAGTGGATACAAAAGAGTTAAAGGAGACCTTAGAATCAAGAAAGGCGCCAGGTCTTTTTTTTGCTGGTGAGATCATAGACATTGATGGTATGTGTGGGGGCTATAATCTTCAGTGGGCCTGGTCCAGTGGGTATGTGGCAGGAATAAACAGTATAGGAGCAAAGCCATGATTCGGTTAAAAGAGTGCCGGCTCCCTTTGGAGCATGGGAAAAAGGACATAGAAAAAAAGATAGAAAAACAGTTGGGAATTTCTAAAAAGCAAATAATAAATTATAAGATACATAAAAAATCAATAGATGCCAGAAAGAAACCAACTCTTTTTGTTGTTTACTCAATAGATGTAGAAATAGTAGGAGAGGAACAATATTTGGCGAGAAATACAAATAAAAAGGTGGAAAAGGTCAGAGAAACTCTGTACTCTTATCCAAAGCAGGGAAAAGAGAAAATGAAGGGACGGCCTATTGTCATTGGAAGCGGTCCAGGAGGATTATTTTGTGCCTATCTTCTGGCAAAAACAGGATATGAGCCCATTGTTTTAGAACAAGGAGAGTCCATAGAGAAGAGAAAAAAAACTGTGGAGCATTTTTGGAAAACAGGGGAATTAAACGGAGAATCCAATGTACAATTTGGAGAAGGAGGGGCAGGTACCTTTTCGGATGGAAAGCTAAATACTCTTGTCAATGATACTTTTGGAAGAAATAAATATGTACTGGAAACTTTTGTAAAACATGGTGCGCCCAAACATCTTTTATATGAGGCAAAACCCCATATTGGGACGGATCTTCTTTCTACCGTTATAAAAAATATGAGAGAGGAGATTAAAAGGTTGGGAGGGACCTTTTTCTTTGAGACAAAGGCAGTGGATTTTTACATAGAAGAGGACAGGATAAAAGGAGTAGTTACAAAGGAGGAAAAAACAATATGGGGGGATGTTGTTGTTTTGGCAGTGGGACATAGTGCAAGGGATACCTTTTATACTCTTTATGAAAGAGGACTGTCTATGGAGGCAAAATCCTTTGCTGTCGGTGTAAGGGTGGAACATCCCCAATCTATGATTGATGAAAGTCAATATGGAAGAGGACAGGATAAGTATTTGCCAGCTGCTTCTTATAAGCTGGCTGCAAAGGTAGGAAATAGAGGAGTCTACACTTTTTGTATGTGTCCAGGGGGATATGTAGTCAACGCCTCCTCTGAGGAGAAAAGATTAGCAGTCAATGGAATGAGTTATCATAATAGGAGGGGAAAAAACGCAAATAGTGCCGTAATTGTCGCAATAAATCCAGAAGATTTTCCAAAGGGGCAAGGTCCAAAGCCTTTGGAAGGAGTTTTATTCCAGCAAAAATTAGAGGAGAAAGCTTATGAAGAAGGTGGAGGAGTTGTACCAGTACAAACCTTTGGGGACTTTTTAGAAAATAGGAAAAGTAAAGGATTTGGAAATTTTCAAACGGAAATGAAAGGAACCTATGCCTTTGGAAATTTGAGAAATATATTTCCAGAAGGGATTAATGAGGGGATTAAAGAGGGAATGATAGCCTTTGGAAAAAAAATCAAAGGTTTTGACAATCCAAATGTCATTCTTTCAGGAGTGGAGAGCAGAACTTCTTCCCCTGTACGGATGAAAAGGGGGGAGGATGGGATGTCCAATATTAAAGGGCTATATCCCTGCGCAGAAGGAGCAGGCTATGCAGGGGGGATTATGTCAGCAGCAATGGATGGAATGAAAATAGCAGAAAAAATAATAGAAAGATACAAAGCCAATAAGGAGAATGAAAAGGATGAGCACACGGGAAATCATAAAGGAGAAAAAGCGGATTGTCATTAAAATTGGTTCCTCCACCTTGACCCATATGGCCACAGGAAATTTAAATCTTATAAAAATGGAGCGTTTTATTCGAGAGTTATGTGATTTAAGAAATCAAGGAAAAGATGTTGTGGTCGTATCATCAGGGGCTATTGCTGTGGGACGAAAGGCTGTGAATTTAGAAAAGAAAGAAGAGACTTTAGCAAAAAAACAGGCATGTGCAGCCATTGGACAGGCAAGGCTCATGATGGCATATCAGAAGATTTTTGGAGAATACAACCAAATAACAGCCCAAGTATTAATGACTAAAAATACAGTGATGGATCCTTTGAACAGGCTTAACGCCCACAATACTTTTACAGAACTATTAAAATTAGGAGTGATTCCCATTGTTAATGAGAATGATACTGTGGCCACCTATGAAATCGAGTTTGGAGACAACGATACTTTATCTGCCATAGTAGCCTCCCTAATTGAGGCGGATCTTTTAATTCTTTTATCGGATATTGACGGTTTATATACTGATGATCCAAGGGAAAATGACAAGGCAGAATTTATCCACAAGGTGGAAAAGCTGGAGCGACGTTTTTTTCAAATGGGAAAGGAGACAACAGGAAGCAGCATAGGGACAGGAGGAATGTGGGCCAAGCTCCACGCAGCCCAAATTGCTACAAAGGCAGGGGCAGATATGATTATAGCTAACGGAGAGGATATGCAGATGATTCATAAAATTATGGAAGGAGAGGCAGTGGGAACATGGTTTTTGCAAGATAAGGATCATGATTTTTATTTACCAGATTATATTCAGGCAGTGTATGGGGATTAGGAGGGAGAAAATTGGAACAGGAAAAAATAGACAGAATTAATGCATTATATAAAAAATCAAAGGCAGAAGGACTGACCCAGGAGGAGAGGAAGGAACAGGCTGTTTTAAGAGGGGAGTATATTGCAGCGATCCGTTCGAATTTAAGGGGTCAGCTCAACCAAATATCTATTTTGGAAACGGATGGAAGCGTTACAGATTTGGGAGAAAAGTATGGAAACAAAGGAACACATTAGAAAAGAAGTGATGAAAGTAAGAAATGCTCTCACTTATGAAGAGTGGCAGGAAAAAAGTATGAAGATCCAACAAAGGATTATAAACTGGAAACATTATGAAAAAGCAGAAACCCTTTTTTTATACCGAGGACTTGGAAGGGAAGTGTCTACAGATGTTATTTTTACAAAGGCTCTTCAAGATGGAAAAAAGGTATTTTTTCCAAAGGTTCATGGAAGGGAGCTTTGCTTTTACGAAGTAACGACAATGGATGAATTTCTTCCCGGCCCTTACGGTATTTTAGAGCCAATAACAAAAAAGAAAGAGAAAAAGGCGCCAGATCTTATCATAATGCCCTGTCTTGCCTTTGATAAAGAGAGGAACCGTATAGGCTATGGAAAGGGATATTACGATAGGTATTTAGAAAAGAAAGAAGGTCTCCTTACAGCAGCTTTGGCTTTTTCCTTTCAAATGAGAGAGAAAATTCCAGCAGAAGAAAAAGATGTGGCCTTACAGTATGTGGTGACGGATGAATGGATAATGGGTGAGAAAATATAAGAAAATGTTAAAAGAATATACGATTTTTTTGGGAATATAAACTGCCATTACCTCATTGCTGATGCCAGTGGTCATTGGGTTCTTTTGGAATTTTCTGATGAGGAGCTTTAAAGAATCGAAAGGGAAAAGGAATATCAGATTGCTTCAAATTTCATTGCCTATGATGGATTGACAATATCCTCCATAGATAAGGCGGGAAAGACATAAAGGTTTTTCTCGCCTTATTTATGTGTAGGGGTGCGCATGGAAATTTGTTCTTACCTAACATGGGCATTGGGGGGATGTCCAATTTTCCTTACTTAATGGCAAAAACTCAGGGGCATTGGAAAATTGTAAGAAAAATATCAGATTTATATTGTAAAAATGTCGGAAAAATTTTGTATAATAGAATACATAGAAAAAGAAAGGTATGTGTATAAAAATGGAAGAGGAAACAATACTTGTCGTGGATGACGATAAGGAGATAGTAAATGTGTTACAAAAACTCCTTGAAGCAGAGGGATATCAGGTGCTTTGCGCTTATGATGGATTGGAAGCTTTAGATAAATTAACATCCCATACAGTACACCTGATTCTCCTGGATATTATGATGCCAAAGCTCAATGGGCTGGCTGCTATTATGAAAATAAGGGAGAAGAAAGAGATACCCATTATCGTACTGTCTGCCAAGACAGAGGAGAGCGATAAAGTCCTTGGGTTAACTATGGGGGCAGATGATTATATAGACAAGCCCTTTAACACAGGGGAACTGTTAGCAAGAGTTCAGTCCCAATTGAGAAGGTACTTAAGATGGGGGACTAAAAAGGAAGAGGAGGAGAAAAATTGTATCGTAGTAGGAAATTTGGTGTTAGACAGAGACAGCAAGGAGGCTATAGCAGATGGAAAAAAAGTAAAACTAACAGCAACAGAGTATAAAATAGTAGAGCTTTTAATGAAACATCCAGGAAGAGTTTTTTCGGCAGAGGAGATTTATCGTATTGTTTGGCAGGAAGAAGCTTATAGCGTGGAAAATACAGTCATGGTACATATTCGGAGAATCCGGGAAAAGCTGGAGATTAATCCAAAGGTGCCAAAATATTTAAAGGTGGTGTGGGGAATTGGATATAAAGTGGAAAAATTTTAAAAATAAGGAAGAAGCAAGAAAACAATATTTCTTTCCTATGTTTAGCATGCTCTCTTTTTCAGGATTTGCCTCTTTTTTGTTTGGTATTGGAGAGAGCAGAAGGCTGGAAATGTGGATTGGATGTTATGTTTTTTTTGGAGCTAGTATACTTTCCTTCTTTTTTTTATGGAAAAAGGAGGAGGGAGAAGAAGGGATAAGCGTTTTGTTTGATCGTTTAAAATTAGAAACTCTCCTCTTAGGGATTGCATTATTCAACATGATTACTATCTTCTTTTTTTTACGTCCTATTTCCCAATTATTATTTCGGGGAAGAAGTATTTATCTAGCAGTTCCATGGATATTTTTCCTTTTAATGCCAATGATGGGTATGAATACAATACTGGGGAGCGCTTTTTTTAGACATATAAAGAAAAAGGAATTAAGGAAAAAGAGTTACCTTTCATTGGCGCTTACATTTTTTAAAAAGGTAAGAAGAGGACGGCATATCCTTTATCATTCCTTAGGCCAAAGTGTCCTTCTTCTCGTTTTGTATTGTTTTCTTTTCTTATATTGTGCATGGAAACTAATTGGATACAGCTATTTAGATAATGTTTTACTCTTATGGATTGTTTTCTTCATCCCGTTGGTGTTTTACTGTGGAAAGAGAGTCAGTGAAACAACACAAATGGAAGAATTATTTTCCTTTCTAGATAGACTTTGCAAAGGAGAGGCGCTGGACTTTCAGAGCATTTTGGTGAAAAAGAAATATGATTGGGTTATGGAAGATTTGGAAATGATTCAATATCGTCTAAGCCATAGTGAAGCAGAACAGAAAAAAAGCGAGCAAATGAAAGTAGATTTGATTACCAATGTGTCTCATGATTTAAAAACACCTTTAACTTCTATGATTGGGTATATTGATTTATTAAAAAAGGAAACAGAGATTTCTGAGACAGCCAAAGATTATATTGAAGTACTTGGCAATAAGTCGGAGCATTTAAAAGATATGATACAAGATTTATTTGAAATATCCAAGGCTACAAGTGGTACAATGGAAACGAGATGGGAAGAATTGGAAATGCATAAGCTTTTAGAACAGACATTGGGAGATATGGAAGATATAATTATTCAATCAGGAAGGGAAATACGCAAAGAATTTGAAGAGGAGGCTATGTATTTTTTAGGAGATGGCAAATATTTATACAGAGTTTATCAAAATCTCTTAGAGAATGCTTTAAAGTATTCTATGGAAGGAACAAGAATTTATATGGAGCTCTACGAGGAAGAAGGTCAGGTTGTAACAGTCATTAAAAATATTGCAGGTTATGAGATGAAGTTTAATGAAGAGGAAATGAAAGAACGGTTTGCAAGAGGGGATGAGTCGAGAACATCAGAGGGAAACGGACTTGGTCTGTCTATTGCGGAAAGCTTTACGACTATGTGCCATGGTGATTTTCAAATAGTTATTGATGGAGATTTGTTTAAAGCTATTTTAAAATTTGATTTGCTCCCATAAAGGGATTGGAGTGTTTGCTATCTGTTTGTAAGGCATAGAAGACTTGGTTATGTGGAAGGTCATAACTATTTCTATGTCTTATAATATGAAGAAAATTTTATAATAAATCGTTTTTATTTATTATAAAACATGTAGAAATCAAAAAGATACAAAAGAAACTATTCTTTGCTATTATTTTTAAAAGAAAAATATAAGGAAGGGGTATATAACTAGGAAGGGAGATATGCAAGAGTAAAAGGAATGCACTGGCTAATACAAAGAAATGGTCTTTCTTTTACATTGTATCAATAATATGACGTTCATGTCCTTCCATTTTCTCTTTGGGTACATTATAATAGAGATATATCAGATCGTGTAATACGAATTTTTTATTCATCTATAGACAGATAAATAAGAATACTGATATAATAACATAATTTTGGACACATGAAAAGAGGAGGTGAGGGCATGAAAATAAAATATGAACTCTCAAAGTCAGAAGAGGAAATTATGGAATATATATGGGGAAATAAGGAAGGAGTTACATCCAAAACGGTTATGGAAGAATTCAATGAAAAAAAAGGGAAGTTTTGGAAAAAACAAACAGTCAATACATTTTTATCAAGGATGGTAAATAAAGGACTCCTAAATTCAGAGTTGGAAAAAAACAGGTATACATATTATCCTGCTTTGACAAAGACAGAATTTGAACAGGGAAGAGCAGAGGATGTACTACGATTGGGATATGAAGGCTCCGTGCTTAAATTTTTTCAAACATTAAATGGAAGGCCATTGAACGAAAAGGAAATAGCTGTTTTACATAAAGTGTTGAAGGGACGCTTACAAGTATAGAGTTTTTTAAAGAGGGATACTCCAATTTGAAGTATCCTTTTTTTATATCATATGTTTTGGAAGCCTACGATGTAGAAGCTTTTTTTATTTATCGAAACCTATTGATGAAAAAAAGCTGAAAAGGGTATTACAAAAAGCTATTCTCAAAACAGAAAAGTATTTTCAAGAATTTATCATGGTAAGTAAGGAAAGGCAGAAAAGGATTTTTTCCATGTCACAAAAGCTAAAGGGAACCTATCAAATGGGAATGCGATGTGCAAATACCAAAAATATGTTCATTGATTCCTTTGATTTTTGTATATTGTTTGGAAACATACTGGATCATGCACTAGAAGCCTGTGAAAGAGTAATAGTAAAAAATTGTTTTCTTCTAGAAGTAAAAAACAGTATGGATAGGGTAGAAAAATGTGAAGAGGGATTGACAAAGAAAGAGAATGATAAGGAGCAAGGAATTGGTTTGGAAAATGTAGGCGATATGGTTCATAAGTATCAGGGAGTAAGGAATAGAAAAGTAGAAAAAAGTATCTTTCGGATTTCTATTCTTATACCTCTAAAGGATACCGAACAGGACATAAAAGGGACATAGAGTAAAAAAGCGTTTGTTGGATGAAAACCAAGGAACGCTTTTTGTCTTCTGTAGGGAATACTTTTTGCAAAAATAATATAAAAGAAATGTAGGGATTGTACTTTTATAAAGAAATAGATATAATGAACATATTCTTTGTTGAAAAGAAAACAATATAGGGAGCGTCCTTATTGCAAAAGAATGTTTTCAAATCTGTTAAGAGAGATAGAAAGAAATGGTTAAAATAGTATATTATTTAAGAAAGATAGGTGAGGAGGAAGAGAATGGATTCTATTTTATTTTTACAATATCCAAAATGCACTACATGTAAGAAAGCAAAAAAGTGGCTTATAGAAAAAGGAGTATCTTTTGAAGAACGTCATATTGTGGAAAATAATCCTTGCGTAGAGGAATTACGTTCCTGGTGGAAGCAAAGCCAGCTTCCATTAAAGAGATTTTTCAATACAAGTGGAAATCGATATAAGGAATTACAGTTAAAAGATAAGTTAAGAGAAATGACAGAGGAGGAGCAGCTTTCTCTCCTTGCTTCAGACGGTATGCTTGTGAAAAGGCCATTGCTCATTGGAGAAGGCTTTGCCTTGCCTGGGTTTAAAGAAGGAGAATGGGAAGAGAAAGTATAGGAGGAACATCTTATGAAAAAAGAAGAATTCCGAGAGCTGGCAAAGGGAAGTTTCCTTTATTTAGATGGCGCCACTGGATCAAACTTACAAAAAAGGGGAATGCCAATTGGAGTATGTCCAGAAAAATGGGTCATGGAAAACAAGGAAGTGCTTATAGACTTGCAAAGGGAATATGTAGAGGCAGGAAGCCAGATTCTATATGCCCCTACTTTTACCTGTAATCGGATCAAGCTGAAGGAATACGGGCTGGAAAAGGAAGTAAAGGAAATAAATAAAGGTTTAGTAGCAATATCCAAAGAGGCTGCAGGAAAAAAAGCTTATGTTGCAGGAAACCTAACCATGACAGGGGAGCAGCTAAAGCCTATAGGCTCTATGGATTTTGAAACCTTGATTGACGTTTATAAAGAGCAAATTCAATATTTGGTAGATGGTGGAGCAGATCTTTTGGTTGTAGAGACAATGATGAGCCTAATGGAGGCAAGGGCTGCCCTCATTGCAGCAAAGGAAACATGCGATCTACCAGTTTTTGTCACAATGACCTTTGAGGAAGATGGAAAGACATTATATGGAACAGATGCAGTGACTGCTTTTGTCACATTGCAGCAGTTAGGAGCTGACGCTGTAGGAGCCAATTGTTCTACTGGTCCTGATAAAATGGTGGAAATCATTGAGTCTATGAGGGAATTTGGAAGCATTCCAATTATTTCTAAACCTAATGCAGGAATGCCGTCACTGTCAGAAGATGGAGGAACAATCTATGACATGGATCCCAAGGAATTTGGAAGGGAAATGAAAAAAATCGTAGAGGCTGGGGCAACTATATTAGGAGGCTGTTGTGGAACGGACCCAGAATATATTAGAGAATTAGTAAAAAATACTTCTTCAATGAAGCCAAGTCAGGTGGAGGAAAAGGGGATTCGATTCCTTTCCTCAGAGCGTCATACGATTTCTTTTGGCTTAGACAGCAAATTCCTCATTGTAGGAGAGAGAATTAATCCAACAGGAAAGAAAAAGCTTCAAGAAGAAATTCGAAAAGGGCAGTTTGAACGGATACGAGATTTTGCAGAGGAGCAGGAGGAAAAAGGGGCAAGTATATTAGATGTCAATATGGGAATGAGCGGCATTGATGAAAAGGCTGTCATGTTAAAGGCCATAGAGACTGTCACAGAGGCAGTATCTTTGCCTATTGCCATTGATTCCAGTCATGTAGACGTCATAGAGGCAGCTTTAAGGCATTATCCAGGAAGGGCTCTTGTCAACTCTATTTCCTATGAACAAGAAAAATTCCAAAAGCTCCTTCCTATTGTAAAAAAATATGGGGCTATGTTTATTTTACTTCCTCTCTCCGATAAAGGCCTACCAAAAGATTTAGAAGAGAAAAAAGATATTATTGGAAAAATTATGGACAGGGCCTTAGAATTAGGAATGAAAAAAGAAGATATTGTTGTAGATGGTCTTGTGACAACCGTAGGCGCAAACCCTATGGCAGCTATAGAAACTATGGAAACTATTCGATATTGTAAAGGGCTGGGGCTTGCTACCATTGTAGGTTTGTCTAATATTTCTTTTGGTTTACCAGAAAGAAGTTATGTTAATAGTACTTTTCTTACTATGGCCATTGAGGCAGGACTTACCATGGCCATTGCCAATCCTTCCCAGGAACTGTTAGTAAGCACAGCTTTTGCTTCAGATCTTCTTATGAACAAAAAGGGAGGAGATATCCACTATATTGAATATATAAGTGGACAGAAAGAAAAAAAGGAACCAGGGGCTGTCAAGGAAGAGACGATAGGGGAACCCAAGGAGCTTTCCTGGAAGGAAGAACTGAGAGAAAGTGTACTAAGGGGAAGTCGCAATAAAATCGAAGCCCAGACAAAAGAGGCAGTAGAAAAAGGAGTATTGCCAGAACATATTTTGAATGAGGCTCTCCTCCCGGCAATCAACGAAGTGGGGGACTTATTTGAAAAAGGGAAGTATTTTCTGCCACAGCTTATTGCAAGCGCAGAGGCAATGAAAATATCCATTGAGTATATAGAGCCAATGCTTAGAAAAGATAATGCAAAGGAAAAAATGCCTGTGGTAGTCATTGCAACTGTGGAAGGAGATATCCATGACATTGGGAAAAACTTAGTTGCATTAATGTTAAAAAATTATGGATTTCAAGTCATTGATTTAGGAAAGGATGTTCCAAAAGAGGAAATTATAAAAGCGGCAAAGGAGCATGGGGCAAGCATTATTGCTCTCTCAGCCCTTATGACTACAACTATGCAGGAAATGCGCCATGTGATTACTTATGCAAGGGAACAAGGGGTAGATGCAAAGGTGATGATTGGAGGAGCGGTGATTACCCAGGAATATGCAGATGAAATTGGAGCCGACGGTTATTCTAAGGATGCTGCAGATGCAGTGAAACTGGCAAAAGAAATTGTAAAAGAGGAGGGGATAAAATGAATGGTGCACAGGCAATGGTAAAATGCTTGGAAGAAGAAGGAGTAAAGGTTGTATTTGGCTATCCAGGAGCCGCTATCTGTCCTTTTTTCCATAGCCTTTCCCAATCCAAAATCGAAAGTATTTTAGTTAGAACAGAGCAAAATGCCGGGCATGGGGCGAATGGATATGCCAGGGTGACCAATGAGGTGGGAGTTTGCGTGGCAACCTCAGGTCCTGGGGCGACAAACTTATTGACAGGAATTGCCACCGCTTTTGCAGACAGTATTCCCCTCGTTTGTATTACTGGTCAAGTAGAGTCCCATCTTTTAGGAAGTGATGTTTTTCAAGAGGCAGATATCACAGGAGCTGCAGAATCCTTTGTAAAATATAGTTATCTTGTAAAAAATGTAGAGGATATACCAACCGTTTTCAAGGAAGCTTTTTATCTGGCCGCAACAGGGCGTAAAGGCCCAGTCTTGATTGATATTCCTATGGACGTTCAAAATGCTTATATGGCAGCGCCATGGAATTATCCAAAAGAGGTAAATTTAAGGACATATAAGCCTACAGTAAAGGGAAACCTTGTGCAGATTAAGAAGGTAGCCAAAGGTTTGGAGGAGGCAAAACGTCCTATTCTTTGTGCTGGAGGCGGTGTTTTATTAAGCGAGGCAAAAGAGGAAGTAATTGCTTTTGCAGAAAAATACCAAGTTCCAGTTGTCTCAACGATGATGGGAATTGGCGTCCTTCCCACAGAACATGAGCTCTATTTTGGAATGGTGGGAAACAATGGCAAGGGATATGCTAACAGAGCTATGAGAGAGTCTGACTTTATACTTATGGTAGGGGCCAGAGTGGCAGATCGAGCCATTTCTCAACCTGAATTAATTGCCAATGATAAAATATTAGTCCATATAGACGTGGATCCTGCTGAGATTGGAAAAAACGTAGGCCCAGCCATACCCTTGGTGGGAGATATAAAACATATTTTAGAAGATTTCGAGAAACAGGAAATTCGATGTGAACCAAGGGAATGGATTGAAACATTAAAAAAATATAGAGAGACTATGCAGCCTAAAAAAGAGGCAAAAGAAGGATTTGTAGATCCAGGAGAGTTTTTGAAAATTTTATCAGAGGAAATGGAAGAAGACGCCATTTATGTGGCAGACGTAGGACAAAATCAAATTTGGTCTTGCGATTATCACATTGTAAAAAAAGGAAAATTCCTTACATCAGGGGGAATGGGAACTATGGGCTATGCCATACCAGCAGCTATGGGAGCAAAAAAAGGGGAGACGAAAAAACAGGTTGTGGCTGTATGCGGGGATGGCGCTTTTCAAATGTCCATGATGGAATTAGCCACTATGAGGCAGCATCATATTCCCGTTAAAATTATTGTATTGAAAAATAATTATTTGGGAATGGTCAGGGAATATCAGCATTTTACTTATGAAGATCATTACACAATGGTTCAAATAGACGGAAGCCCTGATTTAGAAAAGCTTTCTGCAGCCTATGATATTCCCTTTGTAAGAATAAACGATATGAAGGACATTAGAGAAAAAATCAAAGCATTTTTCCAGGAGGATAATTTGGCCATGATGGAGTGTCTTGTGGATCCTATGGAATTAACGAAGTAAGAGGGATTGCTATGAACATGTGAGAAAGGGATAGGGAGAAGATGAAAAGAATCTATTCTGTATTAGTGGAAAACCGTTCAGGTGTTCTGTCCAAGGTGGCTGGCCTCTTTGCCAGGAGATGTTTTAATATTGACAGCCTTGCTGTAGGGGAAACCGATGATGCCAATGTCTCCTGCATGACCATTGTGTCCACAGGAGATGAGAGAACATTAGAGCAGATTGAAAAGCAGCTAAATAAAAAGATTGACGTTATTAAAGTAAAAACCTTTGAAGAATATGATGGGGTAAGCAGAGAATTAATGCTCATCAAAGTCAAATATAACAAGTCAAATCGTAAAGATATTTTAGAATTATGCGATATATTAAAAGCCCAGATTATAGACATGTCCAAGACAATGATGACACTTCAAATATGTGACACTCCAGAAAAAATTCAATTAATGATCCAAATGCTTCAGTCCATTAGTATTGTGGAGGTGGCAAGGACAGGAACCTTAGCTTTGCCAAAATGTAAGGAGTAGCCATGGACAAGGAGACGACAAAACCAAGGCATGGGTGTAAAACATCTGCAATTTATATAGAGACTATCATGATAATCTAAGGCGAAAGCTGTAGAACCATAGGCACGAAACAGCTCTTTTATTGATGGTGGTGTTACCCTCAGGCGACATATTTGTATAAGGAAAAGGGGAAATTTCCCAAAGGCTTTTGATGAATTTCATATAAAGAAAATAGCCTTATATGGGGAATGAGAAAATGGTGGGTAATAGGAAAAATAGAGGGAGCTGTTAAGAATGGAAAAGCTGTTTTTAAGATCAAAAAGGAATTTGGATCTTTCTTTCAATACATTTGGGGTTTTACCAATCATAAGATTATGAAGCAAAGAGGGATGAAATTTTTAGGCTCTATTACGGTATATTCCTATTTCCAAGCAGTAGGCATAGTCAATGATCATGAGAAAGAATGTTTTTGTTACATTGACATGGAAGAAAAAAGTTGATAAAATTTAAAATTAAGTAACTTAGTGTGCTTAGATAGAGCTTTAACGTAACAAAGGAGCAGGGGACATGCAAAAAAAAGTATTTCAATTGTTAGTGGATAATACATCTGGGGTGTTAAGCCGGATTTCTGGACTTTTCAGCCGTAGAGGCTATAACATTGAAAGTATTACTGCAGGAGTAACCGCTGACCCAAGGTTTACCCGAATTACTATAGTCACTTCTGGAGATGACGTTGTATTAGAGCAGATTGAAAAGCAAGTGGCAAAACTGGTGGATGTGCGAAACATTAAAGAGCTAAAGCCAGAAGCATCGGTATATCGGGAATTAATATTATTAAAGATAAAGGCAGGAGATACTGAGCGTCAAGGAGTCATATCCATAGCGGATATATTTCGGGCAAAGATTATTGACATAGCAAAGGATTCCCTCATTATTGAGTTGACTGGAAACCAAACAAAAATCGAAGCCTTTATCGGCCTTTTAGAAGGCTATACAATATTGGAGCTGGCAAGGACAGGCATTGCAGGATTGACAAGGGGAAGCGCAGAAGTCATTTGGATTGACGAAGATGAAGGATGATAAGAACAATAAGATTTTAGGAGGAATAGAAAATGGCACAAATTTATTATCAGGAAGATTGTAACCTTTCTATGTTAGAAGGAAAAACAATAGCAATTATTGGTTATGGAAGCCAGGGACATGCTCATGCCCTCAATGCAAAGGAATCAGGCTGTCATGTCATTGTTGGTCTGTACGAAGGCTCAAAATCTTGGGAAAGGGCAGAGGCTCAAGGATTGGAAGTGTACACAGCAGCAGAGGCAGCAAAAAAGGCAGACATTATTATGATTTTAATTAATGATGAAAAGCAGGCGAAGATGTACAAAGAGTCTGTAGAACCTAATTTAGAAGAAGGAAATATGCTAATGTTTGCCCATGGTTTTGCTATTCACTTTGGACAAATCATTCCTCCTAGCAATGTGGACGTTACAATGATTGCTCCCAAAGGGCCTGGACATACAGTGAGAAGTCAATATCAGGAAGGAAAGGGAGTACCTTGTCTCATTGCAGTTCACCAGGATTTTAGTGGAAAAGCGACAGAGAAAGCGTTGGCTTACGCCTTAGCCATTGGAGGAGCAAGGGCCGGTGTTTTAAAGACAACCTTTCGGGAAGAGACAGAGACCGATTTATTTGGAGAGCAGGCAGTTCTTTGCGGTGGAGTAACTGCTCTAATGAAAGCAGGATTTGAGACATTGGTGGAAGCAGGTTATGAACCAGAGAGCGCATATTTTGAATGTATACATGAAATGAAGCTCATTGTTGATTTAATCTTTCAAAGCGGATTTGAAGGCATGAGATATTCTATTTCCAATACAGCGGAATATGGAGATTATATAACAGGCCCTAAAATTGTGACAGAAGAGACAAAAAAAGCCATGAAACAAGTTCTAAAAGATATTCAGGAGGGAACTTTTGCAAGAAATTGGCTTTTGGAAAATCAAGTAGGATGCCCTAACTTTATGGCAAAGAGAAAACAGGAAGCTTCTCACCAGCTGGAAGAAGTAGGAAAAGAACTGCGGAAGTTGTATAGTTGGAATAATGAAAATAAATTATTAGATAATTGAGAAAAGACAAAATAAAAACAGGGTAACTGCATACAAAGTGCAGAAAAGGACAAACAAGGTGTCGTTCTTCCTTGTTTGTCCTTTTTCTGTTGTACATAAAGGCTTTAGGAAAAAAAGAGAAAGGGGTGAAAGGATGAGGTCAAAGGCAATCATGAAAATAAGTGTGGATATACTTATGACCTTGGGGCTGCTTTTTGTATCAGGCTATCAGCTTTGGGGTGAGACTGCTCATGAGTGGGTGGGGGCAGGTCTCTTTGTCTTGTTTATCGTCCATCATTTACTAAATTTGAACTGGCATAAAAATCTGTTTCACGCTAGATATACACCTATGAGAATATTCCAGCTTATAGTGGATCTTCTTGTCCTTGGGGGAATGCTCATACAAATGTATAGCGGGATAGTTTTGTCCAGATATGTATTTGATTTTTTGTCTATCCAAAAAGGGCTAGCGTCTGCAAGACGTCTGCACATCCTCGGGGCCTATTGGGGGATTTTGTTGATGAGCCTGCACATTGGTCTCCATTGGAATAGTATACTTCGTATGATATATAAGGGAATGAAGATTGACAATACCGCAAAACGCAGAACAGGGATTTATGTCTGTATAGGGCTTTTGATTGCAGGATATGGGGTGGCTGTATTTGTAAAACGTAACTTTCTTACCTACATGTTTTTAAAAAGTGAGTTTGTATTTCTTGATTACAGTGAATCGGCAGTTCTCTTTTATATAGATTATCTGGCACTTATGGGGCTTTGTATTTTTGCTTCTCATTATATGTCTAAATTATGTCAGAGATTATCCAAGGGTAGAGGGATAAAGAAATGAAAGGAAGCAGTAAGATTGCCCTAAACATACTGTCTTTTGGGCTGAGAGAGCATAAGGAAAGTTTTGCAGGTTTATATAGGAATGGTTAAGTAAAAAGTTAGAGAGAACCTTTCCAAATAAAGAAAAAAATAAGCAAAAGCTTTTTTCATGGGAACTATATTTCTCTAAATTTGTTCCATAAAAAAATTTCCAAATCTATATTGACTAGACAGTTACTGTATCATTTATGATAAGGAGGAAACGAAAAAGGACAAATGTAAAGGAGAAAATGTTCAATGAAAAAGAGAAAGAAAAGAGGTATTCTTGTTGGCGCTGTTGTTATATTTGGGGCTTGCTTTGGAAAGAAAATAAAGCATCTTTATATTTCTCTAAATAGTTTCAAGGATGAAAATCTGGCATACACATTTCAGCACACTCCAGAAATACAGCCAACGAAAAAAATTAGCAAGGGAGAAAATACATTCCAGTTTTTAAAAGAAGAAAATATTGTCTTGTCAGATGGATTTTCCTTTGAAGATGTATATTATCCTTTTGAAAAATTTATGGAAGACACGAAAACTTCTGCAATGCTGGTTATAAAGGATGACATTATCAAATACGAAAAATACTTTTTTGGAGGGGATGAACATACTTTGTTTTCTTCCAATTCTATGGGAAAGTCCTTTGTGTCAGCGTTAATGGGAATTGCAATATCCCAGGGATACATAGGGAGCGTGGAAGAGCCTATTGGGAAGTACATCAAAGAATTTATAGGCACAGAGCTGGAAAACATTCCAATAAAAGCATGTCTACAGATGGCTTCTGGAATTGATTTTGATGAAGATAGGGATATGAGTGGCTTTTCTTTGCGTACATTGATGGGAAGTCCTGCCATGAAGGTCATTTCAAAATATGGGGTGCAGGAGGAACCATTTACATATAGAAGGTATTTGAGCATTAACACGGAAATCTTAGGGCAGGTCATTACCAATGCTACAGGGCAAAGTCTTGGGGAATATATGGAGAAAAATCTTTGGAAAAAGATAGATCCAGACAAGGATGCCTATTGGACATTAAGCAACGAGACAGAACTTGCCATGGGGGGATTAAGCGTTTCTCTCAGGGACTACGCTCGTTTTGCCAGACTGTATTTGAATGAAGGAAACTACAATGGGAAGCAGATTCTTGAAAAGGAATGGATAGAAGACACCATGGATATTCATGCTAAATACTCCAAACCAGGAGCAAACCAAGATGATAATAATGCCATTGGATATGGATATCAGTGGTGGATACCAGAAGGGAATCAAGGGGAATTTATGGCAATTGGGGTTTACGGACAATGGATTTATGTGAATCCATCCAATAATGTAATCATTGTAAAAACCAGTGCAGATCCAAATTTTACACAAAAGGGATATGAATTAAAACATGTGGAATTTTTTAGGGAGATTGCAAAGAAGATTTCGTAAAAGAAATGGGGGATTTTGGCATTTGTGGCTCTTATCTTTCCTGACCAAAAGGTTTTTTCCCTATACTGTGCAATAAAAAGAATCTGCCCATATACAGACAGATTCTTTTTTCTTTGTAAAAAATTTTAGGAAGGAAGTCTTAAATTTTTGTGGGCAGTGGAAAGCATAAGCTTAATACGGTTCAACTGATTTACCTCACTGGCTCCAGGATCATAATCAATGGCCACAATATTAGAAAGGGGATATTGTCTTCTAAGCTCTTTGATAACTCCTTTTCCTACAACATGGTTGGGCAGGCAGCCAAAAGGCTGGGCACATACAATATTATTGGTGCCATTATGAATTAATTCCAACATTTCTCCTGTTAAAAACCAGCCTTCCCCTGTTTGGTTTCCAATAGAGACAATGGAAGAAGCATGTTTTGCAAGCTCTTCAATAGGGGTAGGGGGAGTAAAACGCCGGCTTCTTTGGAATTCTTTCCTTGCAGCCCCTCGAAATAGTTCCATGGCCTTTATCCCCAACTTGGCATTACGGGCAGTAGATTTGCTTTCTCCTAGCTTTTCTGCCTTATATACTTGATTATAGAAGCAATAGAACATAAAGTCTAACAAATCTGGAACAACGGCCTCGGCTCCTTCTGCTTCCAGTAAGTCTACCAAGTAATTATTTGCTGAGGGGAGGAATTTCACTAAAATTTCCCCCACAATGCCCACCTTTGGCTTTTCCACATCGACTATGGGCAGATTATCAAAATCTCGAATGATTTCTTTACAAAGTCTTTGATAGGTTAAGTAGTTAGGGTGTTTGCTTCCAACAAATTCTTTACATTTTTTTGCCCATTTTTTGTGGAGACGGTTGGCAGAACCTGGTTCTGCCTCATAGGGTCTTACCCGGTAGAGACATCGAAGGAAAATATCCCCAAATTCTACAGCATACAGTGCCCTAAGGAGGAGGAGAGGAGTGATTTTAAACCCTGGATTTCCTTCCAGTCCTGACATATTAATGGAAATGACAGGGATTTGTTCTAATCCAGCCTTTTCCAAAGCTCTTCGGATGAAACCAATGTAATTGGTAGCGCGGCAGCCTCCCCCTGTCTGGGAGATGACAACGGCTATTTTATTTACATCATACTCTCCTGAAAGAATTGCCTGCATAATCTGGCCTACTACCATGAGAGAGGGATAACAGGCGTCATTATTTACATATTTTAATCCAACGTCCACAGCACTCTTATTATCATTGGGAAGAATGACAAGCCGATAACCTCCTGCGATAAATGCTTCCTTTAATATATCAAAGTGAATAGGAGACATTTGAGGACAGAGTATTGTATACTCCTTTCGCATTTCTTCTGTAAAGATTACTCTTTGGTAGGCCGTAGATTTTAACTCTCTTTCTATTCCTCTTTCTTCCCGAACTCGAATGGCCGATAGGAGAGAGCGGATGCGAATTCTGGCAGCTCCTAAATTATTCACCTCATCAATTTTTAAGCAAGTATAAATTTTGCCTGAAGAGGACAAAATATCATGGACTTCATCAGCAGTGACAGCGTCTAATCCGCAGCCAAAGGAATTTAACTGTATTAAATCTAAATAGTCTTTTGTTTTCACATAATTAGCAGCTGCATAAAGTCTGGAATGGTACATCCACTGATCCGATACAAGGAGGGGGCCTTCCACAGGAGCTAAATGGGAAATGGAATCTTCTGTCAGTACAGGAATGTCATAGGAGGTAATAAGTTCAGGAATGCCATGGTGAATTTCAGGATCTATGTGGTAAGGGCGTCCAGCAAGGACAATTCCCCTTTTCCCTGTTTCTTCTAAATAGGCGAGAACTTCTTCTCCTTTTTTTTGCATGTCTTTTCTGGCTCTGTCCATTTCTTCCCAGCCATGCTTGGCAGCTTTTGTTATTTCCTTTGGGTTTAACTCTGGAAATTCTTCAATCAGTCCTTTTGTCACAATGGAAAGATTTTTAAAGGAAAGGAAGGGATTGCGAAAGACGACTTCTCCTTTTCCTATTTCTTCCACATTGTTTTTTATATTTTCTGGATAGGATGTGACAATAGGGCAGTTATAATGGTTATTGGCATTTTCAAATTCCTGGCGTTCATAAAAAAGAGAAGGATAGAAGATAAAATCAACGTTCTGTTTCATAAGCCAGGCTATATGGCCATGTACCAGCTTGGCAGGATAGCATTCTGACTCGCTGGGAATAGATTCAATTCCTAGCTCATAAATTTTTCGATTAGAGCTAGGGGACAAAAGGACTTGATAATTTAAGTCTGTAAAAAAAGTAAACCAGAAGGGATAGTTTTCATACATATTTAAAACTCTCGGTATTCCTATGCGGCCTCGAAATCCTTCATGGGCAGGGAGGGGTTCATAGGAAAACATTCTTTCCAGTTTATATTCAAATAGATTGGGCACCTGGGCTTTGGATTTTTCTTTTCCAATACCCCTCTCACAACGGTTTCCTGAGATATACTGCCTTCCACCTGAAAAACGGTTCACGGTTAGTCGGCAGTAGTTGGTACAGCCTTTACACTTTGTCATTGTTGTTTGAAAGGCGAGGTTATTAATTTTATCAATAGAAAGCATAGTGGTCTCTGCTTTATTTGTCTCGTGGCGTTCCCTGGCAATGAGGGCAGCTCCGAAAGCTCCCATAATTCCAGCAATATCTGGGCGGATTGCCTCACAGTCTGCAATTTTTTCAAAGCTCCTTAAGACGGCATCATTATAAAAGGTTCCCCCTTGGACGACAATCTGTCTGCCCAGTTCAGCAGCACTGGAAACTTTTATTACTTTAAACAAGGCATTTTTTATAACCGAATAGGCAAGCCCTGCAGAAATGTCAGCCACTGCAGCTCCTTCTTTTTGGGCCTGCTTTACTTTGGAATTCATAAAAACTGTGCAGCGAGTTCCAAGATCAATGGGATGCTTGGCAAATAAAGCAGCTTTTGCAAAGTCCTCAACGGTATAATTTAAAGATTTTGCAAAGGTTTCAATAAAGGAACCACAGCCAGAGGAACAGGCTTCATTCAGCTGAACACTGTCTACAGTTCCATCTTTGATTTTAATACATTTCATGTCCTGTCCCCCAATGTCTAGTATACAATCGACAGAGGGGTTAAAGAAAGCAGCGGCATAATAGTGGGCAACGGTTTCTACCTCTCCCTCATCTAATAAGAGGGCGGATTTTATTAATGCCTCTCCATAACCTGTAGAACAGGAGCGGACAATTTTCGCACTGGGAGGAAGAAGGCTGTAGATTTCTTGAATGGAGGCAATGGTCGTAGCCAGAGGGCTTCCATTATTGTTGCTATAAAAAGAGTACAGCAAAGAACCATCTTCTCCTACAAGGGCAATTTTTGTTGTAGTTGATCCAGCATCAATGCCTAAAAAGCAGTTTCCTTCATAGGTTGCCAAATCTTTTGTGGCAACAAGATGGGAATTGTGACGCTCCTCAAAAGCTTGAAATTCTTCCTTTGAAGCAAAGAGGGGTTCCATACGTTCCACTTCGATCTCCATTTGGATGTGAGAAGAGAGTTTCTCCACCATAGTATGTAAGTCACAAATATTATCCTGTTTATAATTTAGTGCAGAGCCAATAGCAGCAAAAAGGTGTGAGTTGTCTGGGGAAACAATGTGCTCTTCATCTAATTGTAATGTGCGAATAAAGGTTGCTTTTAGTTCAGACAGAAAATGAAGGGGTCCACCTAAAAAGGCTACATGGCCTCGAATGGGCTTTCCGCAAGCAAGACCGCTAATTGTTTGATTCACAACAGCTTGAAAAATGGAGGCAGAAAGATCTTCTTTTGTAGCTCCTTCATTAATTAAAGGCTGAATATCTGTCTTTGCAAAAACACCGCAGCGAGCTGCGATATCATAAAGGGATTGATAATTTTTGGCATATTCATTTAAACCAGACGCATTCGTTTGGAGCAGGGAGGCCATTTGATCAATGAAAGATCCCGTCCCACCAGCACATATGCCGTTCATACGCTGCTCTACATTTCCTCCCTCAAAATATATAATTTTTGCATCCTCTCCTCCTAGTTCAATGGCCACATCTGTTTGAGGAGCATAGTCTGAAAGGGCGGTAGAAACAGCAATAACTTCTTGTACAAAAGGAACCTCTAAATGGTTGGCCAGTGTAAGCCCTCCAGACCCGGTAATCATAGGATGAATCGAAAGGTTACCTAATTTTTCGTAAGCTTTCTTCAATAAATGGGATAAGGTTTCCCGGATATTTGCAAAATGTCTCTCATAATCAGAGAAGAGTATGTGATGTTCTTGGTCTATGATAGCAATTTTTACAGTTGTAGAACCAATATCAATGCCAAGAGCATAAAATTGCTTATTCATAAATATTACTTCCTTTTCTAGGTTGATATTTTTTTCGTCATGTTAGACAACAACGTACATTATACGACAGGGGGGTGAAAAGTGCAATGGATTTTCAAAAAAGGTTGACAATAATAGTATGGGATGATATTTTGGATTTGTATAGTTTCATGGTCATTTTGACAAGCTAGCTAGTCATAATGACTACTCTATTTGTCTGTTAAATTTCTGCAAAGAATTTTATGGAAGGAGAGGAAATCCATGCCTCTTGATAATCATTTAAAAGAATATAGAGCTAGATTTTCTTTGAGCCAGGAGAGATTAGGAGAGCTGACAGGTGTGTCCAGACAAACGATCAGTCTCATTGAACGGGGAATAGATGTTCCTTCTGTTATACTCGCTCTAAAAATAGCGAAAGCCCTGGAAGCTAAAGTAGAGGATTTGTTTCAATATAAGGCTGAATAAGTAAAACAGAGGTCAAAAGGGAAGGGCTTATGTCATACACTTTAAAAATATATTCCTTAAGATTTAATATATGCTAGGGAGGCAAAAGCATTTACTTGTCATACTCTAAAAGTAATGGTAAAATAGATGGAATAAAAAAGTTTGAGAAATAAACGAGGTGTTGGAATGAACGATTTGTTGAATAAGTGGGAGAGAAAAATAGGGCGTTATGCCATCTCCAATTTATCTATGTGGATCATTGTCGCATATGTTATTGGATATATGTTATTTTTATTTGCCCCCATTCTCCTAAGCTTTTGTACAATGAACCCCTATGCTATTTTGCATGGCCAGATTTGGAGACTGGTCACTTGGGTTTTTATTCCTCCTGGAGGGCTGAACATGTTTACAGTGTTAATGCTGTTTTTTTACTATTCTATTGGCTCAACCTTAGAAAGAACTTGGGGAACGTTTCGCTATAATGTGTACATTTTTTCAGGAATGCTTTTTTCGGTATTGGGAGGATTTCTTGTTTACTTTTTAGATTGCTTTATGGGCGCTTATAATCCTGTTTCTGCTGCTTCCATTGGGACGAATCTAGGTGCAGGAATTAGCACATATTATATTAATCTCTCCATATTTTTGGCCTTTGCTGCCTGTTATCCAGATATGCAGGTGCTTTTGTACTTTATTGTTCCAGTGAAAATTAAATGGCTGGCATACTTGGATGTAGCCTTGTTAGCATATTCCTTTTTTACCCAGGGAAGGGCACACAGAATGCTAATCATTGCTTCTTTGTTAAACTTTATTCTTTTTTTCCTTGGAACGAGAAATTTTAGAAGGGTGACTCCAAAAGAAATCCACAGAAGAAGGACGTACCAGCAGCAAGTAAGACAGCCTAGAGGGATCACAAAACATAAATGCGCCATCTGCGGCAGGACGGAGGATGACGATCCTAACCTGGAATTTCGTTTTTGTTCTAAATGCGATGGAAATTATGAGTATTGTCAAGATCACTTGTTTACACATGAACATATACATGGCAATTAAAAAGTAGGAGTATAGAAAAAAGATGCATGAGGAAGAGCAATTTTTCACGTTATTGGAACAAGTACGAAGAGAGGCCAAGGAGAAGAATAATTCTATTACTAAGGAAAGAATTAGGGACATATATAAAGAGATGGGACTAAAGGAGGAGCAGCTCTCCTTTCTATACGATTTTTTAGAAAAAGAGCATATTAAGCTTGGCGCTTTTTTTCCTTCTTTGGAAAACGACAAGAGAGAAAGCTTATTAGAAAAAGCTATGGCTGGGGATAAGGAGGCAGAGGAAAAGGCTCTCACCTTATTTTTGGAGGATATTCCTTCCATCGCCAGATTGTATGAAAACCAGGGGGCAGACTGTGGGGACTTAGAAGGAGAAGGTTATATTGCCCTATTGACAGGAATGAAAAGGATAGAAACTTGCCAAAGTCCAAAAGAGGCAGAAGGTTTTTTAATATTAAGAATTATGGACGCTATGGAGGAATTCTTAAGTGAGCAGGAAAAAGAAAGGAATTTTCATATAGAATTGGCAGATAAATTGGAGGCTGTCCACCAATGTGCAAAAGAATTATGGGAAATATATATGCGAAAGATCAGTCCGGAGGAAGTGGCATCAGAGCTTCATTGGACTCCAGAGGAAGTGAGAGAAGCTTTGTATCTTGGCGGTGTAAAAATAGAATGCATGACAGGTTAAGAGAAAGGCATGGTTATGAATATGAAAAAGGCAGGTTTAGTTCTGGAAGGAGGGGCTACCAGAGGGATATTTACAGCGGGAGCTCTTGATTATCTCATGGAAAAGGAATTCTATTTCCCCTATGTAGTAGGAGTTTCAGCAGGGGCTTGCAATGCAGTAGACTATGTGTCCAGGCAGATTGGACGGACAAAGGAATGTATGATAGTTTCTGACAAGGCTTACCAGTATATTTCCATGAAAAATATTGTGATTCACAGAAGTCTTTTTGATATGGATATGATTTTTGATAAATTTCCGAACAACCTCATTCCTTTTGACTATGAAACATTTTTTTTAAGTCCTATTCGATGTGAGATTGTGGCCACTAACTGTTTTAGCGGGGAGGCAGAATATTTGACAGAAAAAAGGGAGAAAAAGCGTCTTATGCAAATATGCAGGGCCTCTAGCAGCCTCCCTGTTGCCTCTCCCATTACATGGATAGATGGAGTTCCCTATTTAGATGGAGGGGTAGGAGATTCTGTTCCAATTCTCCATGCTTTTCGAAAAGGGTATAAGAAAAATGTAGTAATACTTACAAGAAAAAAAGGTTATCGAAAACCTTTAAAGAGCAAAAGCAGGGTCGTATATTTGTCCCATTACAGAAAATATCCAGAGCTTGTAAAAGCCATTCTTTTAAGACCTTATATGTACAATAAAACAATGGACTTCATTGATGAAATGGAGAAACAGGGAAGAATCTTTGTTTTGCGTCCAGACAAAATTATGTCCAGAACAGAGAGAAGGAGGGAAAAGTTGGAAGAATTTTACGAATCAGGATATTTGACAATGGAAAACCAGTATGAAAAAATGATGGAATATTTGGGATACTAACCTACATAGAAAAAATGTTAACCAAAAATAAAAATTGGTTGACAAATAAACGGACTTCTTGTATACTCATTTCAAACAAAGAATTTCCAGCGTATAGAAAGGTGGTTGAAATGAGTAAAAAAATATCAACAAAATCCATTATTTTAATAGGTATGTTTGCGGCTGTGCTGGCTGTTATGGCCCAAATTTCTATTCCCATGCCTTCAGGAGTGCCCATTACTCTTCAAACATTTGGCGTTGCCCTTACAGGAACTATTTTAGGCCATAAATTAGGGACAGGGGCTGTTTTTACATATCTGGCCATTGGAGGAGTGGGAATGCCTGTATTCTCTAATATGAGCGGGGGATTCGCTTCTTTTGTGGGAAAGACAGGAGGTTTTCTCATTGGTTTTCTCTTCATGGTTTGGTTTTGTGGTTTTGGTGTCCAATGGGAAGATAAGAAGCTATGTTTACTCTATAATACTTTAGGACTTGTTATCTGTCATATTTGTGGAACAGCTCAATTTTCTTTTTTGACGGGAATGGGATTTTGGGAGTCTGCTTTACTTGTTTCAGTGCCCTATTTCATAAAAGATGGATTATCGGTTATTGCCGCCATAGCAGTGGGAAGCCAAGTGCGAAAAAGGCTTGCCAGTGCAGGGCTTTTGGAGAGAAAGGTTATTTTGGAAAGTGAATAAGGCGTAGGAAGGGCAAGCAGATTTGTACCAAGAAAGGTTATGAGTCTGTTTGCTTTTTACTGTGAAAGGAGCGATAGGAGACAAAGAGAAAATTGGGTGTTTACAGAAGGGAAAAGATCCGATATGATGATAAAAAATCAGAGTTTGGGTTTGCACTGCATCCGCAGACTTTGTCATAGATAAAAAGCAGTGCAGAAATGAGGTAAAGAATGTTAAAAGGTAAAGTAGCAGTTGTGACAGGTGGCACAAGAGGAATCGGTTATGCAATCGTAAAAAAATTTCTGGAAAACGGGGCTTGCGTAGCTCTTTTAGGTTCTAGAAAGGAAACAGTGGATCAGGCTTTACAAAAGATAAAGGAAGAACAAAAGAATCCAAAAGTCATGGGTATGTGGCCAGAAATCAGTGATCCAAAGGAAGTGAAGGAAGCTTTTCAAAAGGTCAAAGAGGAATGGGGAAGTTTGGATATTTTAGTGAACAATGCAGGGATTTCTGCCAGAGATTCTTTGTACGACTATGAACCAGAAGCATTCCAGAAAATTATGAACTTAAATGTAAATGCAGTCTTTGTATGTTCCCAGGCAGGGGCAAAAATTATGAAAGAGCAGGGAGGAGGTGTCATTTTAAATACAAGCTCCATGGTAAGTTTGTATGGACAGCCTTCAGGGAGCGGGTATCCTACATCAAAGTTTGCAGTGAATGGTTTAACAAAGTCTCTGGCAAGGGAGTTGGGAAAGGATAATATCCGAGTCAATGCAGTAGCTCCAGGGGTGACAAGGACAGACATGGTCGCAGTTCTTCCAGAAGAACTGATAAAACCTATTATTAACGCTATTCCTTTAGGAAGAGTGGGAGAGCCAGAAGATGTAGCCAACGCCTTTTTATTTCTTGCAAGTGACATGGCCAGCTATATCACCGGAGAAATTTTATCTGTAGACGGAGCTGCTATGACGTAAGAGAAAGAAAAAACAGGGAGAACAATAATGATAAAGCGGGAGAGAAAAGATTTTGACCTCCATCAAATTAGTGACAGCGGTCAGTGCTTTCGAATGAGGCAGATTGGTGAGAATGCATATAGCTTGATTGCCTATGGAAATTATTTGGAAGTAAGCCAGACAGAGAAGGAAGTTCATTTTTCTTGCAGCCAGGAGGAATTTGAAGAGATTTGGAAGTCCTACTTTGACTGGGATGAAGATTATAAATATATTAAGGATTCTGTAGATAAGAAAGACGCTTATATGCAACAAGCAGTGCGCTGGGGAGAGGGAATCCGCATTTTGCGTCAGGAGTTGTGGGAAACACTTGTTACCTTTCTTATTTCCCAGTGTAACAATATCCCCCGTATTAAAAAATGTGTGGAGTCCTTATGCACTTTTTTTGGGGAGAAAAAGACGAATTTTAGGGAAGAATCCTATTTTGCTTTTCCTACTCCAAGGAATATTGCTTCCCTCAAAGATGGAGATTTGGATCCATGCCGGCTAGGATACAGAAAAAAGTATATTTTAGAAAGCGCCAAGCACTGGATAGAGGAAGAGATGGAAAGACAGATTTTGGAGGCAGATTATGAAATAGCAAGGAAACTCCTCATGAAACTGCCAGGAGTGGGGATAAAAGTGGCAGACTGCGTTTGTCTATTTGCCCTCCACCACATACAGGCTTTTCCAATAGATACCCATATAAAAGAAATATTAAAGGTGCATTATCCAGAAGGCTTTCCTTTTGAAAAATATAAAGGATACGCAGGCATTTTACAACAATATGCCTTTTTCTACGATTTAAAAAAGCATAAATTAATTGAAAACCGAATTTAGAAAAAGAGCGCAATGGATAATGTATGGAATCATACATCTTTCCAATGCGCCCATAGAAATATAAAGGAGCTTCCTTCTATTTTGGAAGCATATTCATAAGCATGTTCAGCCTCTTTAGTTCTTCGGGACTGCTGTGTTCTTTTAGTACATCTACAATGATTTTCATTTCTTCAGAAGTAAAGGTTATCCCAGCCTGCTGTACTTTAGAAGCCATAGCCAGCATGTAGGGAAGCATCTCATTGGAGTTTAATTTCTGGGAATCAAACACAAGATTTTGAAGAAATTCCAGCTTCTCTTGGTCAATATGAGCCAAGGCAGGGTCCTGGTACCATGGAATTTTTTCCATAAGCTCCTCCTTTCTTAAGGTTCTATTTCTTTTTCATCCTCTGCTTCTTTCGAAACAGGGGAAAGAGGGCTGTTTAAGAAACGTTCATACATTTCTTTTTGTTCAGGAGACATCATATTTTTTAAAAAATCCACATTGGGGCCCGAGGACTCCTTTTTATCATTTTCTCCATATTCCTTCTGGGATACGGTTTCTTCTTGGGATTCCTCCCCTCCTTCACTTGCCCAGGCAGCTTTTATATCCTTGCCTCCACCTTGAAAGAGGGAGGAAAAATCAGGATTACCTGAAAGAGACTGGAAGAGAGAAGAAAAATCTCCAGGGTTATCACTATTTGTAAAGGCAGATAAATCCATATTTTGAAAAAGGCTTTGATATTTTTCATACATTTGAAAAGCCTGAAACATCTGAAACATTTGTTCAAATTTCTTTTTCTCTTCCTCGCCACAATACTCTTTCATTTCATGGAACATTTGAAGAAATGGCAGTTCCGAAGAAGAACCTTCCTTTTGGGAAGGGGAAGAAAGAAAGGGAAAGGAATGAGATTTGAAATAGGAAATGGTATACTGTAATTCTAAAAATTTTATATAAATAGCCAAATATTTTTGAAAAGGGGCATCCACGTAAGGGAGAGCCGTCTTTAATATTTGTATGCGGTTGGTAGTCAGTATTTTATCAAAATATCCGGCAGACGTCATTTTTTTTTCCATAGTCCATTCCCTTTTCTTAATTATAGTATTCTATGAAATAAGAAAGGTGAATATGATAGGCAGGAAGGAAGAGGGGAGCAATTTATGTATCTTGGATCATATCATAAGTATTATGACAAATAGAAAAGGAGTCAACCTATGCGTGGAGAACAAAAAAGAGACCAAGAAGGAATTGCTCACAAATATGACAGAGAACCAATGCGCAATGTTTTTATTGGATCGGATACCATTTATGAAATAGATGATTCTTGCATGTTAAAAAAATTAAAGGAAAAAGAAAAAAGGGTACGGGGATTTTTAGATTATATATAAAAAGATGTAAGCTTTCAATAAGAATGAAAAGGCGGGTATAAAAATACCCGCCAAAAAAGAGATTAGAAGAATGAACCGCCTCCGCAGAAACAGGAGAGCAGTATTAAAATCAAGAAAATATCACAGCAGCCGTCACCGCCAAAGCCAAAGCCATTTCCGCATCCGTTTCCACAGCCATTTCCACTATTTCCGTTTCCACAGCAGCATAGTAAAATCAGGATCCAAATCCAAGAAGATGATCCATTCTGGCAATCGTTCCTCGTTCCACCACAGTGTGTAGCACTTAAATCGCTCATGTAAATTCCTCCATATAATTAATTTTATGCTATATCTTATGTTGCCAGGCTTGTCATTGTTTCTTAGATTTTAAAAGAAAATAAAAAAATTTGAAATTATTTGTCCAATATATAGGAAAGGGCTTGAAAAAATCTCTAGATATAGTACAATAAAATAGAACATATATTTCTAATAGTAAAATTAGTAAAAGGAAAGAAAGGAAAAAAGGGGACACTTTATGGCAGGAAGATGGACAATAGGAAATTATGAATTCCCAACGGCGACAGCTTTCAATGCTGCCAAAAGAGACTTAAACGTTATAGAAGGCATTCGAAAGAAGTTTGATTTAAGCCAGTTGAGCGTCCTATTGAAAATACAAGGAGCTATAGAAAATAAATCCATTGTTTTTCACTCAAAAATTGGCGAAGATTTTACAAAAGAAATAAAAGACAGCATACAAAATATAAAGGGAGGGCCGTCCCGGGGGAAATTTTCTGGTGAAAAAAAGAAAAATATAAAAAAGGAGAACAAGCTGAGGCATAACATTGTCATGGGCATCAGCACGACGGTTGCTGTGGGCTGTCTTGGATATTTTGCCTTCTATTGTTTTATGGCAGGGAGAACACAAAGCAAGGTGGAAAACCTGGCATCCCTTATTAAGGAGGAGGCAGAGGAAGAGAAAGTAACCCAAGTAATTCCCAGTAAGAAAGAGCCAGGGGAAAAGCCGGAAATTTTGGAAAAATATAAAAGTTTATATTTGCGCAATAAAAATCTAATTGGATGGCTAAAAATTGCCGATACAAAAATAGATTATCCCGTTATGCAGTCCAACAATGGAGAGTATTACCTGGACCATAATTTTAATCAGGAGTATGATAAAAACGGCACCCTGTTTGTTGATAATGATTGCGATGTCTTAAGACCTAGTGACAACATTATCATATACGGCCATAATATGAAATCAGGGGAGATGTTTGGTTCTCTGGAAAAGTATAAGAATGAGAGCTATTATCAGGAACATCCCAGGATTGAATTTGACACGATATATGAAACAGGGACTTATGAAGTGATGTTTGCTTTTTTGTCCAGGGTATTTTATGAAGGGGAAATAACATTTAAATACTATCAATTTATTAACGCCTCCTCGGATCAGGAGTTTTCCTCCGCAATAGAGGCGATGAAAGAATTATCCCTGTATGATACAGGAGTTACGGCAAACTATGGAGACCAGCTTTTGACACTGTCTACATGTGATTATACGGAAGATGACGGACGTTTTGTCGTAGTGGCAAAGAAAATTTCTTAAGAAAAAGATATGGTAAGTTAGAGGAGAGGATCAAAATGGCAAAAAAGAAAGGGAAAAAGAGGAGACTGACATTAAAGCGAAGCATTCGAAAAACATTAGCTGCGATTTTAATGATCACGGCCTTGATTGTAGGGGCGATTCCCACCCAGTATTTACAGGCAGGGAGCGTTCAGCTGCGGTGCCCTGACTGCCATACGGCAAGTGAGGAGGGAGCCTTTGGCAGGGCCACCCATTATATTTGTGACACCTGTGGAGGCTCGTACAGCCAGATTAATCCCCAGATCGATCCAGTGACAGGGGAAGAGTACATAACATGTGATTGTATAGACACAACGGTTTCGGCCCAAGATATTGGCCAGCCTTTGAAACATGTGAAAAAGGGAGAGCATTATGAAGGAATGCGGGAAGAAATTCACTATGTTTGTCCCAACTGTGGAGGCACAGAGATTACAGAGGAGAACCGGGGAGACTATGAAGTAAGCGAGGAAGAGATTCAGGCAAATTGTGAACACTTAAATCGGGAGCTTTTGAATGGAAAGATTGTGTGTAAAGACTGTGGAGAGGAAGTAACCGATCCAGACGCTACCTTTCTTTGCATGTATTGTACAGCTGAAAACCGTTTAGGAGACTGTGCAAACTATGGAGATGGGCTTCTTCATTGTATGCAATGTGGGAAAGCACAGGTTTTGGAAGAGGAAGAAGAGGAGAGCCAAGAACAAGATTCATCTTCTTCTAGAACGAAGGCTAGAAGAGCAGTAGCGCCAAGGGCGTCGGTAAGTTCCAATGACTGGACTTATGATCCGACGAAATTGTGTAAAGAAGGGTATTATGTTGAGAATGGGATTATTATGAAAGTGGCTACACTGGGTGAGTATAGAAATGCACAAATTCCAGATCCAGCGAATCCTGGGAGCTTTTTAGACAGACCTTCTATTATAGAAATCAATGCAACAGCTACGTATGTAGATGGGACTATGACAGCTCCCATTAAAGAAGTGGCAGATGGGGCATTTAAAAGTGCTTCTCAAGATACAACAGACACATCTATTACAGGACTTATAATAAACACAGATATGGATTATATCGGAAAAGAGGCATTTCGTAATCAGAGTTTATTGCGAAATGTTACAATTAAAACTGGTACAATAGGAGCTATAGAAAACTTTGCATTTGCAGATTGCAGACTTCTTTCAAATTTTCATGTAGATGTGGATGGAAGCATTACACTTTTACAGAAAAACACATTTTTTGGGACTAATCTTAAGGAGCTTCGAATTTCAGGCAGTATTAAAGAGGTAGAGTCCTATGTAATGGGAGAGAGTTTGGATGATGATAACAAAATAACGTTGGAAATCTTGAGGGTTGATCATCAGGGAGTGGATGGAGCTACGGAGAATGGCAGTTTAGAGGTTATTCAGGATAATGCTTTTAGAGGTTGTAAGGAATTATCTACTCTTGTTTTAAATGGAACAAAGAAAATAGGAATTTCTGCTTTTGAAAATTGCCAGAAAATAAAAGAAGTTGTTTTTCCGGTTTCCTTAGAAAATATTGAAGATTCAGCTTTTAAGTATTGTTCAGCTTTAGAAAGTGTACGTATACCAGCTGCAGTGAACAAGTTAGGAAAGGATGCCTTTTTTAATAATGCACAGTTAAAAACAGTAACCATTGAGCAAAACTCTAATTTAGTTTCTATTGGAGCATCTGCTTTTAGAGGATGCACAAGATTAACAGATTTTACTTTTGGTGGAGATATGCAGCCTAGCACTGAATTGACAATAGGAGACGGTGCCTTTGCAGAATGTGGATCTTTAGAAAGGATTGGACAATTGGCAAGCAGCGCTTCTCAGATGAATATTCATCCTAATTTCAAGAAAATAGTGGATGCTGATCCTAATAATTTTTATTTACTTCCTCAAAATGTAAAAGCCTTAGGTGCTGCTAATGGGATAGGTGTGTTTTCTAATTGCATCAGCTTAAGACGGATTGGATTTATGGATAACCAGACAAGTGGCGGCTGGGAACTAGAAATTCCTAAGGAAACTTTTTCAGGCTGTAAAATATATAATTTCATTATTTTAGATAGAGATACAGTGATACCAGATGACTTATTTTTGAAAAACGGAGATGAAAAGAAACAAAATGTTTTAGATAATTTTTATGTAACAGGATATAAGTTTTGGAGCGCCGGTTCAGCAACAGGAAGAAAAACAACAACTTATGAATATGTTATGAAAAGTGTTGATTATAATACTGTAGATGGAACGGGATTCCCTATACAGTGTTTAGATAAAGGGCCTTCAGATCCTTGGGATCCTTGGTACGAATGCAGCATACCCGGAGGAATGATTTCTGTTGACAATGATACAGGAATGGTGAATGGTTTTGTAAGCAGTGGCACAGAGACAAATCCTGTTGATGTTGTAATTCCATCCAGAGTGGGAGATGTTGCTGTAAAAGGTATTGCAGTACAAAATGAAGATCGTCCTAAAGAACCAATTTTTAAAGATGTGGACACCGTTCGATCCATAACGATCCCCGATACAGAAGGATTCAAAATTGAAGAGCGAGCTTTGGCTAATTGTGGAAGGCTTGAAAAGGTTATTTTTGTAGATCCTTCCAAGGTGATTGAAATTGGAGAAAATGCATTTTTTAATTCAGGACATTTAAATGCCAATGGAAGAGTGCCTAAATTAGGTGAGGTTGACACAGGATATTGCATGTTAGAAGGGCCATTAATTTTGGATTCTCTACCTTTTAGTGGTGCGATGGATGGGAGTTTTAATGTTTTTAATGACAATGGAGTGCCAATTCCTATTATTTACAAAACTCCTTTCCCAGCAGAATTATACATTCAAAATATTAGCGATAAAAATACATTAATTGACTATAAACCAAAAGCTTTGTACAACGATCCCGCAAATCCGGATATAAACCGTCCCAGTTTGTCTGACCAGAGCGAAATTGCCGCCTACGACTCAGCAGCCATAAACTTGACGATTCCAGAAGGTGTGGAGACCATTTTTACAAAACCTTACGGAGAGTTAGCCACTGTTTCAGGAAATTCCACAGGATATGCCAATACAGTAGTTGGTATTTTAGCCGGAAACAATACGTTGAGGAATGTAGTTTCAGAAGGATTAATCGAATTGCCGGATTTGGCCTTTTTTAACAGCACGGCTATTCAAAAGGTAAGTTTTTCCGATAAACTAAAGAGAAGTGGATTTGGCATTGCTCCATTCCAGCTTTGTACAGGAATACAAAATAATATAGAATTTGCTTCTGGAGATTTATTATGTGAAAATTTAGTTATCTATGGGGTAGATAATGGAAACAAAACATCGGTACTAGAAATGCTTCCTGCATATAATGGAGTTTACCCTCCCAATGATACCCCAGATTTAAGCACTATAACGAGTATAGCAAAGCAGGCATTTAAGCTATGCCCAGATGTAAGGACAGCGGATTTCTCAACAGCTACCTTGCTGGAGACTATCCCTGAAGAGGCTTTTGCTTACAGCGGCTTAAAGACAGGTATTTTGCCAGAAAGCGTGGATCGTATTGACGAGGGAGCCTTTGCCTACAGCACCATACAGACAGCCCATATTCCAAACCGCAGTGTCTCCATTAGAGATACAGCCTTTATTGGAACAGAGGGGACGGAGCTTCAAGGCTATGCCAAGAGTGCAGTAGAGACCTATTATAAAAAATATAAAGATGTAAGAGGTTATGATTTAACCTTTGTACCTATTGAGGAATTGAAGTATTATAAAGTGGAATTTTTGGATTACGATGGTAAAGTTCTGTCCACCCAGACGATTTTAGAAGGATTGGATGCAAAGGAGCCAGAAATAGCAGAAAACCACAGACCTGGTTGGAAATTTACCGGCTGGAGCGGTTCTTTTGAGGGAATTAATAAGGATACTACTCTAGTTGCCCAGTATGTTCAGGATACAGGAAGCTCCGGATCAAGCTCCAGCTCTGGTGCCGGTTCAGGTTCTAGTGGACCAGGAAGTTCCAGCGGAGGCTCTGGAAGCACCTCCGGCGGAGGAAATACCAGTTCTGGACGAACCAGTTCTAGCAAAACAAGTTCCAGCAAGAGCAGCTCCAGCAAAAGCAGCAAGTCTAGTTCCAGCAAAAGCAGCTCTGGCAGCAATGGCTCTCTTTCTGGATTGACTACGCCTATTTTGCCAGCCATAGCCCCCAATGCACCAGGAGTAACGCCAGTAACTTCAGGAAACACCAATGCAGGGGTAGACATTCGTCAGCCTGGCATTAGTAATCCAGATGTATCTTCTGCCAATGTAAATGGCTCGGACGGAAATTATATTGTTCGTATTATTTATACAGATGAGGCGAGAAACGCTTCCCAGGAATCGCTTTCCAAGGTGTATGGACAGTTAGACAGTATTGCCTACTTCCCTATGGACATTAGTTTATATGATTCCACAGGAACGAATAAGATTACAGACTTAAACGGTATGACAGTAGATATTACTCTGCCTCTTCCTGACCAGCTTGTACAGTTTGGTGGAAATGTTAGACCTGCAAGCATTGGGGCAAATAATACATTGGAAGATTTAAATCCTAGATTTGCCATGATTAACCAGGTGCCTTGCGTATCCTTCACAGCAACTCACTTTTCACCTTATGTGCTTTATGTGGATACAAATAATTTAGTTGCAAATAATGTTTTTGATACAACACCTACCACAGGGGATGGAATTCACCCTAAATGGTTTTTAGCTGTGGGATTGGCTGCTCTTTCTGTTGTACTCTTTGCAAAAAAAGATCCCCAGCCCAAAAAGAAAGTAAAAACAGCATAAAGGATGGCATAGTATTCACAGATAAGATTCTCCCGGAATAAAGTAATAGAAAAGCCGGGAGAATTTTTTTTCTGTGTATCGGGTAAGAAAAATTGTTTATTGTAATGAAGCCCACGAACGTCATTGCTATGGAAATGGAATGAGTGTGGCTATTTTAGATTCAGGAATATATCCCCATGTGGATTTTGGAAATAGAATTGTGAGCTTTCGGGATTTTGTAAATCATTCCAGAGAAATTTATGATGACAATGGTCATGGAAGCCATATTGCAGGTATTGTAGGAGCTTCTGGGCGGGCTTCCCACGGGAAATATTGTGGAATGGCTCCAGAATGTTCTTTTTTCATAGGAAAGGTGTTAGATTATGAAGGAAATGGAAATATGGCAGATATTTTGGAAGGAATTGACTGGGTTATTGCCAACAGGGACAGGTATCGTATACGGATTTTGAATGTGTCTGTAGGTACAACGGCGAAAATACAAAGAGAGGAAGACTATTGTCTCGTTGAGGCTGTGGAAAGGGCATGGGAGGCAGGTATTGTCGTTGTGGCTGCCGCAGGAAACAATGGGCCAAAGGAAAGCAGCATTACCATCCCAGGAATAAGCAGGAAAATTATAACTGTAGGATGTTCTGATGATTATATTCCTGTCTATATGAATGGAAGTAAAAAGAGGGATTATTCAGGGAGAGGACCTACTTTGGAATGTATTTGCAAGCCAGATATTGTTGCCCCAGGAAATCAAATTGTGAGCACAAGAAACAATTTGTCAGGATATTTTGTAAAAAGTGGTACGTCCATGTCTACCCCTGTTGTGACAGGGGCTACAGCCCTTCTTTTAGAGCGTTATCCTTATTTTACTCCTAAGGAAGTAAAAAAGCGCCTTCTATTTTCTGCCACAGATTTAGGACTGCCTAGGAATAAACAAGGATGGGGTATTTTGAATGTATGGAAAATGCTTTATGGGTGAGGGAATTTTACTTGACGATCCGTGTATCATTGTATACAATGATACACGGATTACTTCTTTTATTTTATAAAACAAAGGCATATGTGACACTTTTGGCAAAAAGAAATTACCCTTTTTAAAAGATAGGTGCAAACATGCAGAGGAAGGATGTGGAGGATAAGAGATGGATAAGATTCAAATGACCACGCCCATTGTGGAGATGGACGGGGATGAAATGACAAGAATTCTCTGGAAGGAGATTAAGGAGGAACTTCTCTCCCCTTATATTGATTTAAAAACGGAATATTATGATCTAGGGTTGGAACACCGCAATGAGACAGAAGATAAGGTGACTGTGGAATCGGCAAAGGCTACACTGAAATATGGCGTTGCTGTCAAATGTGCCACCATTACCCCCAATGCTGCCAGGATGAAGGAATATTCCTTGAAAGAAATGTGGAAAAGCCCCAATGCCACCATTCGGGCTATTTTAGATGGGACAGTATTTCGAACTCCTATTCTTGTAAAGGGAATTGAACCATGTGTGAAAAATTGGGAAAAGCCGATTACTTTGGCTAGGCATGCCTATGGAGATGTGTACAAAAACGCAGAACTCAAAGTACCAGGTCCTGGGAAGGCAGAGCTTGTCTTTTTGGGAGAAGATGGAAAAGAGATAAGGGAGGAAATTCACTCTTTTCAAGGGCCAGGCATTCTTCAAGGAATCCACAATACAGAGCAGTCAATTGAAAGTTTTGCCAGATGTTGCTTCCAATATGCTATAGACTTAAAACAAGATCTATGGTTTGCCACAAAGGATACTATTTCTAAAAAATATGATCATACATTTAAAGATATCTTCCAGGAAATTTACGAAAAGGAATATGAAAAGCAGTTTAAAGAGTTAGATTTGGAATATTTTTACACTTTAATTGATGATGCAGTGGCCAGGGTGATGAAGGCAAAGGGAGGCTTTATTTGGGCATGTAAAAATTATGATGGAGATGTAATGAGCGACATGGTATCTTCTGCCTTTGGCTCTTTAGCCATGATGACTTCTGTTCTCGTCTCCCCTAAAGGAGCTTATGAGTATGAAGCTGCCCATGGCACGGTTCAGAGACACTATTACAAGCATTTAAAAGGAGAAGAGACGTCCACGAATTCTGTGGCAACGATTTTTGCTTGGAGCGGGGCTCTTAGAAAGAGGGGAGAGCTGGACAAAAATAGTGCATTAATAGAATTTGCAAATAGACTGGAGAGGGCGACCTTAAAAACAATGGAAGAAGGAAAGATGACAAAGGATTTGGCCTTGATTACTTCCTTAAAAGAGGTTCATGTACAAAATAGTCAAGATTTTATCAAAGCAATTCGTCAAACAATGGATCAGGGATAGTTTCTTTGTCCTACGATTTTTTGAAGGCTTGGTTATGTAACCAAGCCTTCCCATTGTTCATAGAGAACAGTCAGTCTTTCTTTTATTTCTTCCATTTCTTTTGTCAGTTCTTGAAGCTTTTGTGCATGGGTAGCCACTTCTGGAAGGGCCATTTCTTCTTCTAAGGCGGCATTTTTTTCTTCCAAGACAGTAATTTCTTCTTCGGTGCGTCTTAAGTCATTTTCCCTTTTTCTCTTCTTTGCCTCTTGTTCTTTTTTCTCTTTCCAAAGAAGGGCGTTTGTCTTAGGGGAAGATGATTGTCTGGAAGGCTCAGAAGGAATAGAAAGCTGTTCTTTTCTCCCTTCTTTTTTTTCAATATAATCATCGTAATTTCCCAGGTAGTTTGTCAAAGCTTGATCCTGTAAGTCAAGAACTCGATGGGCTGTTTTATTAATAAAATACCGGTCATGGGACACATAAAGGATAGTACCTTTATAAAGATTTAGTGCTTTTTCTAATAGTTCTTTAGAAACCATGTCCAAATGGTTTGTTGGTTCATCTAAAAGAAGAAAGTTGGCTTGTCCAAGCATGAGCTTGGCAAAAGAAAGACGTCCCTTTTCTCCTCCGCTTAAATCCTTCACTTGTTTAAACACATCTTCCCCAGTAAAGAGAAAGGCGGCAAGAGTATTACGGATTTCAGTGTTGGTAAGGGAAGGATAGGAATGGGAGATTTCTTCAAAGAGACTGTGGTTTTCCTTTAGAACTTGATGCTCCTGATCGTAATAGCCAATATGGACATTGGAGCCAATGACTACCTTCCCTTCATCCTGGGATAGGAGTCCCCCAATAATTTTTAAAAGGGTCGTTTTTCCCGCCCCGTTGCTCCCTATAATAGCCACATGTTCTCCTCGGTAAAGGGAGAGGTCTACATGGTGAAATAAGATGCGGGAATCAAAAGATTTACAAAGATTTGTTATAGTAAGAACATCGTTTCCACTTGTTTTTAGGGGATTCAAACGTAGATTCATTTTGTCTGTAAGCTCTTTTGGCTTTTCCAACAGATGCATTTTATCAAGGAGCTTTTCCCTGCTCTCAGCCCTTTTGACAGACTTTTCCCTGTTAAAAGACTTTAATTTGGAAATGATCTCCTTTTGCCGTTTTATTTCTTGTTGTTGATTCTCATAGGCGTGTAAGGCGCTAAGACGAAGTCCTTCCTTTTTCTTTGTATAGTCTGTGTAATTTCCATCAAAAACCAAGACTTTTCCTTGCTCTATTTCAATAATTTTATGGACAACTTTGTCTAAAAAGTATCGATCATGGGCTACTAAAAGTATGGCACCCTCATAGGAAGATAAATAAGTTTCAAGCCAGGATATGGAATCCATATCTAAGTGATTGGTAGGTTCATCAAGGAGGAGAAAGTCTGGTTTGGAGAGGAGAAGTTTTCCTAAGGCGATTCTTGTTTTTTCTCCTCCAGAGAGAGTGGTGATTTTTTTAGAAAAATCCCCTTCAGAAAATCCAAGACCTTTTAATACTCCCGTAGCTTCGCTTTTTAAGGCAAATCCATTTTCCTGTTCAAATTGTTCACTGAGCGCAGAATATTGAGCCATGAGTTTGTCTAATGCTTGTCCATGTATGCTCTTCATTTGTTTTTCCATGACCCGCATTTGCTTTTCCATGTGTAAAATATGCTCTTTTACAGAAAGGAGCTCTTCAAAAATGGTCTCTCCCTTATCCACAGATTGGTGCTGAGCCAAATAGCCCATAGTCATATTTTTAGTCAAAGAAATAGAACCTTTATCTGCCAAAATTTCTCCCACAATGATTTTCATCAAGGTGGATTTTCCAGAACCATTGATTCCTACAATGGCCGCTTTATCTTGATCTTCTATATGAAAGGAGCAATTGGTCAAAATTCCATTTTCCCCAAAGGATTTTTCAATATGTTTACATTGTAATACCATAAAAATCACCGTACCTTTCTAATACATGTAAACCTTCATGAGGAGGCATAAATTACATTCTTTAAAAAATTGACATGCTTTTAACATAGTAATATAATATTTCTAAATTGACAATACCTTATGAAAGAGGGGGAAAGAATATGGAAGGCAAGGGAATCTCAAAGGCAGTCATTAGCCGGCTGCCCAGATACTTTCGATATTTAGGCCAGCTTAGGGATGATGGCGTGGAGCGTATTTCCTCCCATGAGTTAAGTGAACGGATGAAGGTGACTGCTTCCCAAATACGTCAGGATTTTAACAATTTTGGTGGATTTGGACAGCAGGGTTATGGATATAATGTCCAATATTTATATGACGAAATCGGCAAGATACTAGGTTTACATAAGACTCACCGTTTAATTGTAATTGGAGCAGGCAATTTGGGACAAGCTTTGACGAATTATGTTGACTTTGAGAAACGGGGTTTTATCATTCAGGGAATTTTTGACTGCAATGAGCGACTTCATGGCAGAAAAATAAGAGATAGAACGATCCTTTCCATGGATGAAATGGAAGATTTTGTGAAAGATAACGACATTGATATAGGAGTCCTTACCTTGCCAAAGGAAGCTGCTTTGAAAGTAGCAGAACAATTAATTTCCTATGGAATTAAGGCAATTTGGAATTTTGCCCATATTGATTTGCATCTGCCATCCGATATAATAGTTGAGAATGTTCATCTGTCGGATAGCCTAATGCAGCTTTCTTATAATTTAAACAGGCATGAGCTTTAATAGAAGGAAAAGAGAAAAAGGAAATATGGAATAGACGACAGACGAGAGAATAAGAAAATGGGAGATGATAGGAGTGGATAATAATTTTCGAAAATATAGGAGGGCCCTTGCAGGAAGAAGGATTCCTCCCCTGACTTTGGACAATAAATGGTATCAGCTCTTTAAGCAGGCAGATGTCACAGACAAGGTGAAAACATATGAGGAAGAAGTGAATGAACTTTTAAAAGAGCAGGCGAAATTGACCATGGAGTATAAAAATTTAAAGAAGGTAAAAGGAACGCTGATGGACGGGATTCTCAATGCCATGGACAAAATTAATGAAGATGAAGATGATTTCGCAAGCCGAGTACGTTCAGAACAAAAAAGGCTTTTAGAGGAAGTTAATGAAAAAATGGAGGAGAAGGAAGAGCGGTTGTCAGAACTTCCAAAGGAGATTGACGAGGCCAATGTGGAGCTTATGCTCATTACAATGAATATTTTCTATGAGAGATTTGTAAATAACATGGAAGAAATAAAAGAAATTGACCAGTGGGTGAATGAGGTGCGGGCAGAGCTTAAAAAAAATTTAATTATTAAGCAGGATAAAGAAACAGAAAGTGTAGAATTATATTCCTATATGCATGATATATTTGGACCGAAAATATTAGAAATTTTTGATCTTCGCTATGATTTTAAAGGGAAAAAAGAAGAACTAATGGCAAGGAAAACTGCCCAAAGAGAAGAGGAGCAAAAAAGGAGAAAGAGAAGCTGAAGGAGAGCAGCCGGATGGAGTATATTGTAACAAGCAGTGAGATGAAAGAGTATGACATGAACACAATAGAAAAACTATTGGTGCCGTCCTGTGTTTTAATGGAAAGGGCGGCCCTTAGCATTGTACAGGTCATGGAGAAGGAAAAAGTACCCATGGACGATATTCTTGTCGTATGTGGAACAGGGAACAATGGGGGAGATGGACTAGCAGCAGCCAGGATTTTGAGGGAGAAAAATAGAAAAGTAACCTGTGTTTTAATGGGAGATAGAGAGAGATGCACAAAGGAGACAAGAGCCCAACTAAAAATTCTTGAACAATATGGTCTGTCTGTCAATAACACAATTCCAGAAGGTGAATATACTAGTATTATCGATGCTTTATTTGGAATAGGTCTGTCCAGAAATGTGGAGGGCCTTTATAAGGAGGGGATTGAGAGTATTAATAAGAAAAAGGGGATAAAGGTTTGCATTGATATTCCTTCAGGCATTCATAGTGATAAGGGTAAGGTTATGGGATGTGCCGTAAGGGGAGATTTGACGGTTACCTTTGCCTTTAAAAAGTTAGGATGTCTTTTACACCCTGGGAGAGATTATGTAGGCAAACTTGTTTGTTCTCCCATAGGCATTACCTCTTCTTCTTTTTTTGGAAAGCCTCCAAGTATTTTCAGCCTTTCTAGGGAGGAAGGTTTTTTAATGCCAAAGAGGAAAGAAAACTCTCACAAAGGCAGCTATGGAAAAATTCTTCTTGTGGCAGGGAGCCCTTCCATGGGGGGCGCTGCCCTTCTTGCCACAAAGGCCGCTCTTGCAACAGGAGCAGGGATGGTTAAGGTATATACGGCAAAGGAAAATAGAAATCTTCTCTTAAGAGAGGTTCCTGAAGCTTTGGTAAGTTCTTATGATCAGGACCAGTGGAAGGAAGAGGAACTTTTGGAAGCTTTGGAATGGGCTAGTGTTATTGGAATAGGCCCAGGATTGTCCACAAGCTTTAGGGCAAGAAGTATATGGAAGACAGTGAAAGATTATTGTAAAAAGAAAGAAGGAAGGGAAAAGCCCCTTTTAATAGATGGAGATGGTTTGAATTTAGGGGCAGAAGAGAAAGACCTTTGGGAGGGATTGGGAGATAAATGCATTATCACTCCTCATGTGAAAGAAATGGCAAGATTAATAGGAAAAGACATGGAAGAAGTGAAAGAAAATATTCTTTCCATAGGTCTGGCATATGGAAAGGAAAAGAATCTCTGCTGTGTTTTAAAGGATGCCAGGACAGTAGTGACAGATGGAAAAGGAAATACGTATATCAACCAGTCTGGAAATCATGGAATGGCAACAGCGGGAAGCGGAGATGTGCTTTCAGGAATGATTCTCGGGTTATTAGCCCAAGGAGAGCCAGTGTATGAGAGTGCATGGAAAGGAGTCTACCTCCACGGACTTTGCGGTGATATGGCCGCTAAAAAATTAACAGCTTATGGAATGAAAGCCAGTCATCTCATAGATTTTTTGCCAAAGACGTTGAAGAAATATAATAAGAGGGGTGGGGGAGCAGCTGGAACCGTATGAGAGAATATGTGCCTATGTGGAATTGGACGTATTGAGAGATAATATGATAAGAATGAAGAGGAATCTGTCAAAGGAAACGAAAATGCTTGCTGTTGTTAAGGCAGATGGCTATGGACATGGAGCAGAGCCCATTGCTAAGGAGCTGGAATCCCTTTGGTTTGTAGATGGATTTGCTGTGGCTATGCCAGAAGAAGCCTTTCTTTTAAAAAGGGCAGGAATTAAGAAAAAAATTCTTGTGCTGGGAAGCTCCTTTCCCCACTCTTTTTCTTCTATGATTGAGGAGGAAATACGGTTTACTGTATTTCAGGAAGAGACAGCCAGAGAAATTAATAACATGGCTTTAAAAAAAGGGAAAAAGGCCTATGTGCATTTTAAAGTGGACACAGGAATGTCCAGAATTGGCGCAAGAGCTTCTAAAGAAGGACTAAAGATTGCAGAGGCCATAGGAAAAATGGAAGGTATCTTCCTAGAAGGAATTTACACTCATTTTGCCAGAGCCGATGAGAAAGATAAGGAGCCTGCAAAAAGGCAGCTTCATCAGTTTCTTTCCTTTCAAGAAAAGCTAAGGGAGAGAGGGATATACATACCTGTTTGTCATTGTTCTAACAGTGCGGCTATTTTGGAATTAAAGGAAGCCAATTTGGATTTAGTCAGGGCTGGAATTGCCATGTATGGCTTGTGGCCTTCCAAAGAAGTAGATAAAACCAAGATAGATTTAAAGCCAGCCTTATGTCTAAAAAGTCATTTAATTTACATAAAAGAAGTGGAAGCTGGCAGAGAAATTAGTTATGGAGGAACATACAAGGCAAAAAGCCCCATTAGGGTGGGAACCATTCCTGTAGGCTATGGGGACGGATATCCTAGAAGCCTTTCCAACAAAGGGGAAGTATTAATTTGTGGAAAAAGAGCAAGGATTATAGGAAGGGTTTGTATGGATCAATGTATGGTCGATTTAACGGATATTCCTAAGGCAAGGGAAGGCGATGAAGTTACTTTGATAGGAAAAGACGGAAAGGATCAAATAACCGTAGAGGAATTAGGGGAGCTATCAGGACGTTTTAACTATGAATTTGTCTGTGGCATTGGAAAGCGAGTTCCAAGAGTTTATATAAAAGACAAAAAGATAGTAAGTACAAAAGATTATTTTCACGATTTTTCGTAAAATTACAAAATATGGAATACACCCGTAAGAACTGGCAATACTAAAGCTAAGAGAAGCAAAGGGGTGTGGAATATTGAGTATTAAGCGAGGAGACGTATTTTATGCTGATTTAAGACCGGTTATCGGCTCTGAACAAGGGGGAATCCGTCCAGTGATCATTATACAAAATGATATTGGCAATAAACATAGCCCTACGGTCATATGCGCTGCCATTACTTCTAAGATGAACAAGGCAAAGCTTCCAACCCATATAGAGCTAAATGCAAGCCGGTATGAAATGGTAAAAGATTCGGTCATCTTATTAGAGCAGTTAAGGACCATTGATAAGAAAAGGCTCAAAGATAAAGTATGCCATTTGGATCCAGAGATTATGAAAAGAGTGGATCATGCATTGCTTATTAGTCTGGAACTAAATACATAGGACACTATTGACGATAAAAGGACAAAATGGTATATTTTCAAGAGGGAAAGGAAAGAATAAGGAGAAGGAAAATGGAGGATGGCAGTGGGTTTTGGCACTTGTGGGTATTTATCTTTTTGCTGTTTATTGAAGCTCTTGTATATGGATTTTCAGCAGCAGTGCAGTCAGTCAGTGACAGCAAACTGGAAAAACTAGTAGAGCAGGGGGAAGAAAAAGCAAAGAGAATTTTAAGTTTAAAAGAAAATCCCACACATTTTGTAGAAATGATTCAGGTGCTAGTCACATTGGTAAACTTAATTTTAGGAGCATATTATGTGGAGTTTTGCAGGCAGCTTATAGAGAGACTGTTAAAAACCTCTTTGGGAAGTCAGGAAGGGGAGGCGTTAACGATGTTAACCCTCATGTTGTCGCCAGTATTGATTATGTATTTCTTTTTATCCTTCGGGGTGCTGGCGCCAAAGAAAATTGGAGAAAAGTATGCAGATAGTTGGGCTTTTGGACTGATTAACATTATGTATTACTTAATGAAAATATTTAGTCCTTTTACATATTTTATTTCTGGAACAACTGCCTTGTTTGTGCGTTTGTTCGGCATTAGCCCCAATGAACGGGGAGAAGATGTCACGGAGGAGGAAATTATCTCTATGGTCAATGAGGGACATGAGCAAGGAGTTCTCCAGGCAAGTGAAGCAAAGATGATAACCAATATTTTTGAATTTTCTGATAAGGAAGCCAAAGATATTATGACTCATAGGAAGCACATAAACGGCATAGAAGGAAGTTCCTCTTTAAAAGATACCTTACATTATATGTTGTATGAAAAAAACAGCCGTTATCCTGTTTATGAAGACAATATTGACAATATTACAGGAATTCTTCATTTGAAAGATGTCATGCAAAAATATCAGGATGAAAAGCTTTGGGAAGTGCCAGTAAAGAAAATAGAAGGGCTCATTATGGAGGCTAAGTTCATTCCAAAGACGAGAAAAATTGATAGTTTATTTCGAAATATGCAGTCCATGAAAATTCATATGGTCATTGTTGTAGACGAATATGGGCAGACAGCAGGACTCATTGCAATGGAAGATATTTTAGAAGAAATTGTGGGAAATATTTTTGATGAACATGATGAGTATGAAAAATTCATTGTGGAAAGGGGAGCCCATACATATAGTATGTCTGGTATGACTCCTTTGGAGGAAGTAGAGGAAAGGCTTGGGGTTGAATTTGAAGAAAAAGAGTTTGATACTTTAAATGGTCTCCTTATCTCTAAGTTAAACAGGATACCAGAGGAAGATGAGGATTTTGAGATTGGGCTTTCAGGCTACTCTTTTCGGATTCAGGAAGTAGAGAATAAAACTATCCAATGGGTTTTCGTGGAAAGGCTAAAAGAGGAGGGGGAGGAAGACTCTCCCCTGCCAGCAAAAGAACCATTGGCGAAAAAGAAAGGATGACAGTATGTCAGGACATTCAAAGTTTGCAAATATTAAACATAAAAAAGAAAAGAACGATGCGGCAAAGGGGAAAATATTTACCATTATTGGAAGAGAAATTGCCGTTGCCGTAAAGGAAGGGGGTCCAGACCCAAACAATAATGCTAAATTGAGAGATGTGATTGCCAAGGCCAAGGCAAACAATATGCCTAATGATACAATAGAGAGGGGAATTAAGAAGGCTTCTGGAGATATAGGGAGTGTTAACTATGAATATGTTACATACGAAGGATATGGCCCCAATGGAATTGCCATTATTGTAGATGCTTTGACAGATAATAAAAACCGGACGGCTGCTAATGTGAGGAACGCCTTTTCCAAAGGGAATGGGAGTATTGGCGCTAAGGGATGTGTTTCCTTTATGTTTGATAAAAAAGGGCAGATTGTGATTGAAAAAGAGGCATGTGAAGTGGAGAGTGATGAATTGATGATGGCAGTCTTGGACGAAGGGGCGGAAGATTTTTTGGAGGAGGAGGACAGCTATGAAATTATTACCTCCCCAGAGGATTTTGACAAAGTAAGACAAGCGTTAGAGAGAAAAAAAATTCCTCTTTTATCAGCAGAAGTGACAATGATTCCCCAAAATTGGGTAGAACTTACCGACGAGAATGCTTTAAAATCTTTACAAAAGACATTGGATCTTTTAGATGAGGATGATGATGTACAAAATGTGTACCATAATTGGGATGAATAGAAAGAAAAGAGAGCCTTCATAAAAGATTGGCGAAAGGGATGAGCAGATGGATTATAGAGAAGGGATTTGCCCAAACTGCCAGAAAACATTGCAAATTCCAGAAGATATGAAAAAGGTCATTTGTATGTACTGTGGAGAAACATTTTACTTAAAGCAGGATGAGGCAAAAGAGGAAATGGATGTGGAAAAATGGAAAGAAAGTGCATGTAAAGAGTTTCCAAAGCTTTTACTCTCTATAGAAGACGGACTCAAAGGATTTAAGAGGGAGACTTATCCAGACGCTTTTCAGGAAATGTTCCAAAAAAATTATGATACACTGGATCAAATAGAAAAATTATATATAAGACAAGAGGGAGAAGAAATTCTAAAAGAAGTTTGTACGTCTATGATTGATGAGGTAAATAAAGAATTGCAAACTTTGGGGAAAAAATCTGCCGTTGATCGAAAAATGATGGATTATAATATGTCTATGGCCGTTTATGTACTTCCTGCTATTTTAGAGTACAAAGGACAGTCTTCAGATAAACTTTCCTTGGAGCTTATGAATACATGGAATAAGTCTTTTAAAAACGGAAAGCTGGGAAGAGCCAGTTTTGAAGAAATTAATGCAGGATTTCGTCGAAGACTATGTTACATTACAACAGCGGTTATGGAAAATTTAGAAAGGGAAGAGGGAGAGCGAGAGCTTCGAATCGTGAAAGAATACAGGGATCATGTCCTTCTAAAGGAAAAAGGTGGAAAGGAATTGATCCACGAATATTATGATATTGCTCCCACTATCGTAACAAGAATCAATAAGAGGAAAGAAAGGAAAGAAGTGTACCAAAATATATATGATGAGTATCTCTATCCTTGTATCCGCCATATTGAAAAGAAAGAATACTCTCAATGTAAAATCATATATGTGAAAATGGTAAAAAAACTAAAGAAAGAATATATGGGGTGTAAAGGATGAAGGAAAGGGGAAAAAAGGGATTTTGTAAGGTAACCATTTCCCTTTATGTTGTCTTCATGGCCGTGTTCATAAGTGCCCTGTCCCGTCTTTTGGAAGAAGAATATGTTTATGGGAAAGCATGGATAGGAGCTTTATATGGAGCCTGTCTTCTGATTATATTTCTTGCGTGGCAGTTGTCAAAAATACCAGGGAAGGAAAAGAAGGGAACTCCTTTTATGGAGTGTTTTTTCTTTTTCCTTCTTGTACTTTGTTTTTTTTCCTTGCGTTTTGCTTTCGTTTTTCAACAGATGCAAGGGATAGAAGATGTGAGGGACATTTTGAGAGATGGGGGGAAGGATCTTCTATATGATAAAATACAGTCTCTTATGTTTTTCCTTCTAGGTTATAAAATAGAGGGGATAATCTTCCTCGATTTTCTTATTCAAGTTTTTTCTTATAGTCTTCTGTATGGAATAGGAAAAAGGTTCATGGGAAAAAGGGGAGCTATCTTGTCCCTGATTCTTTTTGGCTTTTGGCAGCTTTTCTTATTTAGGGGGATAGAAACATTTCAGGCATTTCTTCTTCTACTTGCTCTTTTTTGTTTTTCTTTTGACAGCAAAGAGGAGGAAAAAAAAGCAGATGAATGGATTTTTGCCCTCGTGGGATCTTGCATCATGGGATATGGGATTTTTGTACAGCCCTCTTTTTTCTTTTTCTTTCTGGGAGCAGGGGCATGGAAAATAAAACGGGGCTGTTATAGCCTTGTTTTTGTCCAGTGGATTGTAACGTTGTGCATTTTCTTTTCCTTGCAAACGTATGTATCTGGTCAACCTTTCTTTCAGTGGGTAAGGATGCAATTTTATTATGGAGTTCTCCCTCCATGGAAGGAACCATACGAGCTTTTACATAATGGGATGGTCCATGTGGAAGAGATTTGGATGGGAGTAGGCTTATTTTCCACCTCTCTTTCTGAACTTGCCTTTCATCTCTATCGATGGATTCTCTGTTTTTTAAATGCAATGTACGGAATTTCTTTGTGGAAGAGAGGTAGAGGAGAATCTATCCTTTATATGGCTATTGTGGTCATTGTATTTTTTTTCTCTGCCTTACATTTCAAAGGGCAGGAGACAGGCATTTTTTTTCCCCTTCTTTGTCTCTTTGGAGGAGGAAGCCTGCTTGCTTTTGAGGAGAAGAAAGGAGGGGAGGATTCTTTCTCCTCACAAGATTTGGAAAAAAGAGAGGTAGAAGAAAAGATGGAAAAGGAAAAAAGACAGGAAAAGGCAAAGGAGGAGTTTTTAGACGATTCTGGAGTGGAAAACTTATCTTCCTTGGAAAACCAGGTAAAATTTATTAAAAATCCTCTTCCTTTGCCTAAAAAGCATGTGTCAAAAGTGATGGATTATGATCTTACAGAAAATATAAAAGAAGAATATGATTATGAAGTAAGTGAAGAAGATGACTACGATATTAGTTAATGGTTTCTTTTTCCTTGGCTTGAATAAAAAAATGGAGATTTCACATACTATTTTCCAAAGACAGCCCATAGGCGGCTGCCTTTAGACAGCCAATAGACGGCTGTCTTTAGACAGTCGATAGAGGTTGTCTTTTGTAATATAAAAGAGAAGAAAGGAATTGGGTATGGAAACAGAAAAAAAGGAAGAAGCGGCAAAGACAAAAGAAGAAAAGAAAAGCATGGAAGATTCAAGAATCAAAGAAACAGGACAGGTAACTTTAAATAAAAATAAGGAAAAAGTAAATATCCACCTTTTAACAATTATTGGAGAAATTGAAGGGCATGATATACTTCCAAGCAGTTCAAAGGCCACAAAGTATGAACATATTTTACCCCAGCTAGCCTCTTTGGAAGACAGTACAGAAATTGATGGAGTGCTGGTACTCATTAATACTGTGGGAGGAGACGTTTCTTGTGGTCTGGCATTAGCAGAAATGATTGCCTCTTTAAGTAAGCCTACCGTCTCTCTTGTCATTGGAGACAGCCATTCTATAGGAGTTCCTTTGGCAGTATCTACAGATTATTCCTTTATTGTGCCAACAGGAACAATGCTTATTCACCCTGTTCGTATGAATGGAATGATTATTGGAGCTCCCCAGACATATCATTATTTCCAGAGAATTCAGGAAAGAATTACAAGCTTTATTGCCGCCCACAGTCATATTGCTCAGGGGGAAATTGAGAAAATGATGATGAATACCCAAGATTTAAGCAAAGACTTGGGCACCCTTCTTGTAGGAAAGGATGTGGTGGAAAAAGGCCTTCTTGACGAAGTGGGAGGAATCAAAAGAGCTTTGGAAAAGCTCCATGAAATGATTAAAACCTTTCACCCAGAAAGGAAAGAAGAGTCCAATATATAAATTTTTGTAAGTAGATGACATTTTAGAAAATTAATGATATAATGAGTTGTCCAAAGAAGAGGGGCCCTTTGTAAGCTGCCCCAATAGGAAAATGAGAAAACAGGGAGGAATTCCTATGTCATTGCTGGAAGCTGTTTTAATGGGAATTTTGCAGGGAATTACAGAGTTTTTGCCTGTAAGCAGTTCTGGACATTTAGCAATATTTAAAAATGTATTTCAAGTCAATACAAATACAGGTCTTTTGTTTGACATTCTCTTACACGTTGGAACATTAGTAGCTGTGTGCATTGTTTATTACAAAGATATTATTCGTATGTTTGTAGAGGGAGTTGGACTTCTTTTGGATATTTTTCGAAATATGGGAGTTTTTGTCCATAATTTGTCGACAAAGAGGAGAAGGAAATATTACCCTCTCATGAAAAGCCCTTACCGCAAGCTGACCCTGCTTATTCTTATATCTACTGTTCCAACAGGAATATTTGGACTTTTTTTAAAAGGGATCATTGAAGTGGCTGAGGGAGGGCTTTTGATTCCAGGGATTTGTCTCATTGCAACAGGGGTCCTTCTTCTTATTTCAGATCAGATTCCAAGAGGAGATATAAAAACGAAAGAAGCAGGATATAAAAGCGCCGCATGGATTGGAATATGTCAAGGAGTTGCAACTCTTCCGGGACTTTCCCGGTCTGGAACAACGATTACTGCCTGTATGGTTCAAGGATTTGACCGGAAATTTGCAGTGAAATATTCCTTTCTCATGTCAATCCCTGTCATTTTAGGGGCTGCGCTCATGGAATTAAAAGATATTGGAAAGGAAGCAGTTATCCCAAAGGGAGAAATTTTCTATTATATAGCAGGTATGGCAGTGGCAGGCATAGTAGGGTATGTATGTATCAAAACAATGCTTGTGGCTGTAAAGAAGAAAAAATTTAAAGTGTTTTCTTTTTATTGCCTCATTGTAGGAGTCCTTTCCGTTATAGGCTATGTGGTAATGTAACAAGGGGGAGTTTTAAAATGGCTTCTAATACAAAACGAAAAGGAGCCTCTAAAAAAAGGGGAAAGAAACAAAAACAGCAGGAAAACAAGCTGATGGATGAAGCATTCCTTCTGCTTGTTTTGGCTTTTTGCATTTTACTGCTTTTAAGTAACTTTAATGTTATAGGAAGTTTTGGAAGGATGGTTAGCGGAGTCTTATTTGGGATATGCGGCATTACGGCATATATAGCTCCTATTGCTATATTTGCCTCGGTTCTTTTTTCTGTAGCCAACAGGGGGAATCAAGCTGCTGTCATAAAAACAGTTTCAGCGGCCGTCTTATTTCTTATGCTCTGTATTTTAGCTCAGCTCACATTAGGCACAGATACACCCAAACTAGAGCCAGAAACTTATTATCAATTTGCATTGGAAAATAAAAAAGGCGGAGGCGTCCTAGGAGGCGTCCTGGCCCATGGCTTATCTATGGCTATTGGTGTTGCTGGTTCTTATATACTAGTCCTTATTCTTTCTATTATCTGTATTGTGTTTATTACAGAGCGTTCCTTTTTAGGAGGGGTAAAAAAAGGAAGCACATCCCTCTATCATGCTGCAAAAGAGGATACTGCCCGTAGAAGGGCTTTAAGAAAAGAAAGGGAAGTGGAAAAAAAGGAGAGAGAAGAACAGGAAAGGGAAGAAGAAAGAAAGCGGCGAATGGACAAAAAAGTAGCTGGAGTTATGATGGATACTTCCATAGGGCAGTCTCAGGCCATAGAACAGTCCCCTCCTTTAGAAAAAGAGACATTGGAAGATGTATATGAAGAGATGGGGGAGATTTTCACAGAACAAAAAATAGTGAAAGAAAGGAGAGGAGATCTAGATTATATCTCTGTTCATAAAAACCATCCTATTCAGACAAGAGAGAAAGAGAAGGACAGAGAGTTCTCTTTTGATGAGGAAGAAGAAGCGCTCTCTTTTTATAACGAAGAAATGAAAGAAATAAAACCAGTGGAGAAAAGAAAGGAAAAAGAGAAAGAGCTGGAAGAGGAGAGGGATGAGATTGTCATCCATGGAGATTTTGGCAAAGAGGAAGAAGGCGAAAGTTTGGAGACAGAGCCAGAGGAAAAGGTGGAAGAATTTCCGAAGGTAAGAAAGGAGAAAGAGGAGAGGGATTATCATCTCCCCTCTACAGAGCTTTTGGAAAAGGGGAAAGGAAAAGACAACGGCGAGTCTACGAAGGGGTTAAAGGAAACGGCAATGCATCTTAAGTCAATTTTAGATAGCTTTGGGGTAAAGGTGACCATTAAGGACATTAGTAAAGGCCCTACAGTGACCAGATATGAAATGCAGCCAGAACAAGGAGTGAAGGTAAGTAAAATAGTGAATCTGGCCGATGACATTAAATTAAACTTGGCAGCCGTTGATGTACGTATTGAAGCTCCTATTCCAGGAAAGGCAGCCGTTGGCATTGAAGTGCCAAATAAAGAGACAAGCGCCGTCATGTTTCGAGAACTCATTGAAAGCAAAGAGTTTCAGGAATTTCCATCGAAACTAGCCTTTGCTGTAGGCAAGGACATTGCAGGAAAGGTTGTTGTGACAGATATTGGAAAAATGCCCCATCTTCTCATTGCAGGGGCTACAGGCTCTGGAAAATCTGTTTGTATCAATACATTAATTATGAGTATTTTGTACAAGGCGTCTCCAAAAGAAGTAAAGCTGATTATGATTGATCCAAAGGTGGTGGAGCTTAGCGTATATAATGGAATTCCCCATTTAATGGTTCCTGTTGTGACAGATCCAAAAAAAGCTGCAGGAGCCCTTCACTGGGGTGTAACGGAAATGGATGATCGATACCAGAAATTTGCAGATTTCAATGTAAGAGATTTAAAAGGATACAATAAAAAGTTAAAGACAATGAGGACAGAAGGAAAAGAGGATGTTCCAAAGGAACTCCCCCAGATTATTATTATTGTAGATGAGCTGGCGGATTTAATGATGGTTGCCCCAGGAGAGGTGGAGGAATCCATCTGCCGTTTGGCCCAGCTTGCCAGAGCGGCAGGTATCCATTTGATTATTGCCACCCAGAGGCCTTCTGTAGATGTTATTACAGGATTAATTAAGGCAAATATGCCTAGCAGAATTGCCTTTAGTGTATCCAGTGGTGTGGACTCTAGAACCATTTTGGACATGGTAGGGGCGGAAAAGCTTCTTGGGAAAGGGGACATGCTCTTTTATCCCCAGGGATATTCTAAACCAGCCAGGATGCAGGGAGCCTTTGTCTCTGATGAGGAGGTTTCTAAAGTCGTGGAGTTTTGGTCGGATCAGTCTGGCCCAGACTACAATAGGGAGGTAGAAGAAAAGATGGTAACTGCTGGAGTTTCTACCAAAGGAGGGGGAGAAGGAGGAACAGAAAGAGATGCTTATTTTATAGAAGCCGCCCGGTTTTTAATTGAAAAGGACAAGGCTTCTATTGGCATGCTTCAGAGAGCTTTCAAAGTGGGCTTTAACAGGGCGGCCAGAATTATGGAGCAGCTGGCCGATGCTGGCGTTGTAGGGGAAGAAGAAGGAACAAAGCCTAGAAAAATACTAATGAGTCTAGAACAGTTTGAACAGTACATAGAAGAGGCTATCTAAAGGGAGGATGAACATGAAGTCAGACATAGAAATTGCACAAGAAGCCCATATGCTGCCTATTGAAGAGATTGGGGGAAAACTTTCTATTGACAAAGAAGGATTAGAATTATATGGGAAGTACAAAGCAAAAATAACGGATTCTTTTTTAGATAAAATAAAGATCAATCCCAGTGGTAAGCTTGTACTAGTGACTGCCATCAATCCTACTCCCGCAGGAGAGGGAAAGACGACAACGACTATTGGCTTGGGACAGGCCTTGGGAAAGTTGGGAAAAAAGGCAGTCGTTGTCCTTAGAGAGCCTTCTTTGGGACCGTGTTTTGGCATAAAGGGAGGGGCAGCTGGAGGCGGATATGCCCAAGTCCTTCCTATGGAAGATTTGAATCTCCATTTTACAGGAGATTTTCATGGAATTACCTCTGCCAATAATTTATTGGCAGCCCTTTTAGACAACCATATTCAGCAAGGAAATGAGTTGGAGATAGATACAAGAAAAATTGTATGGAAGCGCTGTCTGGATATGAACGACAGGGTGTTAAGAAATATTGTAGTAGGCATGGGGAATCCAGGGGATGGCTTTTTGCGAGAAGAACATTTCACCATAACGGCAGCCTCAGAAATCATGGCTATTTTATGTCTTGCAGAAGATATGAAAGATTTAAAGAGCCGCCTAGAAAGGATTGTGGTTGCTTACAATAAAAAAGGAGAGCCAGTAACTGCCAAAGATCTCAAAGGGGTTGGGGCCATGGCGGCTCTTTTGAAAGATGCCATGAAACCTAATCTAATACAGACATTGGAAAATACTCCTGCTATAGTCCATGGAGGGCCCTTTGCCAATATTGCCCATGGCTGTAACAGTGTACGGGCCACAAAGGCAGCTTTGAAGCTTGCAGACTATGTGATTACGGAAGCAGGATTTGGAGCAGATTTAGGGGCAGAGAAGTTTTTCCACATAAAATGCAGCCAAGCTTCTTTAAAGCCTGATGCCGTTGTTCTTGTAGCGACAATAAAAGCGTTAAAATACAATGGAGGCGTGCCTAAGAAAGACTTAGGGACAGAAAATATGGAAGCTTTAGAAAGGGGAATTGCTAATTTAGAAAAACATATAGAAAATTTACAAAAATTTCATGTACCAGTTTTGATTGCTTTAAATGCCTTTGTGTCAGATACAAAGCAGGAAATTGCCTATGTTAAAAATATTTGTGAAAAATCAGGCTGTGGTTTTGCCCTTTCAAAGGCTTGGGAAAAGGGAGGCGAAGGAGGATTAGAGATGGCAGAAAATCTACTCCATATATTGGCCACAAAGGAAAGCCATTTTCGTCCTCTTTATAAAGAAGAGAATTCTTTGAAGGAAAAAATAGAGATTGTGGCAACAAAGCTCTATGGGGCCTCTTGCGTTTTTTATAGTCCAAAGGCAGAAAAAGGACTGGCCCATTTGGAAAATTTGGGATTTGGAAGGCTGCCCATATGCATGGCAAAGACCCAGTATTCCTTATCCGATGATCCTTCCTTATTAGGAAGACCGACAGATTTTACATTAACAGTGAGGGATGTGTATGTGTCTTTAGGAGCTGGATTTGTCGTTGTGCTGACAGGAGATATGATGACAATGCCAGGTCTGCCAAAATTTCCGGCAGCTTTTAATATAGATATTACAGAAAAGGGAGTTATCACAGGGCTATCGTAAGCATAAATATGGGATGGAAGGAAGTAGAACATGGGAAAAATCATTGATGGAAAGAAAATTTCAGAGCAAATGAAGGAAGAATTAAAAGATAAAGTGGAAAAATTAAAAGCGCAGGGGAAAAAAGTGACCTTGGCTGTCGTTCAGGTAGGGGATGATCCAGCTTCATCGGTTTATGTAAATAATAAAAAAAAGACATGCGCTTATATAGGAATTGGATCTTTGTCTTATGAGCTTTCTAAGGAGGCAAAGGAAGAAGAATTGCTGTCTCTCATTGAAGAATTAAATGGGAGGGAGGACGTCAATGGAATTCTCGTTCAGCTGCCCCTACCTCCCCATATGGATGAACAGAAAGTGATTGGCGCAATTTCACCGAAAAAGGACGTAGATGGCTTTCACCCTTTTAATGTGGGAGCTCTAAGTATCGGGCAAAAGGGATTTGTTTCTTGTACTCCAGCAGGAATTATAGAGTTATTAAAGCGTTCCTGTATAGAGATAGAAGGAAAGGAATGTGTTGTTATAGGCAGGAGTAATATTGTTGGAAAACCAATGGCTCTCCTCCTATTAAGAGAAAATGGGACAGTGACCATTGCCCATTCAAAAACGAAAAATTTGAAAGAAATAGCAAAAAGGGCAGATATTCTTATTGTTGCTGTAGGCAAGGCGAAAATGATAACAAAAGAGTATGTAAAAGAGGGGGCCGTTGTCATTGATGTAGGAATTCATAGAAATGAGCAAAATAAACTTTGTGGAGATGTTGATTATGAAGACGTCTTTCCAATTTGTAGTGCCCTTACTCCAGTTCCAGGAGGGGTAGGACCAATGACCATAGCGATGCTGATGAATAATTGCGTAGAATCTGTGCTGTAAAAAAGAAAAGAGTGATGTGTTATGGTTTGTCCAAAATGTGGAACAGAAATAAGGGAAGGGCATTTGTATTGTGAAAGCTGTGGATATGAAATTCAGATTGTGCCAGAATTTGAGCCAGAATTGGAGGACAGCTTACATGCAGCAATGCAGGGAATGGTTCAGTCTGTAGCTGTTACAGGGGAAGAGAAACTGGAAGAACCCCCAGTGCCATTAAAAAAGAAAGAGAAAAGGGAAATTGACGTTTTGATCCCTTTAGCCCATCCCGCCAATGAAATGAGAAAAAAGGGAAAGAGAAAAAAAGTAATAGCTGCCTTATGTATGGGAGTCCTTATCATCGCATCTTTTAGCGGGTTTTTATGGTATCAGTATTCCCCAGACTTTCAAATAGAAAAGGCAATGACAGCTACAAAGGAGAGAAAATATGAGGAAGCAGTTTTTCATCTAGAGAGAGCTTTTGAGCTAAGCCAAGGAAATGAGGAAGTCATGTATCTTCTGGGAGAAGCATATGCCAGAGCAGGAAAAGAGGAAATGGCTGTCGATCTCCTTATGGATTTAATAGAAGAAAATCCAGAAAATATAGAAGCATATAAAAAGCTGATTTCTATTTATGAGTTAGAGAAAAGACATGAAAAGATCCATAATCTTGTTGCCAGCATAGGAGAGGGAAACATAAAGGAAGAACTCATAGATTATTTGTCTCATCCTCCTCAATTTAGTATAGAAGAAGGTTCTTATAAAGAAGAACTGTCCTTGAAATTAACATCAGAACAAGAGGGAAGTATTTATTATACAATGGACGGGGGAAAGGCAACGGAAAATTCCATGAAATATGAATCACCCATACCTATTAAAGAGGGGATTCATGTCATTTCCGCTATTTTTGTCAGTGAAAAAGGGATTGTCAGCAAAAGTGTGGAAAAAACATATAAGGTGGAGCTTGCCATACCTCTGCCACCTGTTGTAACTCCTGCTTCTGGCATATATGCAAAGCCTGTTTATATTAAGGCAGATACAGAAGAGGAAGGAGAAATCTATTATACATTGGATGGGACAGAACCTACAAAGGAATCCAAACGCTACTTAGGACCGATTCCAATGCCTCTTGGAGCAAGCAAAGTGAAATTTTCTGTTATTACAAAGTATGGGAAAGCAAGCAAGGCGACAGAAGCAAATTATCATTTAAATGTGGCTGCCCTAGTGTCACCAGAGACAGCAGTCCTTGCCATTAAAAATATGCTCATTGCTAAGGGAGAGATTTTAGATTATGCAGGGCATACGACAGATTTATCTGGCGTTTATGAATATGGATGTAATTTGGCAGTATCTGAGGGAGCAAGAAATTATTATATTATAGAAGAAAGATACAATGGCACAGAGACAGGAAAAACATATGCCGTGGATATGATGAGCGGGGAGTTGTTTGCCGCTGTTTACAATCGAATTGGGAAGTTCGAATTTACTATATTTTATTAAAGATGAGTAGGAGGGAATGGGATGTACAAAATAGTGAAAGTAGAAAAATTAGCAGATAAAATATATCTCATGGATATAAAGGCAAAGCGTATTGCCAAATCTTGTGAGCCTGGCCAGTTTGTCATTGTAAAAATGGACGAAAGGGGAGAAAGAATTCCTTTAACTATTTGTGATTATGACAGGAAGGAGGAGACAATTACCATTGTTTTTCAGGCGCTTGGGTATTCTACCAATAGAATGACCGTCTTAAAAGAGAAGGATGCTTTTATGGATGTGACAGGTCCCTTGGGCTGTCCTTCAGATTTTGTCCATGAAGACTTGGAAGAACTAAAGAAGAAAAAAATTCTCTTTGTGGCTGGAGGAGTTGGTGCTGCTCCTGTTTATCCACAAGTGAAATGGTTTCATCAACATGGGATAGATACAGATGTTATTGTAGGGGCAAAGACAAAAGAACTGGTCATTTTAGAAAAGGAAATGGAAGAAGTGGCAGGTAACTTATACATTACAACAGATGACGGATCTTATGGAAGTAAGGGAATGGTAACCGAGGTAATCAAGAGCTTAATAGAGGAAAAAGGATATCAATATAATAAATGTGTTGCCATTGGTCCTATGATCATGATGAAATTTGTCTCTCTTTTAACAAAGGAGTACAACCTTCCCACCATTGTCAGTTTAAATCCCATTATGGTTGATGGCACAGGCATGTGTGGCGCCTGCCGGGTTACGGTAGGAGAAAAGATAAAGTTTGCCTGTGTGGACGGTCCAGAGTTTGACGGACATCTTGTAAATTTTGATGAGGCAATGAAGAGACAGCAAATGTATAAGAAAGAAGAAGGGCAGAAGCTGTTAAAAGACAAGGAGGGAGACACAAAAGAATGCAGAGGCGTTTGTGGAGGTGAGAAATAATGAATGTATTAAAAAAAGTTCCAGTACGGGTGCAGGATGCAAAAGAACGGGCAGGAAATTTTGAAGAAGTAAGTTTTGGATATAATGAACAAGAGGCAATGGAAGAGGCAGTGCGCTGCATTCAATGCAAAAATGCAAAATGCGTGGATGGATGTCCAGTAGGCATTCATATTCCTGAATTTATACAAAAGGTAAAAGAAGGTCAGTTTGAGGAAGCTAGTAAAATTATTGGGGAGTCTTCAGCCCTTCCAGCAGTCTGCGGGCGGGTATGTCCCCAGGAAACCCAGTGTGAGGGAAGATGCATCCGGGGCATAAAAGGTGATCCTGTTGCTATCGGAAATTTGGAGCGGTTTGTGGCAGACTGGGCAAGAGAAAGGGGAATAAAGCCAGAGCCTCCAAAAGAGAAAAATGGGAAAAAGGTGGCGGTTATTGGAGCCGGCCCAGCAGGGCTGACATGTGGAGGAGACTTGGCAAAATTAGGATATGACGTAACGATCTTTGAGGCTCTCCATGAACCAGGAGGAGTACTTGTTTATGGGATTCCTGAATTTCGTCTTCCAAAAGATGAGGTAGTTAAAGCAGAGATTGATAATGTAAAAGCCCTAGGGGTAAAGATTGAGACAAACGTTGTCGTTGGAAAAGCGGTTACCATAGATGAGCTATTGAACGAAGAAGGATTTCAGGCAGTATTTATTGGTTCTGGCGCCGGCCTTCCTAAGTTTATGGGAATTCCAGGTGAAAATGCCAACGGAGTTTTTTCCGCCAATGAGTACTTAACAAGAAATAATTTAATGAAAGCCTTTGACAAAACATATGACACACCTATCATGCACGGCAAGGAAGTAGCTGTTATTGGCGGGGGGAATGTAGCCATGGATGCGGCTAGGACGGCTCTAAGACTGGGAGCAAAAGTTCATATTGTTTACCGCAGAAGCGAAGAAGAGCTTCCTGCCAGACTAGAAGAAATTCACCATGCAAAGGAAGAAGGAATTATCTTTGATTTACTCACAAACCCAACAGAAATCTTAGTAGATGAGCAAGGATGGGTAAGAGGAATGAAATGTGTGAAAATGGAATTAGGGGAACCAGATGAATCGGGGAGAAGAAGACCCATTGTGAAAGAAGGATCAGAATTTGAAATGGAATTAGATACAGTAATTATGTCTCTTGGTACTTCTCCTAATCCCCTCATTGCTACTACGACCAATGGTCTTGAAGTCAATAAGTGGAAATGTATTGTGGCGGACGAGGAATTAGGAGCAACATCAAAAGAAGGAGTTTTTGCAGGTGGGGATGCAGTAACAGGAGCAGCCACAGTTATTTTAGCAATGGGAGCTGGAAAGGCAGGAGCAAAAGGAATCCATGAATATTTAAGCAAAAAGAAGTAGTGTAGGGAGAACGGGAGGTTTTGGGAAAATGGTATATCATATAGTCATGTGGAACTTTTTAGACTCTATGACAGAGGAGGAAAAGAAGTCTGCTGGAAGTCGAATCAAAGAGGAGCTAATGGCTGTGAAAGAACAGGTAAAGGGAGCCATATCTATAGAAGTGATATTATCTCCCCTATCTTCCAGTAATATGGAAATGGCATTAATGAGTTCTTTTGAAAATGAAAAGGCGTTGAAACAATATCAGGAACATCCAGCTCATTTGAAAGCTGCAGACTATATCCGAAAGGTCACTTGCAGCAGAGCATGTATGGATTATGAAATATAAGAGGCAAGGATGAACATTACCCTAGTTACTGTAGGAAAAATAAAAGAAACCTATTTAAGGGACGCCCTGCACGAATATAAGAAACGTTTGACCAAGTATTGCCATATAAAGATAATAGAAGTGGCAGATGAGAAAGTATTGGAAAACGCCAGTGAGAAGGAGAAGGAAAAAGCAAAGGAAAAAGAAGGAGAAGGCATTTTAAAAAGTTTAAAAGAGGAAGCATTTATTATTACATTGGAAATTCAAGGAGAAATGTTAGATTCCGTGGAATTGGCAGAGAAAATGCAGAGTCTTTTTGTGAATGGATACAGCCATATCCAATTTGTCATTGGAGGTTCCCTTGGACTAAGCAAAAGTGTAATAAAAAAAGGGAATTTACACCTAAGTTTTTCTAAAATGACCTTTCCCCATCAGCTTATGAGGGTTTTGCTTTTGGAACAGATTTATAGAGGATTTCGGATTATCCATGGGGAACCTTATCATAAGTGAGGGAGGAAGAGTATATGATTAACCGCAAAGGATCTGATTTATGAAAGGATGGATACGATCAGAGCGTAAGTATGATGCTATTCTTGCTACGTATTCCTTCCACTATCTGACAGAGGATAGGAAAATTCATTTTTTCTTGGTCTCTTTTCCTTAAGAGGCACTAGACAGAAGAAAGGATAATAAGGACTATTTTATTATCGAGAAGGGGCAATGTTATAGGCAGGGCAGATTTATGTTCTGCCTTTCTTGTAATTTGTCAGAAAACTGTATATAATAAATAAAAAGAAAAATAAGGCATTGGTATAAAAATGAAAAGCATAGAATACACACAGCAAACAGAAACAAATTGGGAAGAGCTAAGTATATCCAATGATTTTCTATTTGGGAAGGTCATGCAAAATCCAGAATTATGCAGAGAATTGCTCCAGAGAATTTTGCCAGATTTAAAGATACATAGGATTGAATATCCAGAATTGCAAAAGAGTATCAAGTCAGATATGGATGCCAGGAGTGTCCGATTGGATGTATATGTGATGGATAACAGAGAAATTGTTTATGATATAGAAATGCAGATAAGGGATACGAAAGAACTGCCAAAGAGAAGCCGCTATTACCAAGGCATGATGGATTTGCAAATAATTGATAAAGGAGAGTACTACAAAAAGTTAAACAAAAGTTATATTATATTTATTTGTCTGTTTGACGTATATGGAAAAGGAAGACATAGGTATACCTTTGAAAATATGTGCAAAGAGGATAAAAGTATTTCAATGGGAGATGATACAGCAAAAATATTTCTAAATGCAAAAGGGACAATGAATGATATCAGTACGGAGTGAAAGGCATTTTTAGATTATGTAGAAGGGAAGAAGACCAAAGATTCCTATGTAGAGAAATTAGAAGAGGCTGTAAAAGAGGCAAAAAGAAACAGAGAATGGAGGCACGAGTATATGACATTGTTGATGAGAGATCAGGAGAATTTGGAAAAAGGCAGAGAAGAGGGAAGAGAGGAGGGAAGAGAACAAGGAATTTTAGGAATGATATCAGTTTTAAGAGATTTGCATATACCAGACAATACTATATTAGAAAAGCTGCAAGAGAAGTTTTTGTTTTCAAAGGAAGAGGCGCAAGAGTATTTAAATCATTGAATTTTGGGAGGTGGAAGTGCAGAGAAAGAATAGGACCTACAAGTTCTATTTTTTTTAAATTTTTCCATTTAGGTACTTGAAAAGATAAAAAGAATGGAATATCATAAGAGATGAAACACGTTCACAAATTATTTTGATAGAAAAGGTAGGTAAAAACATGAATAAAAGAGGAGCAGATGAAGTAGTATACACAGAGACAGACGGATATGGAAAATATATTTGTCCCTGCGGTTATGTATATGATGAAGCAGAAGGTGATCCAGAAAATGGAATCGAGCCTGGGACAAAGTGGTCTGAGATTCCTGAAGATTGGTTATGCCCAGTGTGTGCTTTGCCCAAATCAGATTTTGTAAAAGAAGATTGAGTAATAAAAACGGGAAGCAAATGCTTCCCGTTTTTACAGAACGTCTGTACTGTTTTTATATTGACATATAGGAAAGAGAGGAAAAAGGATGGATTATAAAAATCTGATTACAACAAAATTTGCTGTTCGAGATTATAAAGAAAAAGAAGTAGATCAAAAAACAATGAAGGCTATCCAGGAATATGCTAGGAAGGGAGAGAGACTTATTCCAGATATTGAAGTGGATATCCGTTTTATGGGAGAGAAGGAAGTTTACACACAGCTAGACGGGTTTGCAGGCTATCAGGGAAATTTGATTAAAGGTCCCCATTATATGATTGTCCTGTCAGAGAAGAAAGAATATGCTGTAGAAAATGGGGGATATATTGGCGAGGAGGTTAGCTTAAAAGCCCATGAATTAGGGGTTGATTCCTGCTGGATTACATTTTCTGATAGCAAAACAGTCATTGAAAAGCTGAATATTGTGACAGATAAAGAAGTAGTAGCCCTTCTTGTGTTAGGATATGGAAAGGGAAAGGCGCAAAAAACCATTTTAGGGAAGGTGAAAACAGGAGGAAATTATACAAAGGCGGATATGTCTGTGAAAAGTTCTTATTCAAACAAAAGGCTTCCCATTGAGGAAATGGTTTATATGGGAGAATGGGAGAAAAAAGCAACAGTAGATGAATTGCTAGACAGAGCCCTTTATGAACCTTTAAGCTGCGCCACAATGGCGCCTTCAACATTGAGTAGACAACCTTGGAGATTTATTATTGATGGAGGAAAAGTAATTTTAGCTTTAAGGAAAGAAGAAGGCATTCAACCTTATGAAGAAAAAATTGACGCTGGTATTGTTATGTTATACTTTGAAGTAGTTGTAGAACAGACTCTTTGTAAGATGAAATGGCAGTTAGGCTCTGTTGAAAACCAGTATGGAGTGCCAGAGGAATATGAAATTGTTGCTGTTTGCAATATGTAAGAAGAACAGAGATGGTCAAACAGTATAAAAAGATGGAGACAGACATAGGTCCTTTAACTCTCTGTGCTAATGATAAAGGAATGACCCATGTCTTCTTTGGATGGAAAGAAGGACAGGAAGAAGAACAAAATTTTTTCCTGACAAAGGCAGCCTTAGAAATAGAGGAATATTTAAAAGGAGAGAGGAAGCATTTTACCCTCCCTCTATTTCCAAAGGGTACACCCTTTCAGGAAAGAGTATGGGATGCTTTAAGGGAAATTCCTTATGGAGAGACGAGGACATATAGTGATATTGCCAAAAGGATTGGAAAACCAAAAGCATATCGGGCCGTAGGAATGGCTAATCATAGAAATCCCCTATCCATCCTTATTCCCTGCCACAGGGTAATTGGCGCAGATGGAAGTCTTGTTGGGTATGGAGGAGGAACTGCTATAAAGGAATATTTGCTAGAGCTGGAAAAGGGAAATTAAAGAGAAGAGAGATTATGGAGGAGTTCTTTTAATCTTTCTTTTGTTACCCCATGAAAGACTTTTCCATCTACCATAAGATTCGGCCCCTTTTTACAATGCTTCATACAGCACTGGGTTGTTAAATAAATACGCTGATCCTTTGTCACTTGATTTGTCTTTATGTGAAGGAGATCTTGGAGTTCTTTTTGTATTTCTAAAGAACCTTTTAATGTACAGCAAGGGCCAGTGCAAACCCTTATTTCATGCTGGAAGCTTTCTTCTTTTAAGCTGGGATATCTTTTGATAATAGTAGAAATTAGGGCAGGGGATGTGTTCATACATAAAGCTGCCCTTTCCTGAAAGTCTTTGGGAATGCAGCCAATGGATTCTTGTATTTCCCGAAGAAGGGCTACAATATCTTCTTGGGAAGGATTTTTTATCTGGGCATAGTAGGTGAACATCTCTTCCCAGAATGTCTCATTGTTTTTGTTCATATATACACCTCTTTTTATTCAAGTAAGAGATTATATTATATCATTTTTGTATTGAAAATCAAGGCTAGAAATAGAATGAAAGATGAATGGGCGCTTGTATATGTATTCCAAGCGCCCATATAAGTTCTATTCAAAGAGTACTTTCATAAACCTTTGAGATATTTTTTTTCTGCAAAGTTAAGGAGAGAGTAAAGCCCTATGGCTATGATGCATAATATGACAATGGACATAATGACCCAGTCTAATTTAAACACTTGGGAGCCATAAATAATTAAATAGCCAAGCCCTCTTCTTGCGGCAAGAAATTCTCCAATAATGACCCCTACAAGTGCCAAGCCAATATTGACTTTCATGGTACTTAAAAGGACAGGAATAGTGCCTGGGACAACAACCTTTTTCAGTGCGTCTTTTTTTCCTCCTCCTAGTGTATAGATTAATTTAATTTTATCTTTATCTACATTGGCAAAACCGCTGTATAAACTAATAATAGAACCAAATACTGCAACGGAAATACCAGCTACAATAATGGTTCTCACATTGGTGCCCAGCCATACGATAAAAAGGGGGGCAAGGGCAGATTTTGGCAGGCTGTTTAACACAACTAAAAATGGATCAAATACTTCATAAATCCGGGGATGGAGCCAGAAAAGCATGGCAGTCCCCATACTGAAAAGAATAATGAGTAAAAAACTAAGAAGGGTTTCGTAAAGAGTAACCCCTATATGAAGAAGCAAAGAGCCGTCAAATAACATATTCCAAATACAAAGCAAAATGCGGCTTGGACTTGAGAAGAAAAACCCATCAATATAATGAAGATTGGTTGCAAGCTCCCAAACCATAAGGAAGGCAATGAGTATAAGAATACGAATCGTTTTTAAAAGTTGTATCTGCCGTTTTTTCTGCTTAACATATTGTTGCTGAGTAACAGAAACGGAATTCACGAATTTAACTCCTTCCATAACAAGTTGAAATAATCTTTAAATTCAGGAGCATTCCTAGATTCCATAGGAGTCCTGTTTTTGATAGATAAAGTGACAGGAATAATCTTTTTGATTGTTCCTGGCCTTTTTGTCAATACAATAATCTTTTCCCCAAGACTAATAGCCTCTGACAAATCATGGGTTACGAGAATGGCTGTTTTATTCTCCTTTTTAATGATACAATAAATATCGTCAGAGACCTTTAATCTTGTCTGGTAGTCCAGAGCAGAAAAAGGTTCGTCTAATAAGAGGATGTCTGGTTCCAGAGCAAGAGTTCTAATTAAGGCTGCCCTTTGGCGCATACCTCCTGAGAGCTCACTTGGCTTTTTGTCTTTAAATTTATAAAGTCCGTAAGTGATGAGCATATCATCTACAAGGGCTAAATGGGCCTCATCTAATTTATTTTGAATTTCCAATCCAAGGAGGATATTTTTGTAAATACTTCGCCATTCAAAAAGATGGTCTTTTTGAAGCATATAGCCAATTTTTGGGTAAGCAATGGTGCCCTTTGGGTTTTCAAAAGCAATGGTGCCTGTCTCAGGCTCCAGAAGGCCTGCAATAATGGATAGTAAGGTAGATTTGCCACATCCGCTGGGACCTACAATAGAAACAAATTCTCCTTTTGCAACAGAAAATGAAATATGATGAAGTGCAGAAGTCTCCCCATTCATATTATGGTAAGACAGTCCTACATCTGTTAATTTTAAGATAGAATCCATAAAATCACCGTACCTTTCTCTGCTCTGCAGATAAGATGCATCTGTATGATGCATATAATAATGTATGCAATATTGAAATCATTGTGAAAGTATGCTAATATGTTTTTGTTTATTAGGAGGGCAGCTTGCTGACAGGGGCTGCCCATATTTTTCATAAAAGTAAGGAAAATATAGGACTTGTAGCAGAGAAAGGGGAAAGATTATGGCCCAATTATGGGGAGGACGGTTTACAAAAGAAACAGATAAAATGGTGTATGCATTTAACGCTTCCATTTCCTTTGATCAAGTCTTGTACAAACAAGATATTCAAGGGAGCATTGCTCATGCCATGATGTTAGCTAGGCAAGGAATTTTGACAGAGAAAGAACATCGTTTAATAGAAGAAGGCTTAAAGGAAATTTTAAGAGAGATAGAATGTGGAGAATTAAACATTACAGAAGAATTTGAAGATATTCACAGTTTTGTGGAAGCAAACTTAATAAACAAAATTGGAGAAGCAGGTAAGAAACTCCATACAGGAAGAAGCAGAAATGACCAGGTTGCTTTGGACATGAAATTGTATACGAAAATACAAGTAGAAAAAATGGATGGATTATTAAAGGAGCTTCTTTTTGTTCTTCTAACCATTATGAAGGAACATCTCCACACATATATGCCTGGGTTTACCCATTTACAAAAAGCGCAGCCCACCACATTGGCCCATCACATGGGAGCTTATTTTGAAATGTTTAAAAGGGATAGACACCGTCTGAAAGGCTGTTTGAAAAGAATGGATGAATGTCCTCTGGGAGCTGGGGCTCTGGCAGGAACCACCTATCCTTTGGACAGGGAATATACAGCTAAAATTTTAGGATTTGAAAGACCTACCTTAAATAGTATGGATTCTGTGTCAGACAGAGACTATTTGATAGAACTCCTTTCTCACCTTTCCATTATTATGATGCATTTAAGCCGTTTTTGTGAGGAAATCATTTTATGGAATTCTAATGAATATCAATTTATAGAGTTGGACGACGCATATGCAACAGGCAGTAGTATTATGCCTCAGAAGAAAAATCCAGATATTGGAGAGCTAGTACGGGGAAAGACAGGGAGAGTGTATGGCGCTTTACTTTCTTTACTGACAACAATGAAAGGCATTCCCCTGGCATATAATAAAGATATGCAGGAAGATAAGGAAATGGCTTTTGACGGAATAGATACAGTACAAAACTGTATTGCCCTGTTCACAGGGATGTTAAAAACAGTAAAATGGAAAAAAGAAAGGATGGAAGAGAGCGCAAAGAAAGGCTTTTCCAATGCTACCGATGCTGCCGACTACTTGGTCAAAAAAGGAGTTCCCTTCAGGGACGCTCATGAAATTGTTGGCAGACTTGTGCTTTATTGTATGGACAAGGGGGGCGCCATTGATGATCTTTCCATGGAAGAATTTCATAGGGTGAGTCCTATTTTTGAACAGGATATCTTTGAGGCAGTAAGTTTAAAAGCATGTGTGGAAAGAAGATGTACCTTAGGTGCTCCTGGAAAAGAAGCTATGGAAAAAGTAATAAGTATTTACGAAACATATTTTGAGGAGGAAGCTTTGTTATGAAAGAGAAATTAAAAGTCGGTATTTTAGGCGCAACAGGAATGGTAGGGCAGCGATTTATTACATTACTGGAAAATCATCCATGGTTTGAGGTGACAACCATTGCTGCAAGTGAAAGAAGTCAAGGAAAGACGTATGAGGAAGCTGTTGGGGAACGATGGAAGATGACAACGCCTATGCCAGAGAATGTGAAAAAGAAAGTGGTTATGAATGTAAATGAGGCGAAAGAAGTGGCAAAAACGGTAGATTTTGTGTTCAGTGCTGTAGATATGGAGAAAGAAAGAATCCGAACAATCGAAGATCTATATGCAAAGACAGAAACGCCTGTCGTGTCTAACAACAGTGCCCACAGGTGGACGAAGGACGTGCCAATGATTATTCCAGAAGTCAACCCAGAACATGCAAAAGTCATAGAATATCAGAAAAAACGCTTAGGTACAACAAAGGGATTTGTAGCTGTAAAACCAAATTGTTCTATTCAAAGTTATGCTCCTGTTATATATGCGTGGAAAGAGTTTGAACCCTATGAAGTTTTGGCAACAACCTATCAGGCAATATCTGGGGCAGGAAAGACATGGAAAGACTGGCCGGAAATGGTAGGTAATCTTATTCCTTACATTGGAGGAGAAGAAGAAAAGAGTGAGGAAGAGCCTTTGCGCATATATGGAAAAATAGAAGAGGGAGAAATTGTAAAGGCAGCAGTACCAGTGATAACAACCCAATGTATCCGAGTTCCTGTTTTAAACGGACATACAGCGGCAGTGTTTGTAAAATTTAGAAAAAAACCTTCCAAGGAAGAACTCATTGAGAGAATACGTTCTTTTAGGGGAGTACCCCAAGAAAGAGAACTGCCCAGCGCCCCTAAACAGTTTATACAATATTTAGAAGAAGATAACAGACCTCAGGTAACAATGGACGTAGATTATGAAAATGGAATGGGTATTTCTATTGGAAGGCTTAGAGAAGATAAAATATACGACTATAAATTTGTAGGTTTATCCCATAATACTGTGCGAGGAGCAGCAGGAGGGGCAATCTTGTGCGCAGAACTTCTAAAAGATTTGGGATATATTGAGAAAAAATAGGAAGGAAAAGGCTTATAGAATCCATGAAGACGAAGTCTTTGTATATTACAGAAAAACCAAGTGTGGCCAGGGAATTTGCAAAAGCCTTAAATTTGAATACAAAAAATAATCAAGGCTATATGGAATCAGAGGAGGCCATTGTCACATGGTGTGTGGGCCATTTAGTCACCATGAGTTATCCAGAAGAGTATGATAGGAAATATAAAAGGTGGAGTTTTGATACCCTGCCTTTTTTACCTTCTGAATACAAGTATGAGGTTATTTCTTCTGCAAAAAATCAATACGAAATTGTTAAAAAACTGTTGCTTCGAAAAGACGTGGAAACTATATATGTGTGCACAGACTCTGGAAGGGAAGGGGAATACATTTACCGTCTTGTGGAAATGCAAGTTGGAGTAAAGGGGAAGAAAAGAAAACGAGTGTGGATTGATTCCCAGACAGAAGAGGAAATTTTGCGGGGAGTAAGAGAAGCAAAGGATTTATCTGAGTATGATAACCTTTCTGCCTCTGCTTACTTAAGGGCAAAGGAAGATTATTTAATGGGAATTAATTTTTCCAGAGCTCTTACATTAAAATATGGAAATACTGTATCCAACCACTTACATATGAAATATGCTGTCATTTCTGTAGGGAGGGTGATGACCTGCGTTTTAGGAATGGTTGTGAGAAGGGAAAGAGAAATTCGGGAATTTGTGAAAACCCCTTTTTACCGTCTTCTCGCTATCGTAGAAATGGAAGGAATGACCTTTGAAGGAGAGTGGAGAGTACAGGAGAGGTCCAAATATTTTCAAACCCCACATTTATACAAAGACAATGGATTTTTAAAAAAGGAAGTAGCCAAGGAGCTTTTGGACTACTTGAGCAAGGAGCCTCCTCTTTTTGGAGAAGTTCTTTCTCTGGAAAAAAAGAGGGAGATAAAAAAACCTCCTCTTTTATATAATTTGGCAGAACTTCAAAATGAGTGCTCGAAACTGTTTAAACTAAGTCCTGACGAAACACTTTGCATTGCCCAGACATTATACGAAAAAAAATTAATAACTTATCCAAGAACAGACGCCAGAGTTCTTTCTACTCCTGTGGCAAAAGAAATTCATAAAAATATAAAAGGACTTTTCAAAGTTTCTTATGCACAGGAGTTTGCAGAAGAAATCATGGAAGGAGGAAAAGAAAAGGGAATTAGTAAGACGAAATATGTAGATGATAAGCAGATTACAGATCATTATGCCATGATTCCTACAGGGCAGGGATTAGGGGCTCTGAAAGGATTAAGTAAGACAGAAAAACAGGTATATGAACGAATTGTCAGGCGGTTTTTAAGTATTTTTTATCCAGGAGCTATCTATAAAAAAATAAGTCTTATTTTTGGTATGAAGGAAGAGAGATTTCATGCTTCTTTTAAAACCTTAGTAGATCCAGGCTATTTAAAAGTAGCTGGTCTACCTTCTGCCTCCAAAGAAGGAGAGAAAGAAGAGGAAAGGGCAAATAAAAACTTTATGAAATGGTTAGAAAAAATAAAAGAAAGGGATACTCTTTCTATAAAGGAACTTGTCATAAAAGAAGGAGAAACAACACCGCCAAAAAGATACAATTCTGGTTCTCTCATACTTGCTATGGAAAATGCAGGGCAGTTCATTGAAGATGAACAATTAAGAGAGCAAATAAAAGGAAGTGGCATAGGTACTTCAGCCACGAGGGCGGAAATTTTAAAAAAACTTGTAACCATTCAATATTTTTCATTAAATAAAAAGACACAGATAATGAAGCCCACCCAGCTTGGGGAAATCATTTATGATGTAGTGGATCAGTCTATAAAACCTATGCTTAATCCAGAACTTACAGCAAGCTGGGAAAAAGGATTAACGCAAGTAGCTAAAGGAAGCATTACAAAAGAAGAGTATATGATAAAATTAAACGATTATGTATCCAGAAGGACGAATATTGTACGAAGTTTAAACAATCAATATGACATGAGAGAAAAATTTCAAAAACTGTCGTGTATTTATGAAAAGGAAAAGAAGGAGAAAAAAATGGGAAAGGATGGCAAGAAAAATGCAGGGAATTACAGTGGAAGAGTTGTATAATTTAGAGGAAACGATTGGGTCAAAGCTATTGGAAGGGGTGACATATCCTTGGGAGGCATTGCCTCTTATTGGAAATTATATAAAGGAATTGGGAAAAACATTGGATGAAAAGGAGTATGAAAAAATAGGAGAAGACATTTGGGCTGCAAAATCGGCTAAAATTGCTCCTACGGCTTCTTTAAATGGTCCTCTTATTGTAGGAAAGGAGGCGCAAATCCGCCATTGTGCTTTTATTAGGGGAAATGCAATCATTGGTGAAGGGGCTGTTGTAGGTAATTCGACAGAATTAAAAAATGTTATTTTATTTAATAAAGTCCAGGTGCCCCATTATAATTATGTAGGGGATTCTATTTTAGGTTATAAAGCCCATATGGGGGCTGGCTCCATTACTTCCAATGTTAAATCAGATAAAACGTTTGTTGTTGTAAAAAATCATGGAAAGGAAATACCTACTGGACTGAAAAAGTTTGGCGCTATGCTGGGAGATGGAGTGGAAGTAGGGTGTAATTCTGTTTTAAATCCTGGAACAGTCATAGGAAAAGGTTCCCATATTTATCCTCTTTCTTCAGTAAGAGGGGTAGTCCCAGGAGAAAGTATCTATAAAAAACAGGGGGAAATTATAAAAAAAGGAAACTCTGAGATATCTCTTTAAAAAGGAAATGAAAGGACGTCTTCTGGTAGAGCTCTCCTTGAAAAATAGTGGTAAAAAGAAGGGGGCTGTGTTATAATTTTCTTGAGAAGACAGGAGGTAAGGCGTATGAGAAATTTTCTGGTAGCAGGCTTAATACAAAACGAAACCATTGTAAAAGTAGACAGCATCCCTTTAGACTATGTTGCTGTTTCAAATGTACCTCATTCCATTTTTAGCGGAATAGGAGGGGCGGCATATAATGAGGCCTTGGCCTTGTCAGCCCTAGGGAACAAGGTGGATTTTTTGACAATGATTGGAGAAAATGACAAGAAATCAATGGTAAATCCACCAGAAAGTGAAGTAATCTTAAATACAGATTTTATACTTCCTGTACTGGATACTTTACCTTCCTCAGTTGTTTTATACGATAAAGAAAGGAATCAGCAGCGGTTTAAAGACCGAAAAAATGCTTCCAGCGCTGTCTATCCTTTGGAGATTTTTGAAGAAAGAGCCAGACTGGCGGATATGGTTGTATTGACCAACGCTGCTTTTTGTAAAAATTTTCTAAATACAGCAAAAAAAATGAATAAAAAAATAGCTGTAAATTTTAGAGAGTACCGGGAAGAGACAATGGATTTCAATGGTGCTTTTATGGAAGAAGCGGATATTATCTATATTAGTGATTCTCATATTGTAGATGCTTCAGATAGTTTTATTCAGAGTTTAAGCAAAAAATATGACCCAGAAATTATTATTATGGGACAGGGGGCAAAGGGGCTTATTATTTATTCTAAGCAAAATGATATTTTAGCCCATTATAATACAGTGAAAACAAACAAGGTTGTGAATACAGTAGGTGCAGGAAATGCTCTGTTTTCCTGCTTTTTACATTATTATGCTCATAAAGCAGATCCTATTTACGCAGTAAAGTGCGCCCTGCTTTTTGCCTCTTATAAAATTGGATTTATGGGTTCTTCCAATGGTTTTATGTCTCAGGAACAATTACAACAATGGTATGAGTTAATCTGGAGGGAAAAAATTGTAACATAATAGAAGAACTGGGATCATCCAGCTAGGATTTGGTATTATCCGAAAGGCTGAGTCGTTACAAAGAATGGTAGATTTTATAAAAATATCTGGATTTTTTTCCTATTGTATGCGAAAATAAAAGAATGGTTATGTCACTGGTTTTTATTGAAACTGGAGGCGCAAAATAAATCTACATATTGAAATTGAAAGGAGTTTTCACATGATTTATTCACATGAAGTAGAAGAAATGTGTACAGTAGCACAAGGCGTCTGCCATGGTGCTGCTCCTATCCCAGAAGAAGCAAAGTGGGTTAAAGCAAAAGAAGTAAAAGATATTTCTGGACTAACGCATGGTGTTGGCTGGTGTGCCCCTCAGCAAGGTGCCTGTAAACTTACGTTAAATGTAAAGGAAGGAGTGATTCAGGAGGCATTGGTGGAAACCATTGGATGTTCTGGTATGACTCATTCTGCTGCTATGGCATCTGAAATTTTGCCAGGAAGAACCATTTTAGAAGCTTTAAATACAGATTTAGTATGTGATGCTATTAATACAGCTATGAGAGAACTGTTTTTGCAGATTGCATATGGAAGGAGCCAGAGTGCATTTTCAGAAGATGGACTTCCTATAGGAGCAGGATTGGAAGATTTAGGCAAGGGCCTTCGCTCTCAGGTAGGCACTATGTATGGAACATTAAAAAAAGGACCCCGTTACTTGGAGATGGCAGAAGGATATGTTACAGGGATTGCTCTGGATGCAGAAAACCATATTATTGGCTATCAATTTGTCAGTCTTGGAAAAATGACAGATTTTATTAAAAAAGGGGATGATCCTAACACAGCATGGGAAAAGGCAAGTGGCCAATATGGACGAGTTGCAGATGCAGTAAAAATCATTGACCCTAGAAAAGAATAATGGAAGGAGGAAATTGAAAATGGCTTTATTTGAATCTTATGAAAGACGTATTAAACAAATTGATGCAGTACTTAGCAGCTATGGAATTTCTTCCATTGAAGAAGCTGAAAAAATTACGAAAGAAGCAGGTTTGGATGTTTACCATATGGTTGAAGGAATTCAACCCATTTGTTTTGAAAATGCAAAGTGGGCTTACATAGTTGGTGCAGCCATTGCAATAAAAAAGGGATGTAAAAAAGCAGCGGATGCAGCAGCAGCTATTGGAGAGGGATTACAAGCTTTTTGTATTCCAGGTTCCGTTGCTGATCAAAGAAAGGTTGGCCTTGGCCATGGAAACTTAGGAAAAATGCTTTTGGAGGAGGAGACGGATTGCTTTGCATTTTTGGCAGGACATGAATCTTTTGCCGCAGCAGAAGGTGCAATAGGAATTGCTGAAAAGGCTAATAAAGTGCGTAAAAAGCCTTTAAGAGTTATTTTAAATGGTCTTGGAAAAGATGCGGCCCAGATTATTGCAAGAATTAATGGATTTACCTTTGTGGAGACAGAAATGGACTATTATACAGGAGAAGTAAAGGAAGTATTTAAAAAAGCTTACTCTGAAGGGCCAAGAGCAAAGGTGAATTGCTATGGAGCTAATGATGTTACAGAAGGTGTAGCCATTATGCGAAAAGAAGGGGTTGATGTATCCATTACAGGAAATTCTACGAATCCTACAAGATTCCAACATCCAGTTGCCGGAACGTATAAAAAAGAATGCAATGAACAGGGTAAGAAGTATTTCTCTGTTGCTTCAGGAGGAGGTACAGGACGTACCTTACATCCAGATAATATGGCAGCAGGACCAGCATCTTATGGTATGACAGATACAATGGGACGTATGCATTCAGATGCCCAATTTGCAGGTTCCTCATCAGTACCTGCTCATGTTGAGATGATGGGACTAATAGGAGCAGGGAATAATCCTATGGTGGGTATGACTGTAGCAGTAGCTGTTTCCATCGAGGAAGCAGCAAAAGAAGGTAAATTTTAAAAACAGGTGATTTTCAAAGGCTTTAGAAGTATTGAGTTGAAATTTAGCGTGTAGTATACAAAGAATAAAGCAAGAGATGTTTCTGTTATTTTTATAATACAGAAACATCTCTTATTCATGATAATAGAATCCCCGCTTTGCTAGGATTCTATTGTTTTTAAGGAAGTTCATACTTCCTGCCAAATAGTCCGTATTGGAAGATTTATTGCGCAAAACAACAGTAGATTCTGTTAGAATAGAGACGATAAACATTTCTGTTCATTTCGTTTGTTCCGTCTCTCTAAGTTCATTGAAGTACATAGGTAACATTTCTTAATCGAATATTAGGAGGAATCAATAAGAAATAGTCTATCCAATCGATCTATTATTAGAATAAAAATCCCTCCTTCATAGAAATGTATGTTCAAAGGTTTTTCCAGGAAATCCAGGAAATATTCGATTTTTTGCTATGATATTTTCTCAAAATATGGTATACTAAAGCCGTACGAAAAATAGATAAGAGAAAAAGTTTTTCGTAAAAACAAGAGTAATAAAATTTATATAAAATGGAGGGCTGAACAAATGAGTAGTGCTACACAAAGCTCAGCGAGTTTAAGAATTGCATCTTTGCTCGATGAAAACAGTTTTGTTGAAATCGGCGGTCTTGTAACAGCGAGAGCTACGGATTTTAACATGGAACCGAAAGAAACCCCATCGGATGGTGTTATCACTGGTTATGGGGTCATTGATGGAAACCTTGTTTACATCTACAGCCAGGATGCATCTGTTATGAATGGATCAATTGGAGAGATGCATGCAAAAAAAATTATACATCTTTATGATATGGCAATGAAAATGGGGGCGCCCATAATTGGACTTCTTGATTCTGCAGGTCTTCGATTGCAGGAAGGGACAGATGCCATGAACGCTTTTGGACAGATTTATGCAAAACAGGTTATGGCAAGCGGTGTCATTCCTCAAATCACAGGAATATTTGGAAAGTGTGGAGGCGGCTTATCTCTTTTCTCTACATTGACGGATTTTACTTTTATGGAAGAAAAGGAAGGAAAATTATATTTGAATTCACCGAATGCATTAGATGGAAATTATGAGGGTAAATGTGACACTGCATCTGCAAAATTCCAGAGTGAAAGTAGTGGAATTGTGGATAGAATGGGGACAGAATCTTCCATTTTAGAACAAATCAGAGAACTTATATGTATGCTTCCACAAAACAATGAGGAAGATGCAAAGGAGGATGAGTGTACAGATCAATTAAACAGAACATGTCCTGCATTAGAGCAGTATGTGGGAGACCCAGCAATTGCATTGTCTCAAATATCAGACAATGGAGTTTTTTTTGAGATTAAAGAAAATTATGCAAAGGATATGGTTACTGGTTTTTTGAAATTAAACGGAATGACCGTAGGTGTGGTAGCAAACAGAACAGAAATCATAGGAGAAGATGAAAAGGTAGCAAAGAAATATGACGCTGTTTTGTCATGTAATGGCTGTTATAAAGCGGGGGATTTTATCCAATTCTGTGATGCATTTCATATTCCCCTTTTATCTCTTACCAATGTGAAAGGATTCGAAGCTACGATAGAATCAGAAAAGGGAATGGCTACTGCAGTGGCGAAATTAACCTATGCCTTTGCAAACGCCACAGTTCCAAAAGTAAATATTATTGTGGGGAAAGCTTACGGAAGCGCTGGCATTGTCATGAATTCGAAGGCCATTGGCGCAGATCTCACCTTTGCATGGACAGATGCCAAGAATGGTACAATGGATCCAAAGTTAGCAGCTCAGATTATGTACCACGGAAAGGGAAAAGATGTTGTTGACAAAAAGGCAAAAGAATATGAAGCGCTTCAGTTAAATGTTACTCAAGCGGCAAGAAGAGGATATGTGGATCAAATTATAGAGGCAAAAGATACAAGGAAATATGTAATAGGCGCTTTTGAAATGTTATATACAAAAAGGGAAGAGCGCCCAGGAAAAAAACATGGTACAGTGTAGGTTAGGAAAGGCATGGTTATAAGTATGAAAAATCGTATGAAAAAAATATTATTTTTCTTCTGTACACTCCTTTTTGTCCTTGGCCTGGCTGCATGTGGGAAAAAAGTAGAGACTCAGTCAAAGCTCACAGTAGAGGAAATTGAGTTTCAGACACAGCTTTTAGTAAACGGCCTATTAGTGCAACTGCCCCAAGAAGAGTTAGAAAACATATTGGACATGGAAGCAGAAGAGGTAGAGCTGGGTATCAGGCAGCAGTTTTTACAATATGGATACTCATTAGCAGTGGATGGAGCAGGGTTTCAGTCAGCAGTGGAATCTATGATGACAGCAAAGAAGGAAATGGGCGGAATCAATGAAATACAAGCATACAATGTTGTCATTGATAAAGATGGAGCAAAGGCTACGTCGGAAATAATCGGACAGACTAGAAATGCATCCATTGAAGTGGAGTATAATGCCAGAGGAAAAATGACTTCTATTACCGTAACGCCCAGGTATGCAATGGGCGAAGTAGTAACAAAGGCAGCCTTAAATACTGTATTAGGTATGGGAACAACCTTTTCCATTCTTATTTTAATAAGTTTGATTATTAGCTGCTTCTCATTTATTCCTAAAATACAGGCAAAATATATGAAACAACCTGTTATTTTAGAGAGGAAAGAGGAGGCTGCTGTTATAGAACATGTTTCTGAAAAGGATGAGTTATCCCATGATTTGGAACTGTGTGCAGTAGTTACAGCAGCGATTGCAGCTTATGAAAGTGCAAATGGAGGCAGTGGGGAAGGATTTGTCGTTCGGTCAATTAAGAAATCAAATAAATGGCGAAAAGCCTAATTTACAGGAGGAATATAAAAATGAAAAATTATACAATTACCGTAAATGGAAACGTATATGACGTAACTGTGGAGGAAGGGGCCACAACAGGAACAATGCCCAGTAAGGCAGCTCCAAAGCCTGCACAAGCGCCAGCGCCAAAAGCGGCTCCCAAGGCTGCAGGAGGGGCAGGAGCAGTGAAAATTGAAGCAGGAGCAGCAGGAAAAATATTTAAATTAGAGGCAAGCGTAGGTCAGTCTGTTAAAAAAGGCGATACGGTCGTTGTTTTGGAAGCAATGAAAATGGAAATACCCGTTGTTGCTCCCCAAGATGGAACAGTAGCAAGCATCCATGTATCTGTAGGAGATCAGGTAGAGGCAGGAGCGTTGCTGGCAACATTAAACTAAAGGGATTTTTTATTAAATAATACGGGAGGTCAACGAAATGTCTTATATAGTAACTACATTAGAGAATCTGCTACAGCAGACGGCATTCTTTAATTTGGACTGGAAAAATTATGTCATGATTGCCGTAGCCTGTCTTTTTCTCTATTTAGCAATAGCAAAAGATTACGAACCGTTATTATTGACTCCAATCGCTTTTGGTATGTTGTTAGTAAATATTTATCCAGATATAATGCTTACTATTGAGGAATCATCCAATGGAGTCGGCGGTTTGCTGCATTATTTCTATTTATTGGATGAGTGGGCCATTTTGCCCTCTCTCATTTTCATGGGAGTTGGAGCCATGACGGATTTTGGTCCCCTTATTGCAAATCCAAAGAGCTTTCTTTTAGGGGCAGCTGCACAGTTTGGCATTTTTGCCGCATATTTTGGTGCAATTGCCTTAGGATTCAATGATAAGGCAGCGGCGGCTATTGCGATTATTGGTGGTGCTGATGGGCCTACTTCTATTTTTCTCGCAGAGAAATTAGGGCAGACAGCTCTCTTAGGGCCTATTGCTGTGGCAGCTTATTCTTATATGTCTTTGGTACCCATTATTCAACCGCCTATTATGCGTTTTTTCACAACAGAAGAAGAACGGAAAATTAAAATGGCTCAGTTAAGGCCAGTGTCTAAATTGGAAAGAATTCTTTTTCCTATCATTGTAACAATTGTTGTCTGTATTATTCTGCCTACAACAGCGCCTTTGGTTGGTATGCTCATGCTGGGCAATCTGTTTAGAGAATCAGGGGTTGTGAGACAATTGGCAGACACTGCTTCCAATGCGATGATGTATATTGTTGTCATTCTTCTAGGAACTTCTGTTGGAGCTACAACAAGTGCAGAAGCATTTCTCAAATTAGATACTCTTAAAATTGTTTTGTTAGGTTTAGTTGCCTTTGCTTTTGGAACAACAGCAGGAGTTTTATTTGGAAAACTAATGTGTAAATTAACTGGTGGAAAGGTCAATCCTCTTATTGGATCCGCAGGGGTATCGGCAGTGCCTATGGCAGCCAGAGTATCTCAAAAAGTAGGGGCAGAGTCTGATCCAACGAATTTCCTGTTAATGCATGCCATGGGACCAAATGTGGCGGGAGTTATTGGAACAGCAGTAGTAGCTGGAACATTCATGGCTATTTTTGGCGTTTAAAATTTGAATCAATTGATTGGAGGAATAAAAAATGGCAAATAAATCACCAAAGCCGTTAAAAATTACGGAAACTATTTTACGTGATGCCCATCAGTCTTTAATAGCAACAAGAATGCCCACGGATCTCATGTTACCTATATTAGATACCATGGATAAAGTGGGATATCAATCTATTGAATGCTGGGGTGGAGCTACTTTTGACGCTTCTTTGCGGTTTTTAAAAGAAGATCCATGGGAAAGGCTCCGGAAAATTAAGGCAGGGGTAAAAAATACAAAGCTTCAAATGCTCTTTAGAGGACAAAACATTTTAGGATACCGTCATTATGCAGATGATGTAGTAGAATACTTTGTTCAAAAGTCCATTGCTAATGGAATTGATATTATTCGTATTTTTGATTGTTTTAATGATCTTAGAAATTTACAGGCAGCTGTTCGAGCTGCAAATAAAGAAAAGGGGCATGCCCAAATTGCCCTTTCCTATACATTAGGAGATGCCTATACAATGAAATATTGGATGGATATGGCTAAGAAGATTGAAGAGATGGGGGCTGATTCCATTTGTATTAAAGATATGGCAGGTTTGCTTGTTCCATATCAAGCGTCTGAGCTAATTTCATCCATGAAGAGTGTAACAAAGCTTCCTATTCAGCTTCATACCCATTATACTTCTGGAGTGGCAGGAATGACCTACTTAAAAGCAGTAGAAGCAGGGGTGGATGTTATCGACTGCGCCATCTCTCCATTTGCCATGGGAACATCCCAGCCTGCAACAGAAGTTATGGTGGAAACCTTTAAAGGCACTCCTTATGATACTGGTTATGATCAGCAGATTTTGGCTAAAATTGCAGATTATTTCCGTCCTTATCGAGATAAATGTCTGGCAAATGGCCTCTTAAATCCTAAGGTAATGGGAGTTGATATTAAGACATTGCTATATCAAGTTCCTGGAGGAATGTTGTCCAACATGGTATCACAGCTGAAGGAACAAAATGCAGAAGATAAATATTATGAAGTACTCCAGGAAATTCCAAGAGTACGACAGGATTTAGGAGAGCCTCCTTTGGTAACCCCATCTTCACAGATTGTAGGTACTCAGGCAGTATTTAATGTTTTGATGGGAGAGCGTTATAAAATGGCCACAAAGGAAACAAAGGCAGTGTTCAGAGGAGAATATGGGCAGACAGTAAAACCTTTTAATAAAGAAGTGCAGAAAAAAGTTATTCCTGGAGAAAAGGTGATTACTTGTCGGCCAGCAGATAATATTCCTAATGAGTTGGACAAAATTGAGTCTGAAATGAAAGAATGGAAGAAGCAGGATGAGGATATATTATCCTACGCCTTGTTCCCTCAAGTAGCAACCGATTTCTTTAAGTATCGTCAAACACAGGAAGAAAAAATTGATGTGACAAAGGCGGATACAAATAACGGCGCTTATCCAGTGTAAAAAATATATTTTCTCTATAGAGGGCATAATCAAAAATGATTATGCCCTTTTGAAATGTTTGCTATGGAAATAGAATACATTCCAAAGGTTCTTATAATAAAAAGAAGGTAGCATAAAGTGGAATAGGTATTGGGGGGATAGGAGTTATCCAACATAGCTTCCAGTGTTGGATGGAATTTGTTTAGAATGTCCGTTTTCATGAAATAGTGTATACCTTTGTGATAAAATAATAATATAAATGGATTGGATAAATGGAGAGAGGAAATGCTAAAATGAAAAAGAAAAGGAGAATATTGATAACATTCTTGCTTTCTGTTTCTATAAATGTTATAGGTTGTACAGAAAAAAATACTGTGAGAGATATGAAAACAGAAAAGGGCATCAATGGTGAAAAGGCTACAAAGAATGGCGTACAAATGGAAATAGAAAAGGACGAACTGGTAAAATCACAATTAGAGAAGGAAGACATAGATAGGACGCTCTATGGAGATGAACTTGTATATAAGGACATTATTTTAACGAGACAGACTCAGAAAAATAAGGTGTGTATTACTGTCTGGCCTTCTATATTAAGAGAATATAGTTGTTATTATTATATTCCCGACGACAAAGAGCAAGAATGGCTTAAGCAGTATATGGATACTATGTTAACAGAAAGAATACCTTATGACGGAAAATGGAAAGGAATGAAAGAGAAAGGTTGGCAGATTATTTATGAAGATAAATGCTTTAGTGCATTTGAAGGGGGATATTTGAAAGATAGCTATCTTGATGAAAATGGAAAAGTGATGGAATATTTTGTGGAGGCGCCTAAATTATGTGACTATATACAAATCATGCTGCAGGAAAAATTGGATTATAAGCAGTTTCAACCGGCCAATATAAAAAACGTTGTATCTGCAAAGCTGGATGTTCGTAGTAGAGCTACCAAAAAGGAATTTTACAGCCAGACAACAACCGATGAGGAAACATTAAAATTGTTTGAAGAATGGTTTAGCCATGGAGAATATATATTTGGGGGTGCAGAGTGCAAAAATCAGGATGCCTGTTTGGAGTTGACAATGGCTAATGGAGAAGTTGTCTATTTATCAGTAGCTACGGATAGTTGTTCGAATTTTGGAATCAATGGTATATATTATGATTATCGTCCAACACCCGTTTGGGATAATAGAGAATTTTTTGAACAGTTTGATAAAATACCATGGGATTAATAAAATACCATGGGATTAATAAAATACCATGGGATTGGGATATGGAACTATAGGCAATAAAAAGGACAGAGTTTTAGAGCTTATTTATTTTGAGCGTCTCTAAAGGTTTTCCTGTTTTTGCTTAATACAAAAGAGGAAGGAGCAGTTTCCTGCTCATACTTGAGTGTATGAAACTTTTTCTGTAAATAAGTATTAGACATTAGGTCTTCTATGATAAAATCTAAATCATAGGAGGTCTATTTTTATGGCAAGAGAAAAGAAACCCGTACACAAAGTACAAATGAC
>CAJUTQ010000040.1 GCA_910589265.1 uncultured Lachnospiraceae bacterium
TAATCTTTTGATCTACTTCATCCACTCTTCTACTGAATGTCCACCTATCATGGTCACATTTTTCAAATAGAAATCCATATATCTCCCATTTCTTCCCGACTGTCTCTATTAATATTTTCTTTCCTAACATTTTTTTCTCCTTCTTCTACTTTGCTTCTATAAAACAATTCAAATATAAATTTACTTTACGCATCCCCCTACTCTGGAAAACCATTCCATTGCTTGAAGTATAAGCTGATCCGCTAACATGTTATCTCCATAAAATCCCATAATATCATCTGCATAAAGGATACCTGCTATTGCTATCAAACCTGCTGCTCCCAGTGCCAGTGCAATCTCTTTTAATAAATTCTCCTCTTTCTCAGTCACTGTCACTTCCTGAGGCTGTCTCTCCGGTTTCTTATAAGACCAGAATATCATTCCAGGATATTGGGGATCTGTAAAATAATAAATTTTACGCTTTGCATAAGTTACACTTTCCAGTTCTGTATTAAAGAAAGGATTCAAAGTCCTTCCATATACTGCTGGATTTTCCCAAAAACTTCTATCTTTATTAATAGCCTTTATATATGCTTTTAATTGTACAGGTCCTCTAGTTTTTCCATAATCAGTATACGGCTTCAATTCATATACTTCTATTTCTCCTGTTAGAGGGTTATGATAAATAATATCTGCCATTCCATATCCAGAAGGGGTATGATAACTAGGACTACTATCCTTATCCAGTCCTCTTGGTATCTTTTTTGGAGCCTCAACACCTGGTATTTTTTTTGCATGCAAGTTTAACGTTTTATGAGCGTCATTTCCCTGCTCTATTCTTACTTTTACATGCTCTGGCATTCCTCTCTCGCCAGTAAAATCAATATAGATGAGAGGAGAGTTATAGCAATAAATATACCCATTTAACGTGATAGGGCTGTCTTGATATCCTTTTTCTATATCTTCCCCTCCAAACCTTCCCAGCTCTGGAAAGTATTCCCTGGCCTGGGCAAAGTAAGTACCGCTCACACAGTCCCTCATGTATCCTGTGAATCCAATCCCTCTCCTGTCCTCTCCTAAGGTGTTATTTCCGAACTCGTCATAAGCATACCTCTCCTTTTCCCGCCCATTATACCAGAGACATATTTTGGGACTTCCCAGACTGTCTAAGAAAACGTAGCTCTTTCTCCCTTCTTCCTCTATCCCCTCCAGCTGGTTTCCCCATATATAGCTCTCTCTCTTTTCCCCTTCTTCTACCATGAGCAGGTTGTTCCACCCCTTTGTCATATCCAGCACATATTCTGTAATATGGCGTTTTCCTTCTCTCTCTTCTATCCTTCCCGTTCTCATCCCTAACCCGTTGTATTGGTACTGGCTCCTTTCTCCGCCAGCTCCTTGGGCTTCTGCCAGTCTTCCCCCACTGTCGTAAGCATAGTGTTTCTCCCTCCTGCCTTCCTTTGTCACTGCTGTCAAGTTTCCCCTGGGATCATAGGCATATTGTATTCTCTCTCTTCCTCTCTTTTCTATTAACCGATCTCCCTGGTCATAAATGTATGTTGTCGTCTCCCCTCCCTCTGTCATATGAATACGGTTGTGGAAAGCATCATAGCCATATTCCCTTTGGATATGGTTGTCCTTTTTTGCACAAATAAGCTGACCTGCCTTGTCATAAATGTATTGGAATTCCCCGCTTTCCTTTCTTAACCCCCTTCGGTCTTCCAAGGCTTTTACCATATTTCCCATTTGATCATACTTATACTGACAATTCTCTATATCCTCTCCATGACATTTATGGATAATCTTTGTCGTTCTTCCCAAACTGTCATATCCATATTGGCTTTCCATCCCTCCGCAAATTCGTTTTTCTTTTAGCAGACCGTTCTCTCCATACTGGTATGTAATTTCTGTCTCTCCCTCCACGAGAGAGGATAGTCTAAGAAGGGAATCGTAGCGGTAAGTGATTGTTTTCCCATCTGGATAGGTGAGGGATGTTCTCTCTCCCATTTTCCCATGGGTGTAGGCCACAACTCTTCCCTTATGATCCGTTACCTTCTGAATTCTTCCGTAAGGGTCATATTCCGCCTTCATTTTTCCCAGCCAATCTTCCATTTCTATTAGCTGCCCATAGGAACCGTAACGATATACTGCCTTTCTTCCATCCCCATAGGTTACGCTTTTTTGCTCTCCCCCAAGGGTATATGTGTAGCTTGTTATCCCTCCTTCCCTGTCTTTTTTTCTCTTCACCCGCCCCAGACTGTCATATTCATATTCCTCCCTTTCCCCAAAAGGGTTTACAACTGCTGTAATTCTTCCGCAAAGATCCCGTTCATACTGGGTGAGACGAGGCTTGTCCTTCTCTCTGGCTCCTCTTTCCATAAGGGTTATATTTCCCAAGGAGTCATACTGGTACTTTGTCCATCCTCCTAAAGGCTCCCTCACTTCTGTCAATAAGCCCCCTGGCGAGTAAAGATATGTGGTTCTGTTTCCCTTTACATCTGTTATCCCCGTTATGTTCCCTCTCCTATCATATGTATAAGTTTCTTCCTCTCTCTCATTGCTTCTCCAGCTTATAAGCCGATCCTCCTCATCGTAGTCGTATGTGAGACAGTAATCCCCCCTCTGCCATTTTATGATGTTTCCATTTTCATCATACTCATATCTTTCTCTCCTTTTGTCCGGGTATACTTTTTCCTTTAGGAGTCCTCCCTTTTCGTATTCCCACAAGGTCACTCTTCCTGCCCCGTCTTCTGCCCTAGTCATCTTCCCCAGTTGGTTATAAGAATAAGAAGTCACATTTCCAAGGGCATCTGTCTCCTTAATCCTTCGCCCGCATTTGTCATAGTCTATGATTCTTTTGTTCCCCCTTTGGTCTGTTATGCTTTTTATGTTTCCGCCTCTATGGTATTCATAAAGGGTCGTCCTTCCTTCTGGATCTATCTCCTTTATAAGACGGTATAAGGGGTCATAGACATATTGACTGACTCCTCCCTCTCCATCTTCCACTCTCACTAAATGATCGCTGGCGTCGTAAGCATACCTCATCTCATTTCCTTCTTCGTCTCTACGGCTTATCATACGTCCATGTTCATCATACTCCCATTGAATCTTTCCCCCGTTTGCCTTTTGTTCCCCTATCTTATTTCCCATTTGATCATAGGCATACCTTGTCTCATTCCCATCCCTGTCTTTGTACCACTTTAGCCGATTGATTTCATCATAGTCCATTTGTAAAATACCGCCGTCATAGTCTGTGAGCTGGAGGAGATCCCCGCTAGGGTTATATTCATATGTTCTCTCTTCCCCAAAACTATTTTTCACTTTTACTAAGGCATTTCTCTCGTTATATGTATACTCTGTCCTCCTTCCTTTCCAGTCCGTCATGGCAGCGACTCGGTTTAAAGAATCGTATTCATACCATCTCCTGTTTCCTCTTGGATCTGTGATGCTCTTCATGTTCCCCCTTTCTTCATAGTGGAGCTATACTAAAAAAGTGGACACAATAATGAGAATCTATTACAATAAAGTAAACACAAAAAGGAGGTATTTACATGACAACACAAAACAAATATGATGAAGATTTCAAAAAGTCCCTTGTCTCACTTTTCCACAATGGCAAAACACAATCCCAGCTCTGTAAAGAATACGGTGTGTCAAAATCTGCACTCTCCAAGTGGATAAAACAATATTCCACTATCCAGACTGATGATGGTGATGTCCTCACCGCCAAACAAGTAAAACAGCTTCAAATGCGTAATGCACAATTAGAAGAGGAAAACCTCATATTAAAAAAAGCGATTGCCATCTTCACGCCACACTCCCACAACGATTAGATGCTGTACATAAGCTTCGTTTCCAACATAGCATCAAAACCCTCTGCAGGGTCCTTCAGGTCAACAGAAGCACTTATTACAAACATTTCTCTTCTGAACCTGCACCACGTATCAGAAAGAATCAGCATATTGCGTCCCTGATTCTTCATATCTACGCAGATTACAACAAGCGACTCGGAGCATACAAAATCGCTTATGTTCTTCAGCGTGATTATGGCATACACATCAGTGTCGGCAGAGTGTACCGACTGATGAAACAGTTACAACTGCCTAAAATGTCAACAGATAAACCTTCTGTTCCTGCCAGACATTCGGATAACGAGACCTGTATCAACTACCTGCACCAAAACTTTAACCAAAAAGCCCCTAATCTCGTATGGGCCAGTGACATCACCTACATGAAAGCAGGCGGAAAATGGTACTATCTCTGTATTGTGATGGATCTGTACTCCAGAAAAATCATTGCATGGCATATCTCTGCGGATGCAGATGCGGAACTGGTGATCACTGCCTTTCAGAAGGCTTACAAAAAACGAAACGCTCCTTATGGTCTTATGTTCCATTCTGACAGGGGAAGCCAGTACACAGCCTTTGCCTTTCGGCAGCTTCTGGATTCCCTTAATGTTGTACAGTCTTTTTCTAAAAAAGGCTATCCCTTTGACAATGCCTGTTGTGAATGCTTCTTCAAGTATCTTAAGAAAGAAGAAACAAATCGCAAATGCTACCATTCCTTACAAGAACTTCAACTCTCTGTTTTTGAATATATTGAAGGGTACTACAATTCTAAAAGACCACACAACACATTAAACATGCTTACTCCAAATGAAGCAGAGGCTTTCTACTGGGAGCAGGCTTATACTACTGCTCCCTAACTTTTTTCACAAAAATGTGTCTACTTACTTGACTATGGTTCA
>CAJUTQ010000041.1 GCA_910589265.1 uncultured Lachnospiraceae bacterium
AAAAAGGATATATAAAATCCCAAAGTTTGTTTTTTATGCAATGGGGTATGCTTTTGAACGGATTTTTTCTAAAACAAGTCCTGGAATAATGGATTATTTTAGAAAACAAGCTCTGACATGCCATCGGTTTCCTGTTAAACATATTAAAAATGGGACTTGATGATGCCTAAACCAAAAAAATGGGGAAACTCAAATTCTCTTAGGCATTGACTCATGGAAAAGAATATGATATACTTGGTACATAATTGAATTGAATATTGACATGAATTTTAAGTTAGTATATTACTAGCACTATCTATTACAAGGATTGTAATAGCAAAAAATGTCAAAGTTGGAAACCAGTTTATTTGTTTGGTTTTATTTTGATTGCTTTTTTGCTACTACAGCAAATAGATTAGTAGCTAGTTTTTTTCATTGGCAATTCTTATTAATCTTTTAAAATCCCAGACAAAATAAAATGGCTTTTCATAATTCCCAATACAGTATCCAGTGGTATCCAACATCAAAAAATATTAATTGCAGTGCTGGAGCTGTTTTGGAATTTTATATTCAGAAAGGAAAATTGCTTGCCCCCAGGCAGATATAGGGAGAAAGGATATTTCAGGTATTGAAAAACGAAGGATGTCAAAGTTTTTAAGTGTATACATGTGGATTAGGGAGGTATATGGTAAATTCAGTTTTTTGCTGCCAGATTATATTTTGTAAACAGGAAATCTGCTGGCATCTATATTTACAGATGTGGAAGGAGTGGTTATATGTTTTTAGGCAAAAAAGAAGTGAAATGTTATGAGGTTGGTGTTAATTATTTTGAAGCAATAGGACATCAGGAAGGTGTATTTTTTGATATTACTGATAGTGGAATAATATTAAGAATTTACTTTTGTGGGGTGACTGCACATGAGGCTGGGCAGTTCAGGTCAGAAAAGCCCTTTGAAATGAGGCTTGCAGGGTTAAGGGATATTATTTTTCTTCTTTTTAAGTTCGGGGAATTAAACTGGATGGATGCCCCATACAATGTCCATTTAAGCCTGAACCTGACAAAGCTGGAACTGCCTTCTGATGGTCTTGGGCTGGCCATGACTGTACAGTTATTTGATACTTTTACAGGGAAATTGCATTGTAACAGGTTTTTATCACTGTCAACAGAAATGAGCAGGAAACTTATTAAAATGGTTGAAGAACAGAAAAGGAAGCCATTTAATGTGAAAGAATATTTCAATGATATAAACAGCATATATGCTGCCTATCCTACTAAGAAGTTAGTCAGGGTGGCAGATTGTTACTATAAAACCAGATGAATATTATGCAGGCTTGGGCAATGGTGGTTTTCACCATCAGGAAGGAATTTGGATTAAAAGATAATATGGTATTAGATTGCCAGTCTTGGACTTGGGGCTGGCAGGAAGGATGTATGTGCGAAGAAATGTATATTGCAGGGATGTAAACCATGTTTTTCAGGATGGCAATATGTAATAGAAGCCTGGTGCTGGCGGACAGGCTGGTGCCAGGAAGCACAGGCATTAAAATAGTAACTGGTAAGGGTAAGTTAAACAGTTGGGATTAGCAGCTGTTATCATTTGGAAATCATCAGGATGGAAGGAGACGCATATGAAAAAATACTATATAAATATGGGATGTGGGCATGAAGGGAAAGTATATTTATCTGGAAATTCATCCGAAATATCAGATAAAATAGAATATTTAGAAAAAAATGGGGTATGTAAGGAGTGCTATAAAGCAGCAAAGAGAAAAGAAGAAAAAGAGAGGGGGCTTATATTTAATGTGGCTATTTATCCATATGTAGATAAACATGATGGAGGGATTCTTTTACATGTGTGGTTTAGCGGGGATACATTAACATATAAAGACAGCATTAAGTCGTCAGGTGGTTATTGGTGGGGATATATAGAAGAAGCTTATGGCTGGCCTGTGCAAACATCAGATATGGGCTGGCAAAAGGTTATAAAATTAGAAAATTTGGAAGAGGAATATGCGAAAGCAGTATCAATTGGGGCTAAAAGTATTGTAACAGGCAACGGATTCCGTGAGAAGATGAACTATATGGCAGCATTAAGCTATCATAAAAAATGGAAAGAGTTAAATGAAAAAATTTCTGAAGTAGAAAAGCCATGCATTCCGAATATTTTAAGAGGGCACAAGTGGAATGGCAAAGTATATGGCAAATCTGGCAGTTACTCCATTTACCTGGACAATGATAAAGTGTCTGTTACAGACGATGAGGCTTCCATAGTGGAAGAATACACAGAAGAAAAAAAGAAATACTGGAAAAAAGTCGGAGACATCGAGGAAAGTTATGGTACAGGTGGAATGATTAGTTTATAGTATTAAACTGGCCTAACTGCAGGCAGAAAAAATAAAGCAGCCTTAGTATGCCAGGTAATATATAAGCTGTAACAGGAGTTTTTGATAATATCTTTATAGAAAAGGGGAATCATATATATGAGGAAAATTAATCATCTTATAATGAATACAGGTGAGGTTTTACATTATGAAAATAATTTAGAAAGTGCCTCTGGATTCAGGGAGGTTTTTGGCAAAATAGACTGGCAGGTAAAAACATGGCAAAATATACCAGTATCGGACAGGACAGAAATGGGCTGCCTTATCGGCAAGGAATATAAGGCATATAGAGCAGTATTGTATTTAAAAGAGGCAGAAAGGATACCATTATTAACAACAATAGGTGTTGTGGATGTAGATGCAGTTAATACTGAAACTGTAGAAATAATGTGGGACTTGGTGACAGATATTTATTCACCACTTTGTAATGTGTCAGTTATTCCAGGGATTCCAGCTGCATCTGCAGTATATGGCAAATATCCAGAAACACCATTTATATGTGATGTATTGTATCCATATATGAGGTATCTGGCACCAGATGTCCTGGAATGGAACAGGGGTTTTACCAAATATCTTGGAATTGAAATGTTAAAAGAATTGTCTCAGGAAGAAGAAGACATGGACATGAAACCAGACCAGCAGCACCTTTAAAGGCTGCATATGTGTATGCTGCAGCATGGATATAGGATTTTCATACTATGTCATTGCAGAACAACTTTTTGCTGGTGACAGATTATAATTTATTCTAACTAAAAGTATAAGACCTTGAAAAACAGGAATCCTCTTCCTCCTTTTTCAAGGTCTTTTTTCCTGTCATTATCCATAATTTTTTTAAAAAAATTTCGTATACAATTCGTATAAATTTGAAAGATATGACCTGTAAAGTCCAGTGTTTATAAGGATTTGCAGGATTGTATACATTC
>CAJUTQ010000042.1 GCA_910589265.1 uncultured Lachnospiraceae bacterium
ACATTAATACGGAGGTGTATAAAAAGGCATTAAACAATACTGTCCAGTTAACAGGAACAAATGTAGATTTCATCCTTGAAGGTGTAAACCAGTATCTGATGGCACTCGCCCAGGAACAGATTCAAATTGCCTTTGACCAGGTAGAAAAGGAAGTCATGGATTTACACCAAAGAACCAAAGAGGGAATTGAAACTGCACGGCTTAATGGTAAACAGATTGGTCTTCCAAAAGGCACAAAATTAATAACCCAAAAATCCATCAAAGCCAAGGAACAAATCCGTAAATATAATAAATCTTTCAATGGCTCTTTAAATAATGAAGATACATGGAAACTGGCTGGTATTTCAAAAACTACATTTTATAAATACAAAGAAGAAATGCTGACAGAAGCACTATCTGATTGATGAATATATCTTAATTAAATCTTTGCCCATTCCAGTAAAAAATATCATATTTAATATGCAGGAGAATCCCTCACCTCTCCAATTTCTCTCCTGCCAAAAAAACGATGGCATCAACACCATCGTTTTTTTGATAAACACTACATCTGAACTCCTGTCATTCTTTACAGACCATCGCCTCATTTTTATTAATTTTCTTATATTCAATCCCTAGTCTATTGCAAGTATGATACAATTTCATCATCAATCCTTGGGCTGTGAGTTTTTCCAAGTTTCCTTCGCTTTTCGTCATGAAAACATAATCTCCATTTTTCGGATTAAGCTCCAATGCCTTTGAAACAAACCTGGCTTTTTTCCATTTTTTGAAAATACCTTTATGGGCATCTTCTTTCTTCAAATTTGCAATTTCCATCAGTGTAACATCGCCAGTAAACCATAGCCCCAAAGCCAAGCCTCTAATGTCACCAGGATGCAATTCTATCCATTCGCTAATTCTTTCTGTTTCTTCTGGAGTATAAATATTATGTATATATTGAATTCCACTTTTTGAACCTAGATAATCTTTTGCATGCTTTACTGGAACAAAATCCAACATACCCTTTTCCATCATCTTCTTCAGTCCAGTCTGCAGCATCCCTGTAAAACACTTCAGCCGAGTTCTGTCCCTCTCATATACCTTCCCAGCCTGTAACACAAATTTCTTGATTAACATGTCAGAAAGTTCTTCTGCAGGCATATTTCCAATTTCACTTTCTCTAATCATTTTTTCAAAAACAGATTGGTACAAGCCAACATTTGACTCGCAAATTTGCCCTGATTTTATTGCTTTTTCCAGCTCTTTCTCTATCACGGATGCCAGACAGATTCCTCTGTCCTCCTCTTTCTTTCCCTTTTCCTCCAGAATCCTTCTTATCTCAGCCTCATCTGCTAAGTTGTCTTCATCAATAATCTGCCTTACCATCTTACATATTATGGTGATTTTATCATCTTTTTTCATTTTAAATCCTCGCTTTCTATTTTTTCTATTATAAATATGATATTTTTGACTTAACGAAGAAAAGAGCCATCCTATCAAAAGATGACTCTCTTCCTATTTAATAAACGATATTGAATTATTATTATGATGAGATTATAGATTTAACAAAATATCTTATAGTATCAACATCCTCCTCTCTTATTGATAAAAAATTCCCTTCAGCATCATGCCGACACACAAAACAGTCCCCATGGATAATTTCCTTAAGTTCTCTTATCCCGCCTTCTCCATCAACATTTCCTCCAAGAATTACTACTCTTGGCTTTAACCCATTTATAAGTCCCTCGTCATTAAAGACAACATCTAAATCATCTGTTACCGAATAAACATCTATAAGACCACCAACAAAGACTTGTTCCGTTTCCAGACTATTTTCTATTTCAATTATGCCATGTTTATTATTTCTAAAGCCATATACCTTAATTTTTATTCACCACTTTCTTCTATTATTATGTATGGTAATAGCATACCTGCTATTGTTATATCAAGATTCCTGTTCTCTAATACTTGAATTCATAATGCAAGTATACCATTACCATTTATGTCACCACCTCCTTGCAAAATTTCCTAGTAATCTTCCATCAAGTCGTATTTCCAGTCATTAAGTGCATTTTCAAAACTCTGTTTACTCATCCCTGCCATATATGCACCTGTTTCCAGAGAAATAATCTCATGTTCGGCCAATGAACATAAAATATCTATCCTGCCTTTCTGATAGACTTTTCTTATTTCTTTTGCTCTAAGACCGTCATCTTCAACAGATATTTTTTCTTTAGGGAAAAGGTAATTCCTCCACACAATACTCTTGGCACAAATCGTGGCCTTTGCAAAAAGTACAGATGCTTGCAAAAATCTTCCTTACTTCCTCCTCAAACATTTCCTTCTCCTCTTCTTTCTGCATCATTTGCTTGCACTTGCATTGGCATGCCATCAAAAGAATTTGCTCACTGCAGCCATCCTCTCCTTTTTCCTTCATCCTCTTTTCTGCCTTTGCCAGCAGAGCATCCATCTGCCTCCTTTCTTCACCTGTAAGATAATCCTTTAAATCTGCACCCATTATTGAAAACCTCCTTTTCTATTTTTCCGATAAGGTTTTTCCTTTCGGTAAAACTATAATAGCATGGAGCACACAAGTTAAAAATTTGCAAAAATGAGCTTGAAGACATCAGGTAAAGCTGATATGAGGCATTTTAAGGATAGTCATCACATTATAGGTGATGTCATAAATTTTTTCACTTCTGTATAAGGTATCACATATAGCTGATGCCATAAACATCTTTGAACTTTTAAAAAAGCATCACATTACAGGTGATGTCATAAATCTTTTTGCTTCTACAAATCAAGCATCATATATACCTGATGCCATAAACATCTTTAAATTTTGAAAAATGCATCACTTATAGATGATGTCATAATTTTTTTGCTTCTGCGAAAATGCATCATGTATAGAAGATGCTATTAATTCTGATTTGAACATCAGCTAAAGTTGGAAAAGCAATTTTTTAAAATACCAGACAGACATCTGATGCATATGCAACTTTTATGATGCCAATTTCCTTTTCAAAAGCTGTTTTCCTGTAAAGCATAGCTATTGGGGAAACATTTTCATTATAATCTCTCTTGCTTTTCTTACATTCTCATCATATTACACCAATCATCTGTCTTTTTTCTTATTTTCCCTAAGATTTCTTAAAGTAAACACTGCTTTCTACCTGTTTCATGCTTATTCAGCGGATGAAAAACATTTTAAGATATGTTGTATAGATTTTTCATTAAGAAGAAATTGAAAAAATGTCATACAAAAATCTTTCTAAATTATGGTAGAAATCTATCACAAAAAACCTAATCAGAAATTAATCTGTCCACTAATGTAAACTGGCTTAAGCTTAAATTTCAATTGTGTATAACTTATTACACAATTTTTTCAAGCTATATTAATATCTGTCAATTTAAAGTTTATTTTATATTTTCTTTAGATTTATTTTAGAATTATTTTCTATTTTTTCGTTCCACACAGGCAAAAAACATTCATTTTATCTATGAAAAATTATATGCCCAGCAAGTGGGGATGCAAAAGCAATAACACTGGCTGTTGCCTCAGTACACAACTAGGGGAGGGTATATGCTGGTACTTACTATATCAACATATATACACAGTTGACGACACTGTATAAATATGGTGGTCTGGTGCAGCCCATTCAGAGAATGCACCCGGTTTTACATATCTGCTGGTTCTGTATATGTAAATGACGACAGGGGTTGTAAGTGGAAGAAAGACCTCAATAAGCCTAACCCAGCCAATATATGCTGGTACACTGGTTAAAACTATCCCATGGTGGAAACAGTTTGCACCTATGGTAATGCGGTGCAAGGGGACACACAGACTTGGGGAAACCCATTCGCAGGCTGGGCTGTTAGTGCCTGCAGAAAGTGTGTTGTGCATTATCTTGCTTTTCAGATAAAACACAAAGTACAGAACAACGATACGGATACCCAAAACCTATACGGACATCGTTGCAGCAGCTTCCCTGTCGATTTCGACAGGGGAAGTCTGCCCCGAGCCATTTCCCTTCCCTGCCAGACAGTCATTAAACCCTCCTGTCTGGTTTTGACTCATACATAACCAGTTTCTAATTACAAATACATTTACTGTCCTGCAGCTCATCTGATCCAGCTCTAAATATCAATGCTGCTGTTACTTCTTACAAAATACATCAATCTGTAACCTGTCTTTCTAATTCCCCAAAATGATTACTTCTGTTGGTTATTATAATCTACACCAATTATCTTGAAACTACCATCTACAAGCTTGAATTCATTACATCCACCTTATCAAGTTGTATATATTGCAGGTCAAAATCAGCTGCAAATTATAGTACCCCACTAAGTCAGGCACATTTACAATAACCAGCCCAGTCTTGATTATCCCAATAACCAATTATCCTGTTTAAATATACTTGATATACATAAATAGTATATTTGAATGCAAACATGATAACCTCAAATAAATCGAATATTTACAAGTCATAATAGTAATTGTGTACTTGAAGCTTTACCTGACAGACAACTGGAAATTATAGATTCTAATTCAATAGAGGCTATGTAAAATGTCCAATGCATTTATTACTGGCACATAATACATTACTTTAATATTTGTGGCAAGTTAGATTATAATTAATAAGCATTATTTAAGAAAGAACTTTTTTGTTCTTATAGATTATAAGCACTTTATATATGTTTAATATGCTGGCAGCATAGAAAAACTCTGACAAAGCAGTTTCTGTTTCTGCACTGTCAGAGTTAATTACTATATATCCACTAATGTTACCAATATTTGATATCAACACATCTGCATTTCCTTATGTCCCATGTACTGATTCCCTTTCTTAAATCCAGAATACTGAAGCTGTAGCCATATATCCTGCAAATACACCAATATAATCAAATAACTGTTTTACATATTCTTCATACCCATAATAGCTAAAATACCTGTCCACATGCACAAGATTTTCATTTTCCAAAATTGATATTGATATACCAGCCACAAAAGTTAAATTTTTACATGTCTTCAATTCGTCATAGTCCACTGGCATATAAAGGACTTCCCTAATATGTTCATATAACAGCAATACACCTTCTGTCTCTAACCTGTCATATATACAAATATTCCCATCAATCTCTAGTGGACATTTATCAATCCTCTTCTTCCTCCTGCTGGTATCAATAGGTAATCCACATCCTATTCTAATGATATCATTTGTCATTTTAAAAGACCTTCCTTTCTTATATTAAGCAAGTTTTATTCCTGCATCTTAATTTTACCAGATACCGATTCAAACAATTTTTTGCAAAAATGGGATTATTTCATTACTTATATTTGTTATAAACCATCAAAAATACTACTGCTTGTAATTCAGGGATAACCACAACATTTGTACTTTTTATAAATTCAGCAATGACTTAATTGCATCTGCATCAGTTTTGTCTGCATACTGTCCTAACAATGGTATAATCACATCAGCATTTTTATTTTTGACTCCTGAAAGCTTTCGCATATCACACCAGAAAACAGGCCTGCCTCCATTCTCATTCTTAAGTTTCTGATATGCCCATACAAGCCTCCTTGCCCAGTTTTGGGCATAAGACTCTTTATACCTGTCCAATACTTCACGACACTTGGGCATATTTTCCAGCCTATGGCTTGGTATTCCTGCCAGCCTATATACCAGTCTTTCAGAAACCCTCTCTGGTCTGCCTGTATCGTTAATATTGCCATGGTAAATATCACTGGCAGTCTTCTCTAGTACTGGCACCATATCTTCATCATACTGGTTCCAGTCCTCTGGTGTTTCTTCCTTGGAACATCTGGTTTCCTGTACACTCAGAATATAAAAAGGCTGGAAACACCCCATTCTATAAGACTTTAAAGGAAAAAAGAAAGCATAAACAGAATCAAAAAGGAAGAGGAGGATATATCCCAGTATTTACAAGGGTTTAAGAAGAAAAAAAACGAAAAAAGAAAGAAAAAGAGGAAGACATATGGCAGCAGAATCCCACCATGTTCCAAGACCTCCCAGTTCATGGAACTATGCCCTCAAACCAGCATAAACACTGGGTTCCTTAATGCCGTTCCCACTTTCATTCACAACCACTTTCCCTTCCTTTTTGCTCTGGAAGAAGGAAACATAAATGAATTTTTTAGTACAAAAAAGCCCTTGGAAAAGGAAGAGGATAATGCTCTTTTTTCCAAGACCTTAAATTGTTAATAGAATAAATTATAATTAGAAAAGTATATTGTATCGTAGCACCGGCTCTTGGTTGTTGGTAAAATGTTGGTAAATTCCAAAAGGGGACTGCCATAATCTCCCTAAATTCGGGGTTTACCAGCCTATTACTCATATGTTGCCGTGGCAGATAAAAAGTATTTTTATCATATCTCAAAAACTCCTTGTATTTACTGTATTTCCTTGATTTATCGGCTTTTCCTGCGTCTTGCTTTAGCCTTTTGTCCGTGGCATATTGTAGTCTAAATTGGCATATCTTTGACCTCAAAAGTAGTAAAAAAAGTAGTAAATTGAGGAGAATCATGCCATTTTACTACTCGGCATTTGCCACCCGTTCCAGCTCCTCTTTCGCATCATCGTAACCGATGTGCGTGTAGGTATTCAGCGTTACTCCAATATCAGAATGTCCCATAAGATACTGGAGCGTTTTAGGGTTCATGCCGCTTTTCGCCATGTTGGAACAAAAGGTGTGCCTGCATACATGGGGCGTAACCTTTGGCATCTGCACTTTATAGATACTGTTGTACTTCTCGCAAATGTGCTGAAAGTATTTCTCCCAATGCAGTGCTACCATCGGCATATCATTTTTGTCCAGATACAGAAAACCACATTTGCCGTCAATTATAGGCTCTTTTTTTACTTTCTTCCTATTCGCAATAATCCGCTGAAAACACGCATATACCTCGTCGGACATCGGGATTTCCCTTGTGCCGCTTGTGGTTTTGGTATCCTCAATCACATATTCCATATTTCTTTTCCGCTGTAATTGATGGTTGACATTGATTTTCCTGTCCTGCATATCAATATCACTCAGCGTTAATCCTACAAATTCGGAAATGCGAAGCCCTGTTTTAAATAAAATGTAGATTCCGTCATAGTATCTGCAAAAATGCTTGTCCTGCGCCACAAATTCCAGAAAAGCCCGTTCCTGCTTTCTTGTGATGGCTTCCCTTGTCACGCTGTCATTCACGACAACCGTGGCAAGCTGAAACTCAAACGGATTCTTGCGTATCAAGTCATCATCGACAGCCATCTGGAAAGCTGGTC
>CAJUTQ010000043.1 GCA_910589265.1 uncultured Lachnospiraceae bacterium
GCAGATCCTCCAAGGTGCGTCCAAACTTAATCCTGCCTAAAACTATTATAAATCAAGACAGGAAGCTAAAACAGTAGTGGAGCCAGCCCCCTCCTATTTTCATTATAGGCTGTGATAACCCTTCATGATTCGTTGAAAACTGCATATACGGTGCCATTAGGTACTTTCCCTGTATTCCGAGCGGCAAATGGAGCGGCGCGATGACAGGCGGCTTTAAGGAGGTGATGAAACCCAGCCGTCCGAGCGATCTACGCTATCTATTGATCTGGCTGTGGCAGGACAGACGCGATGACTGATACAGGGTATAATGATACTTTCTCACGACCCGTCAAAGACTTGGGGGGGGAGTCCCTTCTGTGTTCGTTAGCTCTGGCGAAGCGACGGCACAAGCAGGGCTATGATGCGGTAAAGCTGGCCGCAGCCTGTGGCATCCCCGGCCCGGAAAAGGGCCTGCCGGGGGGCGTGGCAAATGCCCCTTGGGTTTGACCCTCACAATGGGGATCCTTGAGTCTTCCCCTGCATAAACCTCACAATACTTTTTTACCAACTTTTCTGGGGACATGCCCAGTTCCCTGGACATATTGTAGACATCCCTGGGGTCCAACAAAATGTCTTCCCTATGGGTGCAGCATTTTCCATAACATGTACAATGGAATTTGAATGATTCATACAGCCCAATCCTTCTGGCATCCAGGTTGTCCATGATATTTTTTAGTCTTTCATCCATCTTCTTCTCCTCCTTTCCTTCCCCATTGTACAGCCCTCTTTTCTTTTGGAATTCTTGCAAAAATGCATTACTTCTTTATCTCTAAAACCTTCCCCTTCTTAAATTTTTTCATCTTGGATTTCATTGCTTCCTCCTTCCCCTCCTCTGGCTTTCCCCCAAATTCTATTAAGTCAGTCTCCATATGCCTTTCAGGAGGCACTAAGCCTATCATCCCTGTTTCAGCAGCCAGATGCTTAACAATCTGCACTGCATAAGCCCTCAGCCTGTCAAAGCACATGGCATGTGCCTCCTTCCTGATTTCCCTGGTTTCCATGCCTTCAATATGGAAAAACCCTTCCAGCTCAAGCTCAATATGGAATTTTTCATACCCTCCATCCATTTCCACATATTCTGTAAGGTTTACCATTGCTAAGTCTTCCTCTTCCTCAAACTGCCCTTCACTTTCTGTGCTGCTTATCAGCCTGACCTCCCCTCCTTCTTCAACCATGTCCAACATGTCAAGCCTGACTATTTTATATTGTAATAAATCTACCTGTAACATTTTTCCCTCCTCTCCTATTACTCCAAAAGTAATTCTGGCATCTGCCCCCTCATCTTTCCACAGAAAGCATGCCATATGGCAGATTTCATGGAATCTGCAAAAAGCATTTGCTTTCAGGGAGAAAATAGTCCTAAGCCTTATACATTTTTCCTTCAGCTTAACAAAACCCTGTCTGTAATGTCCTGGTATGAAAGCAGGATGATCCCATCTGACCCCAGTTTTACATCAGCAACCCAAAATTCATTTCCCTCTTCCATATCCATCCCAAAAAACCTGCTCAGTTCTTTGCAGAGCAAGCCCTGCAAATTATCATTCAGGTTATGTTGGAATATTGTAAGGAAAATAATCCTTTTTCCTGTTCCATGGAAATTAGCAATAAGGTTTCTGTGCCTTGCAATTTTCCTGCCAGTCAGCAGCAGGGACTTTATCTCAAACCATTCACCATCCACTGGATTAAGGATAGCATCTGGGACATTAATTTGAATACAGGAACCCTCTGCAAAAAAATCTGGTCCTGTATCCCCCTGCTTTCCATCTTCTGAAATGTACAGCCATTAACCATCCCTTCCATACAATGGCTGAAAAGGAAAAACTCAAGTGCATCCTCAAAAATGGCAGGTTCCAAGCAAATCCAGTCCTTGTTTTCCCTGTTTGGATAATCCAGTGAGAAAGCCACAACTTCATATTTCTTATCACTTGAAATTTTATCCTCAGAAACCAAACAGGGGTTTCCATCTTCACCAATATTCATGCTGCATAATTCAGGGCAGCAGACTTCCACCTCCTCTCCATTCAGAACCATGGCAGTTGGCCTGCCACCATTCCTTATCAGAACTGCCTCCTTCAGTTCCTTCTCAAAATAATACTTCTCCAAGAAATCCTCCTTCCTCTATGCTTTGGTTTTCTTTCCTTTTTCAGCATAGCACAGAAGGATTTCTATGGATTTTAGAGAAAACTGTTATTTAACCATCCCCTCCTTTCACAAAGAGCAGGCTTGTGATTCTCCTTTGCCCTGCTATCTCATCATTGAGAAAAATTCCAACATATTTAACAGAAATCAGGGAGTCCCCTTAAAATTTCCTATCAAAAAAACAGGACACCACATCTCTGTGAATCCTGTTTTTATCTCAGATTATTATGAAATTAAAAGTTTTATTATACAGTTTGCAAGCCTGCCAGTTCTTCTACTTCCTTCACCGTAAGCCCAGAGCCTGCTGCAACCTCTTCAATGGAGAGTTTCCCCATCCTTAGAAGTCTCTTTGCTGTTTCTATCTTTGTTGCATTTTCAGCTTTTTTTGCTGCCTCTTGTGCTGCCTCTTGTGCTGCCTCATACCTCTCGCTCTCCAAATATGACCTCATCACTTCTTCCTGGTCATACAGCTCCATCAACATATCCAGCACCTCCTGTTCCCTGCTTTCCAGATATTCTTTTAATACATTTTTATCCTTACATATCCTGATGGTTTCTCTGATTGCCTTCCTTGTCCTGCCATAAGCCTTCACCTGCTCATTGCACACTTTTGTGAATGCCACATACTGGCTGATGATATCCCCTTCCCTGCCATCATAAATCATTTTCACTTTTAAATCCAGGCAGACCTGCTCCCCACCAAAAAATTCCTCTGCAAATGAAATCTCTTCTGGCCCTGTCTTCCTGTCTCCAGTATAGATGACATAAACCTCTGGCTTTGGCATCCTTAGTTTTTTACTGTTATATATGTTCTGCCTGGTTTCACTGAAATATTCCCTGTATGTCTGCACCAGGTACATCAATGCCCTGAATGTGATATTGGATGTCCATGTGGACTGGCTCTCAATCAGAATCAGTAAGGTTGACCCAACCCTGAACCCAATGTCATTATAAAGGTCATTCACAAGCACATTGCTGATGGTGACATCCTGCAAGTCATCTTCTGTGGCCTCCATGTCCTCTGGATGCAAAGCCTGGTACAGCTGCATCAAATACTTTTTTTCTTTGAATAATGAAGTAAAGACACTATCTTTCAAGGTGTGCTTTACTATCCCATCAACATTCTTCTCTTTTTCCCCTCCCAAACCACTCACCTCCTGTATGAATCTCTTCCTTATATATAATATTAACATGAATCATATTTATTTTCAATTTCAAAATCAGCATGCTGCATGGATAAGGCAGGCATGCTTCCCTCCCCTTCTTTTCCCCATAAAGTTTATATACATTCTATCATGGAATGTGGGACTATGGAATTGGAAAAATGGGGAGGGGAAAAACTAAGCCAATATGCCTCCTCCCATCCCCCTCATTTTCCCAGTGGCTTTTTCAAAGGCTACTTATTGTTGTTATAGAGAGCAATGCATTCATCAATGATGTTTTCCACAATTCTCACCTGTTGGGGAGTCAGCTTGTCCAGTTTCTCTGAGAGCAACAGCTTATCCTTGTCAATGATGTCCCCTGTAAGCAAATAGTCTGTGCTTACCCCTAATGCAGCAGCCACTTTCATCAGGTTCTCTGGCCTCATCCCCCTCTTTCCAGCCTCAGCATAGCTGACAAATTGAGTGGTAAGCTCACTCAGTTCAGCCAAGGCCTCCTGGGTAAGCCCCAGTTTCTTCCTCCTCTCCATAATCCTCTGTCCCATCTCTTTCAGGTACAGTTCCACATTCATTTTTCCTTCCACCTTTCTTATTATTGTGAAATTTTATCAACAAAGTATATGAAATGTAATATTGAAATGTTGACAAACTTCAACAAAATGTTATTCTATATGGAGGCAGCCTTCCATATTGTTTCCATGCATTTTTGCAGAACAGACAACAAAAATAAGGGTGTTATGCTTGGCATATCAAATAAAAAGGAGGCTGATTTTTTATGTCAGGCAAAGTGATTGAATTTTTGGGCCAGCAAAAATTCAGGTTTGATTTTGGGACTGATGGCAAGCTGTATGTTGTCATTTTCAATGCAAAAATCCCTCAGGCAGAATTAAAAAAGCTGCTTTCTTCTTTGGGCAACTGCCTATATGAGAAAATGCCAGGGGCTATTCTGTTATATCTGGAACAGCACCAGTTTGAATTTTCAGACTATAACAGCATTGAAATCCCATTAGAAAACCATAGTGTCATGGAGTGGGCAGTATACCTCATTCATTCTGACATTTATGGGAAAGTGGATGAAAACCTTGAAAATGCTGATATTTATTATGCTGTGATGGATTACCAGGACGCCACTCCTGATGGGGGCAGGGAAGGATGTTATTTTACAGTCCAGAGAACAGTATGTGGGAATGGGGGCTTCCAGCACAATGCCATTGTCCAGACTTATTTTTATAATGAGGGAAACTGTGATGAAAATGGACATTTTGTTATCAGGAAGAGTAAAGATGGCATCCTCAACAACATTGACAGCTTAAAGGGTGAACCAGCCCTCCCAACCTTTGGGTGTGTAGATTTGGCGTCCCTGCTGCCCAACATTGAAAACTTCCAAACCAAGGAAGATGTTTTGAAAACTGCTGTCAAATAATAAAGCCTGGTAACCAGGCATCCTAAATGATAAAATAACCACAAAAGCTCTGGTGGTATCATCCATCAGGGCTATTTCTTTTTAACAGTACAGAGAAAATGCAGAAAAGGCAAGGAAAAAGGAAGAGGCTCATCTCTCCCTCTTCCCATCATTCCCTGCATATTTTCCTGTTATTACCAATTATTTCCCTGCATCATCCCCTTCCCCCAGTTCCATTCCTCCTATCATTCCCAGAGAGACAAGCACCCCTAATGTGTCTTTCACTCCAGCCAAGTAAGACAAGTCTGCATACCTATGCTCTGTTGCCCTGATGTCAGAAACATAGTGCTTAATGGCTTTCTTCTGCCCTTTTGTCAGTCCCATATTCAAACACTTTTCTTCTGCTTCATCCTCCTCCCTGCTGCATTTCTGGTACTCTTCATCATCCCAAATAAGGGAATCCCTGCTTCTGTCAATGAAATTTCCCAAGCCTTTCTTCCGTAAGTCATTTATAAATTTGTTCAAGATTGCTCCCCCTTCTCCCCATACTTCCATCATTTTTTCTGTTCCTGCTATTACCCATCACAGCCAGTCAATCCTTGTGAGTGGAAAACAGATAAACCTTGCTTTTGCCTTGATGTTTGCAGCAGGCACATACTTACTCTTCCAGAACCTGCTGTCATTTGAATTGTTCCTGTTATCCCCAAGGAAGAAATAACAGCCTTCAAGGACTCTGTAAACCCCATCACCTTTCCTGTTCTGGGGGCCATTGGTGAAAGAACCATCCAGTTCCTGTCCATCAGCATATACTTTTCCATCCCTGACCTCTATGGTTTCCCCTGGCAACCCAATCACCCTTTTAATATAGAACATCCCTGGCTCATCAGGCGGAGTAAATACCAAGACATCATACCTTTCAATATCCTCTTCCTCCACACCATATCTGGAACAGATAATATGACCTCCTGTATCAATAGTGCCTGCCATACTTTGTGTTGGAACAACAGTCAACATAAATACAAACTTAAACAGGATGACTGCTATAATTAAAACTGCTGCATAAATAATAAATCCTCTTTTCTTCAAAATAACTTCCCCCTCTCTGTTTCTTTTCTATATCCTACCACCATGTATTCATGGATAATTTTTGCAGAGACCATATAAGGTATTTGGGAGTCCCTTCTATAAAATAGGAAAGGAACTCCCCCATAGGCATTGAAAATTTCCCTATAACCTTTCTTCCATATTTAATAAGGAAAATAAAATAATTGGAGAACAGGAATGAAAGGAAAATAAAATGGGAAAAAAGAGTAAGAAACTGGCATTCTGTGCCACTGAAAAAATAGAGTTAGACTTAACAAGCTGTTGGGCTGAGGCAGATTCCATACAGGAATATTCAAAGCCAACTGTCAAAACAATTGCCCTCAGCAAAACACCTGATATAAAAATAAAAAACAGGATTGGGGATTTCTTCAAAGAATATAATCTCATTGCATATGGCTTTAACAATGAATCCTTAAATATTGATGTGGTATTCCTGCTTAATGGCTATGCCTGCCTCTGCAAGACAGACATTATCACAAACAATGCAAAAAACATTACAATCTGCCTGGTTTCAAAGAACATGCCAAAGGAACTTTTGCAGGAGTTGAGAGATGCAGAAATTATTGTGGAAAAACAGAGTCAGGGAATTTATTATTTTCAATATATGTTCACTTTCCAGATTGTTGTTTTGGAGGAACTGGCAAAGAAAGAAAAAACTTGGCTCAAAACATTAACAAGTAATTAAGAGTGAAGGAGGATATGAAAATGAAGAAAGAGACTATTGGAACTATTGGGGACTTAAGTATTGAAAAAGTAACATTAGAACTGGAGAATTGGATACCCATGAAAGAAACATCAGAGCAAAATCAGGCTTATTGTTCTGTCCAGAGGATGGACATCAAGCTGAATCGCTGTTTGGCTGGGACTGAAAATGAGGATGGACGCAGCAGGATAAAGCCTACTGATATTATAACTCTTAGGAAATCCCCTGATGTCAGGATTGAAAATAAGATTGGGGAATTCTTTAGAGGACTGAACTTCATTGCATTCAAATTCACAAACAGCACTCTGAATAAAAATGTTTTGTCTGAGCTGCTTGGGTACATCTTTATGTTTGAAGCAGACTTTCTGGTGAGGGAACATGATGGTGGACCAGACAATGTGACAATCACACTGGTTGTGGATGAGAAGCCTTCATCCCTGATTGAGAAAATGGAATCAAGAGGGAAAGTGGAAGAAAAAGGTGATAGGATTTTCAGATTTAACTATAGTATGGATTTCCAGGTTATTGTGCTTGAAGAACTTCCTGCCAAAGAAAAAGCATGGCTGGAATCATTGATGGAACATTAAAAACACACCACAATTGTAAAAGGAATCTGTCTTAGGCAGGTTCCTTTTCTGTACTATAAAAATCATTTCCTGTCCTGCATTTTTGCTAAATAGCCATCCACACAAAAGTATGTTAGCATTTACCCAGAATACAGAAAGGGGATGGTTATAATAGAGAAATGTGCTTTTTGTGGAAAGAGCATTGATGAAGTCAATAAGTTAGTGAAAAGCCCATTTGATGAAAGCATTTACATTTGTGACAAATGCAGCAGGACAGTTACAGCCCTTATTCAAAGGGATGACAGGATGGAAGTCTGTAAAAGCAGGAAGGTGTGGGAAGAGAAAAAGAGGATGGAGAGGGAGAAAAGGAAGCAGGCAGAAAAAGAACCCTTTAACATGACACCACACCAGATTCATGGGGAATTGGACAGGTTCATTATTGGACAAGAAAATGCCAAAAAAGTGCTATCAGTTGCAATTTATAACCACAACAAGAGACTTCATGATGAAAGTGGCCTGATAAAAAAATCAAACATCCTGCTGGCTGGCCCCACTGGATGTGGGAAAACCTTGCTGGCAAAGACTATGGCAAAACTCCTGAATGTGCCTTTTGTAATTGTGGATACAACCAGCATGACTGAGGCAGGCTATGTGGGGGATGATGTGGAAATTTGTCTGCAAAGGTTATTGGAAGTGGCAGATGGAGATTTAGAACTGGCTCAAAAGGGTATTGTTTATCTTGATGAAATTGATAAAATTGCAAGAACAGGTAAAAACAGAGCTACAACAAAGGATATTTCTGGGGAAGGGGTTCAGGCAAGCCTTTTGAAACTGATGGAGGGATGTGAGGTTTCTGTAAGCATAAAAAGGAAACAGCCCCAAATGGAAAAAGTGACTTTTGATACCTCCAACATACTGTTTATTTGTGGTGGTGCTTTTGATGGTTTATTTGACAGCCCTGAAAACAAACCCATTGGCTTCTTCCCTGGAAACTCTGAAACAGCAGACATTGGGCAAGAAATAAATGGAAAACTGACACAGGATTCCCTCAAAAAGTATGGCCTGAAGCCTGAACTGGTTGGCAAGCTCCCTGTTCTTTGCCCATTATCAGAATTAAATGGGCATGATTTAATCAGGATTCTTACTGAGCCAGAAGATGCCATCACTAAGGAATATCAGTTGCTCTTTGAGAAAGATTGGGCCAGCCTTATTTTTGAGGAGGATGCACTCCTTCAAATTGCAAAAATGGCATCTTCCCAAGGGACTGGTGCAAGAGGGCTGAGAACCATTTTGGAAGAGGCGCTTCTTCAAACCATGTATGACCTGCCTGGATATGACATCTGTGAATGCATTATTACAAAAGAAACAGTCCAAACAAAAGTCCCAACCATAGTGAAAAAAAGGCAGGCTGCACCACCAGCCTCCTGGGAGTGTAATATAAAGTGTGTAAGTTACCGGTAACAAAAACTTACGCACTTTATTTTTATGATAAAGTGCGGTACATTAAAAGAAAGGAATCGAAAGGATTATGAGTAACGCACTTATGGCACCACGTAAAAACAAA
>CAJUTQ010000044.1 GCA_910589265.1 uncultured Lachnospiraceae bacterium
AGTGCTACAGAAGTGGGAAAATAGAGGGATTTTTACTACACCAAACAGGTGAATTCTGAAGGTGATTGTTTGGCTCTTCAAAACCACATAATCACAGACTTTGCAGGTATTTAATAAATCTGAGTTTCACGGATTAAGGTAGCAGATAATTTGACTGAAAGGAATGAGGATATGTTATTTTCTGAACATTATAATTTTCAGTGTGTAGGAGATGAAGAATGGTTTAATCCAATATTATCACAGGATACATTGCTGTTTATAGATCCGTTTGCGGTATTCAAGTCAAAAGATGAGTTATTTAAGGATAGTTATTCTGAAATGATGTTCTTTTTTCAAAAAGCTTTTGAACTTATTGCACATGCAGGAGGAAGCAAAAATAACTTGAGTTACAAAAAGGCAGAAAGCATGCTTATGTTTCCAGAAGTAAATGCAATATGTCTTGGTTATTCAAAGACTAGAAGAGGTTCTGGAACAGGACCATTATGGGCGAAATCTCTAGCGAGCAATATTAATGACATTATTGCCAAAGGGGTTACCCATATTTCACATTTTGAAGAACTGGGAATATTTTGTGAAGGAATTGGCCCGGATCGTTTAAGTGACATGACATCAAATTTATTAAAAGGAAGATTTATTACATATACACAAAGAATATGCAATTTGCATGGAATTCCAATGGATAAAAAGAGGGTGCAGAATGCATATTTTGATTATGAATATATGAGATGGTGTGATGGTGAATATTTGTTGCCCGTTAATCCATATAAAGGTAATTCTCCAGTTATTTTAATTCCTAAAGATTTTCTGAATATGTTACCAGAGATTAATAGTGAAGATTTTGCAAATACGATAGATTTAGCAGAACGATTGAGAAATGATTTTAATTATGAGATAGACAAAAATTTGGACAAAGCAAAGATTTCTGAAATAGCAATAGAACATTATGATTTAGTAAAAGAATATATAGATATAGTCGAAAAACGTGAAGCAAATACATTTGGAGAATTAATGAAGAGAACACTTAGATATGTGTGGTATGAACTTTCAAAAGGAATTGCTGCAAATAATAAATTTTTGTTTGGTGATGTGACGGATGATACGGAATTTTATAAAAAGGTGTTTGAGTTTGCACAATATTATAAAGAATTTGTTGAAATAAGGTCTGGATATAAACTTTTATGGAATGAAACAAGGACTACTGCACGGAGTGAGGAAGATGTACAATTATTATTTAAGGGAATTCTTGATGAACATTGTAGAGCTAATAATATTGATTTTACAAGAGAAGTAAATCAGGGTATGGGACCTGTAGATTTTAGATTTAGTAGTGGATATAAAAACCGGGTTTTGCTAGAAGCAAAGTTGGCAAAAAATAGTAAATTTTGGAATGGTTTGAAAAAACAATTACCACAGTACATGAAAATTGATTCATGCAAATTAGGTATTTTCTTAGTGGTGGCATTTACTGATAAAGATATTAAGAGAGTAGATAATATTCAAGACATTGCAAATGATACCGAAAAAGCTTATGGAGTTAAAATAAAGACTATTGTGGTAGATGCTCGTGTTGATAATAAAGAATCTGCTTCGAAATTATAGTTAGGAAATATGTTTAATTTGAATAAATTAAAGAAAATCGTTAGTAGTAGGAAAATTTGTTTTACTACTAATTTTACTACTAACAGGTAGTCGCAACTTGCTAAAATATGCTCTGATTTGCCATATTCACACATTTTGGAGCATTTTACAAAACGCCCAAAATCTCTTGCAAAACAGGGCATTTCACGGCATATTAAGGAGTTTGAAAACTATGATAAAAATACTTTTCGTGTGCCACGGCAACATCTGCCATTTTCGCTGAAACCCCGATAAAATGGGACTTTTTCATAAGTAGAAAGAAGGTTTACAACCATTTTACAACTTTTAAATTAAGCCCCGATATGGTATGCCATAAGAAAACGGCAGCTTTGCCATTTGTGTGTAAAATTGCCTTTGAAGGAAAAGGGTTGATAAAGTTTTATCCGTTGCGTATAATTATAACAATAGGGTTGTGATGGGAGGAAATGATTTTGGAACAAATTATAAAGCAAATAATTGAATGTGAAAATAAAGAATATGATGAGTTCATGGAATATCAAGAAAAGAGAATACTAGAGTTGAAAGAACTTCAAAAAAGAAAAAAGCGTGGAGAAGATATTGATCTTTCAAGTGTTTTGAGCGGCTTAAGAAAGAGTGGAATTTTAGATTCTAAAAATAATATTGCAATGCCGTATTTAGCTGTTTTGGGGAAAGAACGGTAGAATTATGAGGAAAAAACAACACAGGATGTATTCCACAATGCCCAATCTTGTATTGGCATTTCATGGCTGTGATAAGAATACATATGATGATATTTTACATTGTAATGGGAAATTGCATAAGAGTACACATGAGTATGACTGGCTAGGAAATGGAATGTATTTTTGGGAGCAGAATTTGGAACGGGCTTGGAATTGGGCGGAAGAGGCAGCAGCAAATCCTAAGCGAAAAGTAAAAGTGCCTGCAGTTATCGGGGCTGTAATAGATATGGGATATTGTTTGAATCTGTTAGATAGTAGAAGCATTAAATTATTAAAGAATCAGTATGAAATGTTTGAATTAAAAATGTCTTTGAGTAATAAAGAAATCCCTTTGAACAAAGATGTTGGAGATAATACAGATTTGTTATTGAGATATTTGGATTGTGCTGTTATTGAGGAGTTGCATACTGAACGGGAAAGTCAGGGATTAAAGGCTTTTGATACGGTGAGAGGATTATTTCATGAAGGAGAACAAATATATAATACATCAGGATTTTTTGAAAAAACACATATTCAAATTTGTGTAAGAAATCCTAATTGTATAAAAGGTTTTTTTGCACCGAGAGAGATTGACGAGAATTGGAGTATTGTTTAGTAGACTTCAAAAAGATACTATTTGAACAGCTATCTTAGATCATGCATAAAAAAGAAATAAATTTTTTGATACCATCTATATTATAAGTAAGGAAGGTGAAATACCTTGGCTTGCAGAGCAAACTATTCTCTTATATCTTTTGCGATTTCCTCTATGGCAACGATGACGGTTTTTAGATATATGAAGCAAAAGTATACATTCTGGCTCTGCACATTAAATTTATCATAGTAATCACCTTTCTCCTTTTAGAAAATGAAAAACTATTTGTTTGAAGAAGAAGCAGCCTTGCCTTAGGACTGCTTTTTCTTATGAACGGGATATTCTCTGATTAATTTTTTCTGATTTCTTTAAGTTCCAGTTTTAACCCGCACATTTCATTGATCAGATTGTAGTCGATACCAGCATCGATCCATCTGCACAAGTCTCTATATAAAATATGATTTCCACCCAAAATATCACAAAAGAGTAGCATAGGGCTTTTGATGGAGTACCCATGCAGATTCATAAATTTTTCTATCTCATCGGATGATGGAATCGTTAAATAAAATGCAAGTTGAAGATAAAAATCAAATTTAGCTGGCAAGGTTCCCTTTGTATAACGCTTCCAGTTCTTCCTGTCTATTCCTTTTCCCTGCAGATAGTTGCTTACAAGGAGCTTCTCATAACCGTCAAAGGAAAAGCAGTCAGTATGGTTAAACCTGTTTCTATTTTTGGCAGGGTCATATATATTGTCAAATGTTGCTGTCAGATACTTGATCTTTTCAGAGGTATCCATGTTTCTCAGTTTTTCGCTGTCAATGATCTTCATGCCGTTTAACGGCAGGGAAGTAAAATCATATGTTGCATAGAACTTACTACGGGCAGCGGCAAGTTCTGTTATCCTGTTTATGTAAACCATTTTATGCTTTTCCGCATCAGCTACAAGCGGGATTGACCAAGCGCCTTTGAGAGAAGGGTCTTTATATAAATCTTTGTATAGGTCTCTATAATGCTGAAGTGCCCTACATCTGCTGCTTGCAATCTTACTGTCATTATGTTGCATTTGCTGTGGTTCTGTATGTTTTACCATATAGGCATAGACAGGCATTACATCCCGCTCATGGATTTCCTGTATAGAAGGGCCAGCGACATCCATAACAAGCCTGTCAAGTGGGTTGCGGGAATCTACGCTGATCCATATGCCGTCAAAGGTAAATGGCATGGAAGAGTAGCGGTAGGCTTCCCTTGCCGCGGCAAATTCTTTCTGCTCCATGATGCCTGAATCAGTAAATTCATCTATCGTGTTTTGAAATCCTTCAAAATCTCCGCTAACAAAACAATCGTAGACAGAAGTATTCAGTGCTTCCAGTTCGTCATATAGCTGTCTGTAGGATAGTCTGTCTTTCATTTGTTGGTTTCCTTTCTGGAATAAAAAGATGCGTATGTCCTAAACAGATTATAGCAGTTATGGAAATGGAAGAAAAGAAAAACAAATACTGCAATTGATAAAGCCGCCTGCAAGATACAGGCAGCTTATTGGATATATCTATTTCTAGATCATAGATTGAAAACACGTTCATAAGTTATACTTTTCTTTCAACGGGTAGTAGATATAATCTACACGGATATCATTCCAGTTCTGCCTTGGGATTCTCATATTCTGGAAGAAACTGTCCCGTTTAGTGAGTCCTGATCTTTCCTGTCTGGAATAATCGTAACCCTGCTCATTTTCTTTATCCCGCAAAGAAAGGATTCTGTCGGCATCCGACATATACACCTGTAAGGTTATCTGTGGGAAAAATCCAAGATACCTCTCCAACATGAGATAGATGCAGATGATATTCTCATAAATTTTTTTGAGATACATATTGTTGCATTTATCGAAGATGCCAATGGTGATATTTTTCCCTGTCGGCTTTCCGATGAAGAAGAATCCTGCGGCTGTCATATTGAAAAGGGAATAGTAGTTCCTTCTGTATTCTTTGGGTGAGGAGATCAGATCCCTTTCTCTTTCCAATCGCTCTTTTATGTCCAGATAACCAGAATAATCATCGTCAATCTGATATCCAAGAAAATTTCGCTGGTGATGATATAAGTCAGCGGTGATCTTGTAGTAATCATCCATAAAATCAGATACACGGGGAAAACCAGAGGCGATAAGTTCCTTGTCTTTGATGGGAAACTTCTCGTAAAGGTTTCCATATAACTGATAGACTGACATCTGGTTTTCTGTTGTAAAAACAGAGATGCAGTAGTCTGTTAAGAAATTCATCAGATTCTGTAAGGTCAGTTCTATGTCAAGTTGCTCCATCATTGGAACAGCCTGCCTTATGATGAATTCTGTCCTGTAAACATTGTGCCAGATCTTTCTATTATTCAGCTTGACAGAGCAGGAATCCCTTGTGCTGCAATCGTGGTACATGGCAAGGGGAAACTTTGTCATGATATAAAGGCAGGTCTTTGTATCAGTAGCCTGTTTTTTGACTAACAGACCATAGGAGAGAAGGTCAGCGATCATATCATTTGCCTTATGTTCACCTATCTGGTAGAAGATCCTGACCAGTGTGACTGCCTGCTTTCTCAGCATAAATCCGCCGCCTATGTAGAAAAGTATATTCGATATGGGTATATTCCTGTTAAAACATTCTTCCTTTGCCAGTCTGCTTTTCGTTCTGGCAGAGATATTTTCGTTCCTGTACATATGTGATTTCACACTCCTTTTTATCTGTCTGTAAGCACTTGAAAGGCTTACCTTACATCATAGATAAAAGGAGTGGATTGATAATCTGGCAGATAGATAGAGGGTTGTGGTGGAAAATACGATATTTGAAGAAAGATATAGTAAAAGCCCCTCGAAAGAGAGGCGGTGAAGCAAGAGAGGCAATTATTTCATAGCCAGCCTTTCTATTTTTAGCTCTTCGATGTTTATATCTTTCGGCAGAATGCCAAATAAGGATTTGGCGGTTTCCACTCTGTCATGGTATGGACTGGTCAGTTTTGCCACTACTTCTCCGTTTCTTGTGATAAAGACATCTTCCGTAGCAGATATCTGTAGATATTTTTCAAGATTGTTTTTAAGTTCTGTTGCTGTAATTGACATATAAAGAAGACTTCCTTTCTACTACTATTATAATAATTTAAATTTCCCGATTGTAGAAATTGCTTTATTTAAATGATTATGTCATATTTTAAGTAAAGACTGGCGGTTGATTCGATGTTATGTGTAATTACATTAAACACTTTCTGCCATTCCTAACTGCAGGCTGTTGTCAGTCGTGTACCAGCCAATTATTCTGTCTCTGCCATCAATCTGCATTTCAAGCAGTTCGTCACAGCTTTTATCAGTGTATATAATTACTGCGGACAACAATGTGACTCCATCGTTATCCAGATAAATTGGATTTTTAGCCCAAGCCATTGATCGGGATATTTTAAAGCCATTTCTTCAAAAGTTAATCTTATAAAATCTCCTTTGATTGATAAAAATGCCCCTCGGAGGAGGGGCAGTAGAACGTGATTATTTCCAGAACTTATCCATGTATTCCTGAGCGGTGTCTTCTGATAAGGAGAATTTCACCATTAACTGATTTTGGGTTTTAGTGTATGGAATATCCATTTCCTGTAGGCTTTCAATTAATGCCTGAATACCCTTAATTTCTCCTTTTAGAACTCCTTCTTTTTCAACCTCATCAAATAAAGTACACATATTAACATCTCCTTTCATGGATAACGCATTGTAATCAATCTTGAGTTTAGTGGCTCCTGCCACGGTCATGACCACTGTTTTGTCTACATTATGTTCTAAGGCATATTCTATGAATTTTTCCTTGGCCTCATTCTTTGTGATGCCTTTTTTCAAAACTACTTTCAGCATATCAAAAAATGTGATATTTGTCATGTTGTGGAATACCAGATCATTCTTCCTTGCTTCCACAAGAAGCATTTTGTAATCGTTGACAAAGGGCTTCATCTTATCAGGAATGTTTAGCATCCCGTGAAGGGTAGTAGCCCCGTCCCAAGGATGATCGCCGTAATAGACAACAACGGTGATGACAGGAGTAAATTTGTCTGTCCGTTTCATTCTGGAAAGGTATTCATCATCTGTCATTTCATCTTTTTTCTGGTATTTCTTGGCATTGCGGTCATACTGCTTTTTGTATGTGCCGTAATCATAACCCATAACCCGCATCGGCATGGCATAGTGTATATGCTCCTGTGATTCTATGCCGAGCATGACTAATTCAACCCCGTAAGCGGTAGATCTTTTATGGATCTTTATGTTGTCTCTGGATGCCTTGATGCTCTCGGCATATTCCCTGTGTTCAAGGATAGAAGATTCCTCCGTGTCGGCATCTTCCAGCTCATCGGGAGAGATCACCTGTTCACCGTCAAACAGGACTGCGTTAAAGAAATCAGCAAACTGTCCGTTGTCATTCCAGTAATTCTTTAGTACTGTATCAGGCTTTAGACCCTGTGTTTTCTTTGGCATTCTGTAGCCCCTTTCTTCTGTGTAATTGTAGTATACTATCAAATCATCATGGTTTCAAGCATATCTGTGGGAATACAGGGGGATTCCGTCATATAGATCAATCCCCCTGTATCATTAAGCTCTATAAAAGAATTCCTCAAAGATATTTTCACATTCCTTAACGGATTTCAGATCGTAGTGACCGTGATTGAGGCTCTGGTTGAGTTCATTCCAGCCAGTCCAAACGGCATAAGTGCCGTTATCATTTTTTGCTGATACCATAAAGAGATAGCTGTCATCGGGGTGGCTGGATTTTCTCCTGATCTCCAATACTGTGTATTTGGGAAGATTCTCTTTAAAGTAGAGTTCTACATGTTCCCTTACTTCGTTTAAATTTATGTTCATAAAATTTGCCCTCCTGTTTTCAGATTAATGGCAGTTTATAAAAGGAATCCCCCATGACTTTGAGAAGTGTCTGGCTTTCCCTCTTATTGCAGGTAATCATAAAGTGGTAGAACACAAGCCCTGAAAATGTCTGTTGCAAAGTCCTGTGGTCCGTTGCCATTATTTTTGCGACTTCTTCCATCTTAGGGTTGCCTGTCATTGCTATCTTTTTCGCAATAAAAGGGATTTCGGCAAGCCGTCTGCCTGTCTGTGCGGATCTCTCATTCCGCAGGTCAGTCCTGTAGGCGGGGTCTGATAAGATCCTAATCCAGCAAAGGTCCAAATCTTTCATAAGGCGTGAACTTCTCAGCTCTTCCGCAGTTGCTTTATGGTTGAAGCAGAAGTTGTTTACCTCGTGGGAAAAGTAGGATGCGATCTCCTTTGAACTTGCGTTTTTTAAATCGATCATATGAGTCTCCTTTCTTTTATGTTCTGGTCAGTTTTTCTGTTTCCGTTTCCTGTTTTTTCTGAAACTTGATTTCCACGGAGCCGTACTTTGCCCGTATATAAGACATAGAAGCAGGCTTGGAGCTGAACTTGTGGAAGTCATCGAAATGCTTGTACCACATCTGTTTCTGGCTTGCCCAGCGGAACCCAAGTGCCTTCAGCTCCTTTCTGTATGGGTAACAGTCTGACACCCATATCCAGACGCCGATCACCTCAACGGTAATATCCTTAAATCTGGAAAGCTGCATGATCGCCTCCCTGATTTGGGCGTCTTTTTGCCAGTCATACTGTTGTTTCTGCTTGTCCGTGGCTTTGCTGTATGTATCCTCATGCTCATAGTCGTATTTTAGTTTCTTGAACAGGCGGTCATATTCGGCGTTGATTTCTTTGATCACATCCTCGTTACCGCCGTTGTCAGGATGGTGCTTTACGACAAGCCGCCGATATTCTTTGCGCAGTTCCTTTAATGTTGTGATTCCATTAAACCATTTCATGCCATGTTCTCCCTTCACAAAAGTTTTGCTTCTCTGAAACTCAGATAAGAATTATGACCAATGATGATATGGTCAGCCAGACAGATATTCAGCAGTTCCCCGCAGTCCTTCAGCCGTTTTGTCAGTTCCATGTCACATTCGCTGGGAACAGGGTTTCCAGATGGGTGATTGTGGCAAAGGATGATCTGGACGGCACCGATAAGTGCTGCCCGTAAAAAGACTTCCCGTGGGCTGACAAGGCTTGTGCATATGGTTCCTTTGGATAGAAAAAACATCCCTAAAACTTTGCACGAATTGTTAAGTGCGATCAGATAGACATGTTCTTCTGCCAGTTCATCCATATGCAGAAGTTTCTTGAGCATAAGGGAGATTTCTTTTGGGCTGTCCATCTTCTGGCATTCGTAATTGATGCCTTTTTCTTTCACTAAAACAGTCCTGTCATGGTCTGTGATCCTTGCATCATAAAAGTCGATCCGCATGGTGTCCTCCATTCTGTAAAAAAGGGATGCACATATGGAAGCTGCATCCCTGAAACAAAATTATTCTGTGTCCTGTGTAAGCTCTTCGGGAGGCTCTTCTACTTCTGACGTTTCGCTATATTCTGTCTGGTCAGAGGCAGTATAGGAAGCAGTATCCTCGGCAACAGAAGCGTAGCCAGAATTTTTGTTGTTGTCAGCATTTTCTTTAACGACTGCATTTTCTGCTTCATCTGCCGTAGGATCACTTTCCACCAGATCAGCATCCGTTGAGGGGTTGCTGTCATCTGACGGGGCAGGCTCCTCAAGGGAAGAATCCCCTTCTGCTGAAGTAGATTTGTTAGTAGAAACAGCTTTTTCTGTTACCGCAGATTCGTCAGCAGAAACACCTTCTTCTGCCAGAGCAGATTCATCAGCAGGAGCATCTTCATTTGATAAGGATGGCTCCTGTTCTGCCTTGTCTGCTTCTGCCAGTTCAAAATAACCGACAAGGGAGGTTCCCATGATCTCAATTCTCTTTAAGGTCTTCTCCTTCTTGATGCTGCCAGAAGAGCAGTACTGCTTGTACTCTTCGTAGCACTCTGCAAAGAAATAGGAAAACCATTGTCTGAAATACATGGGTCCTACGCGGTAGAGGTTCTTGACGGGATCATAACTATCTCCCATAGCAGTGTCAGCGGCGAGCATAGCGATGGGGATATTGATCTTCTTGAGCATTTTGTCCTTTTCAGGGAAAACTTTCTCAAGATAGTCGATGATGTCATAGAGCCTGTTTTTCTGTTCCTCCGAGTAATTGTTTTTGATGGAGGCAGCATACATCATGATCTCATCCGCAGAGATGGAAGAGAACTCATACCCTTCATACCTGTTGTCGAGAAGCATCATAGCCTGCAGTAAGGTACACATGTCATCAGATTTCCTTCTCTGCAGAGCGGAGAACTGGCAGATCTCCGAAAAGAACCTGTCAGACAGGATCGACTTGATGAACTTTGCGTTTTCAACACCGCATAAAGGCATGGCTTTCTGCGGTTTGGAAAGGGGCGTACTGTTGTTGAGGCGGAAAAAGATTTCCTCTATCAGATCGTCATCCGCATCCTCAAAACCATAGATGGTAAATTTGAAGCGGAGAAGCTCCTGCTGGCATTCAGTGTCGAGGTCTGTAAAGTATTTACCGCCTAATTCATAAACAGTATCATCAATGGTGACGGAAGGCGTCTCTGTATCAAGTGGATACCTGCCGTCAATAAAATCGAAGATGGTGGTCAGCCGCTGCTTCCCGTCAAGGATCGAATAGGAATAATCCTTTTCGGAAATGGCTTCTTTCAGGCAGTAGACAGGCGGGACAGGATAGTTGGCGAGTATACTGTGGATCAGCAAACTACGTTTTAATCTATCATCCAGCCACTGTAAATTTTGACGTTGAATAGGATGATCCATCTGAAGCGTATGCTTCCCGTCATACATGCTCTTTAAATTCTTTACTGTCCAGTTCAGTGTTGTTCTGATCATAGTGGTTTCTCCTTTGCAAAATGAAATTTTATGTTTGTAAAATTTACCTGTCCATCAGGACCGCAGATCAGACCACGGGAATGCCACATTCGAGGGCAGATTCGTGGATTATATCCATGCAGTCCTGTATGACAGATGCAGAGTCAGCATATAAAAGCCTGAGGGTGACACTTCCAGATTCTTCCTGAAAAGCAGACAGGTAGGAAAGACGTTTATCCTCCAGTCTGTTTATGGCATTTTTCAGAAGAGCAGAATCTAGTTTACAGCATTTGACGGTGGCTCCGTTCGCGCAGGCTCCGTTTCTGCCGTGGGTTCCGCAGCAGATGCTTCCTGCGGCTGTGAATCCTGTATCTTGGCCGCCCTTGCTTCAAGAAATTCCAGTGAATCAATCACAATCTCATTGGAATAGACCTTCTGGCCGTCCTTCTCATAATTATTGTTTTTCAGCCTTCCGCTTAAAAGAAGTTTTGTGCCTTTATTGCAGTGTTTCTCCACGACCTCAGCGAGCTTACCCCAACAGGTGCATCTGAAAAAATCTGTGGGGTAGTTACCTTCGCCATCCTTCCGCATGGACATGTCGGGGACGGCGAAATTGAATAACGCCCTTGCAACAGGCTCCGTGCCTGCACTGTAAGTTACCTTCGGCTCCTCTGTGAGTCTTCCTGTCAGTGTGATCTTGTTCATGTTCATACCCGCATACCTTTTGATATGCTTATCCTTTCTGATTTTTAAAATAATGAATGGGATCTTTTGCATAAGGGGTCATAAAACAAATCCCCTGCCTTTCTGGTAGAAGTAAGCCTTAGTGCCCAGAATTTCATCTTCTTCTAAAGCCGAAGCATTTACATCCTGATTATGCTTGGTAAGGATGTCAATGTCGGAATTATCAGGCGATGACTTGATCAGCACTTCATGTACAGAAGAAAAGATGACATAGAAACTGCCGTGCTTTTCGGCAAAATCTTCCAGTACATCATCATGCAGTACAGCCGCCGCGCCATAGGTTCTTTTTTGATTGCTCATAAACCACAAACCGCAGTCAGAAGAATGTTCCGCTGGGTAAGCAGGAAACGTTTCCCTGATGAGCTGTCCTAATGGCATAAGCACTACGTTCTGCATTGCCAGTGTATTCCTGATTGCAAGGGATAAGACAGTCTTACTGTCAGTCTGCCAGATGTTTAAATGGCTGTTATGTACCATAAAACTTGCATCGCAGTCCTCCGATGTCTCAACGGTGCAGCGGACTATGATGGCAAGATCATCAAGGAACATGGTGTGCGGCACATTCTGCAACAGATTTTTATTGAGATGCCTGTTGATCAGTTGGACAAACAGCCTGCTTCTGACATAATCAAAATCATGCAGGGATGCTATGTTAAAATCCACTGTTTCAGATCTGGCAGAATCGTATGCCTGTAAGAGCCTGTCCACGACCTGCTCAACAGGCGTGCCGTTATCTAAAGCCTCATAAGAGGACTCTAAATATATGGTGGGGCTGATGATCTCGCCCTCACCCATGATCAGCAGGCCTTCCAGTTCCCTGTTGGGTTTAAAGACCTTCTGGATGGTAATGTGGAAGCCGTCTCCTAATCTCTTAGAAAGTGCTTCCAGAATCTGGTGTTTCATTGCTTCTCTGTTCATGTGTTCTCCTTTCGGGATAAATGTGGACAAAAAAGCAGACACCTCACATTTGATGTCTGCCAGTCCCATTGGTTTCAGGCATAGGGATGCCTGTGCTGGTATGATGCCAGCGGGTTACATTTTGTATCTCTTAAAACCTGCTATCCGCCAAAATAGTTATGGTTTATATATTGTAGAAAGTTGTGTGGACAAAATAATCAGAAACTCAGATAGGAATGTTCTGATACAGTACCCTATCTGATAGGTTGGTTATTTATTGGAATCCATTTTTTATAATGACAATGTATAGAGAAAAGGAAATCATTCGTGATTGTTTGAAAAGGAGCTTTGATAAAGGCATTCATCCATAATCTATACTTCTTATAAATATCAGGGTGCTGTTTAGCAATGTAAAAAAGGAGATGTTTCGACAGTCCATACAGGGTACAGGATACATGGTATTTTGCAGACCTGCTTATCGCCAATTTAGTTGACATCAGGATGCCTTGATTGCAGGGCAGTGTTACGAGGAAAGCACATATATAGGAAAAGAGATAAACAGGAACAATGATATACAGGGTTCATCTGAGTTTATCAGATGAAGAGCAAAAGTAATTTTGGGTGGGGATGTCTTCTTTAAGATGTCCCTGCTTTTTTATATAGATAAAATTCGTATGAGCAGGGAGGTGAAGAATAAATGAAAGAACATATCAAGCATTGGTATCCAAAGGATGAGAGGTTTTTCAAAGTGCTGTCCATAGCAGGGAATGTCAGACAGGAAGATGCCGCAAAGATAGATATATCGGCAAGCAGGCTTAAAAATATGGAGAAAGACAGGCTGATCGAGAAAGTGACATATCCATCAAGATATAATAAGAATCCAAGAAGCAATGTAAGCTATGCGCTGACAAAGAAGGGGAAAGATTTCATTTCTCAAAAATATGGGATAAGCAGATGCCAGAACGCCCATGCAGCGGAGCATAACTGTAAAGTGGCGGAGATAATCTGCAGTCTGGATAAGAGAGAGATCGAGACAGTGCAGGCAGAATGGCAGACAAGGGACCAGATGGAAGAAGCATTGGAGCAGATGAAGCAGGAGGGCAATTATGACCAGTATGATTATTATATAGATCTATGGAAAGCAGGATTGATCAGCGCCGTGGATGTGGTATACACTTCTGTTACGACAGGGGAGATGGTGTGTTGTGAAGTGGTGACAAACAGCTACAAAGATTCAGATATACAGGGGAAAGAGTACTGCGGGGAGATTTTGCAGATGGAGGTTGAGTATGTGAGGGTGTGAAAATGCTAATTGACAAAATGGAAAAATATGATATCCTGTAACGATACAGTCATAAGAGTGTATGGGCGGGAAGGAGCACAATGAATATATGAAACAGTACATACCTGAATCCGTGAAGTTAATTGTATTTATATGCCAATCTACAATCAGATTGGCAAAAAGTAGAAAATGCACCTTGATAATGCTGAATAAACCTGTGTTAATGTGAGGAATATACTGCCAGATTCCATCCGTCCCTATA
>CAJUTQ010000045.1 GCA_910589265.1 uncultured Lachnospiraceae bacterium
GCCTTTTGAAATCATTACTCCGCAGGAGCATATCAAAAAACACAATGCTGCTAAATGCGACATAGCCGCATAAAATACTGTAAATCCAACGAATCAATATCTTTTGAAAAAATGATATTTTCACCAAGGGGTAAGTGCGCCTTTTTTGCTTTAAAAATAATTTCGATTTTTCTCATTTTGCTATTGACATTTATTAGCTGGACTATATATCCAAGGAAAAAGGTTATTCCCATTGTTGCAACGATTACTTTTCCCCTTTCCAGCCCATATTGGACAATCTCGTCTCTTTCCTCCTTGGACATCTCGTTTCCACTCATTTTTTAAAACTTCCTTAATTTTTTTACTGATTTTGGTACTGTAGGCTGATATGTGATGAAAGGACATGCTGTGTTCGCATCCCTAAGAGCTATTTTCAATGCCACTGCCTCTACCAATTTTTTCATACTTTTTTCTTTGTTCATCCGTTTTGTTCCTCTCTTTCTTTGAATTTATATTTCTTTTGACTCTTATAGCATAACATATTTTTTCTCCCTTTTTGGACACATGGCGAAAACAGCATGTATTCGGGCGAAAAAAACTTGTACTCTTTTGATGTTTTACTAAAAAACAGTAAAAAAGGTGCAGTCACATCTCTATTTCTGTTGCAACTGCACCTTTTTTTGTTTTTTAATTAATAATTTTGTAAATAATTTAATGTTTTTGTAATATCTTTTTTCCTCCCTTTCACGCCAATTCTTCTTTTGATAAGGGAACATACATGATAATTTTCACGTCAAAACGATTTTTCTCTTCTGTAATTTCCATAGAGCCATCATAAGAGTCCAGTATTTTTTTTACATTTTGCAAACCGATTCCATGGCCCTTCCTCTCCTTCTTGCTCGTCAGGTAAACCCCTCCCTTTTTCAAAAGCTTATGAGCATAACTATTCATAATATGAAGAAAAAGCATTCCTCTATCATAGCTTACAGTAAGGGACAAATACTTTTCCTCTGTATTGCTGGCAGCCAATATAGCATTATCTAGGAGATTACCAAGAATAACATTTAAATCAAAGCTTTCTACATTCATCTCTTTTGGCACATTTACTTTAAATTCTACCTCCTTAAGCTCTTCCTTTGCCTTATGAAGCATATAATTCAAAATACTGTCAACATCCTTATTTCCACTATAAATATATTCTTCAGGGTTTTCCATGAACATTTTCATATTATGGATGTACTTTTCAATCTCCTTATTTTCATTCCTATTTGCCATTGCCAACAACTCATGGAGATGATGCTTCATATCATGCTCCAAAGCCCGAATTTCCTTCTCTGACTTCATTAATACTTGTAATTGATTGGCATAGCTTGCAGCCTGCTTTTCAAAAACTGTCTTCTCTTCCATCTTTACATAGTAATCCAACAATACATTATACAAATGGAGCATCAGAAGATTCATGAATAGTATCCCTGCACTTTCTCCAATGAAAAAAAGTCTGTGGTGGAATCCTTCCATGAACATCATCAAAAGGAGGAGAATACTCAATGCAGGTATAAATAATAAAATGCCGCAGTATGGCGGCGTAAATGTATGTCCCTTTTTTCTTATTATTACAAATCTTTCTATGAAAAGTTCACATATACAAATGAGAAAGACGGTTACAAAGGGAGCAATGATAGGATATCCTTCCCCTATTACATAATTAGATAAGGAATAAACAGATAAAACGTCACATAACATTTGCAGACTGTACAAAAAAAGAGAAATGAATACTTTCTTCTTCTGCCCTCCCTTATAAAACTGGGTAATAACATACAATAGGAGTAAGTTAAGAACCATATTTCCCATAAGAGATGAAAAAGTAACGTGGACCCACGAAGTAAGAAGAAAAAATACACAGTAAACTCCTATTTCTATAGACTTCCTCTCCTCCTTTTTTTCAAAAAAGATAGTCATAAATCTCTTGATAACATAAGTCCTAAATAAATTTGTACACAAAGCTGTCCCTATTTCAAACATATTATCCCATCCTCTCCCATTTGTATTCCATAATTTTACTTCTAGCATACTTTCTGTATGTGCGGCTTATATTAATGGAGGAGCCGTCCATCATATTCACAAATTCGTAGGAACACCGCGCCACATAATCCAAATTAATTAAAAAAGAACGGTGAATAAATATAAAACTCGTTGTTACTTTTTTTGCAACATCTTTCAGCTTTCCATTAAAGTGTATCTTTTTATTTTTTAAAACGATCACAACCTTTTTATTGTCACTGTAAAAATAAATAATATCTTTAAATGGAACTTTATAATATTCTCCTTTTATGCTATATGCAAAATTTTTGTTTTTCATTTCCATTATATGGACCCAGCGAAGCGCTGCTCTCCATACTTTCTTTTCGTCTAAGGGCTTCATAAGAAACTCCAAAGGCTGTATTTTAAAAAGACTCATGGCATAGCTGCTTTTCGAAGAAATATAAATAATTTCTGTTTCTACATTTTCCAAGGAGTTCCTAATAAAATCCCCAATAATCACTCCATTGGTGGTTATTAACTCAATATCTAAAAACAACAGGTCAAGCTCTAATCCCTCCTCCAAAGCATCGCATAATTCCTCTCCAGAATGCCATATGCGCATATTCATTTTCATTTGTATTTTGTCCCCGAATTTTTGTACCTTTTCTTCCAAATCTTCACATGTTAATTTTTCATCATCACATATTCCAATATTAAACATATTAACCACCCTCCATTGTATTACTATATATTCTACATGTTTATCTTGGCTTTTTCAATGAAAATGTAGAAATTCTACCTATTTTGGAGAAAAAGGTTGTTTTTTGTCATATAAAAAAGGGCATTGCAACATCATCAAACGGAACATTGTTTTTATAACAAAATAGGAATTGTACTCTGTTCCATCATTCATCTTAATATTTTTATAATCTTACTTGAAACTTCATAGTCACTTCGAATATCTAGTCTTAGTAAGCCACAGCTTGTTAAATAGTCAAAGGAAGATATATTTGCCATCCACTTTACATCTTAAGAACAACAAAGATTTTTGATACAATGAAACTTTCTTATTTAGGAGGCGACACTCCTATGAATGCTTATGTGGATTTAACCCATGTTGTGCTGGAAACAGATAGATTGATACTCCGTTTTTGGAGTAAGAAGAATTTGGAAAATTTTTACGAATATGCAAAAGTTGATGGAGTAGATCAAATGGCTGGCTAGAAACCTCATGCCTCCATTCAGGAATCAGAAACAATATTGCTCTCCTTTATCAAAGAAAAAAAGTATTTGCTTTGAAATGAAAGGAGAAGCATAAAGTAATTGGGGAAATGGCTTCATGACTGAAGCAGTAAAAAGAGTTATTTTATTTTGTTTTGCTTTGAAGAAGAAAACTATGACTTTTTACTGCGCAGCCATAGAAGCACAAATCATCTATCGAAAAAAGTGATAGAAAAATGTGATTTTCCATTTTTAAAGGAATGTGGAAAAAGAACATGGAATGGCAAAGAACATATTTTCTTGTACTATATATTATATCCTTTAAAAAATAAATAGCCCTATATTAGAGAAAGCTTTAGAGACAAAATATGTATAAATAATCTTTTGTCTTTTCTAAGTCATCTACATACATTGGAATATATATTATCCCTCTGCTTTATTTTTCTCCATATCCTTCCAAGATTCTGAATCAAAGGTTCTGTCTTTGAAGTAGTAAGCTCTGTCCTCTTCTGTAATTTCACGGATAATCCTGCAAGGATTACCTGCTGCAATCCTATTATTAGGAATGTCTTTTGTCACTACGCTCCCTGCTCCAATTACTACATTATTTCCAATAGTAACTCCTGGAAGTATGACCGAATTGCCTCCTATCCATACATTATTACCAATGGTGACAGGTATTCCATATTCATATCCAGAATTGCGGCTGTCTGGATGAATAGGGTGTCCAGCTGTATAAATAGATACGTTTGGTGCAATTTGTGCATTTGCTCCAATGGTGACCTTACCTACATCCAAAATCGTCAGATTATAGTTAGCAAAAAAAGAATCTCCTACTTCAATGTTCCAGCCATAGTCGCAGTGAAAAGGGGGCTCTATCCAAATATTTTCCCCTGTTTTTCCAAATAACCTTTTGAGTAGTCTTGGAATCTCTCCCCTCTCTTTTGGCGGAAGAAAATTCAATTCATAAATCTTTTCCTTACAGGCTTCCCTCTCTTCTTCCAGACCATCAAGCCATGCCTTATAGGGCAGACTGTTTAGCATTCTTTCTTTTTGGTTCATAAATCCTCCTTATTATGCTTTATGATTAGATTGTTCATTGTTTGTAATGACAGTAAAAACAGATGTTATATCATCTCGTCTACATTTATTATAAAACAAAGGATCCCAAGTTGGAAGATGTACAGTAAACAGTCTCTTTGTTTCAAGTTCACTGACAGCAGCAATACTCTTTCCTTAAAGTGATGCCATATGCAGTTCCTAGTATTTGATGAATTCATGGTTCATTTCCTCATGTATCTGTCTGCATACCCTTTTTCTTTCTTAGGAAAGCTGTTCTCTTTCATACTCCATTGTAACCATGTCTTTCCTATAATATAAAAATGGAGTCATTGCTCCATAGGTGTTTTCTCATCTATGGTGCAACAACTCCCCTATTTTAAAATCTTTCTCTTACTTATCCAACACATTCGTTAAATAAATCTTCAAAAATGCATCCTCCTATGCTGCGACTGTGGCAACTAAGCTGATAACCCCATTTACTACATACATATAATCTACATAAAACTGATAAAAGGCTGTTCTTGTCTGCCCATCCAATATTCCTGTTACAGGGCAGGGATATCCTAATTCATTTAATTCCTGCTGAATCTGAAGAATATAAGCAGGATCCCCGTTTGCCTCCAGCAAAGCTAGTTCTTCCATAAACTTCTGATTCACCCCTAAAGTCATTTCCTGCTGCACCTGGGCAATATAAGCTAAATTCGCCTGTTGCTCTTGTGTCATTCCCTTAGTCTGGCCTATTTGGAGCATGGCCGCCTGCTGAGCCTGAAGATTGGAAAGTACTTGTGCTTGATAAGCTTGTTCCTGTTGGGCCTGAAGGGCTAGAGCCTGTTGAGCTTGAAGGGCCGCTGCCTGCTGGGCTTGTAAAGCTAAGTCCTGCTGGGCCTGTAAGGCGGCTGCCTGCTGCTCTTGTGTGAGTACACTGGCTTCTACTTTTACAGTAAAGGGATTTCCTGGGCAAAAGCTCCCTCCTATTGTTAATAAACCTGATACAGCGCCAATGACAAGTTTTGTTATAAATTTCCCCACTCTGGTTCCTCCTTTTTACTTCTGTACACTTTTCTCTTCGTTTCTAATATCAGGTATTATTATACTATATTTTTCTAGTCTTATAAACATTCTTTTTATTTCTTCCTTGCCCTTATCTCCCCTTCTTTCACATCTATTAAAATCGTATCTCCCATATCTACTTCCCCTGATAAAATGAGTCTCGCCGTACTTGTCTCCACAGATTTCTGGATGTACCTCTTTAAAGGTCTTGCCCCATAAACAGGGTCATAACCTTCCTCTGCAATACAATTTTTCGCCTCATCTGTCAGCTCAATGTTCAGTTCCTTTTCCTTAAGGCGTTTGTTCAAATCTTTTATGAGAAGTTCAATTATTCCTCCAATATTTTCTCTTGTCAAAGGTTTAAAGAAAATTATCTCATCCAGCCTGTTTAAAAATTCTGGGCGAAAACGGGCTTGAAGCTCTGACATAACCCCCTCTTTTGCCTCTTTGGAAATGGTTTTATCTTTTTGAATTCCTTCCAGCAAATACGCAGAACCAATGTTGGATGTCATAATCAAAATTGTATTTTTAAAGTCTACCGTTCTTCCTTGGGAATCTGTAATGCGCCCATCGTCCAACACTTGGAGAAGAACATTAAACACATCCGAATGGGCTTTTTCAATTTCATCAAAAAGGACGACCGAATATGGCCTTCTTCTCACAGCCTCCGTAAGCTGTCCTCCTTCCTCATATCCCACATATCCAGGAGGCGCTCCAATGAGTCTAGATACAGAATGCTTTTCCATATACTCACTCATATCAATGCGAACCATATTTTGTTCATTGTCAAATAAATTTTCAGCCAGAGCTTTTGCCAATTCTGTCTTTCCTACTCCTGTAGGGCCTAAAAACAAAAAGGAACCAATGGGTTTTGTCAAATCTTTAATGCCTGCCTTTGAACGGAGAATAGCTTCTGTCACCTTTGTCACTCCCTCCTCTTGTCCAATGACCCTTTTATGAAGTTCCTCATCTAAGTGAAGTACCTTACTTCTCTCCCCCTCTGTGAGCTTTGATACAGGAATACCTGTCCAGCGGGATACGATTTTTGCAATTTCATCATCCGTTACACTTTCATGGGCCAGACTCATCTGTGTCTGTTTGATCCTCTCCTCCTCTATTTCCAACTGTTGTTTTAAACTGGGAAGTTTGCCATAACTTAATTCCGCTGCCTCCTCTAAGTTCCCTTCTCTTTGGGCAATTTGTATCTGGTTATTTACAGCTTCTATTTCCTCTCTCATTTTCTGAAGCTTTTCTATGGAAGCTTTCTCATTATCCCACTGGGCTTTCATAATGTTAAACTTATCTTTCCACTCAGCCAATTCCTTTTGTAAAGACTCAAGACGTTCTTTGCTTAACCGGTCATCCTCCTTTTTCAAAGCAGCCTCCTCTATTTCCAACTGCATAATTTTTCTCTGCAATTCGTCTAATTCTGTTGGCATGGAATCTAACTCTGTCTTAATAAGGGCACATGCCTCATCTACTAAGTCAATGGCTTTATCAGGTAAAAAGCGGTCAGAAATATATCGATTGGATAAGGCAGCGGCAGATACTAAGGCAGCATCCGTTATTTTTACCCCATGGAAGACTTCATATCGTTCCTTTAATCCTCTTAAAATGGAAATAGTATCTTCCACTGTAGGTTCGTCTACCATGACTGGCTGGAACCTCCTCTCAAGAGCTGCATCTTTTTCAATGTACTGTCTGTATTCATCTAAGGTGGTAGCTCCAATACAATGGAGTTCTCCTCTGGCCAGCATAGGCTTTAACATATTTCCCGCATCCATTGCCCCATCGGTTTTGCCAGCTCCTACAATTGTATGGAGTTCGTCAATAAATAAAATAATTTGTCCATTGCTGTTTTTTACATCTTCTAATACTGCTTTTAGACGTTCTTCAAACTCTCCCCGATACTTTGCTCCAGCTACTAAGGCACCCATATCTAAGGCAAATATCTTCTTATCTTTTAGTCCCTCAGGAACATCCCCTCTTACAATTCTCTGGGCCAAGCCTTCCACTGCTGCTGTCTTTCCTACTCCTGGCTCTCCAATTAAGACAGGATTGTTCTTTGTCTTTCTCGACAATATTCTTACAATATTTCGAATTTCCCCATCTCTTCCAATCACTGGATCCAGCTTCTGGTTTCTTGCCCTGTCCACCAAGTCCTGTCCATATTTTTCTAATGTGTCATAGGTAGCTTCCGGGTTGTCGCTAGTCACTCTTTGATTTCCCCGCACCGTTGATAAAGCCTTTAAGAATCGCTCCCTTGTAATTCCATATTCTTTCCAAATTTCTTTCAAGGCAGGGTTTGGATATTTCAACAAGGACAAAAAGAGATGCTCTACAGAAACATATTCATCTCCCATTTGATTTGCCTCTTCCTCAGCATGGATCAGCGCCTTGTTCAACTGCTGCCCCATGTAAAGCTGTCCTCCTTGTACCTTGACCCTTTTGTCCAAATAGTCTTCCACTCTGTGTAGAAAATGATTTGTGTGGATTTCCATTTTCTCCATTAATTTTAAAATTAAACTATCCTCTGTTTTGAGGAGAGCGAATAGTAAATGCTCTTGTTCCAATTCCTGATTTCCATATTCATAAGCCCATTTCTCGCAGTCATTCACTGCCTGGATCGATTTCTGAGTAAATTTACGAATGTTCATGATTACCCTCCATTCCTGTGTCTATCTTTTCTCAAAATATTTGTTCTATAACTAATATAACACTTAAAACATTTTTGTCAAGACCTATTTTAACAAAGACTTTTATTTTATGGAGAGTAACCATACTTAGGTGAAATCATGCTTTTTACCTTAACATCGAATGATAGAAATACTGCCTCCCATTGCTCTTTTCGCCTGGTGATTTCCAACAGCATAGCTTTTTAAGAGGGAGCTGCCATCTTTTGTCCTACCTGTTGCTTTTAGCATGGCCATATCCTCTGCCAACTCCTCATATCGGTCCTTCTCTGCCATCTTTCTCCCCACTATCAGCTTTTCAAACCGTAGTCTCTCCTTATATTGTTTTAAAAACAGCTTCTCCTGCCAAAGCTTTAACTCCTTTTTTCTCTTAGCTTTACGATACTCTAAGTAATCCTCTTCTATTTGTTTGTTATCCCTTTTGTAAGAACTTATCGTCTTGTAATCTTCCATGTTTTTCCCAATTTCAAATACAATGTAGTCTGGCTCCCATCCTGGAAGGTAGGACTGCTGGCCTAGATCCTTTGCCAAACGTTTTAAAACTGCTTCCTCATAAGCTGGGTTTTCCTTCATGTGTATATAGGCTTCCTTGGTTATGGATACAAATATAAAGGTATTCTTCCAAGATGGATGGATATTCAAGTTTTTTATTTTTTCATCTATATACTGCTTATACTCTTCCAATGTCATCTTGTCTCTGTCTATTGCCCTTGTTTCCTGCTCCTTTTCTACAGAGTCTGCTTCCTGCCACTTGGACGCCTTCTCAACTGCCTCTAAAAACTGACTTTTGTTCCCTCTTCTTGTTGTCTCTCCTTCTATGTTTTTCCTTCTGTTTCCCCATTCTATATTTTGTATGTCCATGCCCTTCTCCTTTCTTAAACCATTCCCCTTTTCCTTACTTCTTATTCTTTCGCCCTTTCTATATTGTGTATATCGTTTCCTTTTGTGAAAAAATATAGAGGAAGTTAGAAATAAAGAAGTTGCTCTCTGTTATACAAATGCAGTTCTTTAGCTACCTGCTTCTATTATAGAAGAAAAGTTTTTAGTTCTTAGCAAAAAAAAAGCTGCTACATCATGCTACTATGTAACAGCTTAAAATCCATATGTTCTCCCACTTCCCAACAATGGATAGATTATTTGTCCCATGCTTACGTCTCGTTCCCCTGTATTTTAACATTCTTTACTTTTAAAATACGAACAGCATTTAATATTGCTACTACCATCACTCCTACATCTGCTAATACTGCCGCCCACATATTAGCCATTCCAAAAGCAGCCAATATTAAAACAAGCACTTTAAAACCAATGGCCATTGCTATATTTTCTTTTACTATTCTTAAAGTTTTTCTGGATATCTTCATGACTTTGGCTATTTTGGAAGGTTCATCTGTCATAATAACAATGTCCGCTGCCTCAATGGCAGCGTCGGAGCCTATGCCTCCCATAGCTATTCCAATGTCTGCCCTTGCAAGAACTGGCGCATCATTTATTCCATCCCCTACAAAAGCCAGTTTTCCTCTTCCTTCTATTTCTTTTAAAAGACGTTCTACTTGTTCCACTTTATCGCCAGGCAAAAGCTCTGCATGCACCTCATCGATTCCAATGAGTTCTGCTACTTCTTTTCCTACCTTTGTTCTGTCTCCTGTCAGCATGACTGTTTTCTTTACTCCGCTCTCTTTTAAGTCCTTTACTGCTTTTTTAGAGTCCAACTTTATTTCATCGGAAATGACAATATAGCCTGCATACTGTCCTTCCTTGGCTACATAGATTACTGTTCCTGTCTCCTCTTTTCCTGTTTTATAAGCAATTTTCTGTCTTTCCATTAATTTCTCATTGCCTACATAGATCTCCTTTCCATCTATAAGAGCAAAAATGCCAAAGCCTGACTGTTCTTCTACTTTTCCAATTCGGCCTTTCTCTATTTTCTTTCCATATTCTTCCTGTAAAGAAAGAGAAATGGGATGGGTAGAATAACTTTCTGCATAAGCAGCAAGCTCAAGTAACTCTTCCTTATTCATAGAAGGACTTTTCTCCCTATCTACCTGTATTTTGGACACGCGAAAGCTTCCCTTTGTCAATGTACCTGTTTTATCAAAAACAATGGTTTTTACTTGGGATAATACTTCTAAGTAATTGCTTCCTTTCACAAGGACTCCCTGTCTCCCTGCACTCCCAATTCCTCCAAAGAAGCTTAAAGGTATGGATATGACAAGGGCACATGGACAAGAAACGAGGAGGAAGGTCAAAGCTCTGTATATCCACTGGCTAAAGGAGTGATCTGGAAAAATAAGAGGGGGAATGAAAGCAAGAAAAAGGGCAGAAAAGACAACAATAGGTGTATAAACCTTTGCAAATCTTGTTATGAAATTTTCTGCCTCTGCTTTTTTACTACTGGCATTCTCCACCAAATCTAATATTTTGGCAACTGTCGATTCCCCAAAGGGCTTGCTTACTTGTACTTCAATGAGGCCACTTATATTAATACATCCACTCATAATCTCTTCCCCAGGTCCTGCCTGTCTGGGCATAGACTCTCCTGTTAAAGCCATAGTGTCTAAAGTGGTGAACCCATCTACTACTTTTCCATCTAAAGGTACCTTCTCTCCTGGTTTTATTACAATAATATCTCCTATTTCTACTTCCTCTGGCTCTACTTCTATTATTTCTCCATCTCTCTTTACGTTGGCACTGTCTGGACGAATATCCATTAAGTCAGAAATAGATTTCCTAGATTTATTTACTGCATAGGACTGAAAAAATTCTCCTATTTGGTAAAAAAGCATGACACCCACGCCTTCTGTATATTCCCCTACAAAAAAAGCCCCCACTGTTGCTATTCCCATTAAAAAATTTTCATCAAAAAACTGACCTTTTCCTATATTTCTCACTGCATTTTGAACGATATCTCCTCCAATAACAAAATAAGCAGCTAAAAATAAGAGCAACGAAAGGTTTTGATTTTTAATAGGAAGGAAAAGAGCTGCCAGAAAAACAGCAGTCCCTGCCACAATCCTCCCCAATCTTTTTTTCATTTTTTTTGTCATGGCTTCCCTCTTTTCTATGCTTGAAAACAATTCCTTCCAACATTTTTTATTTTTCTCGCATTTCTACGTCCGGCTCCAATTTCTTTATTAATTTTTTCGCTTCCTTTGCCACTTTATCCGCCTTATCTTCCTCCACGTCTAAAATCATTTTCTGTGTCATGAAAGTAACCTTACATTGATTGACTCCTTCCAGCTTTCCAACGGCATTTTCAATTTTTGCAGCACAATTTGCACAGTCTAAATCTTCCAACACATATACTTTTTTCATATCCTTATCCTCTTTTCTTTTTTATTTCTTGTCTTAAACAATATCCTTACTGCTCTTCCCCAATATGTTCCATCCCCTGGCTCAAAATTGTCTCAATATGCCCATCAGACAAAGAATAAAAAAAGCTTTTTCCTTCCCGTCTGTTTTTCACAAGCTTCATCTGCTTTAACACTCGTAGCTGATGGGAGATAGCCGACTGAGTCATATTCAGAAGCTGGGCTATGTCACAGACACACATTTCTGAGCAGGACAGTACATACAAAATTTTAATTCTTGTGGAATCCCCAAAAATTTTAAAAAAATCAGCTAAATCGTAAAGTCTCTCTTCCCCTGGCATTTCCTTTTCTACTTTTTTCACTATTTCTTCATGGACATGGATAAATTCACACCCTTCTTCTATTTTTTTCATGTTCACCCTTTGCTCCTTTTGTCATTTTTATATATGATTATCTGTTCATATGTTCATTATATCACTTTTTTTCCCTTTGTCAATTCTTTTTATTTGACACTATACATTTCATCTGTTACAATGAGACAGTTATAGACCGCCTTTAGGCGTGAGCCTAAATGACTATCATTGATTAATTCCCAAATTCAGAAAGGCATGGAATAAAATGAAATTTGAAGATTTAGAAATTAGCAGTAAGCTGCAAAAAGGGATCAAAGATATGGGCTTTGAAGAAGCAACTCCCATTCAAGCCAAAAGTATCCCTGCTATGTTAGAAGGAAAAGATATTATTGCCCAAGCGCAAACAGGGACTGGTAAGACTGCGGCCTTCGCCATACCTGTTTTAGAACAAATAGATGTGAGTGACAAGCATGTACAGTCTGTCATTCTTTGCCCAACAAGGGAACTGGCCATCCAAGTAGCAGGGGAATTTCGCAAATTGTGCAAATATACCCATGGCATTAAGCTGTTACCTGTCTATGGAGGCCAGGAAATTGTCAAGCAAATACGCTCCTTAAAAGCAGGAGTTCAAATTATTATCGGTACTCCTGGACGAGTCATGGATCACATGAGAAGAAAAACTGTCAAATTTGACAAAATACGGACCATCGTTTTAGATGAGGCGGATGAAATGTTAAACATGGGTTTTCGGGAAGATATAGAGACCATTTTAAATGATACGCCAGAGGAACGTCAAACTGTGCTATTTTCTGCTACAATGCCCAAAGCTATTTTGGAAATTGCAAAAGAATACCAAACCAACGCAGAAATGATCAAAGTTGTAAAAAAGGAATTAACTGTCCAAAGCATTGAACAACATTATTATGAAGTGAGGCCTAAAAATAAGGCAGATATTCTTTGCCGGCTTATTGATATATATAACCCAGACTTATCTATTATTTTCTGTAATACAAAGAGGAAAGTGGATGAATTAGTCAGTGATCTTCAAGGAAGAGGCTATTTTGCCGAAGGCCTCCATGGAGACATGAAACAGCAGCAAAGAGATCGGGTAATGTCTGCCTTTCGCAATGGAAAAACAGAAATTTTAGTTGCCACTGATGTGGCGGCCAGAGGTATTGATGTAGATGATGTAGATATTGTATTTAATTATGACCTTCCCCAAGATGACGAATATTATGTCCATCGCATCGGCCGTACTGGCCGTGCTGGTAAAGCAGGGCTGGCCATTACCTTTGTAGTGGGAAAGGAAGTTTATAAATTAAAGGATCTTCAACGCTATTGCAAAACAAAGATGAAGGCAAAGCCTATCCCCTCCATTCATGATGTTACAAATACAAGGGTGGATAACTTATTTAAAGATTTGGATCATCTTATTACTAATGAAGATTTAGGACCAATGATCTCCCAAATTGAACGTCAAATTAATGATCAAGACTATACAGCCATGGATGTGGCAGCAGCATTTCTTAAGCTTCATCTTTGTTCAAAAGAATCTGAAAATTCGCCGTCCGTAGATTCAGAATCTTCTTTTATAGATGGAGAAAAGAAAATGACCCGTCTCTTTATTAATATTGGTAAAAGAGACGGTGTACGTCCTGCTAATATTTTAGGCGCTATTGCTGGAGAATCTGGCATTTCCGGCAACTTAGTTGGTTCTATTGATATGTATGATAATTATACTTTCGTGGACGTTCCCCAAAATATGGCCTCTGAAGTGCTGGATGCCATGAACCAGGCAAAAATAAAAGGCCGCTCTGTGACAATGGAGCGGGCCCAGAAGAGAAGACGTTAGTCGTCTTCTCTTTTTACTATATATTTTTCAAATTCCTTCTCTTCAGAAGGCCTTCCAAAGAAAAATCCCTGGTATAAATCCAATCCCATTTTTTCCATGACTTCCATCTGTTCTTCTGTCTCCACTCCTTCTAAACAAACTCTCATATTTACATTATGACATAATTCAGCAGTAAATCGAATAAAATTTTTATCAAAGCAGCTCTCCAATATGTCCTGGGTAAAGGTTCTATCTATTTTCACAATATCCATTTGAAATTTCTTTAGAATGCTTAATGAAGAATATCCCGTCCCAAAATCATCCATTGCTAGCCGAAAGCCCATTTTTCTCAGACAATCCAGCCGCTTTTGCATTCTTTCAAAGTTAGATGCAAGATAACTCTCTGTCAACTCCAAAACAAGATAAGAAGGATCAATATACTGATTCTCTATTTCTTTCTCTATATAATCTAAAAAAGAAGGATCTTCCAACTGTATATAAGAAAGATTTACACTTATATAAAGATCAGGATTTACTTTCCTCCACTTTTCTTTTGTGAGAGAGGCCTGCCTTAGAATCCATTTTCCTAAAGGAATAATTAAAAGATTTTCTTCCAAAATGGGAATCATCTCAGCGGGAGATACCATACCTAGCTCTTCACATTTCCATCGTATCAGTGCCTCCGCCCCACATACCTTTTTTGTCCCCGCCTGTATTAAAGGCTGATAATGTAATTGGAAGCCTTCAAACTGATTGTCAATACTTTCTCGCAAAAGTCTTGTCAACCGTAAAGCTTTTTCCTCGTTTTGCATAATTTCATGAGTGAAAAAAATAAGACGGTTTCTTCCTTTTCTTTTCGCACATGTCAAAGAAAATTCAGCATTTTTCATTAATTCCTGAAAGCATTTTCCATCCTTGGGATAAAAGGCGCAGCCTCCAGAAATAGAACTATAAAACTTTTTATTGTTATGAGACTGCTGTTTTGAGTAAATTTCCTGAATTTTTTGATAAAAGCTTTCTATTTCCTCTTTGATTCCTCCTGGAAATATAACGGCAAACTCATCGCCGTCAAACCGGAATACAGAAGCTTTCGGAGGGAGCATTGCTAGTATATTTTGGGCTACTGCTTGAATGACTCGATCTCCAAAGGTCCGGTCATATAAATTATTGATTTTCTTAAATCCATCCAGGCCTAAAAGAACAAAACCAAAAGGGGTGTCTTTTCCATCTTTTAAATATTCCTGAGCCTGATCTTCACACTCAAATTTGTTCCCTAAGCCAGTGAGAAGATCCATGCTGCTCTCTTTTCCCAGATGGGTAATAATCCCTGCTAAGAGAGCTGGATTTCCCTCTTTATCCTTTTCAATATGTCCTCTGCATCGCAACCACACCCAGTCTCCGTCTTTGTTAGATGCCCTGTATTCCACGTGATAGGTAGAGCTTTCCCCGCTAAAGGCTTTCTCGTTGGCCTCCTGATAACCATTTCTGTCACTTTCATGAATAATGCTTTCCCATACAGCCCCTGCATCTCTAATTACCTCTCCTGGAAGATTGAATTCTTCTACCAGCGCTTTGGGATATCGGTACAAGCCCGTTTTTATATCGCAAATAAAAATGTGCTCGTTCATACTTTTCGCCAGAGCATCATACATCTGTTCTTTATCAAAGCGAAAATCCTCTATGTTAAACTTCTGATCTTCTTTCTTTAGCCTTTCCTCCGCCAGATAAATATGGTGCTGCCTCTTTCTCACATACATTCTCTCATCCAATGTTCGGAAAATGTCCCGAAGAAGATAGTTCTCGTCCCCCCTTACTTCCAATAAACCATAGCAAAAGCCTAACTCATATTGTTTCTTTTTTTTCCTTTTTACTTCTTCTAAATGCAAAAGAATATCCTTTAACTTTTGCTCTGCCTCTGCCTCCTGGCAATTGGGAAAAACAATAATAAATTCATCTCCACTTAAGCGAAGGGCATATTCTCCTTCCTTTAAATGCTCCTTCACCCCTTTTGTCACTTGGATAATAAATTCATCCCCTTCAGCATGTCCGTAAGTATCATTGACTTTTTTTAAATCATTTAAATCAAACATGCAGAAGGTACAAGGCCTTTTGCACTGCCTTACCTCCCTCAATGTCTTCTTTGCCTCTATTTTTCCTCCTCTGCGGTTAAAAAGTCCTGTCAGTTCATCAATAGCCGCCGTCTGGGTCAGCTTTCTTTGCTCCGTCACATCAATTGCCTGGTGGAAATGGGCTTCCTTCCCATCAATCCAACGAATCAGACAGTCATAATTCTCATAAATGTGGCTGTTTATGCTACTATGCTCCTCCCATAGATAACTAGGGGATTCTTCTTTTGACTCTAAAAGCTTATCCATAGGGCAAAAGGGACATCTTTCATCCATATCTTTTTGGATTACTTTCCAACATATCTTTCCTACTGGATCTTCCAGCCCATAATCCTGCTTCATAGCATTGTTCATAAAAAGAATTCGATCCGTTTTTATATCTGTTATGTAAAGGTTCATCTTTACCCTGTTCATAATCTCTTCAAACACCCAGCTGTTTAGGCTGTTTTTTTGAAAAATAAACGAGAGAAATCTTTCGACTTCCATCATCCTTTCTGGCTCATCTGGCTCTGCCGGCCCTAGTCCCATGCCAATGAGAACATATCCTGTGTCCTTAGGCCAGCTTAAAGGATAAAATACTTGTATCCTCCCTTCCTCCTGTCTTGAAATATCCTCTAAAATCTTCTCCTTCCCTGTTTTCACGCTCTCCTGAATCCATTCTCTCCATGTGGATGTCCTGTTCTCTTCCACATGGAAAGCTTTATCTGAGTTCTCATTCCAAGTGACTGCCTTTAATTCTTTTTTCGTCCTATGATAATGTATGAGCAGAAGGCCTGACAGTTTAATGTTTTCTCTAAATAGCCTGGCTAAGTTATAAACACTTTCTTCCATTGACAATTCCCCAATGGGAAGCAATAACTTACAAATTAAGGAAAAGCTATTCTTGTTCTCTAAATCCATCTTTTCTTTCCTCTCTCCTTTACCATGTCTTTTTCTTATCCATAATCATACAACACAGAGGCGTCTGATTCAAGTAATTCCTTATAATAAATCATAGAATTTTGCACATAATATACAGAGAATCTATTTTATGGAAAGGAATCATACTATTTTATGAAAAGACATTTGAGCATTTCATTTCTCTTTTTCTCCCTTCTTTTCCCAGGCTGCTCAAAAGAGGTAGGAGGACTTCCCCCTGCAAAAGCAGTTAAAACGCCCTCTATACCAGCTGCAGAAGTTGTTTTTCAGGACAGGCTGGAAGAAAAAATAGGTGAAAATGGAAACTATCTCCTGACTCTTGTCTCTAACTTTCCCACTATAACTATGGATAGTAATCCTGATGCAGCTATTAAAATCAACGGGTATTTCCAAAATGAGGAAATTTATTTTAATGAAAAAGCAGATAAATTTTTTGCTGAAGTTTTTAGGGAAACCCCTTCCCTGACTTCTTACCCAGTTCCTTCTTATATTTTGGACTCTCACTTTACATTAATTTTTGAAAATGACCAGATCCTTAGTTTTGTGAGAACAGACTACGAAAATACAACAGGCCAAAAGGCCAACACCCTTTGGGAGGCCTATAATTTTGATTTGGATACAGGAAATCTTCTATCCTTTCAAGACATTGTCACAGATGAAAAAAAGGCTCTTGTTTTTCTTGCAGAATATTTGACAGAACAAATGGAGAATCCTCAATATGAAAATATTTCTTGGAAAAATACTAATCTTCCCCTTCTTCTTGCAGAAGCTGACTGGTATTTTTCCGAAAATGGATTGGTCCTTCTTATAAAACCAGGTAAAATAGCCCCTTACAAGGAAGGTTTTTTCCAGTTTACTATCCCTTACAATAACTTTTCCTTTCTAAAAAATAAATACCAGTTCATGGCTGTCCCATAAACGTTCTCTAATAATGTACTTCCCATAAAACCAGTCCATTGGCTGGCGCTAAGGGTCCTGCCTTTTCCCTTCTTCCCGATTTTATAATGGATTCTATATCTCTTGGTTCTCTCTTGCCCAATCCAATGTCCAGCAAAGTTCCTGTCATAATTCGAACCATATGGTATAGAAAGCCGTCCCCTTTATATATAAATTGTATCTCATCTCCTAATGAATGGATTTTTATGGATTCTATTGTGCGGATTGTTGACTTTTTCTTTTTTTTGGCTGATGTGAAAGCTTGAAAGTCATGAGTTCCTATGAGATAGGAAGCCCCTTCTTTCATTTCTGAGAGCTTTAAAGGTTCTAGAATCCTATGTACAAATTTTCTGTCCAAAACATTGGGAACCTTACTATTCCATACTCTGTAAATATATGTTTTTCCCTTTGCATTTAACCTGCTGTGAAATCGGTGGTGAACTTCTTCTGCCTCTGTAATACCAATGTCCATTGGCAAATACTCATTGGCATAGTCCATCATTTCCTCTGGACTTTTCTCTGAACTTGTATGAAAATGAATAATTTGTCCTTTAGCGTGTACCCCTGCATCGGTTCTCCCAGCCCCTTGGATTTCCAAAGGGGCCCTTTCCATTTTGCTAAAAACCATTTCTAATTTTTTCTGTATTGTGTTTTCTGTGGAACTTTGACGCTGCCAGCCATTATACCGCGTCCCTTCGTATTCCACTTTCATTTTCACTGTGCGCATCCTTTCTTCCTCCTGTACATTGGATAAAAAAACATACAATCCTTTCCATCATCTTCTCATCGTGGACATGATATTGTTTCATGTCAATATTATTCAAAAATTCTCTCTTTACCTTTTGTGGTATATTTTTTTCCTTCCTGTACTGCCCCATGATTCTCTCCCACTTCTCCAGCATTTTCTGAAAATAAGCAAGAGCCTTATCAGAACGTACAATGTCATGACCTTTATGACGGCACAAATACGTTTTTACATTTTCTGTCTTTCTCTCCTGGCAGTGTTTCCATAAGCTGCAAGATAGATCTACGATAGGGTCATCCTCACTGTGTAAAATAAAGGCAGGAATATTCCTTTTTAAAATTCCCTCTATTCCACCATATAAAGGATATTTCCAAAAAAGAAGCCTCCGATATAGGCGAAGAAAAGGCAGCATCCACAAAATTTTATTTCCATAAATCTTTTTCCCCCCAAGACAAAGCATTTCTGTTGGATCACTAAATCCAGACCGGCTAACTATCCCGTCCACTTTATGGTCATAATGTAGAACTGCTGCTACTGCATATCCACCCATACTATGTCCATATAGTAAAATAGGAAGTTCTCCCCTTCCTTTTCTACTCTCTAAAAATTCCAAGGCATAATGCAAATCAATAACAGCCTGCTCTAATCCAAGGAGTCCTCTTCCTCCACTTTCCATACAGCCTGTATTGTCAAACCCAAAAACACAAAAACCTTCTTTCACAAATCTCTCCACATCATATAAATAGTCCGTATGCCCCTGAAAAATCCCAGGAGAAAGGACAATGCATCCCCTTACATGTTCAAAAGGGCCAAAGCCTCCCTTTGGATAATAAAAGTATCCTTTCAGCCTCTGCCCCCTATTGGAAGGAAATAAAGCAGCCTGACGATCCATTGTATGGAAATCTTCATATTTGACTGCCATTGGTTCTTTTCTTATTTCCACTCGTTTGTTAAATACTTTATCATAAAGTATTTTTGCAGCTCCAAAGGGAATCATGTAAGCCGCTGTCATGACTGTCACAGCCATTCCTATTTGCTTTTTCTTTGTCATACTTCTTCCCACTTTCCGCCTCATTGGCAAATGTTATAATATGGGAATAGTATGCCACAAAACCCCTCCTCTCATGTAATTATAAAAGCTTCCTTTTCTATCTTTAAAACTTTCGAAATTGGTTAATGCCTTCCACAAGTAATTTTATACTTTTCTTTGTCTCATCAAAAAGACCTGCCTTGTATAAATTGTACGTAATCATTCCAATGGGAATAGCAATAATCATTCCCACGACCCCTCCTATGCGAAAACCTACATATAACAAAAAAAGTGTGGGAATCGGGCGCATTCCCACAGAGTCCCCTACTAATTTGGGCTGGATAAGCTGACGGATAAACTGACTTACACCCCACAGAATCAGCAATCCAAAGGCAGTTCCATAGTCTCTGGACATAAATTTGAAAACCGCCCAAGGAGCAATCACTGCTCCTGTTCCAAAAAAAGGAAGAAAGTCCAATAGTGCTGTGAGAAAAGCAATGAGTAGACTGTAATTCACTTTTAATACTCCAAATCCTATCCCTAAAATGAAAAAAACAACAACCATTATTTTTAACTGAGCCTTAAAATATCCCCCCACAGCCTGGGCCAAACTTGTCCATACAATGTTCCACTTGTGAAGGAAAGAGGAAGGAAGAAAAGCTTTTATCGTTTCATTAATTTCATTTTTTTGTGCTACAAATAAATAAGAGGAAAGAAGAGCCATAATGACTCCCATAGCAATCGTTGGAAGATTTTTAGCTACACTTCCCGCAGCGCTGGTAACTGTGGAAGCTCCTACTTTCTCAATGAAACTTCCTAAAAGTCCGTTTACACTTCTCTCCATTGTCTGGATTCCCTGTTGCAAGGAAAGGGGAAGTCTATCCAATAAACGCTCCATATTGATGAATATTTCCTGCAAATCTTTCTCCATACTTTCGTAAAGTACAGGAAGGGAACGTAAAAATCCAGCCCCCTCCTCTACCAGCTTTGCCACAATCAAATATCCAATTAGTCCCACTCCTCCAAGAACTAGAATAATCACAAAGGCAGAACCTGCCTTTCGTACAATTTTCAACCTCTTCTCCAAAATTTTTACTACTGGACTGACAATCATGGCCACAACCCAGCCAATAACAAAGGGCATAAAAAATACAATGACTCTGGGGACAATAAATAGAAAAAACAAGATCCAGAAGATAGCAATCAATATATTAGTTACTGCTTTCACATAATCCATCCATGTATGCATATATCTCATCCCTTCCTTGCTTCGTCTGGGCTGAAAACGGAATGACAACTGTGTCCTTTTGTCCATTGAGCCCTTCTATTAGCATCTTCCTGTGCTTTTGTACTTGGCTCCTTTTAATTTTATCCAACTTTGTGGCAATGATAACAGGGGAAAAACCATTGTGCTGAATCCACTGGTACATTGTCCTATCGTTTGCAGAAGGCTCATGTCGAATATCCACAAGTAAAAAGACAGCTTTTAGCTTCTTTGAAGACTGTAAATACCTCTCTACCATTTTCCCCCATTGATTTTTTACTTCTATAGAAGCTTTTGTATATCCATAACCAGGTAAGTCTACAAAATACATTTCTCCATTAATATTATAATAATTAATTGTCTGGGTTTTTCCTGGCTGGGAAGAAATTCTTGCCAAAGACTTTCGATTCATCAGCACATTGATTAAGGAAGACTTCCCTACATTACTTTTTCCTGCAAAGGCAATCTCCATATGCTCATTTTGGGGAAATACACTTGTAATCCCACATACCGTCTCCAAACATACATTTTTAATTACCATTCTTATTCTTCTGATCCTTTCCTATATCTTCCTCTTTGCACAATGCATAAGCCAGAACATCTTCCATAACTTCTACATAGAAAATTTCAATGCCGCCCTTTATTTCTTCTGAAATCTCTGCCACGTCCCTTTCATTTTTCTTTGGCACAAGCACTGTTTTCATTCCAGCGTTTTTAGCAGCTAATATTTTTTCTTTTAATCCTCCTATGGGAAGTACTCTCCCCCGCAATGTAATTTCCCCTGTCATAGCCACATCAGCTCTTACTGGTGTTTTTGTTATTGCAGATATTAAGGCTGTAGCCATAGTTATCCCCGCTGATGGACCGTCCTTTGGCACTGCCCCTTCTGGCAAATGAATGTGAAAATCATGCTTTTTAAAATAGGACGGCTCCACCTTGTACTTTTCCCCTATAGATCGAATGTAACTAATTCCAATACGAGCTGACTCCTGCATAACTTCTCCTAGCTGTCCAGTAAGCAAAATCTCTCCCTTCCCTGGCATAATATTTACTTCTATCTGGAGAGTATCCCCTCCAACGCTTGTCCATGCCAGACCTGTCACAATGCCTATTTCATTCACTTTATTGGCCATATGATATTGGTACTTTTCTTTACCCAAATATTTTTCCAAATTTTTCTCTGTAATGCGAATTCCTTTTTTTCCCTTCTGATATATTTCCCGTACTGCCTTTCTGCAAATTTCTCCTATTTTTCTCTCTAAATTTCTTACCCCAGCCTCCTTTGTATAACTGCGGACTATTTTTTCCATAGCTTTTTCCTGAATCGTAAGCTGTCTTGACTCCAGTCCATGCTTTTCCAACTGTTTTGGAATCAAATGCTCCTTTGCTATATGTACCTTCTCATTAGCTGTATAACTATTAATTTCTATTACTTCCATACGGTCCAGCAAAGGTCTAGGTATTGTTGAAGTAGCATTTGCCGTTGCTATAAATAGCACCTGAGACAAGTCAATGGGAAGTTCCACATAATGATCTCTGAATTTTACGTTCTGCTCTGAATCCAGCACTTCTAATAAGGCCGAGGCTGTATCTCCTTTGTAATCACTGCTTATTTTATCAATTTCGTCTAAAAGCATGAGGGGATTTTTTACTCCTGCTCCTTTTAGGCCTTTTGCAATTCTCCCTGGCATAGCGCCAATATAGGTTCTTCTATGTCCTCTGATTTCCGCCTCATCCCGCACACCCCCAAGGCTAATTCTCACATATTCCCTGCCAAGGGCCCTTGCAACAGAACGGGCAATAGAGGTTTTTCCAGTCCCTGGAGGTCCTACAAGACAGATAATAGGGCTGTTCCCTTTCTTTGTCATATTTCTCACTGCAAGAAATTCCAGCATTCTCTCCTTCACTTTCTCCAGCCCATAGTGATCCTCGTTTAACACATTTTCTGCGTAATCTAAGTCCTCAATATCTTCTTTGGATAAATCCCAAGGAAGCTCCAACAACGTCTCAATATAGCCGCTAATAACAGAACTCTCTGAGGAATTAGCGGATACATTGTTCAACCTTTCAATTTCCCTTTTTATTTTATCCTTTACTTCTTGGCTGGCGCATAATGTTTCAAGGGCTTCTTCATATCTCTTTACTTCACTATACCCATCTTTACTTCCCAGCTCTTTTCGAATAAAACTTAGCTGCTCCTTTAATATATATTCCTTTTGATTTTTATCTATCTTTTCTTTTACCCCTTGTTGGATTTCCTGCTTTACTTTTATGATTTGAATTTCATCCCCTAAAATTTTTGCAAGAAGCTCTACTCTTTTTCTCACATCCAGCTCTTCTAAAAGCTTTTGCTTTTGTTCATAAGAAATAGGCATGTTCATGGCAATCTGATCCGTCAGCTTGTCCAAATTATATATATCTGCAATCTGTCCAGCAATGGCTTGGCCAACCCTAGGATACAAAGAGCCATATTCTCCAAAAAGCTCTCTTAACATACGTCCTAAAGCTTCTCCCTCAATGGCATCTATTATCTCCCGAGCTTCCTTTTTTTTCTCTGCCACTCTGGCCATAAGACAGGTTTTATCTTCTTCAAATCCTAACAGTTCCCCTCTTTCCATTCCTTCCACTAATATTCGAACTAAATTTTTGGGGAGTTTTATGATTTGCTTCACAAAGGCAATTGTTCCTATGGAATAAACTCCCTCAAAGTCTGGATCCTCCTCCTCTTTGTCTTTTTGGGTAACGAGAAAAATCTGCTGCCCTCCCATCATGGCCTTCTCCACAGCACAAATTGATTTTTCTCGGCTTAGATCAAAATGAATGATCATATCTGGAAATATTGTCATCCCTCTTAATGCTACTGCCGGCATTTCCCTTACTGTATCTTCCATTGCTGTATCCTCATCCCCTTTCTTCCAAAAATTTTCCATCACTGGAATAAACGCCGGTACATTTCAATGCTACATACCGGCGTTTCCTTTATTTTTTATTACTTTGCCCTTTTCATTTGTCCTTTTCTATATATAACCGGTGTACCCAGTCCTTCCACTGCTTCTTTTGTTACCACACATGCTTCAATCGTATCATCAGACGGTATTGTATACATGAGATCCATCATAATTTTTTCCATAATGGAACGCAGCCCTCTAGCTCCTGTTTTTCTCTCAAGAGCTTTTTGTGCAATAACTTCAATTGCATCGTCCTCCAATATTAGCTCCACATTGTCCAACTCAAATAATTTCTTATACTGCTTTGTAATAGCATCCCTTGGTTCCGTCAAAATGCGAACAAGGGCTTCTTTATCGAGAGCCTCTAAGGACACATTAATAGGAACCCTTCCTACAAATTCTGGTATCAATCCAAATTTCGTTAAATCTTCTGGAAGGACTTCTTTCAAAAGGGCGCCTATTTCCTTATCCCTCTTATCTCCTATTTCTGCATTAAAACCAATAGACTTCCGATCTAACCTTGTCTCCACAATTTTATCCAATCCTTCAAAAGCTCCTCCACATATAAATAAAATATTCGTCGTGTCAATTTGGAGCATTTCCTGGTGAGGATGTTTTCTCCCACCTTGGGGAGGCACTGAGGCGACTGTACCTTCCAGTATTTTTAGGAGAGCCTGTTGAACTCCTTCTCCTGAAACATCTCTCGTTATGGAGACATTTTCTCCCTTTCTCGTAATTTTATCAATCTCATCTATATATATGATGCCAAATTGAGCTCTTTCAATATCATATTCCGCTGCCTGTATAATTTTTAACAGGATGTTTTCCACATCCTCCCCTACATAGCCAGCTTCTGTCAAAGCTGTTGCATCTGCAATTGCAAAAGGAACGTTAATAATCTTAGCCAAGGTCTGGGCTAACAAAGTTTTACCAGAACCTGTGGGACCAAGCATAATAATATTGCTCTTCTGTAATTCTACATCCAAATCTTTACTTGCTGTTACTCTCTTATAATGATTATACACAGCTACTGACAGTACTTTCTTCGCTTCCTCCTGACCAATGACATACTCATCTAAAAATTCCTTCATTTCCACTGGTTTTAACAGATTAATCTCCAAATTATCTGAAATAGGTTCTTCCTCGTATTCTTCTTCTATAATGTCTGCGCAAATGTCCACGCATTCATCACAAATGTATGCCCCGTTAGGTCCAGCAATGAGTTTTCGCACCTGATCTTGGGTTTTATTACAGAACGAGCATCTCACCCTATCATTACTATTTTTTCCTGCCATTCTCTGTTAACTCCTTCTTATTCGCTCTGGGTCAATCCTCTTTTCGTAATTACATTGTCAATGAGTCCATAATCCTTTGCCTCTTCTGCTGTTTTCCAATTATCTCTCTCTGTATCTCTCTCAATAATTTCTATAGGCTGTCCGGTTCTCTCAGCCAAAATTTGATTCAGCCTTTTCTTTGTTCGTAAAATATGCTCAGCGGCAATTTGAATCTCTGTTGCCTGTCCCTTTGCCCCTCCTAAAGGCTGATGGATCATAATCTCTGCATTGGGAAGAGCACATCTTTTCCCCGGCGTCCCTCCAGCCAGCAAAAAAGCGCCCATGCTGGCAGCCATACCAATACAGTTTGTAGACACATCGCACTTAATAAACTGCATGGTATCATAAATAGCAAACCCTGACGTCACAGAACCTCCTGGACTGTTTATATACAGATGGATATCTTTATCCGGATCCTCTGCTTCTAGAAAAAGCATTTGGGCAACAACAAGGCTTGCTGTCACATCATTCACTTCTTCTCCAAGAAAAATAATTCTTTCTTTTAACAATCTGGAATATATATCATAAGACCGCTCTCCTCTGCTCGTCTGTTCAATTACGTAAGGTACTAAGCTCATACAAAATCACCTTTTTCCTTCTATTCTTCTACTGCATGCTCTACTATAAATTCCACTGCCTTTTTCATGGCCATGTCTTTTTTTATTTGTTTTTTCAATTCCTCATCTATGAAATCATTGACATTTTCTTCTTCCATATGATAAGCCTCTGCCATCCTCTTTAACTCTTCCTGTAATTCTTCTTCCGTAGGCTCTATGTTCTCTGCCTTTACTACAGCCTCTAAAACCAGGCCTCCCTTTATGCGCTGTTCTGCCATAGGACGCATTTGAGCTAAAAATTTCTCCATATTCAACCCTGTAAACTGGAAGTACTGATCAATAGATAAGCCTTGAGAGGATAGCCTACCTACATAGTCTTCTACAGACTGTCTTGCCTGGGTTTCTATCATTGCCTCTGGAATATCCATAGTAGCCTGGTCGATAATTGCCTGAAGAACGGCGTCTTCCTTCTCTCTCTTGGCATTTTCTTCCTTTCTCTTTAAAATCTTTTCCCGAATATCTCCTTTATATTCCTCTAACGTTTCAAATTCTGAAACTTCACTTGCAAACTCATCGTCTAATTCTGGAAGTTCCTTTTCTTTAATTTCCTTAATGGTAACTTGGAACATTGCTGGCTTTCCAGCTAATTCCTTTACATGATATTCTTTTGGGAAGGTAACATGTACTTCCACCTTTTCCCCAATCTGTTTTCCAATGAGCTGCTCTTCAAAAGTATCAATAAAGGAATGAGATCCAATTGTCAGGGAATGGTTCTCCCCCTTTCCTCCCTCAAACGGGGTCCCATCCACAAATCCTTCAAAATCAATGAGGGTTATATCTTTATCTTTTACTGGCCTATCCAAAACGGCAACTGTCCTAGCATTGTTCTCTCTTTCCCTGTCTATTTCCTTAATAATTTCCTCTTCTGTCACTTCTAAATCTGTCTTTGGCACACTGACTCCTTTATATGCTCCTAAAACTACTTCTGGCTTGAGGGCCACCTGAGCGCTGAAAATAAAAGGCTTTCCTTTCTCAATCTGCACAATGTCAATGTCAGGCTGGGAAACAATTTCCAGTTCGCTTTCCTTTACTTCTTTTCCATAGGCATTTGGAATCAAAATATTGGCTGCATCTTCATAGAAAACAGCAGGACCATACATCTTCTCCAACATTTGACGAGGCACCTTCCCCTTTCGGAACCCAGGAATGCTCATTTTGTTTTTATTTTTATTATATGCAGCCTGCAGCGCTTTTTCAACTTCATCTTCGCCCACTTCTATTGTAAGCTTTGCCATATTGTGCTCTAATTTTTCTACTTGTAAACTCATTGTTCTGCTTCCTCCTTAAAACGTTATGGTAAAGGTACACACTTCCCCAATATTCACAGTCATTGTATGATTATAGCATAACATTCTCTAAATTACTAGCATTTTTTGGCCTTTCCCCCTTCTTTCGCAGCGTCAAAAAAAGGATTATCCTATCACCCTTCTCTCCTGTTCCTAATCTCTTTATTTGATTTATTTTGCTCCTTCCTATATAATAGATAAATATAACACTCTTTCCCTAACCCAGGTTAAAAGGAGAAGATGAAAGAAAGGCTGGTATTTTACCATGGATAAAAAAGAACAAGCATTGCAAAAGCATTTCGAGTGGAAAGGAAAAATCCAAATACAGTCTCGGGTTCCTGTATCCAACAGTGAAGAATTGTCTCTTGCTTACACTCCTGGCGTTGCTCAGCCTTGTATTGCTATTTCCAAAGACAAGAGCCTGTCTTTTGAGCTTACAAGGCGTCATAACCTAGTGGCCGTAGTCACAGATGGAACAGCTGTCCTAGGTCTTGGCGATATTGGCCCTGAGGCAAGTATGCCTGTTATGGAAGGAAAATGCGCCCTGCTTCGTGAGTTTGGCCAAGTAGACGCCTTTCCCCTTTGCATCCGTTCCAAAGATGTGGATGAAATCGTCCGTACAGTTTATCTTATTTCCAGCAGTTTTGGCGGCATCAATTTGGAAGATATCTCTGCTCCCCGGTGTTTTGAAATTGAGAAAAAGCTTAAAGAGCTTTGTGATATTCCTGTTTTTCATGACGATCAGCATGGAACAGCCATTGTTGTTGGGGCTGCTCTTTTAAATGCCTTAAAAGTAACAAATAAACATATCTCTCAAATTCGATGTGTTATTAGCGGAGCTGGAGCAGCTGGCATTGCCATTGGAAAGCATCTTTTAAGAATGGGGGTAAAGAATCTTATTTTGTGTGATCGATTTGGCATTCTCACAAAAGATATGAAAAACCTAAATCCTGCCCATAAAGAAATGAGCCTTTGCACCAATCCAGAAAATTTACAAGGCACATTAGAAGACGCTCTTGTAGGTTCTCATGTCTTTATTGGGGTTTCTGCGCCTCATATTGTATCGAAGGAAATGATATCTACTATGGCAAAGGAATCTATTGTATTTCCCATGGCCAACCCAGTGCCAGAAATTGACCCTGCGCTTGCAAAAGAAGGAGGAGCTTTGATTGTTGGAACAGGTCGATCCGATTATCCCAATCAAATTAACAATGTTCTTGCCTTTCCTGGAATATTCCGAGGAGCCTTGGATGTGCGGGCAAGGGACATAAATGACCAAATGAAGCTGGCAGCCTCCCATGCCATTGCCTCCCTCGTATCCCATAAAGAGCTATCCAAAGACTACATTCTCCCAAAAGCATTTGACAAAAGGGTAGGCCCCGCTGTGGCAAAGGCTGTGGCAAAGGCTGCTAGGGAAAGTCATGTGGCAAAGCTTTAAAAATCTCTCTCCATAATCTGAAAATCTTCTGGGTAATGAGCAATATGAGGGGCTATGGCAGCCTCATATTGCCCTCCATAAGATGCATTTTTGTCTAGCTTCGCTTCATCCCCTTTCAGAACAAAGGTTAGGTTGTCCTGTCTTGTACCCTTTGTATAATTCACATGAATAATTCCATTTTTCCTGTAAAATATATCCGTAATAAAACATCCATCTCTTTCTAGACTTGAAATAACCTCTTTCGTTCCTTTCACTAGAAGAAGCTCCTTTTTCGTGATAGGAATTCCCCCATATTCCCTTAAAGCTGTCCCATCCCAATAGAAGTAATACCGCTTCCATGTATGCCCGGTTCCATCCTTATATAAATCATAAGCTTCCCAATAGACAGAAAAGTCATTTCCTCCCTCATAAGACAGGCCAGAAAATGTGTTATCCACTTGTTCTGGAAATGTATTTTTCACTGTCCAAGCAAAAGATTGCGTACGATTCCCACTTCCCCTTCCTTCTACTTTAAATATTTTACACTCTTTTAATTCCCACGCTTCCATAGACTCTAGATAAATCCACACATCTTCTATTAATTTCTCTCTATACTTTCCATCTGTAAACCATACATCGCATAAAATGCTTATTTCCTCTTCTTTTTGTTTATCTGTCAGAAAAAAAGCCTCCAACCTACCGTCGTTGTCATAATCCTGACATAAAAATCCAAGTATTTCCTCCTTCACCGTTTGTTTTGCAAACAGCTCTAATTTCTCTTTTTCCAGGGCTTTTGTATTTTCTATGTTCCTTTGAATTTTTTCTGGTCTTATCCCTGACCATACTTCTGTTGAAAGAATAACTGTGCAAAAACATAGCAAAATCATTTGAACCCTTTTTTTCACATGGGCGCCTCCTTTTTCTCTATTGAAAGTATTATAGCAGGAAACCCCGGTATTTCATAGAAAAACTGTATCCCATCATTCCCCATAATTCCCTTGCTGTTCTTAGGGGCATGGTGTAATATTTCCTAAAATAACATAGTCCTTTGCTCCTGTCCCATTGGGCACATTTGACGGACGCCGGTGCAATGTTTCATTGCCTAAAACAGCAAAAGCAATGGCCTCCTTAGCATCACTGGAATATCCCGCCTCTTCCTGGCTGCCTATCTCTACCTCTGGAAGCAATGACTTTAAATGGCCCATTAATACTTTATTGTGAACGCCTCCCCCTCCTACCCATACTTTATGTATTTTATGTTTTGGAAAAATATGCTTTCTATAACTGTCCTCAATACTTTTTGCTGTAAACATTGTAAAAGTTGCTATAAAATCGTAAGGCTTTATATGGGGATAGACCTCTACTATCTTTCTTACATACTCCTCTCCAAACATTTCTCTTCCTGTTGTTTTTGGTATTCCTTCCTGAAAATATGGGTGGGTCATTAACTGACCTAACAATGTTTCATTGACAGTACCTTGTGCAGCCAATCCCCCTCCTTGATCATATTTTTTTTGAAAAAACATCCAGCACGCCTCATCAATCATCATATTTCCAGGTCCTGTGTCAAAAGCATAAACCTGGTCGATTGCGCATCCTTTTTGCAGGACTGTTACATTTCCTATTCCTCCAATGTTCTGCAAGGCAATACTTTCTTTGTCACTTCTATAAAGGAGAAATTCTGTATATGGCACAAGGGGAGCGCCTTCTCCTCCTGCTGCCATATCCATCACTCGAAAATTAGACACTACCTTTACTTTATGTTCATAGGCTATTACGCTTGGCTCCCCAATTTGCAGTGTACTAGCACATAACCCATCTTTCTCCCTCGGTATATGGTAGATCGTCTGTCCATGGCTTGCCACAAAATCTAAGTTAGCCGGGGAAAAACCTGCCTTTTTACATACTGCTCCTACTGCCTTTGACAATAATTTTCCTAATTTAAAGTTTAAGGAACAGATCCCCTGGCTACTGGACGTTTCTACCTTGCATTCCCTTCTTATTTCATTCTTTATCTCCTCTGGCATTTCTAAAGTTAAAAAAGCAAGGAGCCTTACTTTGGTCTCTGTTCCACACCCTCTTATTTCCACAAGAGCGGCGTCCACTCCGTCTAAGCTTGTGCCTGACATTAATCCTACTCCATACATAGCCTTCTCCTTAATTTTTTTCTTTTAACATGCGGATTGCCTTTGACACATTTCCCTCTTGCTTGTCTAAATATTCATGGCATTCCTCTTTTGTTGCTCCTGATAAAATCATAAGAATTGCCAGTTTTACATTTTTTCCGCTTTCATAAAAATATTGGAAAGCTCTCTCCTCTTCGCACTGAGTGCTTGCAGCAATAATCCCTACCGCCCTTTTTTCCAGCTTTTCATTGGAAGGATTTACATCTACCATAAAATTTTTGTACACTTTTCCTAATTTAATCATAATCGTAGTGCTTAACATATTTAAAATCATTTTCTGGGCTGTCCCCGCCTTCATCCTTGTACTCCCTGTAACAACTTCTGGCCCTACAATAACACTAATGGGATACTTCGCTTCTTTTCCAATCATACTGTTTTCTACGCAGGAAATTGCTATTGTAGCTGCCTGAATTTGGTTAGCATACTCCAGTCCTCCTATAACATAAGGCGTTCTCCCACTTGCCGCCAGCCCGCACACAGTATCCTTTTTTGTCAAATGGATCTTCTGTAAGTCTTCTTTGGCTAGTTCCTTATTATCTTCGGCCCCTTCCTTTGCCTGCCAGATCGCTTCTGTCCCGCCAGCAATGATGCCTTGTACCATGAAAGGTTCTACACCGTAAGTGGGAGGACACTCACTTGCATCCAAAATACCAAGACGCCCAGAAGTACCCGCCCCTATGTAAATAAGCCTTCCCCCCTGTCTCAAGGAATCATAGGCAGCCATTGCAGCAGCTTCTATTTCCTTCAATTTATTTTGTATGGCAAAAGCAATCCCCTTATCTTCTTCATTAATGGTTTTTAAAATATCGAAGGTAGACATCTGGTCAATATTTTCTGATCGAGGATTCCTTTGTTCTGTGCATAACTCCTTCAAATTATCTTCCATCATTTCCTCCTTCTTTGCCAAAGTCCATAAGAATTTCTTTTTTAATATGTGTTTTTTTTAATTGTTCCACGCTTTTATCATACTGCCTGTTAATATAAGCAGTATAGAGAATATCAATCATGTTTAACTGGGATATTCTAGAAGTCATTGCCCCGCTGCGAAACACATATTCTGGCGCTGATACACATAAATTATAATCTGCCATTCTTCGAAGGGCAGAGTCCTCAAACCTGGTAATGGCAATAATAGGGGCCCCCGACTCCTTTACTGTTTTTGCACATTGCAGTATCTCTCCTGTCATCCCTGAATAACTAATAATAAGGGCAGCGTCCTTTTTCTTCATATTCTTTGCTTGAAGAAGCTGGGCATGCCAATCATCATTCAGAAAACAACTTTTGTCAATTCTTAAAAATTTTAAGTAAGCATCTTTGGCTACAAGTAAAGAAGCTCCTATTCCAAAAAAACAAATATGACGGCATTCCACAAGTAAATCTACACATTTCTCCAAAACTTCTGAATCAGCCAGTTTTTTTGTATTTTCCAAGGCCACAATATTTTTATATGTCACTTTATTTACAATACTTTCCAGTCCATCATCCTTACATAACTCCTCCTGAAATTCTTTTCCCGCTTCTTTTCTAACAGCTAATTCATACAATAAAGATTTATGAAACTCTTTGTACCCTTCAAATCCGGTTTTATGACATAGGCGAATAATGGTTGATGGAGATGAAAAAGTTTTCCCTGCCAACTGCTGGATACTACAACCTGCCACTAATTCTGGACTTTCTAGTAAAAATTTTACAATTCCCTTTTCTGCTCCACTTGCCTTTGGAGCATATTCTTGAAAACGTACTAATACACTTTTCATCTAAGCCACCTCCACTGGATTATAAAATTATCATATCATCTGGTATGTAATTGTCAATATATTTTGCTTTTAATGCAACTTTATTTTATATACAAAGTAAAGTTTTTCTTCTTTATTCCTCATTTTTCTTTTTTTATTTTTGTTTATCATATTATTTTATTTGTTTTATTTGATATAATAATATTATAAAAATATGCTAATATAAAACATAAAAAAATAAGAAAGGAGACATTTATTTCATATGTTCCAAATAAAAATATGCTCTACACACGATGAACTACAAGAGCTGGCACAGCTGGCAAAAGAAATTTGGAATTCTTACTTCCCTGGTATTATTTCTAAGGAGCAAATTGACTATATGGTAGATAAATACCAAAGCCTTCCTACCTTGACAAAGGCTGTGAAACAAGAAGGTTATACATATTTTTTAGGATATGAAGAGAAAAAATTAGTAGGTTACTGTGGAGTAAAGGATGAAGAGAAACGATTATTTCTAAGCAAATTATACATTCATGAAACTAGTAGGGGAAAGGGCTATTCTTCCCTTTTATTAAATAGAGCTATCGATTTTGCTAAAAAGAAAAACCTACAATCTATCTATTTAACATGTAATAAACAAAATGTAAATAGTTTACATATTTATAAATATAAACATTTCTCTATTATTGATGATAGAAAAACAGATATTGGAAATGGATTTATTATGGATGATTATGTTATGGAATTAACTATTTGATTGTAAAAATATAAGAAATTCGTATATTGACTATATTAGTCAATATACTGGATAATGTGGATTTCTTTAAAAACAATCCACATTATCCACAAAGATATCAACATTTCCAACCTTTATCCCCCTTTTTTCATCCGCATTTTTCGAAGTTATCCACATTATCCACGTTTTTGACCAATTTAGTCATCCTCTCCCACATAAGAATTTCTTCCTAATCATTCCTAATAAATAAATCATTTTCGTAAGCCTAAGAAACGATTGACAGAAACCCTTACTACTGAGATAATACTATTGTTAACTTTATATATTAGATTTATATTGAGAAATAACACAATTACAGAAAGGGGATGAAAACATGGATTATACTTATCGCTATAAATGTGTTCCTTGTGGATATGTCTATGATCCTGCTACAGGAGATCCAGCACATGATATTCCTCCTGGAACTTTATTTGAAGATTTACCAGAAGATTGGATTTGCCCTCAATGTGGCTTTAGCAAAAAAGCAGTTTTTGAGAAAGTTGTTGTTTAAGCAAGTAACCATACTATCTCCTTCTGAAAAAAGCTCTTTCTATAGGATAACAAAAATTGCCATAATATTTCTTTCACAACCGTTTATACTAATACCAAGATAAGTGGTGAAAAACATGACGTATCAAAAGGCATGTTATTGACTGATGTCAAAAAACATCCTGAGGATAAGTGATGTGAAGTAGTCACTTATCCTAAAAATAGATAAAGATTTCTAATTTACGGAGGTGAAAAGAAATGTCAAGTAGCAACAGAGCAAATAGAATGGAAGTACCTGAAGCAAAAGCAGCTATGGACCGTTTCAAGACAGAGGTTGCATCTGAATTAGGTGTAAACTTAAAAGAAGGATATAATGGTGATTTAACTTCTAAAGAAGCTGGTTCCATTGGTGGCGAGATGGTTAGACGTATGATCAGAAACCAGGAAGAACAGATGAAATAACCAAAAGATAAATAAATACAAAAGAAAAAAAGCATAAATTGTGTAAATGAGACGCATACCTTACGGTATGCGTCTTGTTTTCATATCTTATGCTTTTTCTTCCATATGCCCATATACAATTTTTTTCTTTAAGTTAAGAGCTGCTTCCTTTCCTTTATAAATTTCTATAATAGCAGCCCCAAAGGGAATGGCAGTTCCCATTCCTCTGCTTGTTATGACGTTTCCATCTATCTCCACTTTTTCTTCTGTTACCTTTGCACCTTTTAACTGAGACTCCATTCCAGGATAGCAGCAAGCCCTCTTCCCTTCTAAAATTCCCAAATCACCAAATACAGTGGGAGCAGCGCATATTGCGGCTAACTTTTTTCCCTCTCTTTGGAAAAGGCAAATGAGATCTTTTAAAGGAGAAAAAGCTCTTAAATTTTCTGTTCCAGGCATTCCTCCTGGTAAGATTAGCATATCTGTCTTTGTAAAATCTGCCTTTTCAAATAGAATATCTGCTTTTACTGAAATATTATGGGAACCTGTTACAATTTCCTTTCCAGTAATGCTTACCATCTTAATATCCATCTCTTCTCTGCGAAGCATATCCACTACTGTGAGAGCCTCAATTTCTTCAAAACCTTCTGCCAAAAAAATACGTATTTCTTCCATTTTTACATCCTCCTTTTCTTCTATCCTTTAAAACTTATATAAAAATTAGAAAAAAATCAATCTTCCTTTGTTTTTCCTCTCATAAATGGTATAATGATGTTCAGGCCAAAAGGAGTTTTGGTTCCTTTTATCATAAATTAGAAAATAAAATATCTAGAAAAGAGGAAAACGATGGAAATTGAAAAAAAATATATTATTAACGATTTACCTTTGCCGTTAGAATCTTATCCTTGTCACTTCATTGAGCAAGCCTATCTTTGTACAAATCCAGTGATACGCATCCGCCGATTTGACGAAGAATATACACTTACTTATAAAGGAGAAGGGATGATGATCCGGGAAGAATCCAATCTCCCTCTTACAAAAGATGCTTATGAACATCTAAAAGGGAAAAGGGATGGCCATATTATTACGAAAAAACGTTATCATATTCCCTTGCCTCAATATGAAAACCTTATGATTGAACTCGATATTTTCTTATCTCCTTATCCAGGCATGATTCTTGCAGAGGTTGAATTTCAGACAGAAGACGAAGCTCTCGCTTTTCTTCCGCCTTATTGGTTTGGGGAAGAAGTAACTCTTGATCCAAAATATCACAATTCCAATATGATCTATCTTCCCTTTGTGCTGTGACTCTTTGGAATTCTTTTATAAATCTCATTCATTTTACGGATTTTCTCTGCCAGCTCCTTTGTAAAAGCCCCTTTCTCCATTCTCCATGTCCAATTATCTCCTAAGGTAGATGGAGTGTTTATTCTTGCCTGAGTTCCAAGTCCCAAATAATCTTGCATGGGAATAATAGCTAAGTCTGCCACACTAGCAACCGCTGCACGTATGAGCTCCCAGTTAATTCCTTCTTTATTTCCTTGCTGGAAATGTAAATATTCCCTACAAAATTCTCTATCTCTAGAATTTATGGAGTTATACCATCCAAGAGTTGTATCATTATCATGGGTACCTGTATAGACTACACAGTTTTTATGATAATTGTGGGGGAGATAATCACTCTCCTCCCTAGAATCAAAGGCAAACTGCAGCACCTTCATGCCAGGATATCCTGTTCCCTCCACAAGTTTTAAAACACTTTCTGTTAAAAATCCTAAATCTTCTGCAATGACTGCTTTTTCCCCAAGGCTTGCCTTCATTGTCTTAAATATCTCATATCCTGGCCCCTGCTCCCACTTCCCATTGACAGCGTTTTTCGCCCCAAAGGGAATGGAATAATAAGAATCAAATCCTCTGAAGTGATCAATTCGCACTACATCATATAATTGAAAGGAATAAGCAATTCTCTTCATCCACCACTCATAACCTGTTTTCTTATGATAATCCCATTGATACAAAGGATTGCCCCATAGCTGTCCTTCTTTTGAAAAGGCATCTGGAGGACAGCCAGCCACAAAAGTAGGCGTTAGGTTTTGATCCAATTGAAATAGTTCTGGATTTGCCCATATATCCGAGCTATCTGGGGCAACATAAATAGGAATATCTCCTATAATTTTAATTCCCTGACTGTTTGCATATTTCTTTATCTTTATCCATTGCTTTTTAAAATAAAATTGGAGAAACTGGTAAAATTCCACTTCCTGTTCTAGCTCTTCCTTATATTTTTTTAAAACGGCCTCCCTTCTTTTTTTGACATCCATTGTCCACTGAGTCCAGCTCTTTCCTCCAAAAGACTGTTTCATTCCCATGAATAAGGCATAATCGTCCAGCCAATACGCATTTTTCTTAATAAATTTCTGAAATTTTTTATCCTTTCCTATTTTACTATTTTTGTACGCCTTTTTTAAAATTTTGAACCTGGCACTGTATAATTTTCCATAATCTATCTTCTCTCTCTCACTGCCAAAATCCATCTTTTTACAATCTTCCTTCGATAAATACTCTTTTTTTACAAATTCCTGTAAATCAATAAAGTAAGGATTACCTGCAAACGTAGAAAAAGACTGATAAGGGGAATCCCCATATCCTGTAGGCCCCAGAGGTAAAATCTGCCAATAAGACTGACCTGCCTCCTTCATCCTATCTATAAATTCATAAGCTTCCCTGGAAAAACAGCCAATTCCATATTTTGATGGAAGGCTGAATATAGGCAATAAAATGCCGCTTTCTCTCATGGTACTCCTCCTTTCCCACACTTCTCGTCATAACGCTGTGGATGGCGTAAATCATCTCAGTCTGAGATTTCCAACTTCGTTGTCAGACTTGCTTTACCCCTTTGTCTTTCTTCTTACACTTCTATTCACACAGTTTCCAAATATCCTCATTATACTGGGCAATGGTTCTATCAGAAGAGAAAAATCCTGCCTTAGCTATGTTCACAAGCATTTTTTTCTGCCATTTCTCTTGATCTAAGTAATCTTCCATCATTTTGTCCTTAACCGCAATATAATCTTCAAGGTCCAGCAAGGTCATAAACCAGTCTTTATTTATGAGCTCTTTATAAAGCCTTTCTAGGTTTTCCTTGGAACCTACTTTTAAAGCCTCTTCCCCTATAATAAAATCCACTGCCTCTTGGATAACTGGACTTTTCTTGTAATATTCTTTGGATACATAATCTGACTTCTTGTAATGGTCTATAATTTGCTCACTTTTCTCTCCAAATATATAAATATTATCGTCTCCTACTAATTCATGAATTTCCACGTTGGCTCCATCGCTTGTTCCTAATGTAACTGCCCCGTTAAGCATAAATTTCATATTTCCAGTGCCTGAGGCTTCTTTTGAGGCAAGGGAAATCTGCTCTGATATGTCGCAGGCTGGAATCAGTTTTTGCGCATAGCTCACATTGTAATTTTCTACCATAACAACCTTTAAATAAGGGCTTACATCTGGATCCTTGTTTATAATCTCCTCTAAAACAAGTATCAGATGGATGATGTCCTGGGCAATAATATAAGCTGGAGCTGCCTTTGCCCCAAAGAGGAATGTAATAGGAGTAGAGGGCTTTTTTCCCCTCTTTATTTCCAAGTATTTATGGATTATATAAAGGGCGTTCATTTGCTGACGTTTATATTCATGGAGACGTTTTACCTGAATGTCGAATATAGAATCTACATTCAGTTCCATTCCTTCTTTTTCCTTAATATAAGCTGCTAAGGCTGCTTTTTTCTCTCTTTTAATATTTCCTATTCTTTGGAGAAGCTCTTTATTATCTATATGGGAAAGAAGTTTTTCCAATTCTTTGGCATCTTTTTTAAATCCTTCACCAATTGTCTCACAAATACATTTTGTCAGCTCTTGGTTGCAGGAAATAAGCCATCTTCGGAAAGTAATTCCATTTGTTTTATTATTAAATTTCTCTGGATAAATAGCATAAAAATGCTTTAGCTCTGACTCCTTTAAAATTTCTGTATGGATTGCTGCCACCCCATTGACACTAAAACCATAGTGAATGTCAATATGGGCCATGTGAACCCGATTTTCCTTGTCAATAATATGAACTTTTGTATCCTTATATTTTTCCCTTACTTTTTTATCCAATTCTTTTATAATAGGAACAAGATTTGGCACTACTTTTTCCAAATATTCCATTGGCCATTTTTCTAATGCTTCTGCCAAAATTGTATGATTTGTATATGCGCAAGTCTTTCTTACAATTTCAATAGCCTCATCCAAAGGTATTGCTTTTTCTTCATTCAAAATGCGAATCAGCTCAGGAATAATAAGGGTGGGATGAGTATCATTAATTTGAATGACCGCATGCTCATACATTTTTCGCAGATCATATTTCTTTTCCTTCATATCTTTTAATATAAGCTGGGCCCCACTGCTTACCATAAAATACTGCTGATAGATTCTAAGAAGATTTCCAGCCTCATCAGAATCGTCGGGATACAAAAATAAAGTAAGGTTTTTCTCAATTTCTTCTTTGTCAAATTCTATTCCATCCTTCACAATGCTCTCGTCTACCGATTCAATGTCAAAGAGATGGAGCTTATTAATCCCGTTTTCATATCCTGCCACATCCATATTATATAATATGGATTTTACCTTTTTATCTCCAAAGACAACGTCAAAGGAAACGTCTGTTTTATTTAACCAGGAAAGACTTTCTATCCAGTCATTCTTCTCTGCCTTTTGCAAATGGTTCCGAAAGGTTTGCTTAAATAATCCAAAATGATAATTTAAGCCAATACCTGCTCCTGGAAGTCCCAGGGTTGCAATAGAGTCTAGAAAACAGGCTGCCAGCCTTCCCAATCCCCCATTTCCAAGAGACGGCTCTGGCTCCCATTCTTCAATGAGAGATAAATCTTTTCCCTTTGAAGCTAAAATATCTTTTAGTTTCTCATAAACTCCCAAATTAATCAGGTTGTTCGATAGCAACTTTCCAATGAGAAATTCTGCGGAAATATAATATACTTTCTTGTCTCCTGTAATTTCAGGCTCTGCGTTCATCCATTCCTTTGTCAATTCTAAAATACTATAATAGAGTTCTTTATCCGAACACTTCTCCACATCCTTTCCATATCTTTTCTTAGTCATCTCTTCCAATTGACCTTCTATATTTTCTGTCATTACTTCTTTTTGCATTTTTAATTGCAATGTCATATGCATCCTCCATTTCCTTCTAATCCATTCATTGAGTAGGAAGGATTAATCTTCCCCTACCTTGTGGGGCACATGTTGTGTAAGCAATGAATTTCCCTGTGTGCCCCTCCATATATAAGGGCTGCCACAAATTATTTATTTTCTGTAGCAGCCCTCATTTCATCTTACTATTCTATTTGCGTACTAAATGTCTTGGCAACCCGTTTACCATGAGAGGCTGTAATTCACCCATAATCAATGGACGAGCATATTTTATATACTCTTTACTAAGCTGTGTTCCATCTTCTGTAATCCATTCTAAGGGCACAGAACGCTCTACATTGGCAATTGCATGAATATCATAAATGCCAATTCCACTTTGATAAGGATCCTGTCCTTTTCTCTCAATAATAATCATCATACCCGTCTTGCCATCTTCTGCTGCGTTTACTGCTGCATATCCTACTTGGAAGGCCTCGCTAATATCTGTCATAGAAGCCAGATGAGTAGCGGCTCTCTGTAATGTGGAAAACTCAATAGCTCTTGTTTTTAACCCTGTTGCTGCTGCAATTTTATTAGCAACTACAACGGCGGCGCCGGACAACTGCTTATGGCCAAATGCGTCCACATAGTCACTGCCATCTCCCAACTCACATACGAAACGGCCATCTTCCAATTTTATTCCTTCTGAAATAGCAAGAACAACAGAGCTTTTCTTTTCTGCCAGCTCCTTTACCTTTCCAATAAACTTGTCCATGTCAAAGGTAACTTCTGGAAGGCAGATCATATCAGCCCCTGAGCAGTCTTCTCCTTTTGCCAAAGCTGCCGCTGCTGTGAGCCAGCCTGCATGACGGCCCATTATCTCTACAACTGTTACTGTAGGTTTTTCTACCCCAAAGCTCTCATTATCCCTGATAATTTCTTTTAAGGAGGCTGCAATATATTTTGCTGCGCTTCCATATCCAGGGCAATGATCTGTTATAGGAAGATCATTGTCAATTGTTTTAGGAACCCCAATAAATCTCTGGTTTTTTCCTTTTGACGCCCCATAATCTGATAACATTTTAATTGTGTCCATGGAATCATTGCCGCCAATATAAAACAGGCATTCTATATCATATTTATCTAAAATCTCAAATATTTTATCATATGTCTCTTCATTTCCTTCGATTTTTGGAAGCTTGTATCTACAGGAACCTAAAAATGCAGAAGGGGTTCTTTTTAATAATTCCACATCTGCCTCATCCTTTATTTGTTCGGAAAGATCTACTAAGTTTTCATTTAGAAATCCTTGGATGCCATGCACCATGCCATAGATCTTCTTTACTCCTAATTTTTTTGCTCCAGTAAACACACCGGCTAAACTAGAATTGATAACTGCCGTGGGACCTCCTGATTGTCCTACAACGATGTTTCCTTTCATTTTACTCCTCCATTCTCATTTGTGACCCTTTGGCACAATCTTCTTTTTATTCATTATATTCATAGTATATCAGTTTGATTATAGCAGAAAGTTCCTTTCTTGACAATCCTTTCCTAAATGTTATAATGATAATAATGTGTATTTGGAAAGGTAGGGCAGATTTTATGCAAGAAAATATAGAAACAAAAGAAAACAAAATGGGTGTTATGCCAGTGAATAAACTGCTAATTTCCATGGCTCTTCCTATTATGATCTCCATGCTTGTACAAGCTCTTTATAATATTGTAGACAGTATGTTCGTATCTATTATTGGAGAGGAAGCCCTAACTTCTGTTTCTTTGGCCTTTCCAGTACAAAATTTAATGATAGCTATTGGCGTTGGCACTGGAGTAGGTATCAATGCCCTATTGTCCCGGTGTCTTGGAGAAAAAAATAAAGAAGAAGCTGACTTAGCTGCCAATAATGGGGTTTTCTTAGCTCTTATCAGCTACCTTTTATTTCTTTTCTTTGGTCTGTTCTTTGTAAACTTTTATTTTCTCACCCAGACTTCTGATTCTACCATACTGGACTATGGACACTCTTATCTTTCCATTTGTTCCCTTGGTTCCTTTGGACTGTTTTTTCAGATTACTTTTGAACGACTCCTTCAATCAACAGGCAAAACGCTTTACTCTATGATAACCCAAGGACTAGGCGCCATTATAAATATTATTTTGGATCCTATTATGATCTTTGGTCTCTTTGGATTTCCGAAAATGGGCGTTGGTGGAGCTGCCCTTGCCACTGTATGTGGTCAAATTTTTGCATCTTGTCTAGCTCTTGCCTTTAACTTGAAAATAAATAAAGAGCTCACATTTCAGGGAAGAGGATTTCGCCCAAATCTAAATATTATATTGAAAATTTATTCTGTAGGCGTTCCTTCTATTATTATGGCCTCTATTGCATCAATTATGACATTCTGCATAAACCAAATTTTAATGGCCTTTACTCCTACAGCCACTGCTGTATTCGGGGTTTATTTTAAACTGCAAAGCTTTGTCTTTATGCCTATATTTGGCTTGAGTAATGGTATGGTCCCTATTGTCGCCTATAATTATGGGGCTCGCAAAAAGGAAAGGATTATTTCCACAATCCGTCTTAGCATCTTTTATGCTGTAGGTATTATGATAATTGGGCTGCTTATTTTCCAAGTATTTCCTCAATATCTTCTCATGCTTTTTAATGCTTCTGAAGAAATGTTATCGATAGGTATTGTTTCCCTTCGCATTATTAGTATATGCTTTCCTTTTGCTGGCTTTAGTATTATTTGCAGCTCTGTATTTCAATCTTTTGGAAATGGCATACTAAGCTTACTTTTATCCATTGGAAGACAATTAATCGTTCTTATCCCTGTCGCATTTTTACTCTCCAAACTTGGCGGCCTTCATGCCCTTTGGTGGAGCTTTCCTATTTCAGAAATAGCGGCTCTCATTTTATGTATTTTTTTTCTCAAACATATTTATAAAACATTGATCCTTCCTCTGTCTCTGGATCAGTAAAAAAATGTATATTGAAAAAGGGGCTGTGAAAAAAGTCCTATGAAAAAAGAACGCTTTTAGGCATCATACCTGGAAGCGTTCTTCTTTGTTTGGTATAATAATTCTGCTATGAATAATACCGATAAATATTATAGTCCAAAACAGGGAAGATTACC
>CAJUTQ010000046.1 GCA_910589265.1 uncultured Lachnospiraceae bacterium
GAACTAGAGAGATATATTGATTATTATAATAACAAACGGATTAAGGCAAAACTAAAAGGACTGAGTCCTGTGCAATACAGGCTCCAATCCTTATCAGTTGCATAACCTTCAATTTTTGTCTAACTTTTTGGGGTCAGATCAACATAAAAATAACCCCTTTCGTTAGACTTGTATTTTGTCTAATAAAAGGGGGTCACTTCATAGTGGGGGCTATTTCTTTTTGGAATGTATAAAGGGTATTTGCATTTTACAGACACCCTTTAATACAGTTTTATGTAACAGTTATTCCCTATACTTAGAATATGGTGCCAAAGAGCAAGGAATAATTCTTTAAATGCTCTAAAATGATATTTTAGACATATTTAAGAATGAAAGTAGTATCATAAGAGAAATTGTTTTTGTCCAGTACATCATTATTCAATAAATCTTGTCCCTTTTCGGAATTGTGTACTCACTAAAAACGGGTTTATAATATACATTGTAGGCAACAGGCAAATATTTTATAATCAAGTATATAAATCGGAAGTTGCAAAGGGGAACTTTATGAAATCAAACAATAGAGATGATGGCTGGTTAACTAGAAGACTATATTTCAACAGAGAAGACAAAAGAATAATGATCAAAAGACCGCAAAGTGGGTTGGGCTATACAATGAATTTAGGAAATAAGTGGACATGGATATTTAATATTATTTTTGTAATTATTATAATTATATTAGTCAGTGTTCTTTAAAAAAACTTCTGGTTTGAAGAATTGTCGGGTGAGTGTAAATCAGTAATCCTATGTAAAAAAATGCATTGTATTTTAAATCTTAAACAGTGGGTACACTTTTCCGAAAAGGGAGTAAATTTTTGGCTATTGCCTTTGCTATGTCAGTTCGATTTATCAACTTTACCGCCTTATTGGATAATCGGTCAAGAATTTTTATAATTGCTGTTCTGTAATCTTTCATGCGGTTTCCTCCCTGCTCATAGCCTTATCAATGTTATTATTTGTTGTCTTGATTTTCTCCAACTGCTGAATAACCCCAAGATGAATATACTTTGTGCGGTCATCTTTCGAATTGTCCATTAAATCTGAAAGTGTGGCATGGAAAATCTCTGTTACAGTGTCAATGTCAATAAATGACGGTTTGCATTAACGGAATTTTTTCTTGAATTTATCTGGAGATTATGCTATTTTATAAAAAAGGGAAAGCCAGAGAAGCGGCTACCCCTCACAATAGCAAATGAAAACATTTTTACAATGTTCAGCCGTCAGCTACTGGGAATAGTTGGCGGCTATTTTCTTTTGTCCTTAAAAATCTGATAAAGCAGACTGATAAGGGAAACAATGAACATACAGAACAAAAAGAAATCCTGATATGTAATCATTGTATCGCCCTCCTTTCTTTCGTCTAGAGGGCTTTCACCCCTCCAAATAAAAAAGAGGGGTTGCTGCCTTTGGCTCTGTGGTTTTGTCACAAGCTATATCATAAGTCCGTCTATTCATCAATCACATTTAGACATTGAGTATCAAAACAGACGGATAATAGAAATGATACTAAAAGAGAGGGGATATTGATTATGTGTGTGTATGGATATTGCCGAATAGTACAAAGCAGCAGAGCATTGACAGACAGATTAGAAAATATTAAAGGGCAGGTATGATAAGGTTGTAATAATACAGGAAGTATATGCAGGAACAAAGCAGGACAGACTAGAATGGAATAAGCTGTATAAGAAAGCCAAAGTAGGAGATGCTATTATTTTTGATAGTGTATCACGAATGAGTAGGAATGCAGACGAGGGTTTTTGTCTGTATGAAGAATTATATAATAAGGGCATAGAACTTGTATTTCTGAAGGAGCCGTATATCAACACAAGCACATATAAAAAAGCATTAGAGAGTAATATATCAATAACCGGAACAAATATTGACTTTATCTTAGAGGGTGTGAATAAATACCTTATGTCGCTAGCAAAGGAACGGACAAGGCTTACTTTTGAACAGTCGGAGAAAGAGGTACAGGACTTGCATCAGAGAACGAAAGAGGGAATAGAAACAGCGAGATTCAATGGTAAGCAGATAGGGCAAAGCTGATGACAAAGAAATCCATTGAAGCGAAGAAACAGATACAGAAGCATAGCAAGGATTTTAAAGATGTGGATTGTATGAGGCTGATAGGGCTTGCAAGAAATACATTCTATAAATATAAGAAAGGCAAGGCAAAGCGTGAATTATTAGAAAAATTTGATATTGTGGAAGCCGAGACATACAGAAACAGTATGGATAAATTCAATGAGCATGGGTTTACTTCTACAGTGAAGTATATCACTTTACGCAGGGCAGAATTACAGGCATAATATAAAATACAGGTAGAAATTATACTTGAGCAGAGAAAAAGAAAGTGTCTGCAAGTGTTTAAAAATTAGATAAAAATGTTTTTTATGATATAATTGTAGTATAAAAATAGCCTGTAAAGTCTTATTTTGTGCGGTTTGAAATTCTCTAAGAGATGCAGAAAAATTATACAGTTTCAAGAATATGGACTCCGAAGGTTTTCATGCGAAGTTTTTCGTGTTCCGAAAAAAGGATGCGTGTGAAAAAAACCACCTACTAAGTGCAACATCATAAACTTAAGAATCTCTGCTTCACATTTAGATTTTTATATAAAATATTTTTTTATAACATACCATGTTAAAAGAAAAAAGGCCCATAATCTCCCCTCAAAAGGAGCATGGGGGATTTACTGCCATTTTCTCGTCCTGTCGCCGCAGCCTCTTTGTCTTTACTGTTGCGGATGTCCTGGATCATATTATACACTAGAACCTGCGCCCCAAAATCCTGGTACACATATAGGGATGCTTTCCCTGTTACACTCTCAAATTTCAATTTTTTTAGGGTATGGTATTTCTTTTCAATTTCCCATCTCTGGTAATATATATTTGTCAGATCTTCTGCGGTAATTGTAGCCGGAAGGTCCGTTACCAGTGCCAGTTCATTTCTAGAAGGAAGCGTTGATCTTAAGCTCCTTACTGCTGTTTTTCCTTTCTTTTTCCTATCTACATACTGTCCCAGATGTTTTTAGCGTATTTTTGCAGACACACAAAAGAGTGCTTTAAAATAACTTCTTTATCTTCTGACTGCATCTGTTTACGTTCTGCCTTATAGTCATTAGATGAAAGACGGATCAAATAATGGAGCCCTTCTGCTTCCAAGAAATCGCTAAACTTTATGGAGGGATAGCCGCAGTCAAAAATTACGAGAACAGGCTGCTTGATTCCCCTTTCTCTCAAATGTTTTATATTTCGTTTTGCCAGTTCATTTTACGCTGACGGAAATATGTTCCACTGCAATGTCCAGATAAAAATGGTTCAAGACATTCTACATCCCGCTTGTCAGCACCCGCAACTGTCCTGTTTTGGAATGCTGGTTGCCACTGTTCCCGAATGTTTCCCTTTGAATGGGGCGCTTCTGCCTTGTTTCCGTCAATGGCAGTTAACAGATATTCCTTCCATAGTATGGGTTCATCAGAATGATAAAAATCCATAAGATATCTACGGTTCGGATGTGGAAAGATATTAGAATTTAAATGTTTTCTCTGTTGTAAATAACCCTGTACAGATAACTGCATAGAATTCTCCTTTTTCTTTAAAATAGTTACTGAGTTCAAATGCTGTAGTAAGCCCTTTTTAGAAAGGCAACATAGTAAATAAAATGGGTAGATTGGATGAAAAGGTCAAGAGACTTCACTCATTACTTCATTAGGATGATTTTCCAAAAAAATATTTAAGGGTAGAGAAAGGAAAGAATTATGATAATCAATAACAATAAAAAAGCACTTGAAAAATTTCGTTATAGCGAATAGTATGTTAAAGTAAAGGAGAGTGAAATATGGAAAACTACATATCCGTAAAAGAAACGGCGAAACGTTGGAATATATCACCTCGCAGAATACAAATGTTGTGTAATGAAAATAAAGTTTTGGGGGCTAAAAAACATAGTGGTGTGTGGCTTATTCCATGTGGAGTAAAAAAACCAGAAAGAATGAAGTTAGGAGCAAAGAGGAAGGATACTGCAACATTACGTGTTTTGTCTTTATTTTCTGGCTGTGGTGGAATGGATTTAGGATTTGAAGGCGGCTTTCGTGTTTTAAGAAAGTCTGTAAATACTACAATTCATAAAGAATGGAAAATAGAGGAGGAGGGGGAGAATTGGCTTAGACTACCTAAAAATAAGTATCGAACAGTTTTTGCAAATGATATAAAACCAGAAGCAAAGGCAGCTTGGAGCAACTACTTTAAGAAAAGAGGACTTGATGGCACTTCTTATTATTTGGATAGTATTGTTGATTTAGTAAAACTAGAAAAAGAAAATAAAAGAAATATATTTCCAGAATCTGTGGACATTGTAACAGGTGGATTTCCATGTCAAGATTTTTCAATAGCTGGAAAAAGATTGGGCCTTGCGTCAGACAAAGGACATAATGGAAAGAAAATGAATAGGAATGGGCCAACAGTAGAAAATCGAGGCCAACTTTATATGTGGATGAGAGAAGTAATAGCAATGACAAAACCTAAGGTGTTTATTGCAGAGAATGTAAAAGGATTAACAAATTTACATGATGTAAAAGAAATAATAGAGAAAGATTTTTCTTTAGTGTGCAATGAAGGTTATCTGGTTGTACCTGCAAGAGTATTAAATGCAGCAAGATATGGTGTGCCTCAGGGAAGAGAAAGGCTTATTTTCTTTGGATTTAAAAAATCAGAACTTACTGGAGAAGCATTAGAAAAACTGAGTGCAGAAAAGGTTGATCCTGAATATGATCCATACCCAATTCCAACCCATTATTTGGAAAGAGAGAAAAGATTAAAGGATGAGCTACCCTTTGTCACAGTGAGAAATGCTTTTATAGATTTACAGGAACCAGATAAGTCGGAGGATGTAAGCCAACAAAAATATTCAAAGGCAAAATTTATGGGAAAACATTGCCAAGGACAGCAGGAAATAAAGCTTGATGGAATCGGTCCGACTATACGCTCGGAACATCATGGCAATATTGAATTTAGAAGGTTATCTAAGGAACATGGGGGAGTATACGATGAAGAATTAAATATAGGAATGGAAGAAAGGAGGCTGACAATAAGAGAATGTGCCAGAATTCAAACATTTCCAGACGATTATGATTTTGTCATTCCAAGGCAAGGAGAAAATCTGTCTGTGTCAGCATCCCAGGCATATAAAATAATAGGGAATGCCGTTCCCCCATTATTAGCTTTCCATATAGCAAAAAGGCTGGAAGAAAATTGGAGGAAATATTTTGGAGATTCGAATGACTAAAGAAAAAATGTCGACATATGTCCAAAGATTAAATGAGGTAAGTAATACGATACAAAAGAAGCTAGAAGATAAGAGGAAAGAAGGGAAAGACACAGAAAAGATGTCTGGGTCAGACTTTGAAAAAGTTGTTTATGATAGTTTGTTAGAAGCTGGATTTGACAAAGATTCCATTATATATAGTACACAAAAATTTCCAGATTTTATACTGGAGGATAAAGAGGCTGGGACTAAATTAGGTGTGGAAGTAAAGAAAACAGATGGGACAAGATGGGAAGTAATTGGTGGAAGTATATATGAAAGCCTTCGAAATGATGTGAACGATACATATGTGCTAATGGCAAAATTAGGTGGAGACAAACCAGAGGTACGTTTTAGAAAATATGAAGAATGTATCGCTGATTTGAGGGTGACTCACAGTCCAAGATTTTATTTAAATTTGGATTTAGAAGAGGGTGAAGACTACCTTACAAAAAACAATGCTAAAGATTTACTGGAATTGTCAGGCGATGAATTAAACAGAAAAATAAGGCAATTACTTAGAACAAAAAAATCTACATGGTGGAGCGGAGAAGAAACAGTAGCCTTTTCAGATTTAACCCAAGAGGAGAAGGGAATATATCTCAATGAGGGAATAGCTCTGTTTCCTCAGGTGTTTAAGGGGGATTATCAAAAATTTACGCCATGGCTTGTTTATAGTTGCCTTGTGTGGTGCAAAAATGTGAGGGATATATTTTCTTCAGGAGGCAATAAGTTTGTAGAAGAACTGGGGATATATGTATCTGCAATTATGTTTAGAGCATTAGATAATGCAAAAAGCATAAGGCAGAGAATATTAGAGATAACAGAGGAGGAACAGAAAACAGTATGGGGTAAGGTTGTAAAGACAAAGGAAGAAAGGCTTGAAACATGGATTGATTTAGTGGAAGAAAATATAAGGATGTCCCCAGATTTGATTCGTAATAATAGGAAATTACAGAGATTTCAAGGATATAATAATTCAGAGGTTTGCTTTAGTGTGAGGGAGATATATATGGATTTTTTAAAGACCATAATTTTGTCGGATATTTAGAAAAATGAAAAAAATAGTTGAGAAAATAGATAAACTGTTAAAAAAACAATATTATGTAATTGATGTGCTTCCTAAACAAGTTCCTAACAATTCAAAAGGGCAGTTCTTTGAGGTAGAGGAATACCTATTAAATAATCATAGACAACTCTGTCTTCATTACAGATTTGCTAGTGTCATACTAAAATTAATGTGTTACTATCCGGTTATTCTTTTCATAGTCAACCATAACAAAATTGTGAAAGATCCTTCACCAAAAATGATAGGAGATTCTATTTATCATATGATGGAAAACCATGGGGAAACATTAAATATTCTATTTTCAAAAAATGTACTTTTCGTATTGGAAGAGTCTTGCCTGACAATAACGGTTTACAATCCTAGTAAGGATATGAGGGCAATTATAAAGAAGATTGCAAAAGGAGAGGGATTGTTCTGGTGGAAGCCAGAGCAATCATAGTTCCCTATATTAAAGTAGGAGAGAATATAAAAGCTCCTATATATGTATTTATAAGGAGTTCTTAATATATTCTATTCTATTAATAATATTTTTTGACTTTTATTTTGTCATAAAGTATACTTTAATAGGAAAAATGCCAGACAGCATTATACTATGCTATCTGGCGGGATAAGTAATGTTATCCTTTTGTTTCCACAAGAGCTTTGGCAGTGGAAAGAAGAACCGAGATGTCCCCCTCAGTGCATTTATATTGGATTAAATACAATAGCTGAGCTTGTTCTGGTGTTGTATTACTCTCAGAAGTATGAAAAATATTGTCTAGAGGGATATCTAAATAAGAGAGAATACGAAAAAAAAGATCATAACTGGGAGTTCTATTCTCGTTTTCAATTGCCTGAAGATAGCGAGGAGTAATGCCAAGCTCTTCAGAGAGTTCCATTTGCGTAAGCTTTTTACTATTTCTAGCAGCTTTAATAATAGCTCCTAGCTGGGTTAAAGTATCATGCATTTTATCACCTCAGTATTCAGTTTATAGTTCGTACTACAATTTTGAAATGCTTTTGGACTATGGGAAAAAATTTCATGATTTCCTATAGAACAGAAAACATTTATCCCACAGGAGCTAAGAGGTGCAATGTCATATAAGGGAGCCATTTAGGTCAGAGAATCTCGTTATGGAGATTCTTTTTTCTTTCATAGGATAATGTCCTATGAAAGAAAAGTCTTTTGGGGATGAGGAAAAGGAAAACAGCTGATTAACCAATCATTTTACATTTTTGTTTCTATAAGAGCTTTGGCAGTGGAGAGAAGAACGGAGATGTCTCGCTCGTCGCATTTATATTTGATTAAATACAAGAGCTGATTTTGTTCAGAAGAAATGTTGTTTTCAGGATTATGTAAGATTGTATCAGCAGAAATGTTTAAATAAGAGAGCATACGAAATAGGAGATTGTAACTTGGAGTTTTGTTTTCGTTTTCAATGGCTTGCAGGTGGCGAGGAGTGATGCCAAGCTCTTCAGAGAGTTCCATTTGCGTAAGTCCTTTCTCCTTGCGTGTTGTCTTAATGGCAATGCCTAATTTTGATGTTGTTTTTTGCATTTTATATCACCTCAACATCAGTTTATAATTCGTACTACAATTTTGAAACGTTTTTATTATTCGACTTTTACGATAAAATCATTCACCTAAAAAGAGGATGATTTTGTAACAATATGCTTTAGGCCGAAGAAAAATATTCCGATATACTTTATAAATAGACAGGAAAGGAATGGTAATATATGGGTGGAGTAAAGAGTGTTCAAGGAACAGGATTTCAGGTAGGACAGAGCGGAATATACCAGGGAGGGGATCCGGTAAGCAAACAAATTCAAAGACAGATTGCAGATGCTAAGAAGCAGTTGACAGATATAGCTTCTAATAAAGAAATGGGTATGGAAGAAAAGGCAAAAAAACGTCAGGAACTTCAAAAGCTCATTGGGGATTTAAATAATCAGTTAAGGCAGCATCAAATAGAGCAGAGAAGGGCAGCTGTAAATCAAGAAGGGAACAAGGAGAAAAAAGATTCGTCTTTAGAAGAAATGCTTGGAAAAAGCAAAAAGAATCGTGATAAAAAAGAAGGAGATAAAAAACAGGGGTTTTCAGAAGCTCGTATGGAAGCTATTATTTCTGCAGATTCTTCAATGAAAATGGCAAAGGTGCAAGGTGATGTGTCAGAAAAGATGGAAAATAAAGTGGCTGTTCTAGAAAGCGAGATAAAGCTGGATGATGGCAGAGGTGAAGGAACAGAGAGAAAGCGAGAGGAAGCAGATCATTTGGAGAAAAGAGCCTACCAGGCTGCTGATTTCCAGTTTTCTACTTTGGAAGAGGCTAATAATAAGATGCAGGAGGCGGACAAGAAAGAAAAAGAGGAGACAGAAACTGAAAATAGAAAATTATTAGATCCAGAAAAAAAGGGAGATCAGTCTCAAATGGAATACGGCACAATAGATATTTTGTTGTAAAAATGTATTTATATAAGGAGTTCTTCTTTTCTTACATCAAGAAGTTCATTGGACTCCATAACAGAAAGACTTTTATTAATACAAAATATGAGTATAGAATCTCTAGGATTTTTTGGGTATAATATACCTTCTTTTGCAATAGTAAGGGCACGTTGGACTTCGTCAAAAGGAAGCTTTAGGGCTAAACAAAGGGCGATGACTTTGTTTCGCCCAGGATTTTTTGTCCCATTTAAAATTTGATAACCATAATTGCGCTGAATATGTGCAGATTCAATTAATTGGGCCGGTGTAATGCCGGCTTTTTTTCTATGCATTTCTAAATATGCTGGAAAGGTGAGCTGTAAATGATATTTGGAAGTATAATCCATATATTCTTCTAATGCAGTTATAGAGTCTACATTATTTAATCGTTTCAGCAATTCATTGGTTGATAGGGTTTTCATAACTATTATTGACCTTTCTTGAAAATAGGATAATCCTATTTTATAATTATACAGAAACAAAAGCAAGGATAGTTTAGAATTCCAAAGAAAGGCATGGATTGAAAGGTGGAAAGAGAGGAAGAATATCGTTTATCCCTATATCAGGATTTAGGCTTGTTGGATGGGAGGGAAAATATCCGCTTAAAGAGGCATAAGACAAGTGGAAGAATATGTGTGGAAAAAAATGTTCATAAACGTTTAGAACCTATTTATCGTTTTGTTCAAAGGAATCCATCTCCATACTTCCCATTTCTTTATGAATGTATCATAGATGGGGAATCTCTTATTTTAATAGAAGAGTATATTCAGGGGAAAACACTGGAAGATATGATTCATGAAAGAAAAATAGACGAATGGGAAGGGATAGAAATATTATTAGAATTATGCAGTGCCCTTAAGGTTCTTCATCATGGTCCTCCAATGATTGTTTGCAGAGATTTAAAAGCAGAAAATGTGATGATCGATCAGCATGGAAAAGTTAAACTGATAGATTTCAATATCGCAAGAATCCATCAGTCCGGGAAGACAAGGGATACGAGTCTTTTGGGAACAGCAGAGTATGCAGCGCCAGAACAATATGGATTTTTTCAAACAGATGGACGAACCGACATATATGCTTTAGGTGTACTGCTTAACTATATGTTAATAAAAAAATTTCCAGTAGAACAAATGATAGGAGGAAGAGGGGCATGGATTGTAAGAAAGTGTACTTATTTAGATCCAAAGGAACGTTATCAATGTATAGAAGAATTAGAAAAGGATATTAAGGAGTTCTATCCTAAAATTTATCATCATTCTTATATTCAAAAGGGAGAGTCAAAGAATCGAAGTTTTATCCCACCAGGATTTCGAAGTAAAACACCTTGGAAAATGTTTATTGCTGTCCTTGGATACCTTTTACTGACTGGAACTTTCTTTTCTTTAGAGCTGACGGATAAATCTGGCCCCTTAAGTGGTTGGAGATTGTTTTTTGAGCAGCTAATATTTTGGATTTCACAGCTTGTATGGATTGCCCTCATATGGAATTATCGAGGATGGAGAGACGAATTTAAAATTTTCAATAATAAGAGCTGGATAGTTAAAATAGGTTTATACTTATTGGCTGAACTTATCCTCCTTTTGATTGCAGCGTTTATAGTTGTGATAGGTGAGACAATTTTTTTATAAATGTATGCTGGCAGCATACCAAATAAGGGGAAAGGGCATGTATAATAAAAGAGTCAAACGCCTTTCCAATGAAAAGATGATAAGTACACATGTTGCCAACACAAGCATTTAGGAGGGAAAGTATGAAAAAAGGAAAAGGGAAGTGGATTGTTATTGCAATCGTTGTTATTGTAATTATTGCCGGCTTTGCAGGAGGTAGCCCAGAGGAAAAGAAGGAGGACAACACTGTTGCTCAGACAGAGAATCTTATTCAAGATGTTCCTGTAATAGAACAAAAAGAAGAGGAAACAGCGGAGGAAAAAAATCAATTTGGCATTGGAGAAGAGGCAGAATATAAAGATGTAAAAATTACATTAATGAGTTATGAGGAATCCCAAGGAGACCAATATTTTAAGCCATCGGAGGGTAATATTTTTGTGATGGCGGAATTTGAGGTTGATAATAATTCTGATTCAGAAATTGTCGTAAGCAGTGCACTCAGCTTTGATGCCTATGCAGACGGATATTCTTTAAGTTATAGTGTGAATGCCCTAATGGCAAATAAGAAAACTCAGCTAGATGGTACGGTTGCCCCAGGAAAGAAAATAAAAGGTGTCATAGGATATGAAGTACCTGTAGAGTGGAAAGAAATAGAAATACATTTTACAGAAAATGTATGGAGTAGCAACAAAATGGAATTTGTCATTAGAAAAGAATAAAATAGCTCTTTTGTTATTACCGTATGTCCTGCTTTGGCAGGAGGTACGGTATTTTTTCTTCTATAGGAAAGACCTTGTCACCATAAAGGGGTGAAAGTATCCTTCTATAAAAGAAAGTTGATGGGGGCTTGCCCACTTTGGTCTATAAAGATTTCAAAGGATTTTTACTCTATGAAAGATGCTGTTTAAAACAAGATTTTTTCCGATGTATCTATAAAATAACAGGTTCCATGATAGTTTCTTTTTTCAAATAGTAGAAGGATTATTTCCCTCATACGTGAATCCAGTATATGATAAACAAGTTGATTTGGCCATGGAAGTCCCAAAATATAATCTTGCTGCCGTTTATCTAATGGAGAAATATCTTCTAAAAAATGGGCTGGATTTTCTTGATAACGTATACCAAAGTCACAAGATATATAGTTATGTTTTTCCCTATTCTCAGAACATTTTTCTGCTAAGTAATCTCGAAAGTTTTTTTTATGGAGGTCATCAAAATTTTTTTCCTTCCAAAAAATAGGATGGGTGTTTGCACATAGGGATATCTTTCGAAAACTTGTCCGTCCATACTTATCTTTTTCTTGAACATAGGAGACAGTTTCCTGATTTTTTTTGTTTCCTGGCTCACATAAAAGCAAAATTTCCCTATTTAATAAATGCTCCCACACAGCTTTCTGGATTTTCTCATAAGGAGTAGAGAAAGAAAGATTCTCTGCAATCTGTTTGACTGTATAGCCTAAATCGACGAAATGACGGATGACACCGCCATTGGCTGCTTCAAAGACAAAATTAGATAAGGCAGATTGAAAAAAATTTTGCTCAGACATATTTTCCTCCCAATATTTTTCTGAAATGAAAATAATGATTTTACTATAGTTTGATTATAACATAAAGGGGATATGGGGACAATTTACTTTGAAACGATAGGAAGCTCTTTATAGGGGATTTACCCAAGATTTTCGAAATTGGCCAGGAGTAATTCCTTCCACCTTTTTAAAGACTTTAATAAAATAATTTCCATCTCCTATTCCGCATTCCAGACCAATGTTTTCTACTGTTTTATCTGTAAATCGAAGCATATGTTTGGCATGGGTAATTTTCGTTTGTAGCAAATAGCTGTTGACAGATACTCCAAACTGTTCTTTAAAAATTCGGGAAAGATAAAACTTATTCATATAAAACCTTTCAGCTAGAGAATCAAGAGATATTTTCTCTGCATAGTGGACATCAAGATATTCTTTAATGTGTTGAAGGTTTTGCCTTTTTGGAGCATGCTTTCTTCTCTCAGGATGCCAGCTTTCCTCCATGAGCAAAGTCAGCAGGGAAGCGATCTTTTCAAAAATATGCATGTCTCTAACATAATTTGGAGAGGAGGCAATTTCATATAGAGAATCCAGTAATAGGACATAATGTTGAAAATTTTCTGGATGAAAACAGGTATGGCCTCCTCTTTCTATATATTTATCATATAGGTTATTCATGTTAGGACCATAGAAATGGGCCCATTTTAAACGCCATAGCTCTTTAGACGTTTTATGGGCATAGGGTTTTTTGCAGTCAAGAAAGACACAGTCTCCAGCGTAAAGATTATAAAGAGTTCCATTGTATTCCAATGTTCCAGAGCCAGAGAGAACAAGAAAAAACAAATAAGAAGGTAGGTTGGCACGTCTGCTCATATGGGGCTGTTGAGCTTGAAGACAGCCGATTTCTTGCAGATGAAGCAAACAAGTTCTGGCAAAGATAGATGGAGTATATAAAATACGATTGGATGAAACAAGATCGCCATGAAAATAAGATGTATGGTCCATAAAAACCTCCTGGTATGCCTATAGGTCGTAGTGTAAAAGAAAGAATTTCACCATCTTAATTTGTATGCCTGCCAAAGGGCAGAGGGGAGTTCATGTAAAAATTATAACATAAATGACCCTATAATACTAAGAAATACAAGAGGAATCATAATGGTGAAATGTACATATCCAATGTGTAGAAAATGTTTTCAAAAAAACAGGTATGCTACAAAGAAATCGTTCAAATAATAATAGCAGAAAATCATCAATGAAGAAGCATATAAAAGTCAATATAATACTATTATTACCCAATATTATAACTTATCACCATTTGTTTCTTCCAATAAAATAGATGAAGTGTGTTGGACATAATATAAAAAAGTTTGAAAAGTACAGTTTGAAAATATTGTATTGGAGTCTGAAGGCCTCCATTTTACAGGAAAGGCATGGTTGCAATATGAAAAAAGCATTTATAACAGGTGTTACAGGACAAGATGGCTCTTATTTGTCTGAGTTTTTGTTGGAAAAGGGATATGATGTTCATGGCATGATCCGTCGTTCTTCAGTAGATTATAGGGAGAGGATTGCCCATTTAGAAGGAAAGGAGCATTTCCATCTTCACTATGGAGACTTAGGAGATTCTATGAGTCTTTTATCCATAATTGGAAAGGTTAGACCTGATGAAATTTATAATCTGGCAGCTCAAAGCCATGTCCAAGTATCTTTTGACGAGCCAGAATATACAGCAAATGTAGTTGCCACTGGTGTGCTGAGAGTATTAGAGGCAGTGAGAATTTGTGGGTTGACAAAAAGCTGCCGTATTTATCAGGCTTCTACTTCAGAACTTTATGGTAAGGTTGAAGAAGTGCCTCAAAATGAAAACACCCCCTTTCACCCATACAGTCCTTATGCAGTGGCAAAGCAATATGGGTATTGGATTGTAAAGGAATACCGTGAGGCTTATCATATGTTTTGCTGTTCTGGAATATTATTTAACCATGAATCAGAACGAAGAGGAGAGACTTTTGTCACAAGGAAGATTACCCTTGCTGCTGCCCGCATTAAACAAGGGAAGCAGGATAAGTTATATTTAGGAAATTTATCAAGTCTTCGGGATTGGGGATATGCAAAGGACTATGTAGAATGTATGTGGCTGATTCTTCAAAATGAGAAGCCAGAAGATTTTGTCATTGCTACAGGAGAGCAGCATTCGGTCAGGGAATTTTGCCAGCTGGCCTTTCACTATGCGGGAATTGAGTTGGATTTTGTAGGAGAGGGAATGGAGGAAAAGGGAATAGATAGGGAGACAGGAAGAGTATTAGTGGAAGTATCTCCAGATTTTTACCGTCATACAGATGTAGTGAATCTATGGGGGGATCCGACAAAGGCCAAAAATGTTCTAGGCTGGAACCCTACAAAAACAAGCTTTGAAAAATTAGTAAAAATAATGATAGAACACGACATGGAAAAAGTAGCTGTAGAAAGGGCGGAAGAACATATAAAGTGTAATTTGGAGGAGTATCTTGAGAAGGGGGTAGTAAAGTAGTGGAGATGGACAAAAGGGCCAAGATCTATGTAGCTGGACACCGAGGCATGGTAGGTTCAGCTATTATAAGAGAGCTGGAACGTCAAGGTTATAAAAACATTGTAACCCGCACCCACGAACAATTGGATCTTTGCCGTCAGGAAGCAGTTGAGAAGTTTTTTCAAGAGGAAAAGCCAGAATATGTATTTCTTTGCGCAGCCAAAGTAGGGGGAATAGCTGCAAATCAGGCTGCTTTGGCGGACTTTATGTATGATAATATGATTTTGGAGATGAATGTTATTCATTCCGCATGGATGAATGGATGCAAAAAACTGGAGTTTTTAGGTTCCTCATGTATTTATCCTCGTATGGCTCCCCAGCCTATGAAGGAAGCATGCCTTTTGACTAGTGAGCTTGAGAAAACAAATGAAGCCTATGCTCTGGCAAAAATCTCAGGGTTAAAATATTGTGAGTATTTAAACGTCCAGTATAAAACAGATTTTATATCTGTCATGCCAACGAATTTATATGGACCAAATGATAATTATCATCCAACGAACAGTCATGTGCTTCCTGCTATGATCCGCCGCTTTCATGAGGCAAAGGAGGAAAATAAGCCTTACGTTCTATGCTGGGGAGACGGCAGCCCTCTTCGAGAGTTTTTGTATGTAGATGATCTGGCGGATCTTTGTGTTTTTCTTATGAATCATTACAGTGGGAACGAAACAGTAAATGCAGGAACAGGAAAAGAGCTGACTATCAAGGAATTGGCAGAGTTAATTGCAAAGGTTATTGGCTATGGAGGGGAAATTCGGTGGGATGAGAGTAAGCCCAATGGGACGCCAAGAAAATTGCTGGATGTTTCCAAAAGCAGAAATTTAGGATGGCGTTATAAGGTAGAATTGGAAGAAGGAATCCGCCTGGCATACGAAGACTTTTTAAGCAGGCTGTAAGGGGAAGACAGTTATAAGTCTTCTTTTTAAAAGTAGGAAAACTTTGATTTTAACCAGAGTTTTCCTGTTTTTCAATAAACTTATTAAAGGATTTCTTATATAGATAAGTAAGAAGATTTATTCAGTGAGAGTAATAGAGCAAATGACTGCTTTATTCATATTTATTTTTAGAGGATAGTTGAAGAGCAAAAAATGTATTATTAAATAAAGATGACATATGGGCACAAAGTATAACAATAACAGGAAGATGCAATTGTGATTATGCCTGCTGCCATTTTTATGCTATGAGAGAAAGAAAAGAATATAGTTTTGACATGTCTGATGAACTGTTTGATAACTATTTAGAGCTTATGAAACATATATAAGTTAAATATTACAAAAAAATGCAAGTTCGTTTTCGTGGAGGTGAGCCATAGCTTTTGATTATATTATACAGAATAAAAATGATGTAGTGAAAGCTGTTATAAAAATATAAAAATCTAAGTTTAGAAGTCACTGTTTTACAATAAAAAATTTTAATCTTATTAAGCCCTAATAGAAAAATCCCTGCTGAAATCTATGGTACTTGAACGTCCAGTTTTTAGCAGGGATTTTTTTGAACTTTTGCAGGATTTCGGATGGTTACAACAAATATAATTTATAACAGATCAATAGGTTTCTTTAAAAAATCATTTGTACTCTGGGAGGTTTTCCTTTATAAAATCAGGCAAAAGCCCTTTTGCAAATACATAAATATTGGGGGAGGTAACAATAGTACCGTCTGTATCTTTATAAGTAATCGTAATGGTAAGATTCTCCCTTGTAAAGAATAAATAATTTCCATAAGTGTCAACATCAATATGGAGAAAGGGAAGAATCTGTTGAATTTCTTTTTCATTTTCAAAAGAGGCATTGTAAGAATTGTCAGAATAATTTTCACGGCTTACAGTAATTTTTATAATGCTCTCTTGTTCTGGTATTTTATCAATAGGAAAACCACTTTTCTCCAATAAGGCCAGGGTTTTTTGAAAGATGAAAATACATAGTAGGTATTTTCAAACTCTGAGTAAGTCTTAAACGTCTTTTGATCTAGTGGCACATAAAAAGCACATACAGGGAGACTTGTTTCCAGATCATCAATAGTTAAGCTTCTTAATTCTTCTTGATAAGTAGTAAATATCTGGGAGTAATAGGTCTCATCCTTTGTAAGCCATTGGGACTTTGTGCCAGAAGCGTTTGTCCACCGCATATAAGAAATATCTTCTTGTGTTGCAGATAGGAGAGGAAAGACAATATTTTTATATTCATCTAAAGTAAAAATCTTATTAAATAATTCTTTCTGATCTTTAAAATTAATAGAATAGTCTCGATAAACTTCCTTCCCATTTTTCAATGTAAATTTATATACTAAATTGTTGGTAGAGCGGTAGTTGCCAGTAAGACCAGATTCTTCCATTATAAAATCAGAATCTCCATCCTTTCTATATAAATTAGAATAATTTTTTTCAAAATCTTTTGTGTACAATATTCCATACTGGGCTAAAGAATAGGCATCTTTTATGTTTGTAATCTCCATATGGTTAAGACAATAAGTAGAGGCGTCTATCTGTCTATAGTCAGTGTTGTCTGGTGAGGAAGAGGATGAATAATAATTTATATTTGTACCAATGGGGGATAGAGAGATGGATGCTATATCTTCTTCCTTTGGTAAGTATGCGTCATATTGAAATAGGTCAAAGTAAAAAACAGAAGTAACTATAACAATAACAGCACCTGATAAAATCAAGCTGTAAGGATGGTGGAGGGCTGCCTTATAGTCAGATTCATATATAATTTCAATGACACAGTGAGCCAACAAAAGAGAAATGGCAATTCCCAGTAAAAACCATTTCATACTGTCCCTGTACACAAAGGATTGGAAAAAAATTCCCCCTGTTAAGCCTGTAGGAATTAATAATAAAACTTTAATAACTGCTTTTGTTTTGGGAAAGGCCATTGCTTTTCCAGAGGACTCTGACGCCCGAATACGATAAAGAAATATACAAAGGGCAATGCAAAGGGCAGAGAGAAGGATGACCTTTGGTATCCAAAAACCGTAGTATAAATCTTTGTCCTGTAGTTCCATAAAAACCCCAAGGGGAGAAAGAAAACTTGGAAAATGGATACCTAAGTTTGAGCGATAATCAAAGGTGAAAAAAAACTGTCTGTATAAAAATTGAATAATGCTATTGGCAATTGGCTCATAGAAAAAGAATACAAAACATGCCAATAAGGAAACGAGGAGGGTGCCTGTCATTATGACTGCTAAAATAGCAATGGTATATAGGAATAAAAATCCCAATGTATTAAGAAAAAATTGGATGATTCCATATTTCAGTACATCAAAGGTGTAAAGGTTGTAGATTCCTCCAACACAAAGGGTAATAATAAATCCAATAATATAAGGAATGACATAGGAAAGAATACCATTTATATAAATAGGAATAAAAAGCTGGATTCTTTTTACAGGAATACTGTGATATAAGTCAATTTTCTTTCGGGAAAATAAAAAGCTGTAGCCTTGAACCCCACTGACAACAGCTATGCCAACAGTGGCAGCCATGAGGAGGGGATTTTCTGAAATTCCAAAAAGGTCCTGAAAGGATATAAGGATCTCTGGAATAGTTGTCATCTCACGTGCCAAGTTTTGCATCCAATGTTCTATGGACATGGCAGAATAAATAGGCAGAACAAGGATAAAAACAATGAGGGAGAGAGCCATAACCCAAACTCTTCTTTTTATGTTTTCCTTCCACAAATTATAAAATAAGTTTTTTGATGTCATAGCCGACTACCTCCGTTTCGCTAATAAATATTTCTTCTAAAGAAAGAGGGAGAACTTCAAAGAAAACAGGGGAACTAAGGGCAACACTGTTTATAATGGCATCTTTGTCTCCTTTTACAGTAATGGTAAGAAGGGAACCACGGCGCTCCAGCTTTATAACAGTTAGCTGTTCAAGGACAGATTGCTCCATATCTTGATTTTGAAAAACACATTGCAGTTTGTGAATATTACTTTTCATTTCCATAAGTTCTTTAGAAAGTAATACACCCCCTTTGTGGAGAAGGCCCACGTGATCACAAATATCTTCTAATTCTCTAAGATTATGAGAAGCAATAATAGGCGTAAAGTCTCTCTGGGTCATCTCGTTTGCAAAAATACTTTTGACACCTTGACGCATGACAGGATCTAAGCCATCAAAGGTCTCATCACAAAATAAGTATTTCGTGTAAGAGCAAAGACCAAGCAAAATGGAAAGTTGTTTTTTCATCCCTTTAGAAAAGGTAGCAATCCGCCTGGTGGGATTTAATTCAAAACAGTCTAAATATTCAGAAAACAGGTCCAACCGAAAGTTTGCATAGATAGAACAATAGTAATGGGCCATTTCCTTAGGTGTAGAGTTAGGGAGAAAATACTGTTCATCTGAAATATAAAAAAATTTAGACTTTGCTTTGGGATTTTCAAATACAGGAAGCTGATCAATAGTAATGGTGCCAGAGTCGGGCTTTAAAATGCCTGTAAGCATTCGAAGAAAGGTACTCTTTCCAGCTCCGTTTGTTCCAATTAATCCAAAGACATTCCCCTCTTTAATAGTAAGTGTCACTTGGGAGACAGCCTGGATATCGTCAAATGTTTTGCATAATTCATTGGTCTCTATCATAGAAATCCTCCATTCTAGCCTCTTGATAAATTGCTTTGCAGTATTCAAAAAATAAAGTTTCTCCGATGCCAAATAATCCTGCCTTTTTAATGAGAAACTGAAGTTCTTTTAAAAATTCTTTTTTCTTAAGGGCAATAATTTCCTCTGCATTGGATACAAAATTCCCCTTTCCTTTTACCGAATAGATGTATCCCAGGTGTTCCAATTCACTATATGCCCGTTGAATAGTATTTGGATTAATAGAGAGATCCACTGCTAAATTCCGAACAGATGGTAGTTTTGCTTCTGATTCTAAGGCTCCTTTTAGAATTAAATCTTGGAATCGCTCTACAATCTGTTCATATAAAGGACGTCTGTCTTTATAGTCTAATAGTATCATAAAGCACCTCCTTTCAAACAAATCTGTATTAATTGTATCCATACAGTTAGTATAAATGAAGAAAATATAAGTGTCAATAAAAATTCAATAGAATATTTGGAAATATAATTGCAAAAATTGACAAATGGAAACAAGATGCATAACAATAAGATGAACAGTCAGCCTTACCAAAACGCCCCCTGGCATCAAATGGGCAGTGCTTTTCAATGGCAGGGAAAAGAGAAAAATGTATCTAGGAGCCAGAGGAGTATAGCAACCTTATAAACGAATATATATCATCTTCCTCTTGATTTTTTTATTGCTCTTATGTTCCTTTTTCCTCTTACATGGGGTAAAATAATTTAAAAAGCATTTCCTAACAAAATCTATAAAATAGTGCTTGCCTTTTTTGTTCTTTTAGGTTATAATAATTTATGGTTGAAATATAGTGGGCTATCGCCAAACGGTAAGGCAACGGACTCTGACTCCGTCATTTCAAGGTTCGAATCCTTGTAGCCCAGTCAAAAAGAACACCGCAGTTGCGGTGTTCTTTTTCACAAATGCAGGAGGAAGAGCTTATGTACAGTTTTGGCGCTAGAGTTCGCTATAGTGAGACGGGAATAGACAGTAAAATAAGACTGCAGAGCATTTTAAATTATTTTCAAGACTGTGCCCTTTTTCACTCTGAGGAGTTAGGAGTTGGGATGAACTACTTAGGGGACAGGGGATATGGGTGGGTTCTTTCTTCTTGGCAGATTTATGTTGAGAGATATCCAGAGCTTTTTGAGAATATTCGTATAGGTACTTTTCCATATGATTTTCATGGTTTTTTAGGATACCGAAATTTTTATATGGAAGATCAGGAGGGAGTACAAATTGTGAAGGCGAACTCCTTATGGACCTTTCTAGATTTGAAAAAAGGAAGACCAGCGAGGATAATGGACGAGATAAAAAATGCATATTCCTTGGGGGAGAAGCTTTCCATGGCCTATGCTCCTAGGAAAATCAAAACACCAGGGAAACAGGAGCTTAAGGAGCCTATTTTAGTAAAACAGACTCATCTTGATAGTAATCACCATGTGAATAACGGGCAGTATGTTCAAATGGCATGGGAATTACTTCCAAAAGATTATTATATTAGGCAGGTGAGAGTGGAATACAAGAAATCAGCAGGGCTGGATCATTGGATTATACCAAAGATAGGGGAGACGGAAGGGGCATATGTCATTTGCCTTGAAGATGAAAATAAGGATGCTTACGCCTTAGTAGAATTTTGTTAAAGAAGGATAATGGGCATTGATAGACTGGCTTTTGCCTTTTTATTATGCTTATTTTTAGAGGGGGAAATCCATTTGTCATAATAGGAGATGACAGAAAGGCTGGTTAATTCATATGCTGGAATTAGGAAGAAAACAAAGGTTAAACGTAGTAAAATTAGTGGAATTTGGTGTCTATTTGGCGAAAAAGGGAGAGGAAGAGGAAAAGGTGCTTCTTCCAGCAAAGCAAGTCCCAGAGGGAACAAAACAAGGAGACGAATTGGAGGTCTTTCTTTACAAAGATTCAAAAGACCGATTGATTTCTACAATAAAAAAACCTATGTTGGAAGTAGGAGAGTTAGGGTTGCTAAGAGTCATTGAGACAGGAAAAATAGGTGCTTTTTTAGACTGGGGTTTAGAAAAAGACTTGCTTCTTCCATTTAAAGAACAGACAAAAAGAGTAAAAGGTGGGGATGAATGTCTGGTAGCCCTTTACATAGATAAGAGCAGTCGTCTGTGTGCCACTATGCGAGTATATTCTTATTTGGAAAAGAGATCTCCCTATAAAAAGGATGATATAGTTCATGCAAGGGTGTATGAGCACAGCGAAGAATTTGGATTATTTGCGGCAGTAGATGACAGATACTCTGCTTTAATTCCAAAGAAAGAGGATTTTGGACATATTTTTGTAGGAGATAGGATAGAAGCACGAGTGACGGAAGTTAAGGAAGACGGAAAATTAGACCTGAGTGTTAGGAAGAAAGCATATTTACAAATAGATGAAGATGCAAAACATGTGTTAAACGTTATAGATAAATATAAGGGAAGTCTTCCTTTCACTGATAAAGCAAGCCCAGAAGTGATTAAAAGGGAGCTTAATATGAGTAAAAATGGGTTTAAAAGGGCGATAGGACGCCTACTAAAAGAGGGAAAAGTAGAGCTGAAAGAAAATAACATTCAAAAAAAATAAGAACAGAAGAAATAAAAGAACGTTTGTTTTTTTAAACGGGCCATTGCAGTTTTATGTATTTCATTATATAATAAAAAGATATTTTGAAAAGAAGGGAGATAAGAAAAATGAAAGTTCAAAATATTACCAATATTGATAAATTTTTTAAAGTCATTGATGAGTGTGCAGGTAAAGTGGAATTAGTAACAGAAGAGGGAGACAGATTGAATTTAAAATCAAAACTTTCCCAATACGTGTCCATGGCAAAATTATTTTCAGATGGACAGATTGGGGAATTAGAGATTATTGCTTATGAGGCTGAAGATGTGGAAAAGCTGATTCAGTTTATGATGAATAATTAGTTAAAATATAAGGTGAAAAATTCTATTTATAAAAAAGCAATTAAAAAACAGGGCTGCAACAGATCTTGTTCTGCGACAGCCTTGTTTTTGCATTTCATTTAGCATTTCATTTAGATAGAAATATCAATATTTTCTCCAAGACCAGGGATCATAGATGCAGGAGCTGGGGCATCCAGCATAGCTGCCATTGTTTCGCCAGTTTGTTCTAAAACGTCCAAGCTTTTTGAAAGCATGGCAACACCTACATTCGTCTGGAGTTTGCTCTGAGAAAGAGCGATAGAGACTGCAGGAATATTCATGAGTATTTACCTCCTTTTCTGCCTATTTGCTTGATATAGGCTGTTATTTAATATAGGACGCCTAAAATGGCAGACGTCTGCTATCTTATAATATATCGGCCAAATAAAGGAAAAATTTATGTGATATTGGATGAAGTAGTTTTTTTATTCTAAAGTATAAAAATTGTTAAGATGATAAAGGGAAAACGTATAGCGATCAAAATGGAAATCTTGTATCCAAGAAGTAGAATATCCTTTCTCTTTAAGAAAAGGTGGGATAGGGGAATCTTTCCTTTCGGTAATATAGAAAAGATGTTGTTGCCAGATATCAGCAGAAGCTTCTTCTATTTCCACTGTATAATCAATTTCAGCTCGCAAAACTTCCTTATCTCTCCATGTATAGGGAATAAGCTCAGGATAATAAAATGTCATACATTCCATTACTTCGTACTCCCCTTCAGGAACAAGATAGCCGTTGTATTTGTCCTGATTTTCATCAAAATAAGCAAGCATTTCTTCAACTCCTTCTGTATATTCCAGTTTATATATATTTTGATAGGACATAACACCAACAAGAAGGGCAATGGCAACAAAAAAGCTATATTCCTTTGTATGCAGTTTTCCAACTTCAATAGAAAAGAAAAGCCATAGGAGTCCAAAAGAGGGAAACAGATAACGATCTACAAAAATATTTGCTGACATTATCCGAGATGCAACAGCGCCAAATACAAGGACGCATAGGTAAATGGCAAAGTAAGAAAAAAGAAAAAAGGACATAGGATTTTTTGGATATATAAAAAAGCGTAAAAGGATAAAAGCCATGGAAGCAGCCAAAAGGAGTGTAAGAGGAGTGAATCCTACAGTAAAAGGATAACGTATATATTTTATAAGAACAGGAAGAGTAACATCAGGCATGGAAAAATAGGAATGGACATTTCCCATTTGTTTTAAAGTGATAAGAAAACATGGAAAATATAATCCCATGGCCAGAAAGGCAGACGCCATCCATTTTTGAAGCAGATCTTTTCTCGTAGAAAAGCAATAAATAAGAAAAAATAAGTAAACAAAGCCTGACGAGACAAGGGCGAAATGGTGGGTATATCCTGCTAAAGCTGTCATAACTGAGAGGAGAAGGAAGTACTTCCATTTTGCAGTATATATACATTCCACAGCAAAAATCCCAGCGCCAGTGGCAAAGAAAAATCCTAGGCTGTACATGCGGATTTCCAATCCATAATAGAGTAATTGGGGCATGGAAACAATACATATGATATAAAGACAGGATGTTTTTACGCCAAATCGCTGGTATACAAAGGTAGAGCCTAACAAAATAGTCCCTGCCATAGGTAAAATAGACACTATCTTCATTACAGGAACAGAATAGCCGAATAAATCAGTAGACAACTTTAAAAAAATATTGTATAAAGGAGGAAGCGTATCATGAATGGAACGATCTATAACATTGATAAAATCTGTTCTTATAAGACTGGCAGTAAAGGCTTCGTCCAGCCAGACATTTTTATTAAAAATCAGGGATATATAGGTTATAATCCCCACAATAGCTAGTATATAAGTAATAACTTTTCCATTTATCCGTTTATTTCTATTATTCATAAAAATATTATATCAAAAGAGCAGAAAAGCCGCAACATTAGATTTGTGAAACAAGGGCTGAGCAGGTTGAAATAAGACAGGTAATTTGTTATACTGTTTCCAGCAAAAGCAAGGTGGTACAGCATGAAAAAAGTGAGTGTTTTGGGAATTCATCTTTGGGATGTGTCTGTCAGAGAGTCTATAAGGACTATGGGGCATTATTTTGTAAATCATAAAATTAATGTAATTTATTTTTTGACAACAGAGGCATTATTAGAGGCAAGCGCCAACGATGAAATGCGCAACTATATTGAATCTATGGATATGACCATTCCTATGACAACAGATATTTTGTCAGCAGCAAAGGTTACAAATAGATATAGAATAAAAGAAGTAGAAAATAGACAGTTTTCTAAAGAGATGCTGGAGAAGTTGGAACGGGAGCAGGCTACTATTTTGCTCCTATCAGAGACAAAGGAGCAGATGGAAGAATTGCATCTGAAGCTGTCTTCTCGCAAAAGGCTTCGAATTGTTAAATCAGTAGTTATGGAAGAGCTAACGGGAGGCTTTGATCAGGCAATTAACGAAATTAATCAAGAATCGCCCCAAGTGCTTATTTCCCAGCTGGAAATGCCTCGCCAGGAGCAGTTTATTTATGAGAATCGAAAAAGGGTGAATATAAAAATTTGGATCGCCTTTCCAAGTGGTTTTACAGAAAAGTCAGAAGAAAGTGTAAAGCAGGGAAAATTGCGTACACTAGTTGCCAGGACCCTTTTTAAAAGGATTGTATCCAAATATGATAAAAATCAAGGAGAAGACGGAAATGACAGCTCATAAATCAATGCTTTGGGATTATTTTGTGATGCTGGCTGGAACTGCCATGATGGCAGTAGCTATTGACAGCCTATATGATCCAATGAATTTGGTTACAGGAGGAGTTACTGGTCTGGCCATTCTTGTGAAAGCAGTTAGCAATGGTATAATAGAAGGGGGAATACCTCTGTGGCTTACAAATGCAGTTTTAAACGTTCCCTTATTTCTTGCTGCTATGAAAATAAAAGGAATGAAGTTTATTGGAAGGACAGCTTTTTCAACACTTGCATTGTCAGCCTGGCTATATGTCCTGCCACCTATGAACTTTTCGGATGGAGATATTTTACTTGCATCAGTATTCGGAGGCATTTTGACAGGAGTTGGCCTTGGCCTTGTATTCCTTGCAAGGGGGACGACAGGAGGGGTGGAGCTTCTTGCAACATTGATTCACGAAAAAGTACGTTATTATTCTATTGTACGTATTATGTCTTTCATAGACGGACTAATTATTATTACAGGGGTTTTCGTATTTGGAGTACGTCCAGCCCTTTATGCTATGATTGCAATCTACATTGTCACAAGGCTTTCAGATTATGTAGTGGAAGGGTGGAAGTTTGCCAAAACTGTATATGTCATTACAGAGAAAAAGCAGGAAGTTGCCAATGCCATTATGAACAGTCTGGGAAGAGGAGTAACAGGCCTAAAGGCTCTTGGCATGTATTCTGGAAAAGAAAGAACAATGCTCTTTTGTGTTGTATCTAAAAAACAATTAGTGGATTTAAAGGAGTTAGTAATGGAAATAGATACTAGGGCGTTTGTTATTGTAGGGGACGCCATGGAAGTATTAGGGGAGGGATTTATTGAAATCAATGGAATTCGTTCTTAAAAATTCCAATTTGGTTATGTTGAACAAGGAAAAAAAGAGCGAATATACTGGCAGAGAGAGAAGAAATGCATAAAATGAATGTATTTTCTCTTTCTTTTTTTGTCATTTCATATTAAAATAAGTACATACTCGTTTGTTTTGGGAGAAGGATTCTAAAATGTGTGTTGTTAAAAATGACGTAAAGGAGAGGGGCATATGATTTCAAATCAGATACTTCAAAATACAATTGAGGGATTGAAAGCAATTACAAGAATTGACTTAGGGATTGTAGATACAGACGGGCATGTACTGGCAACGACATTCCAAAGTCCTAATCACTTTGAAGGGGCAATTTCTGCCTTTGTAGACTCCCCTGCAGATAGCCAGGAAGTACAAGGCTATCAGTTTTTTAAAGTGTTTGACGATCAACAGCTGGAATATATTTTAATTGCCAATGGAGCTAGTGAGGACGTCTATATGGTAGGAAAGATTGCTGCATTTCAAATCCAGAATCTTTTAGTTGCTTATAAGGAACGATTTGACAGAGACAATTTTATTAAAAACCTGCTGCTGGATAATTTACTTTTAGTAGATGTATACAATAGGGCAAAAAAGCTCCATATTGAGGCAGAAATACAGAGAATTGTCATGATTGTGGCAGCAGAAAATGATAAGGATTCCAATAATTTAGAAAAAGTTCGAAGTCTATTTTGGAGTAAGTCGAAAGATTTTGTCACAGCAGTAGATGAAAAAAATATAATTGTTGTTAAGGAGTTAATGGACGAGGAAGGATATGAAGATGTAGACAGGGCGGCTAGAATGATTTTGGACTCCTTTGAAACAGAAGGAATGAAAATTCATATTTCCTATGGCACGATTGTAAATGAAATTAAAGAAGTGAGCCGTTCCTATAAGGAAGCTCAGATGGCGATGGATGTAGGGAGAATTTTTTTTAGTGAGAGAGATATTATTGCATATAGCGCTCTTGGAATTGGCCGTCTCATTTATCAACTGCCTATTCCTCTATGCAAAATGTTTATAAAGGAGATTTTTGACGGGAAGTCGCCAGATGACTTTGATGAGGAAACGCTGACAACGATTAATAAGTTTTTTGAAAACAGCTTAAATGTGTCAGAGACAAGCAGGCAGCTTTACATTCATAGAAATACACTTGTCTATCGTTTGGATAAACTTCAAAAAAGCACAGGCCTTGATCTGAGAATTTTTGAAGACGCTATCACTTTTAAAATCGCTTTAATGGTTGTAAAATACATGAAGTACAAGGAAGAATATGAATTCTAAAGAAAGGCATACTTTGGAAATACGAGGTGAGAATGAATGATTATACTGGAAGATGTGAGTAAGGCATACTCAACAGGCGCTCCTGCCTTAAATGGGATTAGCCTTCACGTCCAAAAGGGGGATTTTGTATTTATTGTTGGAGACAGCGGCTCAGGGAAGTCTACGCTAATTAAGCTGTTGTTACGGGAACTAACACCTACTGCAGGAAACATTGTAGTAAATGGGACGGATGTAGGAAAGCTGAAAAGGAGAAGGATTCCTAAATTCCGAAGAAATATTGGGGTTGTATTTCAAGATTTCCGATTGTTAAAGGACAGGAATGTCTATGAGAATGTAGCATTTGCCCAAAGGGTCATTCAAGTTCCCACAAGGGAAATTCGAAAAAATGTGCCAGCCATTCTCTCAACAGTAGGTCTGGCTGGAAAATATAAGGCAAAGCCTAGGCAGCTTTCAGGGGGGGAGCAGCAGAGGGTTGCCTTAGCCAGGGCCCTCATAAACAATCCGCCTATTTTGCTAGCCGACGAGCCCACAGGAAACCTGGATCCAAAAAATTCTTGGGAAATTATGAAGCTTTTGGAGGAAATTAACCGTAGGGGAACAACAGTGCTTGTGGTTACCCATAACAGAGAAATTGTAAATGCTATGAAAAAAAGGGTAATTACAATGAAAAAAGGGGTCATTGTCAGCGACGAGGAAAGAGGAGGGTATATTGATGAGAATTAGCACTTTATTTTATACCTTGAAGCAAGGCTTTAAAAATATTTTGCGCAATAAAACCTTCTCTTTAGCTTCCATTGCCACAATTGGAGCCTGCATTTTTCTTTTTAGCTTATTTTATGCAGTTGTTGCCAACTTTCAACATATGGTAAGTGAGGCTCAGTCCAATATAGCAGTTGTAGTCCGATTTGACCCAGATATTTCTGACAGCCAGATTCAGGAAATTGGAAATTTAATCAGGGCAAGAGTAGAAGTTTCTAAAGTGACGTTTATTTCTGAGGAAGAGGCTTGGGAAACATTTAAAGAAGACTATTTAGGAGAATATGCAGATGGATTTGACGGAGATAATCCTTTGGAAGGAGAGTCCAACTATGAAGTATTTTTAAATGATGTATCCATGCAAAAATCACTTGTTACCTATTTAGAATCCATTGATGGCGTTAGAGATGTTGTGCGCTCAGAAATGGTGGCAAACACATTATCCAGTGTAAATTCTCTCATTGGCTATGTATCTTTAGGTATTATTTTCATACTCCTTGCTGTTTCCATTTTCTTAATAAGCAATACGGTTTCCATTGGTATTACAGTCCGAAAAGAGGAAATAGGTATAATGAAACTTATTGGGGCTACAGATTTTGTTGTTAGAGCTCCCTTTGTAATAGAGGGAATTCTTATTGGAATCATTGGCTCCCTCATTCCTATTGGAGTTAGCTATATTCTTTATAATAATGTAATTGAATATACCCTGTTAGAATTTTCTACTTTATCAAATTTACTTCAGTTTTTGCCAGTGCAGGATATATTTGCTTTTTTAGTGCCAATAAACGTTAGTTTAGGTGTAGGTATTGGATTTTTGGGAAGCTTTTTTACTGTTAGAAAACATTTGAAAGTATAAATTTTATTGGAATATGGGTCTATAGTTTTACAGGCCAAGAGAAAGGCATAGCTATGGATATATAGGTGGATGTATGAGAAAAAGGGGATTTTATTTTACATTAATCATTACAGCATTTTTGGTATCAGGGGCTTCCATGAACGTTACTGCTTTTGGAGGCTCTTTAACAAACGATAAAATTAAAGAAGATGAGAAGGCAAAGCAAGAAGCTGAAGATCAGAAGAAATCACTGGAAGAAGGGCTTACAGGAATTCAGAATATTTTAAATAGTCTGGAGAATACAAAAAATAATTTAAAGGATTATGTAAAGGAATTAGATAAGGATTTGACCCAGCTGGACACAAAGATCGAAGAGCTAAAAGAGATGTTGGGGGAAAAGGAGAAAGAAGTAGCCCAGGCAAGGGAACTTCTTGAGGAAGCGGAAGAGAAGGAAAAGAGGCAGTATGAGAATATGAAGCTTCGTATCCGCTTTATGTACGAGCAGGGGGCTATGACTTATCAGGAAATGTTATTAAAATCAGACAGCTTTGTGGACTTTTTAAATAAGGCAGAATTTATAAAAAAGGTGTCTGCATATGACCGAAAGATGCTTGAGGATTATGAGGAAGCCAAGGTTCAGGTTAGAAAAGCAAAGGAGATATTAGAGGAAGAACAGACATTGCTGGATGAGACAAAGGAACAGTTGGACAAGGATCAGCAGGCAGTGTCAAAATTGATAAAGGCAAAGGAAGAGGAAATTAAAGCTTATGATTCTGATATTGCCAATAAGGAACAGTTAATTCTAGAGTATAACAATGAGATAGCAGCGCAAAATGCTGAAATTGAGGCGTTGGAGGCATCCATAGCGGCGGAAAAGAAGAGGCTGGAAGAGGAGAACAAGGCTGCAAGAACGTATGATGGGGGACAATTTGCCTGGCCAGCCCCCAGCTATACTAGAATATCTGATGACTATGGGGACAGAATTCATCCTACATTGGGCACAAAGCAATTTCATAATGGAATTGATCTGGCAGCTCCCAATGGATCGCCTATTTTAGCAGCTTATGACGGTACAGTAGTGGCAGCTTCTTATTCTGGAACAATGGGAAACTACGTTATGATAAATCATGGAGATGGGTTGTTGACAATTTATATGCATGCATCAAAACTCCTTGTATCTCAAGGACAAGAAGTGTCCAGAGGACAGCAAATTGCCAATATAGGTTCCACAGGAAGAAGCACTGGCCCTCATCTTCACTTTGGAGTAAGAAAAAATGGAGCCTATGTAAGTCCATGGAACTATATACGTTAGTGGAGAAAGAAGCAGAAATGGGGTAGACAAAAAGTAACATCCTTTTTTGAAAAATGTTCCTAATGTATAAATTCCCATATGTCATTTATATTCTTACATACAATTGCAGAAGTCATTCTGACTAGGCAGCTCTATAAATTGAAATTGAGAATACTTTCATTACTTGTAAGCCTAGGATTATTTTTGGTGAGATAGACACATTGTTTAGAAGTATGTCCCATTCTTTATTGAAGATAAGGGGCCAATTTTGGCGATGGGGAATATTGAAAAACCCCATCGCAATATTTATTTATCTTATCTAAATTTTCATTCTCATACTTAAGACTTTTTATGTTCATAAAATCCATTTTGAAACCTCCACTTATATTTTTGACAATAAAGTAATTATCTTTGCATACATGGTATTGTAACTTACTTTACAAATGATTGCTATCATTAAGAAAGAAAATGGAAAAACATTTTAAATAAGATATGTGCCGGTCATTGGGCAGTAAGAACGGAGATAAATATGAAAATTTCATTGATCCAAATAAAAATTGCAGAGACACCAGAAGAAAATCTAAAGAAAATAAAAAGTATACTTATTCAAGTTAAGGAAAAAGGCACAGATATGGCAGTTCTGCCTGAAATGTGTGCTTGCCCGTATGAAAATAGAGCATTTGTACAATATGCAATGAAACAAGAATCCTATTTTCTTAAAGAATTAGCGCAAATTGCAAAACAATTGGAAATATATTTAGTTGCAGGTTCTGTTCCTGAAAGAGAGGGTTCAAATATATATAACACATCCTTTGTTTTTGATTTTAAGGGAAGAATCATAGCCCGTCATAGAAAGGCTCATCTTTTTGATATTGCTATAGAAGGGGGACAAAAGTTTATGGAATCGGATACATTTGTCGCAGGCGATTCTCTTACAACTTTCTATACTCCATGGGGAATGTTTGGATTAATAATATGCTATGATATACGTTTTCCAGAATATGTTCGACTTTTAGCATTGAAAGGGGCAAAGGTAGTAATTACTCCAGCAGCATTTAATATGTCAACAGGCCCTTGCCACTGGGAACTTACATTCAGGGCAAGAGCATTAGACAATCAAGTATTTATGGTGGGGTGTGCAGCTGCAAGGGATTTGGAGGCTTCGTATCATTCTTGGGGGCATTCCATTGTTATAGATCCATGGGGAAGTGTGTTAGAACAGTTAGATGAAAATGAGGGTATTTTAACTATAGAAATAGATATTTCAAAAGTAGATAAGATTAGAAAAGAATTACCTCTACTACTCCATCGACGTAACGATTTATACAATATTATTCTTGGGGATCCAGGAGATGAACATGGAAGATATTAGTAGCTGTATTAGTGATGAAATTGAAAATTGAAGCAGGTCTTTCTAATCTTGAACGTGTGAGAGGAACTCTAACAGATGTCAAATTCCATTTAAGAACACGGGCAGATAATCCCCTCTACAGAACTGAATACAGAACTTGCAACAGGCACTTATCACTGACCAAAAGAAAAGGTTAAGCGACAGGTGCTTTTACTTTTTCAAAAAATCAGGACTCATTGTCATTGATACGCTGCAAAAGATACGCATCCCTTACAAAGACAACACCTACGCCAACGATTACGGAGATATATCGCTGATAAAGGATTTTGACGACAGGCATTCCCTTTCGGCGGTTACCTTATCCCCTGCCCTTACCTGCTGAAATGGAACAGCCGATTGGCTTATTTGGACAGCGGCACTTGGACTATTTGAAACAGCATCGCAGGGTTACATACATCAATCTTCTTACAAGTGGCAGGCGGAATGTGTCCTTGCCGACATGGATGAACAGGTGCAGGAACACTTTGAACGGCTCATAGAGGGTATGAAGCAGGTGCAGGGTAACAGAACAGCTAAAGGCAGAAAATGCCTTAGAATGGACAGGACAGCTCAATAACATACAGGCTTGTGGGATAGAGATTGTGAACAAGGAAATTATTTTCGTATAGGCAAAACGGCGGCAGGGAATAAAAGTCCTGTCGCTTTTCTTTTCGGGGAGTTTTGATTAGGCGATGTGAAATCACTTTTAAAGATTTAATTTCCTCAATAGAAAAACAAGAGTAACTTTTTTATGAATACTCTTAACTCTAACGTTACGTAATAGTTTATAATTATAAAAAAACAGAGAGGAAGGAGGACGCAATATGAATGCAAAGGCTATTCGTTCAGACAGCATTTATGAAAAAATTAGGTTAGCACCTGATGACAAGAAGAATGACATTTATCGGTATGAATTGATGATGCCATTTGAAAGAAAATGGGCTTATTATAATGTTCCCATGAAAGCAAAAGCGCCTGGTGGATATGATGTTATTATGGCGAGCAGGATGTTTGGACACATTGAACCAATGAAAGTAGACGAAACACAAAAACAAAATATTCAATTAATTTCAGACGATGAACTCTGGGAAAAATGTGAGGTGGCAATTAGGAAATCATTAAACTGCTTTACTCAGCAAGGAATTGATTTACCTGTTAAGGAGTATCTGTTTACTATTTTGCTTGCAAATGCTCAAAGTCCCTATATCATACTGAATGAGGGCTATTGTGGTGAGGGTGGCATACCAGGATATATTTTTTCCTGGTTAATCCCAAACGAATACACACTGGAACATCTTCCAGTAGCTTTGGCACATGAAACAAATCACAATATCCGCTTTCAGTTTATTGAATGGAAGAATGACATCACACTTGGAGAGATGATGATTAGCGAAGGATTAGCAGAAAATTTTGCCACTTTTTTATACGGCGAAGACAAGGCAGGTCCATGGGTGACCAAAACAGATATGACAACTTTAAACGAATATATCAAACCTATTATTCAAGACGGGTTAAATGTTCAAGGATTTGAAAATCTCAATGCTTATCTCTATGGTGATGAACTGGCTAAATTACAAAATTTCCTGCAAGTGGGTTTACCTTATTGCGCTGGATATGCTTGCGGTTATCATTTGGTAAAGCATTATTTGAAGAAAACAGGTAAAAGTGTGATTGAAGCGACACTTTTATCCGCAAAAGATATTTTAGACGCTACGGAGGACTTTTGGAATGACTAAAAAATATATGTCTGTCCATGAAGTTGCTGAATTGACTGGTATCACCGCCCGCACACTTCATTATTATGATGAAATTGGGCTTTTAAAACCTACAAAAGTAACCGAAGCGGGCTATCGTATGTATGATGATACAGCGCTTAGCCGTTTGCAAAGTATTTTGTTGTTTCGTGAATTAGAGTTTCCTTTAAAAGAAATCAAAGCAATACTTGACAGCCCTAATTTTGACCAATCAGAAGTAATTTCTCAGCAGATTAAGCTGTTAGAATTACAATATAAACACATAGGGGAACTTATTACCTTTACCCATGAAATTCAAAAAAAAGGAGTAGTATCAATGAGGTTTGATGTTTTCGACAAGAGGGAAATTGAAAAGTATGAGGCAGAAGTCAAAGCAAAATGGGGCAATACCGAAGCATATCAAGAGTATAACCAAAAGGATATTGCTCAAAATGGAGGCAGTTATAGCAAGATTGCAAAGGGACTGTTGACAATGTTTTCTGAATTGGGAGAATTAAAACATTTAACTCCTAATACCGATGAAGTACAAAAGAAAATCTCTGAATTACAGAAATTTATAACTAATAATTACTATGTATGTACAAATGAAATCCTTAGTAGATTGGGTGAAATGTATGTATGCGATGAACGCTTCAAGAACAACATTGATAAAGCAGGTGGAGATGGGACGGCTGATTTTGTTAAACAGGCTATTGTTGTTTATTGCAGCAAAAAGAAGGTGTAGTAATAATGACTGAATGGATACGTTATCCTATCTGTGGCAGCAAAACCCTTGACAGAATTAGAAAAGATACGGTTTTGAAAAAATATCCTTTCTACTGCTCGAAGTGCAAGCAGGAAATTTTGATTGAAGTAAAGGATTTACAAGTAACCGTCATGAAAGAGCAAGACGCTTTAGCCGCAGAGCAGATGAACTTGTGAGTAATGTTATGCTCCCCTTATGGTAGACCGATGAAATAATAAAACGGTCACTATAAGGAGGAGCATATTTTATGGGATAACATTCAAAATACTCTTTTGAGATGAAATTAGATGCTGTTACAAAATATTTGGAAGGAAGCTGTTCAATAGAAAGCATTGCCCCAAGTCTGGGGACGAATGGGCAACGATATATCTGTCTTTGGGGGCTGAAGGACTAAAAACTACCAAAAAGATCTGCTCCGATTCAGTGGAAACAAAAGTCAGAACTGTCTTATATTATCTTTCGGGAAAAGGGACATGAAGAGAAATCCAGAAAAAATATGGAATCCGTTCTGATAAACAGTTACGGAACTGGATGATGAAGTAGAATGGTCATGAGAATCTAAAGTCTTCTGGAACAGGAGGAACCAGTATCCTGACCATAAGGAAGAAAAACTACCTATGAGGAACGGGTAGAAATAGCAACATACTATATTGAGCAAGAAATGGACTATGCGCAGACAGTAGAAAAATATCCGGTATTTTATTAGCAGATATCTCAATGGATACGAAAATATCAATCCAATGGAGTTGAAGGCCGGTTGACAAGAGAGGAAAAAGGAAGACTGAGAGTGAACTGTCTGAATTGGAAAAGCTGCGTACTGAAAACAGGCTTCTTTAGGCAGAAAAGCGAAAAGCAAAAAGCAAAACCAGAGATGGCATTCTTGAAAAAACTTGACGAAATCGAAAGGAGGCGATTCTGAGCCAGACACAAAATGAAAGGCTTTTTATCCGAACTTTGGGAATTCGCAAGAGTTCCACGCTCTGCTTATTATCAATGGATTGACCAGAAAACCAGAGCAAACGAAAAATTCAATCAGAAACTGTGTGCCCTTATCAAAGATGTCTATGAAGAAAAGAATGGGATTGTGAGATTCAGACAGAAGATAATGTTCCAAGAGCGGGCATTATCTATTATGATATTCGGTTCATAACGTATCTCAAGGAAGCCGAGATAAAAATTATGGTAAATATTGAGGCACAAAGATCATCAGGCCATAGCAAATTGAGATATCATCTAGAGAATAGGATTATATGTTATTTTGCATGGATGATTTCAACACAGAAACAGACAGAATTTTTCCATAGTGACATAGATGTAGGGATAACTTATAATTTATGGACAAATAGGTTGGCTAGAAATATAAAAGGATTGTTTTTAACTTTTTGCTTTATTTTTGAAGATGATCTTTTCCTTTTAATCGAATTCTAAAGAACGTTTAGTAAACAGCTCAAACGCTACAGTAGAAAAGAACTCATATTACCTCCAAAGTGGATAGATAAAGAAAAAATCTGTTACTTTGGAGGTGTTTTTACTTCTAAAAAAGATTTGAACTAGAAGAAAAAAACAAACATGGAATTGCAGGTTTTGCAAGGAAGACACGAAAAAACTTCCTAATTTTAAAGAATGTAAGATGAAAGTGGTCACGGAATATAATAAAGGTGAGGGCTCATTCATTAACTTAGGGATAAAATATGATATCATTTCAGAGCTTTTAAGAAGCTGGGTTAGAGTACATAATACTAATCAGACAAAAAAGTCAGTCATAAAATTGATGAGGAGGTAAAGGAAAGGGAACGTTTTCGGATGGATGTGTATGGCGGCAATGCTAATATAATTCCTGAAAATATACTGGAACTGCCCCCCCTACTTTGAGGAAGCAATGCCAAATAAATTTGGTAATAATGATTTTGAAAGTTATATGGAGGGTATAATGATGGATATGAAGGGTTATTTGCCTAAAAAGGAACGAAAAACAAAAGAAAGCCTGAATGGAATCTGTATTTATATAAAAGAACAAGTAGGATGAAAATAAGACAAACAAATGTTTGCTTTAATATGGACAAAGAAGTGGCAGTATGTTATAATCAATTTCAGCTTTATTTTTCATTTGTTTGCAGTAATTTATTAATTTTATATAGTACAGAAAATGGAATTTAGTAACCAAAGTTCACCAAAGGGACATTTTTTAGAAAACGAAATATGTGCCTCGACGAATTTCTGGCGAAATATCGAACTTTTTTACGATAGCTTATTGAACATGAGCAGTTCAATAAGCATAGATTTTGGAGGTGGTATTTGTGCAAACTGCACAAAATATATTCAAACTTCACAGTGAATACCAGCCCACTGGCGACCAGCCCCATGCCATAGAAGCCTTGGTCAATGGTTTCCGAGAAGGCAATCAATTTCAGACTTTACTAGGGGTAACTGGATCAGGAAAAACATTTACTATGGCAAACGTGATACAGCAGCTGAACAAGCCCACATTGGTAATAGCGCACAATAAAACCTTAGCTGCCCAATTGTATGGTGAGTTCAAAGAATTTTTCCCGGAGAATGCGGTGGAGTATTTTGTCTCCTAGTATGGCATATAAAAACATGATACTATATATGGCATTTTGAAGCATGAAAAAAACTATATATAGCGGTTGGGAAGAAGAAAGAATACTAAATGGAATAGGTGGAACAGGTACTACAGTGAACGGGATTCGTCGTGAAAGTGTCCCAAATCTGACGTAGTGGCTAAGGGTAAAAAATATAGTGTAAATACAGGGATTTTCTGTTATAATAAAAGTACAATCTGATGCGTATTTACAGATTGAAAACATTTGGTGATTATGCGGATATAATGAATTATAAAGATTATGAAATCAATGAAGCAGGAGGTATCATTATGGCTACATCCAGTATATTTGCGAGTTTTGATATAAGAGACAAAGAAACTGCGGAGAAATTTGTGAAAGCGTTAGAAGAATCGGCGAACGGGCCGGAATGGAGACCAATCGTTCCTGTTAAGCCGCCTCTTACAGATAAGAATGCGATTTTGGAGTTATGGGCAAAAAGGGAGCAGAAGGCATGAGAGAATATACAGTGGCAAATATTTTAGATTTGCTGGAGACGATTGGGGAGGACAAAGTGAGTTTTGCCCTCTCTGAATTTTCTTGTCCAAGAAATGCGGAAATAGAGGAATTTATACATAATAATGCTATAGATTTTGCGAGGAAAAAAATGTCCATCACATACCTTGTTTTTGACGAAGAGGGGCAGATAGAAGCATTTTTTACCTTGACGCATAAACCGTCTGCTGTCGGAGACGGGCTGCTGAGTAAAACAAGTCAAAAGAAACTGTCAAGGCACGCAAGGTTTGATGCGGAAATACAGGCATATAGCGTGTCAGCTTTTTTGATTGCACAATTTGGGAAAAATGAAAGCGCCAGAGGAAATGAACATATTAGCGGCAACCAGTTGATGGATTTTGCGATTAGCGTTCTTAAAAATGTGCAAAGACAGGTTGGCGGCGGAGTTGTTTTTTTAGAATGTGAGGATAAGGCAGGGCTATTGAATTTTTATCAAAACGAACATAACAATTTCAAGATATACGGCGAAAGATTCTCGGACAGCGACCAAGTCAGGTATATACAGTTATTGCGTTTTTTTTAAGAAAACGGTAATCCCCAAGGAATAAAAGCCTTGGGGATTTTTGTGGCTGAAATTATGGAATTATTCAGAAGACAGATAAAATTATGAATGCAGATTGCTTTGCTCTATAATATATTCTTGAACTGCTGCTTTTGGTATTTTCCATACTCTCCCTATTCTGAATCCTTTAATAGTATTATTCTCTAGAAGTTCATATACCCGGTTTTTTCCAATGGAAAGAGCTTCTGCCACATCTGGTACGCTCAGGATATCACTATATTGATTTAACATAATTCAATTCTCCTTTTCTGTTTGATTTAATTAATTGTTAAAGCTTGTTTTTCTGATAAAAAAGTGTTTATTGTAATAAAAGACAGGGCGAGGGAGGGATTGTAAAATTAAACCAGAGAGCAAACAAGTAACATAAAGATAAAATAATCAAGTACAAATTTTGAAATACTGTATACAAAATTTGTACTTGCTGGAATGGTGGAGGAGGAACTTTTATGGCTAAAAGAAATATCAGCTATAGGATTGATGACCAATCCTATAATAAACTATCGACACTGGCAAATACATATCAGGTATCAGTAAATGAAATGGCAAGGATTTTATTGATAGATACACTAAATAATAATTCTATAGATGATGGAACTGTTAGGGAATTAAGAGATGATATAACCAAGGCAAGTAAAGAATTAACTATACTTCAGCATTATATTGAACGTGTAAATGGCAATAAGACAATAAAAGAAGCAATGAAAGGAAGTGTCAGCACGCTATGGCTTACGTTAAATCAACATACGAATCGTATGGAAATGCTTCGGATGCAGTAAATGCACTAAATTATATATGCGATTTAAATAAATGCAAAAACAATATTTATGGTGGAAGAAATATGATTGCGATTGATATGTTTGACCCAAGCTTTTTTGCAGAACAGTTCCTGGTAATTCAGGATAAAAGAAGGTTTTCAAAAAGAATTTATCATGTAATTATAGCCTTTGATCAGATATTAGAATCTCCAGATTTAAACTTCTGCTATCAGGTAGGAATGGCTGTTACCGGACTGTATTCTCATTATCAGTCTGTCTTTACAGTTCATGAAGACAAAAGTTTCCTGCATCTGCATATCATATTTAATAACTGTTCTATATTTCCAAATGAAAAGAATCTTACGTCATATTTTAATAAATATGCGATACAAGATATGGTAGATAGAATGATATCTTCACGTTTAGGAACTCCTGATATAGCAATCCTCAGATAATAATATTGGTTAAGAGATAAATGTAAAGATTATTATTTTTGCATTTATTATGAATATCTACGTTTGTTTAGATACGTTTATAATATCAATTTTAAAATAATTCAGTAAAGGATTACAAAAGCAAGAATGAGAAGGTTTAAAGCAGGTGGGGCAATTTAGATGTAATTGACAGGAGAATTGTAAAATGCAGTTTCTTTGTTTTTTAAGTATATATTATAAAAAGGATAAGTGGTGTATATCATTATATGATTTCGTATCATTTAGTGTCACAGCCATTATTTAATCTGTACCATAAATGTTTTATTGTGGCAGGAGGGAGAGTCCGTAAGGGATTCTCCCTCTTACAAATTTTAGGGAAAGGTGGGATAAGATGAGAGTTTCCAAAGAAGTAGGTGAGGAGATTATTACATTGGAAGAAAAACAGATGAGCCATACATTATCTGAGTTCTACCGCTGTGTGGCGGAAGAAGCCGGGCACGAAGAGACGGAAGACACGGTATATGACTGTACAAAGATTTTAGTTGCGCCAAATGTGCAGGATGCTATCATCTAGGCGTATCAGGAAAGATGGCCGGAAGTGCCGATGGATGCAATTATCATAAGACTTGCAATTAGCGGTCCGAAAGTGTGCGGCAGCCTGCAATGTGGACAAGTGGTGATTCAGGATGGTTTTATTTCTATGAAATGAATTTTGAAGAATTACCCTAAAGCAGCAGCCAGGGATTATGCAGCCCGGAAAGAAAAATATATGAATGAAAGGAAGAAGAAAGCTATGAAAAAGCAGTTAAAATCAAAGCCAAATGAAGCAAAAAGGATAATGGAACTTGTTGTAAAATTGAACCAGTACCGCCATGAATATTACAATCTGACAGCCCCAAGTGTATCAGATGCGGTTTATGACCGCCTTTATGATGAACTGCAGAAATTAGAGAAAAAGACAGGTATTATTTACAGCAGTTCGCCGACACAGACAGTAGGCTATGTTCCGGTAAGCGCACTGGAGAAAGTAAGGCATCCAATTCTGCTGTTGAGCCTTGATAAAACCAAGCAGACAGACGAGTTACAGCAGATGTTAAGGAAAGCGGAGGCGCTTCTTATGCTGAAGCTGGATGGGCTTACCATAAAGCTCTGTTATGAGGATGGAGAGCTTACAGAGGCATCTACAAGGGGCGACGGAGATGTGGGTGAGCTGATTACCCATAACATTCCAGCATTTTGTAATGTGCCTGTGAAAATCCCCCATAAGGGGCGGCTGGTTATCAGCGGAGAGGGGCTAATAAAAAATCATGATTTTGAAAAACTGAAAGATAAGGCTTTTGGAATTGACGGGAAAGAAGCCTGTAATGCGAGAAATTTAGCTGCAGGGTCAATCCGTGTGCTGAATCCATCCATCTGTAAAGAACGCTGTGTGCATTTTTACGCATTTAATGTGGTTGAGGGGATGGAAACATTTGGAAGGATTTCAGACAGCCGTGGAAAAATATTACAGGCGGTACGGGAATTAGGGTTTGATATATGCCCATTTGTATTTATGGGGAAAAATGCAGCGATGGCGGAAATTGAGGCGGAGGTACAGAAACTCAAGGTGCTTGCGGAAGACATGCAGATTCCGATTGACGGGATGGTACTGCGTTATGACAGCTTTTCTTATTCAAAGGGATGTGGCAGGACTGGACACCATTATAAAGACAGCATAGCGTTTAAATTTGAGGATGGCCTTCATGAAACAGTATTCCGCTCTATTGAGTGGGAAACAGGCAGATCTGGTGAGATTGCTCCTGTCGCATTATTTGACACGGTAGAGATTGACGGATGTTCCGTAACAAGGGCAAGCCTGCATAACCTATCGTTTATTAAGGCTTTGGAGCTTCACCCCGGCTGCCGTGTGCTTGTTTCAAAACGGAACATGATTATCCCACATATTGAGGAAAATCTCGACCGGGGCAGGTTCAGCAGTAATCTGATACCGAAGAAGTGTCCGTGCTGCGGAAAGCCAGTTAGAGTTTTTTCAAGAGCCGGGGATAAAGGCAGGCTTATTGAAACGCTCCATTGTGACAATCCAAACTGCGGAAGCCGGATATTAAGGAAGCTAGTGCATTTTGCGGGTAAAAAGGCTATGGACATATCCGGTATTTCAGAAGCTACGGTTGCCTGCTTCATGGAAAAAGGATTCCTTCATGATTTTCATGATTTCTACCATTTGGGCCGTTACCGTAATGAAATTGTCCAGATGGAGGGGTTCGGTGAGAAATCCTATCAGAAAATACAGGAGTCCATTGACAGGAGCAGGAACACGAATTTTGTGAGATATGTAGTCGCTATGGACATCCCCATGATTGGCAGAACGGCGGGGCGTGCGCTGGATAATTATTTCAATGGGGATCTGCAGGCGTTTGCGAAAGCGGCTGTGGACTGCTTTGACTTTACATGTCTTCCAGACTTTGGGGAGGTTATGAGCCGCAATATATGGGAGTGGTTCCATAATGGAGAGAATTTGAAGCTTTGGAAATCGTTACAGAAGGAATTAAATTTTGTGAAAAAGGTGAAAAGTATTATGGAGAACAGGAACAGCACGGGCAGCAATCCGTTTGCCGGATGTACGATTGTAGCGACAGGGAAACTGGAGAACTTTACCTGTGACGGAATCAACAGCAGGATTATAAGCCTCGGCGCCACCGCTGGAAGCTCTGTCACCAGAAAAACGGATTTTGTAATCTGTGGCGAAAAGCCGGGTAGCAAATTAACAAAGGCAAAAGAGCTTGGCATCCCTGTCCTGACCGAGCAGGAGTTTTTAGGGATGATCTCGGCATAGGAGGGAATGGCATGGTTCAGTTAAGCAATGGGCAGTATATTATAGGGTTTGACAATGGCTACCAGTTTGGAAAGACAGCGGAAGCGTTATTTGATAACGGCGTGCTTGAAATGGGGAAAGTGGAGCCTTCTGTCAGGGAGCATTCGCTGAAATATGGGCGGAAATATTATAAAGTCGGAGAAGGAAGGGCGGCGATTACGGAGGATAAGGTTTCAGATGAAAATGGGAGGCTGCTGACAATGGCTGCCATAGCGAAGGAGCTTTCACCTGCAGGAATCCGGCAGGCGGATATTATACTTGCGGTCGGCCTTCCGTTTTCTGATTATGGAAGGGAAAAGAAGCTGCTGCTGGAGTATTATAACGAAAAGCCGCTGCTGAAATATGAATTTGAAGGAGTCCGGTATGATGTGAACATCAGCCGGACTTTCGTATTTCCACAATGCTATTCGGCAGTTGCGCCACGTCTAGGCAATATGAAGGGCGGATACCTGGTGGTGGATATTGGGAGCAAGACAACTGATGTGGTTTATATGGAAAACGGCATCCCGCTTGAGCGCAAGTCCATAACGGTTGAAAAAGCAATGATAAAGTGGATCAGGCAGATACAGGGCAGCCTCCAGGTGCAGTATGGGAAGGATGTCCCGGAGAGGGAGATACTGAAAGTCATTTTGAAGCAGGAGAACATCCTGCCAAAGCCATACGCTAACCTTATCAGGGAAAGAATCCGGGAGCAGCTCCATGCACTGGAATTAGAGCTAAGGGAGCGTGAATATGATTTGGATTACAGCAATGTCATTTATGTGGGAGGCGGCGCGGCAGCGGCAAAGAATTTTTCCGAGCATAAACCGAACATTGCCTATGACTGTGATATCCATGCGAATGCGAAAGGGTATGAATACCTTGCATGGCAGATATTAAGGAACCAGGGGGCGGCGTGACATGGCGGATGACAGGATTATAACGCTCAGGTTCAAGCCGAAAAGCGTGCCGGACATGGAATTATACAGGAATCTGGAAACGGAGAAAAAGCGTCTTGGATTGTCCATGCCAGCCTATGTAAAGAATGCCCTCCGGCAGAATTTTGAAAGCAGGGAAAGGATGTGGACGGATGGCAGTGTGGATGTATGCATGGAACGGATTCGGGAGATTGTGCATGGGGAGCTTGCCTTACATAGTGCGGCTGTTTCTGAAATGCTTGGGAAGATGACAGGAGGGGCTGCAAATGGCATAGGAAAGGCAGAATGGGGGAAAACGCCAGACCAGAGGGAAAAGCTGCCGGAATACAGTGATAATTTCCCGGAAGGGCTGAATGGCGTATTGGAGAAATTTATGTAAAAGGCCAGGGGCATATCAGATGGTATGCCCTTGTACGCCGCATGGAGTATTTTGCTAAAAATATTTAGCAGGGTATGGTGTTCTGCTGCAAATTTTTAGCAGAATATTCGGCCGGGAAGAATCTGCTAAAAAAATTTAGCAATAGTTACAACTGGAAGGGTGATATAGAAGTGAATGGAATTTTTCATAAAGGGCGCTGGTATGAAAATACGGATATGGCCTGCAGACGCTGCGGAAATCCGGTTTATGAATCAGATAATCCGGAATACCGTTACCAGTGTTTTCAATGTGATGAGGATTTATATTCTTTTGAGGTTATCAGACAGGAAAGGAAGGAGTACCAAAATGGACATAGATAAACGGAATAAGATTGTGGAGGAACATCTTTGGTGTATTGAAAGCGTAATAAGGCAGAATATGGCGCTGGTAGCCGGTGCGCACCTGGATAAAGATGATGTGTACCAGGCTCTTGCAGAACGCATGATCCGCGCAGCGATGCGGTATGATGCTGCTAAAGGCAGGAGCCTGAAAGGTTATATTTTCGACCAGCTTAGATTTGAGATGCTTACTTGCGCAGGGCCAAAATCAAAATACGGTTTTGTCGGGGCTCCATATAAACTTCAAAATGCCGTGGTTTCAATAGAATCGCTGGAAGAAAACAATTTGTACTGGGAGGGCAGGGTGTCTGCCTGATCTGGAAAACATAAGGGAGCCGCCTGTTGATAAGATTGATATGCTCCCCTTATGGTAGACAGATAAAATAATAAAACTGCCACTGTAAGGAGGAGCATATTTTATGGGACAACACTCAAAATACTCTTTTGAAATGAAATTAGCCGCCGTCACAAAATATCTGGAAGGAAGCTGTTCAACAGAAAGCATCGCCCGAAGTCTGGGAACGAATGGGGCAAGGATTATCGAATGGGCAACGATATATCAGTCTTTGGGGGCTGAAGGACTAAAAACTACCCAAAAGCTCAGCGCCTATTCGGCGGAAACAAAACGCAACGCTGTCTGCGATTATCTTTCTGGAAAAGGGACATTAAGAGAAATCCAGAAAAAATATGGGATCCGTTCTGATAAACAGTTGCGAAACTGGATTATGAAGTATAATGGTCATGAGAATCTAAAGTCTTCTGGAACAGGAGGAGCCAGCATCATGACCAAAGGAAGAAAGACCACATACGAGGAACGGGTGGAAATAGTAAAATACTGCATTGAGCATGAAATGGACTATGCGCAGACAGCAGAAAAATACCAGGTATCTTATCAGCAGATATATCAATGGATACGAAAATATCAATCCAATGGGGTGGAAGGCCTGGTTGACAAGAGAGGAAAAAGGAAGACCGAGAGTGAAATGTCTGAATTGGAAAAGCTGCGTGCGGAAAACAGGCTTCTTCAGGCAGAAAAGCGGAAGGCGGAACTGGAGACTGCATTCTTAAAAAAACTCGGCGAAATCGAAAGGAGGCGGTTCTGAGCCAGACACAAAATGAAACGCTCTATCTGGCAATGCAGGAAATACATGACGAACAGAAATGTTCTATATCCGAACTCTGCGAATTTGCGGGAATTCCACGCTCTGCCTATTATAAATGGCTTAACCGGAGGGTCAGCGCAAACGAAAAATTTAACCAGGAGTTGTGCAGCCTTATTAAAGACGCTTATGAGGAAAAGAATGGGATTCTGGGATACAGGCAGATGACAATAAAATTAAACCGGGAGAATGATTTTCATGTTAATGAAAAAAGGGTTCTTCGTCTTATGAGAATTTTACAGTTAAAATCAGTATGCAGGCGCAGAAGGAGAAACTATGTGAAATCAACACCTGAAATCACAGCAGAAAACATTCTTAACCGGGAATTTCATGCTGACCATTTCGGGGAGAAATGGCTGACAGACGTAACGGAGATGAAGTATGGAATCAATGGGAAAGCATACCTGAGCGCCATTTTGGATTTGGCGGACAAAAGCATCGTTTCCTTTGTTATTGGAAGTTCAAATAATAATGCTCTCGTTTTTGAGACCTTTGATACAGCCCGTCAGGAACATCCAGAGGTAAAACCGCTGTTTCATAGCGGCCGGGGATATCAGTATACCTCAAAATCCTTCCGCAAAAAACTTGAGGAAGCAGGTATGACGCAAAGCATGTCAAGAGTATCCCGCTGCATAGATAATGGTCCAATGGAAGCGTTCTGGGGGATGCTGAAATCTGAAATGTATTATCTAAAAAAATTTCATACCTACGACGAGTTAAAAGAAGCAATATGTGATTACATAGACTACTACAATAATCACCGGTATCAAAAACGCTTAAACTGTATGACACCGATAGAATATAGAAAACATTTAGCATGTGCAGCATAAGAATACTGCCAACCACAAAAATGTGATTGGCAGCTAAAATTTTTGTTTTTTCCACTGTCTACTTGACAGGGAGCAGTTCAGATATCTGTCGCTGGCAGACGGCTCCTGTTTCTTTTTATTTTTTGGTTGATGTAAAAGACATAAATGCTATACAGAAAATGTTGATATTATAATCCTGCTAATTGTAAAGAAAACGAACTTCTGCTATAATTATAACATGTGAGTGACATAACTGGGGAAGAAGGTGGCATGATTTGGGGAGAATAGCAGATGCTACAATCAAAGGATTTATGTATCAGTTTAATTTATCTTTAAATGAGATTTTAAAATCGGCTGATGAGGTAATAAAGATAGAAGGAATAATTGAAGATATTGATAAAATAAATAAGGAAAATATTACTGCAATTCAATGTAAATATCATGAGGAATCAGAAAAATTTCAATGGTCAATGGTATATAAGCCGATTTTACAAATGTTGAAAACATTTGCAGGATTAGGGGCAGAGGATTCTGATATATCATTTATTTTGTATGCGTTTTTCCCATCAGAACAGACTGGAGAAAAAAAGGTATCAAAGGATCAAATAATTGAAATGCTTAATACAAAAAACATAGATTACATATGTGAATATATAGCTTATATCAAGGAAACAGATAATCTTGAAATTTTAGATTTGGTGAAGAAAGAAAGAAAAACAAAAGAAGATAAAGAAAAAATAAAATCTTATTTTATATCTAATGAATTAAATGTGAAATGCAGTATAGATGATTTTCTTAACAATAAATTTCATTTTATTATAGGACAAGAATATCAGGACTTAGAAGATGAAAATAAAAAGCTGTTATGTGACAGTGGTTTTTCTAAAGAGGATGTATGTGAGATAGTATTTCCCAACACGATACAGATTATAGCGTCACTAAGTATTCTGAAAGATGATGCGGAAAGAAATATAACAAGAGAAGAATTATTACTGAAACTGAAATCTCTAAAGAAAACAGCTATTTCAAGATGGACGAGAGAACTATCAAATTACAAAGTTTTATTGAGTAATAGAAGAAAGCAGTTAAGAGCAGGACTAAACGTGAATTATAGAAAAAGATGCTTTGTTTTAGCACCCAATCAGATTGAAAATTTTGAACAGGAAATAGTTCTTTTTATTAAAGATTATATTGATATGTATTGTTGCAAACCTAAATTACATAGCCCGGCCATTTTTCGTATATTGGGCTATAATAAGGAGAAGATGGAAAAGCTAAAGAGCAGATTATATGAAAAGGGAATAGATACTGAAACAGGATACCGTGGAAATGAATTTTATATAGAAGCGTTTAACAGAGAGCCAAAGAAAATAATAAAAGATGGTTGGATGGAGTTTAAAGCTAAAATATGTTTTGACAGTGAAGAATGTATTGATGCTGTTAATATAAATAAACAGGATGATATTTTTCAAATAGCAGAATATTTGCCAAGTATGTTATCTGTACAAGATGTTAATCAGGAAGTTTTGGATGTAAATGCGTTTGATCAAATAGAATACTTATTAACAATGAAGGATGAGGTGGAGTTATGATAGGAAAAGTGTTAGAAAGTTCTGCAGTAGAAATTATAATACGTATGGAGTTTGAGGATTTTGAAAAGAATAAGGAAAGTTTAAAAATAGGAAGATATATCAAAATTGCGGTTGGCAACCTTGACTCTATGATTGCTTCTATTAAAGGTATCAAGGCAGTTGCGGATGGCAATGGCAATGAGAAATATTTAATGACAGCAGAACCAATAGGTGTAATAGGGGAAAGTGGGTTTATACCAGGAAGCGCGTTGCTGCCGTCCCCAACAGAACCAGTAGATATTGCAGGGCAGAATGTCTTGGACATGATATTTCAAAATAATGAAAAATATTCGTTTCCACTGGGAAATTTAGTGCAAAACAACACAATAAAATTATGTATTAATGGAAATGCTTTTTTTAGCAAGCATATAGGTATAGTTGGCTCAACAGGATCAGGGAAATCATGTACAGTTGCAAAAATTTTACAAGAAGCAGTAGGTATACAAGAAGGCAGTAATTTAAATGTTGCACAGCAGAAAAATGCGCACATAATAATATTTGATATTCATTCAGAATATAGGTCTGCATTTTCTTTAATAGAAGAACAGAAATTTTCGCTTAATTATTTAGATGTAGAAAAACTAAAATTGCCATATTGGCTAATGAATAGCGAGGAATTGGAATCTATTTTTATCGAAAGCAATGAAGCTAATTCACATAATCAGGTTTCGCAGTTCAGGCGGGCAGTAATACTTAATAAAGAAAAATATAATCCATCATTATCGAAGATTACATATGATACTCCTGTTTATTTTAGTATTGCAGAAGTGTATAATTATATTAGTAATATGAATGATGAGGTTATAAGTAAGATTCCAGAGGAGGAACAAGTTCCTAAGATTATTAACGATAATGGAGAAATAGAAGCAATTAGTGATAAAGTTCGGTATTTTGACAAAATATATAAATTTATTCCGGCATCACGAACAAAAAATGAACAGGCATCTGGCGGACCGTTTAATGGAGAATTTAATAGATTTATTTCCAGATTAGATAATAAGATTAATGACAGAAGATTAGAATTTTTAATGAAGCCTCTAAAAGAGGATGGAGAAGTATATAAGTCAGATGATTTTGATACGATTTTAAAGCAGTTTTTGGGATATTTAAATAAAGCCAATGTGAGTATTATTGATTTAAGCGGGGTGCCTTTTGAGGTTTTGTCAATAACAATTAGCTTAATCTCACGTATAATTTTCGATTTCTGTTTTCATTATTCAAAGTTAAAGCATGAAAGAGATGAATTGAATAATGTTCCATTTATGATTGTTTGTGAAGAAGCACATAATTATGTACCTAAAAATGGCGGCGCAGAGTATGCCTCATCAAGAAAGTCGATTGAACGTATTGCAAAAGAAGGACGCAAATATGGGATTAGCTTAATGGTAGTCAGCCAGAGGCCTAGTGAAGTGTCTGATACGATTTTTGCCCAGTGCAATAATTTCATAGCATTAAGGCTTACAAATACGGCAGATCAGTCTTATATAAAAAATCTTCTGCCTGATAATACAAGCGCAGTAGCTGATGTTTTACCAACATTACAGCCAGGACAATGTTTAGTTGTTGGGGATTCTAGCCCGATACCGGCAGTAGTTCAGATGGAAAAGCCAAATCCAGAACCACAATCAAAAAATGTCAGTGTTTATGATGTATGGAAAGAGGAATGGAAAAGGATTGACAAAGATGAATCAATAACAATAGAAGATGTTCTGCGGAGATGGAAAAGATAAGTAATGAAAAAGTGAGAATATTGATGTAATGGTCATTTATTAAATATCATAACTGGTCTTTATCACAGCTACAGTTTTATAAAGGAAGGGGGTATCTTTATCTGGAGATACCCCTAAAATTATGGCATTATAGATACAGCCTTTATGGGGAGCCTGATAAGGAAGGTCGGCATTATACAGACAAAGAGGTTAGCTGATTATGTAAAAACAGCTAACCCCTTTATTTTTTCTCATCATCTGCAGTTATTTCAAACAAATCTTCCAGCTTGCAGTCCAGAATTTTCATCAGGCTGTCGATTACATCATACCGGATGGAATGCGTCTCGTTTTTGATCATTTTATTATAGTTGTCATAACTCATTCCAAGCCGTTTCCACAGCCAGTATTTGGTAAGGTTACGTTCTTCCAGAAGTTCAGTTACCCGGAGCCGGACCATATGGCATACCTCCTCCCATAATCAGTATTTGTCTGCTAGTATAGATTATTCATGTTTACATGACTTAATTATAGATGAAATCTTCTGTTTGCATATTTCCCAATCAAATGATATAGTAATTCATAAGATATAATGAAAACATAAGATAAAATTTGGAGGGATGGACAGGATGTGTCCAGCTTTATGAGTATAATGAAGGAGAGCCATGCAGAAAGGGATGAGGATTATGGATGAAATGGACAGCCAAAAAAGCAATAGGATTCTTTATCTGTATTCGGAGCTTTTAGATGACAAGATGATAAAAAAATCAGAAGCGGACAGGAGGTTCCATGTAACAGAAAAGAGCATCCAGAGGGATTTGAATGAGATACGAAATTTTCTTGACTGCCGGAATATGGAAGAAAGCTCACGGGACGTACTTATTTATGATTACCAGAAAAAAGGATACCGCCTGGAGCAGGATGGAAAAACAGGGCTGTCAAATGCTGAAACACTGGCTGTCAGCAAGATTCTTCTGGAAAGCCGTGCCTTTACAAAAAAAGAAATGATGGATATTTTAGACAGGCTGATAGAAAACTGTGTTCCAAAGGAGAACCGCAGGGTTATCAATGACCTGCTGTCAAATGAGAGGTTCCATTATGCAGAGCTGCAGCACCATAAGGTTTTTCTGGATAAGCTGATGCCGCTCGGACAGGCTATCCGCGAGTGCAGGGTGATACATATAAAGTACAGCAGGTTAAAAGGGGGTGCCGCCGTGGAGCGGAGGCTGGAGCCGGTGGCGATCCTGTTTTCAGAGTATTATTTTTATCTGGCAGGCTTTATAGAAGGAATTGACAGGAAATCATTTGAAAATGCAGACGACCCTTTTCCAACGATATACCGCATTGACCGGATTGAAGAACTGCATATTTTGGATGAACGGTTCAGGATACCTTATGCAGACCGGTTTGAGGAAGGCGAGTTCCGTAAACGGATTCAATTTATGTACGGCGGGAAGCTGAGAAGGGTACGGTTCCGGTATTCGGGTGAGTCGCCGGAGGCAGTCCTTGACCGTCTGCCTACCGCAAAGATTCTGGATGAGGCGGAAGGGGGATATCTGATAGAGGCGGAGGTTTTTGGAAAAGGGATTGACATGTGGGTGCGGAGCCAGGGGGAACGTATCAGTGATTATACGGTTTTGGCAGGTGGAGGAAAGATAAAATGAGCAGGATTGACAGGCTGCGGAAGCAGAATCAGGAGACCTTTGAGGATGCGAAAGGGCATCTGCAGGAACTGGATAAAACGGGCACGGAGGCTGGCCGTGTCGCAGATGTGGCGAGGGACGTAAATATTATTGTGTCGGATTTGGACAGGCAGTTTGAAAGCGCAACGGGACTGCAATGGCAGGATGTAAAGTTCTTGTTTTTCGCCACAGCTTTACAGTGCATCAGACAATACGTGCTGACAAAATTTCCGGAAAGGATGGATGATAAAACAGCGGCTCAAAATACATGGGGACATTTTGAAGAACATTCCAACAGGCACCACAGATACTATAATCCATCTTTGGATGAAATTATAACAAATCCGGTTCCTTTTGATGCAAATATAGGAGCTAATGGAGCATTAACAGGGGGAGGCCGTATGGGGCACAGAGTAACGGCGATTAGGCATGATCCCTTATTGGGTTATGTGTTTGGGACGGCCAATATTGCCACGGCAACCCTGACGAACCATTTATTGCAATCATTCCATATAGCAACAGGGGAAAGAGGGGATTATTTCAGGAACCATGCGAGCACTTCGTTAGTATTGCTCCGAACAAAGGAAAAACTTTTTAATGAAGGGCTGGAAGGGAAGAAAAAAGTGGCAGCGTCCCTGATAAAAGAAGCGGTTCACTTGAAATCTGATATGGGGACAAAGCACAGCCTTCCGGTGCCGGTAGTTTCTGTTGTGGATGCGAAACTTGCTTCTGGGCTGGCTGAGCGAGGGCTGGATATGCTCAATATTGTTACAGTTGGGAAACAGGCAGCATTTGCCGTTATGATTAATATGTTTATCGCTATGCTCCATGATCTGTGTTATGACGGGAGTGTATGCGACAGGAAACTGTATTCTGTAAAGACAAGAAAAATCCTGATGTATTCCAATACGATTGCCACAGTCAGCAATGTGATTGTGACGGCTCTGTTAGAGTATGCAGGCTCAAAAGAAGCGGTAAAGAATTTTGACCTTGGCGGCTTTGCGGTCACGCTTTACAGAATTGTCACCGACAGGAAGTATATAAAAGAAATCAAACAGGAATTTCTTGCCAATGAATTTTACAATATCGTGATGGGCTGAATACTAAATAACGAGGAGGATATGGAACATGGGAAGAAAAGATTATAACAAGGGAATGGAAGCCGGGGCAAGGCCGTTTGAAGATAAATTCCGGCAGGAGCAGAAAAGAAACCAGGAGTGGAAACAGACCTTTGAGGAAAAGTTTGACCATATCAAAGAAACGAATGGGGCAATTCTGGATGAAATGGATTCCATGCAGAAAAAACAGTTTTTCAAGGATAATACAGTGGCTGATATTTCCATATTGGAAAAAGGGGACAGGGAAACGCTGCTGGCGCTTCTGTTTACCCTGGCTGAAACGGAGGAAAACGTAAACGAGTATCAGCAGCGTTTTATCCGTTCTGTGAGAAAATATCTGGAAAAGCCGGGGGATGAAAGAAAACCTGAAAAATGGGCGCCCCTGAAAGATGGGGACTGGTCTATCATTGAAACAATTATTGGCATTGATGAAACGAAAGCGATTGCACAGGCTGTCATGGAATTTTTGTTTTTAGGCTATAGGAGCCATGAAGCATATGAAGAGGCATATGAGGATTTATTTGACTGCTTCTGTCTGAACAGGAAAGCTTTTGGTGAAATCAGGAGGCATATAGACAATATTTATCGTGCTACGGGGTTAGAAGGGATTGCAGAAAACTATGGGTATGTGACGAAAGAAGAAAAAGCTGGAGGAAATGATGATGAAGAAAAAAATGAACTGGATAAATACGGCGCGAAAGGGAAATTAGCACAGATTAAGATTACGGATGAAGTTGAGGTGGGTGCAGGACAGGAAAAGGTATTTGAAAACAGCAAAGTGGTTTTTGGAAATGGGATGAAACTGGGTGATGGTGCAGTGCTTCATTTCCGTAATTGTGAAATTAGTCTTGATGGACATTTGTTTGGTAAAAACATTATTACGTCAAACCGTCTGCCATCACAGCAAAACATATGCATTTTGCTTGGGGAAAATTGCAGGGTCAGCTTTGATTCCTGTACGGTTGGAAAGACAACCTACACAGATCATGGGATGTTTAGTAAGGATGTAAAATATTTTATATCTGGCGGAAGTGGCTCAAAATTATCTGTGGAAAACAGCCGTTTTGATGGAAGCAATCATGTATTTTATGGTGCTTCGGTATTGATGAAAGATTCATACGTGAATTGGATAGTAGAAGGATATGATGAGAGGGGCGGGGGCAGGACAGGGGAACTGGTGGTTGCTGATAATATTGAGGTTTCCAATGTGACAGTTTGTGAAAACGAGCAATATACAGATTCTTATCAGCCTTTATTTGAAGCCAGACAGTATCTGCACCTTGATAGATGCCGTTTCAATAACTGTTTTCAACTAATTTTTGTGGCAGTTGATACGACTGTCAATAATTCGGATTTTGTGAAATGCGTTATGGATAAACCGAAGGAACCTCTCTATGCCAGCAGTAAAGGTGAAATACAATTCAAAAACAGCCGTTTTCAAGAGTGCATATTTAAGGAAGAAAGTCGTGATAAAGGGGGTATGCGTTTTGAAAAAACAGGTTTTGTATCCTGTGTGGGACAACTTCATACTGCCTATATGGATGAAGTTTTTGTTGAAGGTGGTTTTTTGGTGGTAAGTACAGACATTGCTGTAGAAATGAGCAAGTGCAGATTTTCTAATGGTTCATTTGATGCTTCTGATGATATGAGGGTTTATCAGGAGAACAAGCATGAGGAATTTAGCATTGGAAATGGAAGCCGGATTTTAGATTGTATTTTTGAAAATATGAATTTGGGGAAGATGAGCCTGATTGGTGGTTCTGCAAATGAACCAATGGCATCATGCAGTATTGAGAATTGTACTTTTACAGATATAAATACTAAAAGCGGCCAGATCATAAACAGGCAGTATCGGTACTATAAGGAAGGTGTATTTTCATCTAAGCTGATGAGCGGAAGATTTGAGGTTCATCTGCAAAATTGTACAGGCCTTTAAAATTTGAAGGATATGATTACAGTATGTGTAAATATGAAGATAGAAGCTGTACCGAAAACAGGAAAAGCGGACGGAAACATTCTGACTGCGAAAACACTGGAAAATGTAGTTATATATTATAGCCATGTAACAATATAAAAAATGTTTTCCAGACGAAAGGAGAAAGAAATGAAAGTCATTAAAAAAGCATTAAAAATTGTGGGAATTGGTTTCGCGGCGCTGATTGTTCTTGTAATTGCAATCGGCATATTTGGAGGCGGCTCGGATTCACCACGGGAAACTTCAAAGCAGCAGACGGAGAACAGCACGACACCGGAAACAAAAGAGACAGGTGGGGAGACTGACTATGCTGCTATGGTTCAGACAGGATATCTGGGGGAGTTTACGGATGCTTCGGTGAAAGATATTCTTGACATGAACTTTGGCGTGGACGGTTTCAAGCTGGACTGGATTTGTTCGGATATGGACGGAAAAGACTTTGTGGCGTTCTATGCATATCGTTCTGATGAAACGCTGAAAGACGGCACCACGGTTCTGTTCCAAATCTGTTCTGACAAAACTTTTAAAGTGTCGGGTTATGCAGAAAGCGGCAATGAGGATTTTGAATCTGCTGAGATTGCTGGTTTTCTGAATAACTGGTATATGAACTGGTATGTCAAAAATAAAATCGGGGCGGATGCGGCGGAAGATGAGGTTATGGAAAAGATGCAGGAGCTTATTCATGACCGTTTTGATAAGACTGCCGGTTCGGCAGCCCTCTATGGCGCATCGAAAGATTATTCCGGCGACCGTGGGAACCTCTGCAGGGAGATTGACAATAGCGAGCCTATGATGTAGGACGGATTTTGCGGACATTCAAAATAAAAAGAATGTGGAGGTAACAGACAATGGCAAAGACGATTTTTGAGGAAATGGGCGGCAGATACGAAAGGCAAGGTGACTATTTAATTCCATGTATAGCTTTACCCGCCGAAGAAGAACAGCCGATAGGCACATGGGGACAGCGGCATCTGGACTATCTGAAACAGTACCGCAAGGTTACATACACCAATCTTCTCACAAGCGGCAGGCTGAATACTTACCTTGCCGACATTGACAGGCAGGCGCAGGAACGCTTTGAAAGGCTCATAGAGGGCATGAAACAGGCACAGGGCATAACGGAACGACTAAAAGAAGAAAATGCCTTAGAATGGGTTGGAAGAATGAATAACATAAGAGCTTGTGCGAGGGAGCTTGTTGAGAGGGAATTGATTTATCAATAGACAGACTAACGGCGGTAGGGATTGAACTACCGCCGTTTTAAGTGTTATTTTATTATTCTGTTCTTATCACCCCACTCACACATACCATCTAAAATAGGAATGAGTGACTTTCCACGTTCAGTTAAACTATATTCAACTTTTGGAGGGATTTGGGGATATTCTTCTCTATGTACAAGTTGGTCTGCTTCCAGTTCCTTTAAAGACAAACTTAGTGTTTTAAAAGAAATTCCACCGATATATTTTTTCATTTCATTGAATCGGACAACGCCAAATTCCATTAGTGTATATAGAATTGTCATTTTGTATTTTCCATTTATCAACGATAATGTATAACTGAAACCTGTTGTTGCTAAACATTCTTTTGAAATACAATGTTCGTTCATTTTACACTCTCCTTTTGGTAAGTATATAATAATAATGTGCGTACTTGATTAAAAGATAATTCTTGCTATGATTATAATATGGAGAGACACGGAAGTCAACGTGTTCCACAAATTATAAAATAGATTGGAGATTGTAGAATGGGTAAAAAAATTGTAGTAATTACTGGAAGTCCGCATAAAAAAGGGAATAGTTTAAGTATGACTGAAGCATTTATTGAAGCGGCGACTAAAAATGGGCATTCCATTATAAGGTTTGATGCAGCACAAAGCAATGTTGGAGGCTGTCACGCTTGTGAAACCTGCTATCATTCGGGAAAAGCTTGCAGTTTTGATGATGATTTTAATAAAATTGCAACTGATATTTTTCATGCAGATATGATTGTTTTTTCAATGCCCGTCTATTGGTATTCCATTCCTGCACAAATTAAATGCGTGATTGATAAATTGTTTTCTTTCGTGGTAGGCGGTAAAGATATAGCAGGAAAAGAGTGTGTCTTGATTGCTTGTTGTGAAGAAGATGATATGTCTGTTTTTGATGGTGTCCGTATTCCAATCGAGCGTTCGGCGGCTTTGCTGAAATGGAATATGGTAGGCGAAGTACTTGTGCCTGGAGTGTTAAATGTTGGTGATATTGAAAAAACGGATGGTTGCAAAAAAGCAATCGCTCTTGCAAAAAGCATATAAGAAAAGAGGTTGGGTATATGAGCAAAAAAATAATAATACTGAATGGAAGTCCACGTAAAAAAGGGAATACAGCTACATTAACGGCTGCATTTAAAAGGGGAGCAGAAAAAGCAGGAAATCAGGTTACAGAATTTTTCCTTGGAGAAATGAATATCAATGGTTGCAAAGGATGTTTCGGCGGTGGTAAAGATTGTAACAGTCCTTGTGTGCAGAAGGATGATATGGACGTAATTTATCCTGTTTATCAAGAAGCGGATATTGTAATTCTTGCATCGCCTTTATATTATTGGACAATTAGCGGGCAATTAAAAACTGCATTTGACAGGCTGTTTGCTGTTGCGGAGTGTAATCCTAATTATCGAAACCCTAAAAAGGATATGGCTCTGATTATGGCGGCAGAAGGGTATGGTTTTGAAGAAAGCGAATATTGGTATGACCGTCTTGAAAAGCACCTTGGATGGAAAAGTATAGGAAAGGTTCTTTGTGGCGGGGTTATGAATGTTGGTGATATTTCAGAGAATGAAAAATTGGATGAAGCATATCAGCTTGGTGTGTCCATTCAATAAAATTAGAAAATGAATAAAGATACCGTTTGGCTGTTATGTCCTGTTTGCGGTAACAAAACCCGTGACAGAATAAGAAAAGATACCGTTTTGAAGAACTACCCTCTCTATTGTCCAAAGTGTAAGAAGAAAACGCTAATTGAAGTAAAAAATTTACATACAATAGTCATCACAGAGCCAGACACATAGATGCGGAGCCGATGAACTTGTGAAATAAAATCACAGTTTATTGGCTCTTTTTCATTTCATAAGGTTTTAAGGCAAACGCCCACCATATAAAAAAACGGTGTATTGGTGGGCGGTATTGCTATACCCGAAAAGACTTAACAGACACTCTCCAGACCTGTTTTAAAGTTTGGAGGTTTTTTATGTTCTTTTTTCGGGCAGTTATCCATCTGCTCATGCAACGCAGAGTTAATCCATACATAGCATATTGGGGAATGGCAGGAAGTCAGTTAAAAAAATTCCTGTTTATGCAACGCTACTTCTCACCATGAAACAAGAAGTAGAATCTCCACTTAACAGAATATATATCTCCTATAACCGTAGAGGTCACAGA
>CAJUTQ010000047.1 GCA_910589265.1 uncultured Lachnospiraceae bacterium
AAATAATCATCACAAAGCAGTGCTTTGTAAGACAAACCAACACTTCTTCTGGCAAGCTGCATTTCCCTGTTAAAAAATAATTCTGTCTCTGGCAGCCCAACCATGCAAATGGAAACACCACTGGAATTAATAAGCTGAGTCATTGCTGACACAAGGTTCACTCCACCCTTGTTCCTGCATATATTTTGGCATTCATCTATGACTATCAACAGTATATTATTAAGTGCTACTTGTGAAACTGTTCCAATTAAGCTGTCTATGGATGCCTTATTTTTGACTGCAAGGTATTCATATCTGCTTCCTATTGCTATATCCACCTGTGACAAAATGGCAAGCAGCAGTCCCTTCACAGAGCAGTCATGGGGACATTGGACATTAATACATGGAATGATTTGGGCATATGGCTCTTTGGTGATGATTATTTCTTCCCCACCTGCAAGTGCTATGCTCTTTGCCAGTGCAGTGCTTTTTCCAATTCCACTGGGACCAGTAATTGAAAAGCTGTCTGAACCCCCAAGCACAGAATGGTAACTCAATCCTTGCAATCTTTTATGATTCTGGTTCCCCTGCATCATTGCCTCTCTTGTCTGCTTTTTCTTCAATGAGTGGATCATAGAAAGGTATATTTTACTGTAAATTTTATAACTCATTTGTGATGGTACATATATATCTGCCACATCATTTAATGCCACAAGCCTTGTCCCAGCATCTGCCTTACAGATTTCTGGATCATAAGCTGGCAGGGACAACATGGCTTTTTCTAATTTCTCACCCATCATCATCTTTGGCATCTTCCCCATCAAATCTTCCATCCAACTACACCTCCTCCAAGAAATCCTTGTGCCTGTCCTTCACAGCTCTTTTCCTTGTTTTCCTCACATTTTTCAAATTGACATCCTCACTTTCCTCTTTAGCATTCACAATCTTCTCTATATGGTATGCCAAATCTACCCTGCCTTGCAGGTTCTGGTGGATTGCTTTATCCACTATGGATTTCTGTGCATCCTGCATCTGTTTTACCTCTGCAAATCCCTTCCCCTGGAATCTGGATTCAACCAGATAAAATTCTATGAAATTTCCATTTTCCAGTAAGTATACATTGTCAGCAGACTCTGGGTTATATGATGCCACAGCCTCCCCACCAGCCAGATAATTTTCAGTGAAATCCTT
>CAJUTQ010000048.1 GCA_910589265.1 uncultured Lachnospiraceae bacterium
CACGTCCTGAGCCAGGAATCTTCCTGCTTTTGGATCATACTCTCTTCCTTGGGCAAAGTAACTTCCACTCATCTCATCGTATCGGTATCCCGTATATCCAAAAGGCTGCTCCTTCCCCTGCTCTGTATACCCCTTCCCTGCCTTGGATGCATCCCTCCCAAACTCATCATACCCATAACTGGCTCCATTTCCTGTTCCATAGACAACCCGTAGGGGACTTCCTAATTCATCTCCTAAATAATAAAGAGGTTCCCTTCCTTTTTTCTCTGTTGCTATTGTCGTATAGTCCCAGTAGTAATGTTCCTCTTCTTCCTTCCTCTCTATCCCTATCAGGTTATGATAGGGCTTGGTCAAGTCCAGTACATACCCTTCCACTTCCTCTCCCAGCCGTCTTTCCACCCGCTGACCCATTCCGTTATACCCATAATGTACCTCTTCTCCCTGTTCATTCCATGCTTTTTCCAGGCGGTTTATAGCTCCATAGGCATATCTATGCCTCTCCTTCTCCCCCTGTCTTTCCCATATTACGTTCCCCCGTTTGTCATACCCATAGACCGTTTTTACAAACTCCTCTTCTCTCCTGCCTACATCCAGTCTACTGCTTCCTTCTATTAACTCCTGTTGTTCCTCCACTAATTGATTCAGTTCATTGTAACGATAGAGCGTCCGCAGTCCTTCCTCCCTATCTTCCTTCTGAATCCGGTTCCCAAAGGCGTCATAAGCATAGCTGCGAAGAAGCTCTCCGTCTTTTCTCACCTTTGTTAACCTTTGGAGGTAGTCGTATGTATAGCTGTACTCTCCCCTTTCTCTTGGGAATCCTGCTCTCTCCTTATGGATGCTGGACTTATTCCCCCTCTCATCATAGGTATAAGTGTAGTGCTCCAATATCCTCTCTGCATCCTCGTGGCTTAAGGTACAGAGCTGGCCATAGTCATTGTAATCGAAACGGGTTCTATATCCCCCGCTTGTTTTTTTCTCCCTCAGCCTTCCTGCCTCATCATAGCAGTAATTCACACGTATATCTGCCTTCCCCTCTGTCCTTCGTTCCCACTGGACAGGCCGCAGCAGTTCGTCATACTCCCACTGAATCTTTGTTCCATCTGGGTAGGTCATTCCCCTCTGCTCTCCCTTTGCCCCCCATTCATAACTTACACATCTCCCCTTGTGGTCTGTGATTTGGCATATCCTCCCCTCCTCATTCCACTTCAGAGTCGTTTCTCCCAGCCAGTCTTTCATTCCCTCTAACTGTCCTAAGAGGTTGTATGTATAGTTTACTTCCCTCCCATCTCCATAACGGATCCTCCCAATCTGACCCATAGGCGTATAACTCCAGGATGTCGTATACCCTTCTTTATCCCTCTTTTCTACCAGCCGTCCCAAACTGTCGTAGGCATACCTTTCTTCCTGCCCTAGTCCATCTCTCATGGCAATAATCTGCCCAAAGGCGTCCTGTTCATATTGGGTTATTCGCTCTTCCTTCTCCCCTTTTTGGCAGATTTCTATAAGAAAGTCTCTGGCATCATAAGTATAGGTAGTAGGATTTCCCTGGGCATCCACTACTTCCTTTAACTTCCCTGTAGGCGTATAGGCATAGGTTGTCTTCCCTCCTCCCCCATCGGTGACGGAAGTAACCTGCCCTAATGCGTCATAGGTATAGACTATTTCTTCCCCTTTTGTCCCCCTTATCCTGGTCATTCTCCCCATAGAGTCATAGGCATAGGTTGTCTTTCCCCCATGTCCCTCTTCCCTTTCTTTCACCCTTCCCAGACTGTCATAAGAGAGCCTCATCTCTTTTCCATCTGCCAGGCGTACCTTCTCCAGCCTTCCTCCTGGTAAGTATGTATATTCCGTCTTTCCTCCCCCTATGTGGATTTTCTGGCAAAGCTGTCCCAGTAAAGTATAAGTATAATGAGTCTTGTTTCCAAATACATCCTCTTCCTCCACCAGCTCTCCCCCTTCGTTATAGGTAAAACGCTGAGTTCTTCCCTTTGGATCCGTAATGGACGCCACCCTTCCATTGTAGGAACAGTATTCGTACTTGGTCATTCCTCCTGACAGGTTGGTCACAGTTTTGATTCTGTGCAGCTCATCATAGGTATAACTTTCTTTTTCCAGAATCTCTTCCCCATTCCCTACCATCCTTTCCTTTACATTCCCTGCCACATCATAAACATATTCCACAACTCTCCTTACTCCCTCTGCCTCCTCTTCCTTTCGTACTAAGTGGTTATGCACATCATACTCCCAGCGGTTTATTACCTTTGTAGGGGAAAGCTCTTCCACCAAGTTTCCCTGGCCGTCATAAGTTCTTTTCCACTCTCTCCCCTCCTTATCCCTCTTTGTCTCTACCTGTCCCCTCCTGTTATAAGTGAAAGAAATTCTTCCCCCGTCAAAATCCTCTATCTCTATAACTTTTCCACTCTCGTTATAAGTGTACCTCTTTCTATTCCCCTCTGGATTGGTAATGCTTAAGAGCCGATTAGCTTCATCATAAGTATAAGTTGTGCTATTTCCCTCCCCATCTCTTAGCTCCACCAGACGGTTTACAGCATCATACTTATACTCCATCTTTTCTCCATAGGGATTGATCACCTCTCTTAAGTTCCCTCGCTCATCCCAGCTATACCCTATTTGGCTTCCATCGGCCTGGAGCATCCTCTTTAGCTGTCCCTTTTCATCATATATCCCCTCGTTGCTTCGTCCTAGGGCGTCTGTCATCTTCACCAGTCTTCCCTTTTCATCATAGGTGTTCGTTAAAAGGGCTACCCCTCCTGCCTCTATTTTGAGAAGACGGGAATTCTCATCATATACAAAGTCTGTTTTCTCCCCCAGGGCATCCACTGCCTCCCTTAAGTTCCCCCTTTTGTCATACTGGTATCTTGTCTTATTTCCCTGTTTGTCTATGTACAAAATTCTTTGATTCTGGTCATTGTACCCATACCTCTCCTCCCCATCCTCATAAATGGTTCGGATATGGCGGGAGCGCTCGTCGCTTTCATAGATTACCTGTCTGCCTCCTGGCTCCGTCACATAGGTCCTCCTGTTTTCATCGTCATAGGCCATCTCCAGAATGCTCCCATCGGCCATTTCCTGCTCCACTATCCGGTTAACTCCGTCATAAGTATTTTTTATCCCTAAGATTCCCCGAGGAGTCAGCACACTCTCCAGCCTTCCGTTAGCATTATAGCTATAAATATACACATGTCCACAGGCATTCACATATTTACACAGCTTTCCATACCGGTACCATAACTGCACCTCTCTTCCTGTATGATCCTTTATGCGGATAAGCTTCCCTTCCCGATTATATCGGTAGAATAGTTCTCCTCCGCATCCTCCCTTTACCTCTATTAGCTGTCCCTCTTCATTGTAGACATAGGTATCTATGTTTCCTTCTCCATCCTTCTTCCTCTCCAGAAGGCCTTCTCTTGTAAATCGGTATTCTTCCCCTTCCATTGTCCGGTAGACATACTCCTCTTCCTCCTCCCAGAGAATTCCCCTGTCTCCAAAGAGAGGGGTATACAGCTTCCCTATCCCCTTTCGGTATGGAATCTCCTTTCCATCTCCCAAACAGAGAGTGAGCATTCCTGCCTTTTCCAGCCGTATATGCGTTTCCTTGTTATGGTGCCATCCCTTCCCAAGGCAGCCTCCCCTTCCTCCCTCCATAGCATTATAAAATAAACGGAAGGAAAACTCACTCCTTCCTTCCATTTTCAAATCCTCTTTTTCGTAGATAAAGTTTCCTGTATTCATGTTAATGGGATCTCCTCCAAAGAGAAAGTACAACAGCTCTTTCCCTTTGGCCCACTTTAGTAATTCCTCAAAACGCTTTTTAAAAGCTTCCCAGTCCACCCCTTTTTTATACCCCTGCCCAGAAGTTAAAGGCATAATAATTCCCCCTCGTTGGCACAGCAGCACACTATCCATAGTGAGGGCGTCCTGACCATTCACCTTTTCCGGACGAGTGGAAGAAGCGCTAATGCTCTCCCATTTCTTTTTTAATTCCATATAACCTTTACATTGGTTGTTTTCTTCATTTCGGTCACACTTTCCAAAGAAGGGAATATTCACCTTTGCCTTACAATCCAACACGTTTGCCTTCTGTTTCCCCTTGCTTGTATAGCCATGTTTCTTTGGAACCTTTAATAAGGTCTTCTTGCTCCCATGAATACAACAAAGCTGAGCCCCTTCTACTAAATATTCCTTTCCCATCTTCCTTTCTTCCTTTCTCTACTGTACTTTCAATTCTCCTCCAATAAAGGAAATTCCTTCGTCTAACTGTATACTAGTGCCTCCCTGCTTGAAACGTACACTGGTGTCTCCTGCTGCCAGCAGGGAGCCATTGTCACTAGATATGGTGATGTCCTTTGCTGCCTCTAAGGATAAAGCCCCTGCGCTGACAATCTGTATTCCCTCTTCGTCCCGAAGTTCTATCCTGTTTCCCTGATTGTTAGTAATGACAATGGAATCCGGGGTAAAGCGAATCTCTTTTTTGTATTTTGTCTTCCATACTTTTTCCTCAGGATTCTTTCTCTCCTCATTGTCTGTATCCAAATGCACGGAGCTGGTTATATAAGCTTCCCCTTCTTCCATTCCTGGTATGGTAAGCCGTACCTGGTCTCCTACTTCTGGCATACAGTACCAGCCTGTCCCGTCTGGAGTGGAATAAACAGTAGCATATGGATACCAAAAGGTAATTTCCTGCTTTTGATTCTCATCCCCAATTAGCTTCACCTGTACCTGATTCTCCTTCACACCGATTACTTCTCCTTTTAAACAGAGTCCAATATAATTCTTATCACCATAGGCCAGTACATCCAGCCCCTTTTTTTGCATAAATCCATAGCGGTAGCACATCTCACCGCCTTGATAGCATCCTTCTATCTTGTATAAATAAAAGGTTCTCCCATATACCATCATATAGTCTCCTATTCGATGATTTTCCCTACTCTCCAATTCATAAATTAAGCAATCATTCTCTGTCAAATGGAACAGTCCGTTTTTCTTTTTTCTCCCATAAATTTCCAAGTCTTTTTTTATCCTGTATTTTCCTTCCTGCAAAAAAAGGATTTCTTTTCCCCTGGGAATGCTGTAATGAAGTCTGCAGCCTTCTTTCCGAGAGTCTGCCACTAAATAACCGTGGCTTCTGCTGGCCAGCCGTTTTAGAAAACTCCAATCCGTTTCCTCATATTGTAAAACCATCTCTCCCGTTTTTCTTTCATATGACTTGTTAAACACAAGGCTCTTCTTTGGATAGGGAAGAGATACTTCTTTAAAAATCTCTTCATAAGTCATATTTCCATCTTGCCAGCTGCGAAAATGTCGCTCTTCCTCCATGAGCCAAGTCCCACTTCTAAGAGTAAGAGTCAGCTTTTTCTGATCATTGATCTGGTCAATGCAAAAATCTGTAACGATTCCATTAAAAAGGATGGAATGTTCTCCCTCCCTGCCTATTAGCTCTACCTTTTCCCAAATCTCTCCCATGAGAAGATTGAAATACTCTTCTTCCTCCTCATCAGAAATATAACCACCAAGGCGCATATAACCATGCTGATTAATTTCCTCTTTTGTTTCCAGCTCTAAAATTGATAAAAAACAGATTGGTTCTGTTATTATCGTATACTCTCTCATTTCTTCCCCCATTCTCCTAATCTGGCAGCCTTTACGCCTCTGTAATCCTGCTAAGAAGCTCCAATATCTTTTTTTTCCATGTATCATATTCCTCAAATAAACAGAAAAAGGTTCCAAGAATCATCCTTTCATTACAGTTAAAAAGAAAGACCAAGTTATAAATAGGTTCCCTCTTTGCAAAACTTTTGTATTCCAGCCAGCAAAGGGGAATCTCTCCCTCTATTTCTCCTCGTTCGTAAAATACGATTCTTCCATCTCTCTTCTCTAATAACGGATAGAATTCCTCTCTGCATTCCTCTAGATCCTTGTCTTTCCACTCTTCCAACATTTGAAAGGTAATTCCTGCCTGTTTTTTCTCTTCCAGAAAAACTAGAGGAGGTCTTTCTATTGACCAAAAGATTTTTCTTTTCTCCTCCTCTTTTGCTGGATGGAATGTCTCTGGCAGTGGGATAGAAAATCCCATACCTATATCCACATCTACACTCCTTTCTTTTCTCTTAACTACCTTAGAAAGCTCCTTTTTTACTTGCAAAAGAAGTACATCATAGTCATCTCTCTCTACCTTTTCCATCCTATGTCTCCTTCGTCCCTTCCTCTATGGTGGAAAGCATCGCACAAAGGACTGCCCGCCATTTATCCTTCTCCTCTTTCGGATAAGTAAAGGTAAGTAAGGCAAGCCTAGGAGAGGGATTTTGTAGAGCAAAGACTCCTTTCACATGTTCTTCCTTTCTTTCTTCCATTATCATGGCAAACCAGGCTATAGGAATCTCCCCCTCATCAAAACAATACACAGGTGTCATTTCATGTTGGGGATAGGTATCGTCCATCAGCTTTCGGACGGCTTCCCCTGCCTCCTCGGTTTCTTCTCTCTTTAATTCTTTATCAAATACTTGCATAGTAATCCATGCCTCTTCCTTCTCACTATACAATACTATTTCAGGAGGATCATCATAGGGAAAATCTTCTCTTATCTTCTCTTCACCTATTGCCACAAATCCAGAAGGGATCTCCATGTTCCATAGTTGATCTGGATGCTCCCATTTCTCTATTTCTACCTCTTCTTGTATACATCCTTCTGTTCCTGCTTCAAATAATAACATTCTGTTTTCCTCTCATCCCATTCTTTCTTAAAACAAATTTGAAACTCTTTTACAATCTCCTGCCTTTTTCGTATTTCCTCTCTTCCTCTCTGGCTATGCTTTATAAGGGCAATCTCTCGTAGAATCTCTGCGCTCATAAGAGCGTTCTGGATGTTTGCCAATTGGTTCATTTTGTCTATGGCAGGATTTTTTCCCACTCCTCCTGTTTTAATTACTTCACTCATAGATAATATCCTCCACCATACAGCCTCCGATCTTCTTGTCCACCTGTCCTTTGCTCCTTGCCATTAGTGTAGAAGCAATCATTCCTTCTTCTATTCCCAAAAGACTATATTCTTCTTTTTCTCTTACATTGTTATTCTTTTCTGTAAATTGGGGAAAGGCATCCATCCCTTCTTTTCCCGCTATCACTTGATTGGTCTGCCCAATAGAATCAAAACCATTACACATGTTTATTACAGATGGGGAGAAAGCATTCTTTCGCAAGATGGAAATCTCCTTTGGCGCCTGGAAATAAATGGTTTCTCCCTTGATTCCTATATCTTCTTTGGCCCAGATGACTAACTTTTGATGACTCCTTGCATCAATACCCGTCAAATCATTTAAAAGGAGCTCAAGGGGTTCCTTCCTTTTGAAATCTTGAAAGGCAATTTTCTCTTCTGTTAAGGTTATCCGTTTCTTATCCCTTGTAGTAAACAATCGATGGGCTGGCAGCATTTGTGGATTTCCCTTTCCATTTCTATGTACACCTTCCACAGCTCTTGCCTTACTTCCACGACTATCTTCCAGCTCAATATACACTTTCTCTCCCTCTTCTGGCATACAATAGAACACATTTCCGCTCACAGGACACCAGGGATACCAGTAAGCTTTCTTTTTTTCCTGCTCTCTATCCATTTCAAACTTGACCCGGACAAGTTCCTTCTTCCTTTCAAGTACTGTGGCAGCTAATCTTCTTCCTGTAAATTCCACATGTTCATATGGTTTTATGTTAAAAGCGCCTTTCTTGGCAATAGTATAATAAAATAACCATAATCCTTTTTCCAGCTTCCCCTCTTTTTCTCCAACAACATACTCTTTTCCTCTCCACTGTACCCTGTCTCCTAAATTCCAATTTTCTCCTGTTCTTATTTGTCGGTAAATCTCTCCCTCATCCCTCCAAATTTTTGTCTCTGTTACTTCTGTCTCATCTGCCTCATAGTTCCTCCCTTGGGGTAATCCTATGTGGATGCTAGGCTCTTTTGAATAGATTCCCGGAAAGGAAGGTTCTCCCAACCAACTTGCCATTCTCTTTATCCACTGCCAATCTGTTTCCTCCAATTGATAGGCCGGTGTATCCAGTGTTTTGTCTTTGCCATACATCCAAAGACTGGCTCCTGGCTCCTCTTTTAGAGTAGACCAAAAGACTTCTTTATAAGTCTTTTGGGTTTCCTGAAAGCTTCTGCTCTTTTTTTCCAAATCCAGCAAAAAGGTAGAGGATACAGCCCCAAGCTTCAAAGTGAAGCCTTTCCCTTCATGGATAAGTTCCGCCTGCTTTATGAAGCCACAAAAAAAAAGTTCTTCTTTGCCATAGAGCTTTACCTGGGAATTTTCCAAAGAATGAAGCAAGGCACTATGTCCTGCTTCCTCATCTAAACTGCCTAGCAGAAAAAGTCTCCCATGTTCTCCTTCTTTCACTTTAAGAGATAGCTCCCAAATATTTTTTATCGCTATTTTTGACTCTACAAACAATTCACCTGACGTATATACTCCCATCTTCCTTCTTCCTTCCACATCATCCCTACTGTTTCTAATCCCAAACAATCAATCTTTCTCTTTTCCTTGTTCCTCTATCCCTTTTTGCATTTCCTCCCCCTCGAATGTCTTTTAGCACCTGTTCTAACTTGTAAAAGGCATCTTCTGGCACAAAGTCTTCTTTTTGTTTTTGTCCTGTTTTTCCCATAAGGTAATCTTTAATAATTCTGTTCTCACTGCCTCCCTGCTTTGTAAAAGGAGATAAGCAAACTGGGGATCTCCCTCTCCTGCTTCCTCACAGGCCAGCACCTTCCTAGCAAAAAAATCGGTCACCTCCTTAGAAAGGCTGTTTCCATCTGCTGCTGACCAAGTGGCATGGGCCAGATTCAACGTATCATACTCTGTCTGAATATCGTAAAAGTCCTTATATTCTGTCCTTAACCTTGCTCCATCTTTTAGCTTGAAGCGGCATAATTCTACCTCATCATCCAAAAGTTCCAGGCTGGCATCTAGAAAAAAGCATGTCTTATAACGGATATAACCACTAAATTCCTCTCTTTCCCTTACTTTAAATTTCAGACTCACATAGTTTTGGGTAGAAACATACTCTATTCGTTCCTCTTCCCCCAATAAAAACACATAGTCCCTGCATTTAATCTGTCCAGGCCCAATAGAAATATGCTGATTTTCAACTCGTAACTTGCAGCCGTAGATAATTCCCTTTGGATAGTCCAAATAGGCGATCTGTTCCTTTAACCAGGCCAAATCCCGAAGGGCAGTTAGCATTTCTCTTGTGAGTATTTTCCCTTTTTAAATGTAGGGTATATATGTTCCATCAAAGAAATTTTTCACCCAGCCCTCATGTTCAAAGGGATAAAACTCCTCTTTTCCAAGATATAACTGCTCCTGTTTTCAAAAAATAGGAGCAATGACATAACCCCAGTCTCTGCACCGCTTCCAAGCAAAGAAGCGCATTTCCTGATTCACAATACTATCTGTATCCTTTTGAAGGATATGGTTTTCATAAAGAGCTTCCATGTCCTCATAAGTAACAGGCCAAAACTCCGTAGGCTCACAATCACAGGCGAACTGCTATCGGATATTGCCAGAAGCATCTTTCAGATACAGATGTAAGGTTACTTCCTCCAAATTTCTAGAAACATACTGGGTCTCTTCCTCCCGCAAAAAGCCATTAACTAGTTCCACTTCTTTTCCTCTATGGGTCTTTGCATGAACCGTATAAGGCAATAGGGGCTTGTCTGAACGTAAGTCGATTCTGGCAATCCCTGTCCGTACCTGTGAGCTTGAGAAAAGAAAAAAGATGATAGAAATTATTTTTTACTTGAAAGTAAGAACGCCGGCTTTTAGCCTTATACTCCAAAAAACGAGTAGGAAAATACGTTTCTGCCTGTTCATAGGCTTCCTCTAAAGATTGATAAACTGCATAACCCGATAGGTAAGGTTGTTTCCCCCAAAATCTGTATCCCCATTTTCGTAAGCAGTATCAATCTCAATATGATAGGCAATTCCTGTATCCTGCACCTGAAAGGTACAGGCATAGAGATCTGTCGTTCCTCCTCCACAATCCACAATTAAAGCCTCATAACCTTGATTTTCCGTAAGCTTTCCTGATTCCAGCAGATCAGAAAGGGGGTTGTAGAGGACCGTCACACCTTCATCCAGCATTTCTTCCTCCTTAGGAAGATAGTCAGGTAATATTTCTTGAAATAATCGTCCAAAGAGATATTTTTGCCTTACAAGACAGGAGACATGAATCTGGTTAATTTTACCTTTAAACTGGTTCTCTGTCTGGGTAATTATATAGGAAAAATACCCTTTCATAATCTCTTTTCGGGGAAGAAAGGCCCGTTTTCCCTGTCAGTCTGTAATCTCTTCTTCTTTCTCAAAATCACTAATCCACCGCTTCATATCGTAAAAAATACTAAAGCCTTCATCCACATAACAGGCGTTTGCCATATCCACTGCCTCCTGGCCAAAAACAAACCTGAGTCTTCCTTCTTCTATGGCCAATACTCCTGTCACAGAAGGAAGAAGCTTATCCCCCTTAGGAAAATGGGTATAATGAATACTGTTTTTCTTCCGATTTCTTGCAAAAGAAGCTCCCTTTGCCTGTACTACATAGAGAGAATCCAAGTATACCTGATCTCCTTCCCTCTTCTGTAAAGAAAAAATACCGCAGAATTCTTTTCCTCTATTAATTAGCAAAGCATTGGTATTTTCCAGTTCTCCCAAATAAGGAAGGCGTATCCCCTCCTCTAGTGACAGCATAAGCCTGTCATAAACTACCAGCTTAGAAGGAATATATAAACGTTTATCTTGTTCCGCTACTAGCTTTCCACTGCTAAGAAGCCATTCCAAAGTCTCATTTCCCTCTTTTCGTTCCTTTAAAATTAGCCGTTTTTCTCCCAGTCCCCAATACCGTATAATGACATGAATCAGTTCCTCTTTATCTAAAGGATTCATTAATCCCTGAATAAGTCTCTCCCTGGGGCAAGTCTCTTGAAGCTGATGGGTAGTCACCATCTCTAGCTGCTTCCTTACGATATAGAATCTTTTTCTTTTCTTGTTTCATCCCCTCTTTAAATGATCCATAACCTGTCATTACCTTTCCTCATCTATTCTCTAAAAAATAACCATCTCATCCAGCACCATCGTGTCCCCTACACCGATAATTCCAAAGTGATGTTCGTAAAAATAATATACCTTCTCCTACATAGGCAGAAACAATTCTCTCAAAAAGGCTGCCTTCTCCTGTTCCTTTTTCTCTTCCTTAACTCCCAAATAAACCAAAACCTCCATAGGCCTTTCCTGACTTTCATAGAGGAAGGCGTCTTCATAAAGGCTAGTTATTACCTTGCGATATTCCTCCAAATAATTTCCAGACTTTAATAAGTGAAGATAGGCTGGTACAATCCTTTTTTGTTCTTCACTGTCAAAGAGGGAAAATCTCTCCCTAGCTCCTTCCCCATATACGCCTTTCGTAAAATCCTGTAAAAGAATAGAGTAGTAGTAATCTTCTTTGGACAGTCCTTCCCGCAAATCCAACTCTACGATATAGTGCATACAGATGTCTAAAAATAAGTCCCTCGTCGCTTCCATCCCGTCCACATTTTCGTTGAAAAGAGGGGCGAAAATGGCTCCAAAGCGATACAAAGGATTGACGGCAATCTCTTCACCCTCAGGTGCAGGCAGATTTAAATCTTCCATGGATACTTCCATATAAGGGCTGGGATTATCCCCTTTCACAAAGTGGATACAATCCAGACCCCAATGCTTTTTTCTTGCTGCTAGTACTGCTTGCCATGCATAATTCATATTCATCCCCCTTTCTGTGCTATTCTTATTACATAAGCGGCTTTGCAACAAGCATCCCACAAACACAAATCACTCTGTAAAATTATTCCTTTTTCACTCTAACCGCCAAGATTCCTCCTTACCCATACAGTGGTATTCCAAATATTCCAACTGCAGCTGGGACAATAAATAACGAAGCCAGGATTCCCGTAAATACTTGGGTAGGCCCTCCTCATCTTCCTTCCAGCAAAAAGTAAAGAACAGAATTTTTCGTTTGTCCTCTGGGAAAAGGAGATTTTCAAGACTACCGTTCATATCTCCTCTTAAGGCGTCCTCTATCCCTTCCTCCAAGATATCATACTTTAAAAGCTCTACTGGAAAAGGCCAGGACAGCTCTCTTACCTTTCGCTGAAGCTCTATAGGTGTCTGAATAAACTGTCCCGTCTTTTGCAAATAGCGGGCAGCCAGACTGTCCTGTTGTTTGTTAGAAAGGACAGGAGCGCAGTAGCCATAAGATAAATTCTTCTCTTTTTGATGTAAAAGGTAGATCTTTACCTCTTCCATTTGTTCTTTATATGTTTTGACTAGTACTTGATTTTCCTCATGACGGACAGAAAGAATCTCTTCTTTTGCATCCACCAAAATCCCTATCTCTTCCCCTCCCTTCCTTCCTAAAGGATAACTATGCTCATAAATCACTTCGTCTTTACAAGGCAGCCAAAACTCCTGGGACTCCATCTGTATTTCTTCCACGTTCCAAAGACAAATCATTTCTTCTTTTACAGCCTCTTCCCACTTCCCATAAGAAATATGAAATTGCTCCTTGGGAGAAACATCCTCCTCTGGCACTAAATCAAAAAACCGTTCCAGATGACCCATAGGAACACTCTTCCAAGGCACATGGTTTGCTATAAACAGCTTGTATAGCTTTTGCATGCATTCCTTGTAACGTCGTGTCTGTTCAATGCGAAAGGGAACTGTCCATCCTGTTTTTTCCTCTGTCCCTAATAGCTTTTCTTGTTGTAAAAATTGTTTGAGCCCTTTATCGTCTCCTTCTAGATATAGAGTTTTTCTGCCCTCCTCCCAGCTATTTTTCAAATCTTTGGGACAGAGAGGATACCAAAAGCCATTAATAGGGTCTGCCACTTCTTTTCTAACGATGGTTGTATGAATAGCAAAAGTTCTCCAGGGCAGTGTAATCTCTTTTTCTATCCGCGCTTCTAACGCTTGATATTTTCCTTCTGTCCATTCATAGAAAGCCAAAAAACCTTCTAATAATAGCTCCCTTGCTTCCTTTCGTTCCTCTATATTTCCAATCCCTCTCAACTGCTTTTGTATGTATTCTCGATAATCCATCTCTTCTTCCTTCCAGAGTTAATTGTTTCCACTGACGCTGCTTTGTTCCTGTGCCTGCTTTTCTTCCAGTGCTTCTATTTTTTTCTTCAAAGCAGCTATCTGTGCCTTATCTTCCAGCTCTTCATACTTTTCCATAGCCATCAAATAAAAAACAATAGCTCCTTCATAATCTTGCTCTTCAATAGCGGCCTCTGCCTTTGCTACTAGCTCTGCTGCTGTCATTTCTTGTCTGGCCCTCTCCACTTCTGCCTGCGCCTTACTCCAGGCTTCATACAAGGTAACAAGAGCATCTAAAGCCTGTTGTTTTCCCTCTTCTCCTTATTCCTAAGACTTTCTGCCAGTTCTAACCCTTTCTTACACTCCTCTCTGGCTCGGATATAGTTATTATCCTCCATGTAAGTTTCCACATTAGCGAAAATAAGCTCCATTTCTTCCCGTTTTTCCCTTCTCCCCTTTTGCCAGAAGAACAGAAGCAAGCCCACAATAAAAAGAAAGAGCAAAACTGCTATTTCAGCGGTCATAAGCCGTTTTTGCTTCCCTTCCTTTTTTGGCTCGTTTCCTGCCTCTGAAAAGACATCCAAAAGTTCCCCCTCATCCACATACTCCCAAATCCCTCTTGTGTAAAGAGTTAGAAAATCTCCCTCTAACAGCTTGATCTTCCTAGATACAAAAAGATGAAAGCCTTTCTGGCCAAGGTAGCAATACAGGTTGTTCCTTTACTCATAGCGGGCAGCCTTGTCCTCCCCTAATTGTCCAGCATGAATCAAATCCTAGGGAAGGGACATATCCTTTGTGGCAAAATAGCATTGTCCCTGGCGGTAGATTCTTAGTCTTGTATTTCCTGCACAGCCAAAGCGTAGTTTCTCATAATTGGTGACTACTACTGTCAAAGAAGCCTTTAATTTTTCATAACTTTCTTTAACAGCTGGGTATTAGCCTACCTTAAGTACCCCTTGATTCTTCTTTTTCCTATTATCTTTCCCTTGGTTTCAAATCATTATAATGAATTTCTTTCTGCATCTTCCTCTTCAAATAGGAAGGAGATTTTTTCGTGAAAATAAAATGGATAAGTCTTTCCCTTAAGCAAAAGTTCCTTCCCCTTTAGGACACTGGCCTTCCCCCTGTTTTTTACCATAAGGTTTTTCTCTTTTCCTGGTTGTGAATCACATAGACTACCAGCTTTCCATAAAAGGTTACTTTCTTGTTTTCCATTTCGGCGGGCAATAGTCCTTTTTCACCAATCTTTTTGCATATTATCCCCTGCTTATTCTTCTTTTTTACTGCAAGAAAAAAATGGCTCTATTGGCAATGAGAAAAAAGCAAAAATTCCCCTATCCTTCTAGAAGGAATGAGATACATCTAAGAAATTAAGAATATTCTGAAAAAAGATAGACTTTCAGACTCATCTCCTTCTCACTCTCCATACGGATTGTCATCTCTTGTTGATTTGGCTTAAGTAAATCAATAACAGTAAAATAACTTCCCTTGTAAAACTCTAACTCATCAGCTTCTGCGCTAATCGTCAGGCTTTCCCCTTGCTGTCTTCCAAGAAGCAGACTTTTTGTTCGATCTATATAGGTATCTGGCAGTGTAATGGTAAGTTCCCCCTGTTTCCAGTAAGGCCTCCTACCTGCTTGGCCTTTACATTGAGAACAGAAAACAAATAATTTTCCAGATACTGATTCATCAGTTCTCCCTTTGGAAACTCGAAAAGATTTCCTCCTGTTTGCTCTGGAGCTGAATAAACGGTTTCTCCTTCTGTTTTTCTTTCTCTCAGAGCTATTATATCCGCTGCAATTCCCCATCTGTTATCCAGACAATTCGTTTTTCTCCCTCTTCTTTTGAAAGTAATCCATTGGCTTCCTTTAAAGCTATTCCTGCATCACCATATTGCCTATAAGTCAATCCTTATAAGCTATCCTCTATCATGGAATAACTGCTGCCTACTAAAAGATGTTTTACAATCTTTTCCTGATACATAATCATGCCCATTTGATAATGGCTGGGCAGAGAAGCTGCCAGCCCCTTTACAAAATCAATAGCAAAATACTAATAACTATGTTTATTTTTCTAGTCAACCCCTGTTTTCCATGTATTACGCCTATCCATCTTCTCATACATTACTCATTCCAGTTTTCGAATACTCCCTACAGCCCATATTACTGTCCTTCGTTACAATCCATGTTCACTGTTGAGAGCTCCCTTTGTACTATCGTTCCGGCCAAATGCCCCCTTAGGAGCAAAAACTACATCCGTGACTCTGTTATTTTTTGTAGTATAACTTACTACTAATTTTTTTCAATACACATTTCAGAAAATGTCATTTTTAAGCAGAAAATGTCATTTTATGCAGACACTTCCATATTTTCTGGTCGATTGCAATCCGAGGTTCCCGTTTTGTAATCGACTTTCACATTTTGTAAGCGGCCTTCAAAATTTGTACCCGAAATTCCACTTTTGTAACACGATTCCCGTCCCAAGAGACGATTTTGTGCTATACTCTCCTTATG
>CAJUTQ010000049.1 GCA_910589265.1 uncultured Lachnospiraceae bacterium
AAATGATAAGGCTTCTGCCAGAAGGGACAAGCCATTGAATGAGGAAACTGAAAAAATCCTTGTGGGATTTAAGGTGGTGAATGTATTTGATATAAGTTCTACAGAGGGTGAGCCACTTCCAGAGATAGTGCATAAATTAGATGGGACTGTGGAAGGGTATTCTGATTTCATGAAGGCATTAAGGGAGATTTCCCCTGTGCCTGTTATACTTCAAACTGTGGAAGGCTCTGCAAATGGGTATTATGATTTGACAAATAGATATATTGCTATTGATAAAGACATGTCACAAACCATGCATTGCAAAACTGGAATACATGAGCTGGCACATGCTATTTTACATGACAGAGAAAGTGGTATAGAAAAAGATACAGCACCAGATAATGAAAGTAAAGAAGTGCAGGCAGAATCAATAGCTTTTACTGTGTGCAACTACTTTGGAATAGATACTGCTGAGTATTCCTTTGGATATATTTCTGGGTGGAGTTCAGGCAAGGATTTGAAAGAACTGAAAGAAAGCATGGAAGTTATAAGGAAAACAGCACAAACAATTATTGCTGGCATAAATGAAAAATTAGATGGAATCTGCTTGTCAAGGCAAAGGGGCATGGAAATCTCTGAAAACAAGCATACTGATTTTCTTAAACAGGATAAGCCTTTACATAAAAAATCCATGAGACATTGAAGGGGGAATAATTATGGTACAAAGAATTATGTATGCAATTTATCCAGAAAGTGAATATACTGTGCAGAAATTCATGGACAGGTTAAAAATTGCAGGAATTTATACAAATAGAATTAAATCATCTGATAAGTATGACTATTTTGAATCCTCATGGGATGACAAAGAAATCCCACTGTTAAGTGTGCAGAAAGGAAATTGCAGGAATGCAGGGGCAAAAATGAAACAGCTTGAATATAAAGGTAAGCCTGTTGCCTGTGGTTCTGTCTACTTCTTAAAGAAACAGAAAAATTTATCTAATGCACAGATTGGGGAACTGTTTCAGGTGTCAGAGTCTACCATATCCAGAAGGATAAAAAAGCATTCAGCAGATGGAAATTTTAATGAAAACAGCAAAACAATCTTTTGATAAAAGGCCCTGAATCAAAAGCCAATCCCTTTTATGACAGAAAATACATTGTTCATCTGTCTCATTTTTAATCTTCTTGACAAGAATTTTTATACGCTTTATAATGAAATTAATTAACAGAATTTGTTGATTAGCTTTCTAAGAAACTGAAAATTCACAAAGGAAATGTTGGGAGACGAAAGAGGATGAAAAAGAAAAGAATAAGAATGATGGTTGTGTTATTAGTTTTTGCAATGTTGCTAGTCTCTGTTACTGGAATGGAGAGCCATGCTGCAACCCCAAAAAGCACTG
>CAJUTQ010000050.1 GCA_910589265.1 uncultured Lachnospiraceae bacterium
CCGGCTGTTCTGCTCCCACATAAAAACAGGAAGAACTTCTCTGTTCCTCCTGCTCTTGTATCGTCACTTTCTCCCTTATATTTTATTCTGTTTGTATCGTACTTTCCCCCTTGGGCGGGAATCTCGCTTTGCAATTCAGGGAAAAATAATAGAAATCAAAAAAAGCTCCCTTTCAAGCATTTTTTAACCGTCCTTTTACTTTTTTGCCTGAAAAAGAGCATATTATTATTTTTATCATATTTATATAAACGAAACAGGTAATACAAGCACTGCATGAAATTTTTTATCCATTATGTAGCGTTCAAAATATCCACTATACTGCTTAGCAATCTTTGATACACTTGCAAGACCAATCCCATGTATTCCAGCTTCTTTTTTCGTACTTATGAGTTGTCCTCTTTCCTCCTTCAATTTTTCTGAAAAATCATTTACTATTTTCACTACGCAAAGTTTTCCTTCCCTCTGCATAAAAATTCTTACTATAACAGAAGTTTCCTTTTCTTTTTTTGATGCAGCTAAAAAAGCGTTATCTAATAGATTACCTAACATAACAATAAGATCCACATCCTGAATATGATGGAGTATACAGCCTGGTTCCACATATGCATCAAAAATAATATTTTTCTTTTCTGCCTTAATAGAATATTCTGATAAAATTAAATTCAGCATCTTATTATTGCTATAAGTACAAGTCTCTTCCCTATTTAATTTTCCATTCAGCTGATCTACTACTTTACATATTTCATCATTTTCTCTTTCATAAGCCAGCTGTCCTATTACTTTTAGATAGTGGGATGTATTATGTACAACTTCATTATAATTATCAATCCATTGTGCTACTTTCGTCAATCTCTCAACTTCTGATTTCTGGTATAGAAGTTCTAATTGATGTCTGGAATTCTCACTTAAGTTTTCTGTATATTTTTGAAAAGCATAAAATAACGCCATATTTCCAGCTATCATACAAGCAAAAAGCAATGTCATTAATATTTTCAAAACTCTATTGCTTCCTACATCTATACCTGAATAAAATACTGCAAACAATGTACCTAAAGTAGAGATAGGTACACATAAATAAACAAAAAATAGTTTGTTGGTAATTCTATTTCTTGATTTTGCCGACATCTGTTTTAATACAATAAATATAATATAATTTAAAAACTTTATAAGCAACAATTGCCATAAATATTCTGACACTGGAATCAAACCTGTGTTTGCCAATAATGGGGCTGTAGCATTTGCTAAAATAATATGAAAAAATTCTACACCAATCATAATAACATATGCCATAGCAAAATACACAAATCGAATTCCTATTTTCGAATCAAATAGCAGGGTTATAAAAATCCATAGTAATAGAGGAATAAATATAAGGTTCAAGAAATTACTTTGCAGCATATTTATCAAATATATTGCCCCTACTGTTCCCCCACATACTATTTTCATGTTTTTTCTCTTCATTTTCACGTCAAAAAAATTACAGAAAAAGTCATAGAATAAAAAAACTTCAATAATACAGCAAAAAAACAGGATAAACATATCTAACCATTTCATTGTGTTTCAACTCTCTTATCAATATTTTTCTGCAATACTTTTTGTAAAAATCTTACGAAATTCTTTTTTATATGTTCTTGCTACAGGCAAGCGTTCACCATTATCCAAGTAAACCTCATTACCCACTATTTTTTCAATATGATGAATATTGATTATATAACTAATGCGTGCAAAAACAAGCTGACGAAATTTATCTGACAATGTCTCTAATTTATCATCTACTAATATTTGCCCATTAAATTTTGCTTCATCACAGTTGGGGCATACTATAATTTTACTCCCTCTTTTTGCATTTTCTATATACACAATATTCTGAACATTAACCCTGATTACATTATTCCTGTAGTGTCCAACAATATATTCTTCTTTTGATCTTTTTTCTACCTCTGATATAATCTCTTTTAATTCTCCTATCAGCTGTAGATCTGAATAGGATTTTAATAAATATCTATAAGGGGTTACCTTAAAGGACTTAACTGTAGGCATACGTACTCCTGAACAAAAGACCAGCACTGCATCTTTGAATTTTTTACGAAAATGCCTTGCTGTTTCATCGCCATCCATACCTCCCAGCTCCATATCTAAAATTAATAAATCTAACTGCATCAAAGTATCTAAACTGCCAACTAGCTCTTCCCCTGAACAGAATTCATAAATTTTAAATTGGTATTGATTATTGCCCTTCGCCTGGCTAAGAATTTTTTTAATATAAGAGATAAATACTTTGTCATCATCACAAATAGCTACATGATACATCTTTTATCCCCCTTTTTTGCCAAAATTATACATATATTTTAGCAATTTTTAAATTCTTTTTCAATCCTTTTTTTTACATTTCAATTACTCATTTTTTAAAACCCATTTACTCTTCTTTACCATTTCCATCAACAACATCATATTTTGTACAAAATATACAAACATCATACTAAATATATACTCTTTAACGCCCCATCGTATAAGCATTACCATTATCATCAGATGAATCCCTATGAAAAACTTTATTTTTCTTTTATAATGTTGTCTCTCATCCTGACTAATTTTTTTGCTTTCTGTTTCCACTGGGGCCATAAGTAAAATAAAAAATATATTAAAAAAATATATTGCCATCATCTGTGCAATGGATAAATACTCTATGATATTCTCTATACAAAATATTTGTAGCAGCAAGATTACATTTGATATAATTGTGCATTTCCATATTTCATCTGCATGCCATCCTCCACAAAAGCTTCTAAGAGGGATATATGCACCAAGAAAAAACAGTACTGCTTGCATTTTGGAAAAAAAGATTCCGATTCCTAAAGCTATCATCAAATTTAACAGTACTTCAAACAGCAAAATATACCCATACCTATATATCTTTTTATCTGTATCTGTCATTGCATCATTTTCCCCTTGTATGTTTATAAACGTATCCACTAACTTTTGAATCATCTTATCAACTGCCTTCCCTTCCTTTTTTATTTAGACTTTCTTCAATAATGAAAAAATATCAGAACCTTATTCGTCTGATATTTTAATTATCCTATTACATGAATCTATCTTATATTTTTATTTTATTCATTTCTTTCATTTATTTTACGTAATATAAGTTTTCAATCAAATATATATAACAACACTATTTCAATTACAATTTTCTGACTATTTATATCAAAATTCAAATTAATATTCAATAACAAAAGAACTATTCTGTCTCTTCATATCTTCTAATTTTACAGGCAACTCTACCCTTTTATTAATATAATTGTTTTTCTTCTTCTTGATTTAAAATCTAAAATGAGCAATATGCCTTGTATGTAACGTCCTTTTATAGAACGAAAACAAATAGTACTATTGGAAGTAAATAATATCTTAGTATCCGCACAAAGTTTTTTATGCACTTTCTTTGCAAAAAAAGACAAAGCTTTATTAGGGCAATCTAACACACACTTATTACATTTCGTACATATTTCCTGACATAGAAAAAGATTAAAGCGTACATGTTGTCCAATCCAATTATTGGGAAAATTTAAGATAATACCATTTATCCTTAACTATTTTTTCGTTCATCTTCCATTTATTATACCAAAAATATTTTCATGCAGGAAACAATAGAACACCATCCCTTGCATTACAGCGATATGCCCAATGCATGATAGGTATCATCTTTTTATCTAAACATCATTTAGAAAATTTTTGATTGGTATTGCTGGTTCAGAGTGTATAGCTGGAGTTCCCAACGATATACCATATAATTTTGTTACTAAATTTTTCCAAAATAATTATATTTGTCCTCTTTTATATACACTATCATAATTATATTTAATACCCAATGTCCTTTTTTTGCCATTTAATGTCCTTTTTTTGCTTATATTTATTATAATTTATCTAGTACGAAAAACAATACTTAAAAGTACTATAACCCATTTGATTTTTCCACATTTACCTGTTTCTTTGACAACAAAAACGATTGCAACTTTGTTGTTTATTTATATCGTCTTCTGTATTTCTTCAATTCCTTTGCCATTCCACTTTTTTATAAAATCATCGTTCTTGAAACGTATCCTTAGATACTATCTATGGTTACTGCTATTTTCTTTGTCCACGCTCCTTCAATCATTTTTTACTATCCTTTGAATCATCTCGCCCATCCCCTCCCTAGCCCGTTCTTCATAACTATTCATTAACTTACAACATCCAATTCCCAAGCTGCCTCTTTTGCACAAACTCCTTATGCAATTACCTCTCCTTCCCCTCTATAAGCTCCAAAGAAAAGAGAAAAATCCTCCCTTTTCTTTAACCTTTGAAAGGCTTCCCTTTCCAAAATTTCCGGCCATATATCTTTACAAAGTTGATAAATGGCTGCATGGTAATACCCCATACAATGGTGGCGAATCCCCTCCTTTTCATATGCACATAGTCTGGGAAACTGCTTTTCTATCTGCCTAAAAATTTCCCTTACATCTTCTTCGAATAACTCTATAAGAAGCTCTGGTTTCCAGCTTATCTCTATAGCCCTCTCATCCAGATAAAACTCTTCTCCATAAAGCGCCAGCAAATAAGTATAGGTTCTTTGATGTACACTAGTAAAAAGGTAGTGTACCCCTAAACTGACTGCTGGTTCTTCTCTGTCCCATTTTTCCAGAAGTTTTTCAAAAGCTTCTATAACCCGCTCTCTCACTTCTTCCTTTTGGTAGTAATCCTGCAAAATGCCTATTTGCTTTTTAAAGCATTCCCTCTCTACCTTATCTGCTTCCAAAAGTAGTCTCCCTCTACGTTCCTGAATATAAACCAACTTTCTTTTTCCTCCATACTTATGTTCTTTTCCAGACGTCCATCTGTTAAGATTACCCTTTTTTATATCCTCCAACTTTTTTCAAAAAACCTGTCCTATTGCCAAATTGCTTATCTCTACGGTTCCTTCTCACCATTACTATATAAAAATCACGGCTCCTCAAATGCCGCCCCTATAATCTCCCTTGCCAGAAGACTTTCTGCCAGATCCAGGCGGATATGTATCTCACTTCTCCCCTCTTCCTTGGACAACCGATAGAGAGGCTTGTCCTGTACCTTCTCTTCCTCCTCCAATATGGGACAAAAGTAGGAGACGCTTTCCTCCTTCTCTTCCTCAAACATGGCTATAAAGAGAAAGGGGATGCTCTCGTCATATTGAACGAGAAGTTCCATGACTTCCCTGGAAACAAGAAAAACTGGCTCCATCAAAATATCTGGATACAGGATATCCATCCCTGTCTTCATCTCAAAGAAAACATAGGGTGGAAGTTCCTTGTACTCTTTACGATTTAACTTCCTTATATTCAGCTTTCTGTATCCATTCACAATTCGTGGAATAGGATTTCCTGGCTGACTCTTTAACACAAACTGCTTTTGCATTTGCTCCCTCCTATATCCTTGCGTAAACAGAAAAAACCTTTCATTTTTTGATTCTACAGCTCTTATCCTTTCCCTTTGATCCTCTTATCATATTCCTCACAAAGAATGTCCCCGTATGGCTTCATCATGCACCAAATAGGCAGCTCTTCTCCCTTTATCCTTATGGCCAGCCCCTTTTCCTTACGCTCTATAGACTCTATCTCCTCCAGCCTTCCCTCTAGGCTCCTTCTCATACTATGATAACCGTATTCCTTTTTGGTCATCACAAATTCTTTTCCTTGGAGAAAGGCTATGATAACCCATCCTATGTAATCTACGATTAAAAGTATTCCCAGCACCAGCCTCCCATTCCAGTGGATCCTGTCGTTGATTGCTGCTGCTATGAAAAAGGTCCCCAAGGAATTGAGCCACCATAGTCCTGACGTAAACAGAAAAAATCCATCCTGATATATATATATTCTATGTTCCTCTTCTTGTTTCCTAGACAGCCTCCTTTGAAATAGAAAAAATTGACAGATTGGCATAAAAGCAAAAAAAGCTACTGCGCATACAACTCCAATCAAATACAGCTCTTCCTCCTCAACAATCCGTTCTAGAAGCCTTATTTCTTTCCCCAGTGGATTTAACAGGAGAAAGAGGGCAAAGAGACAAAGGAGCAAAAAGAGCACTCCCTTTCCTTCCTTCAAACTATTTTTTTTGGATAACTGTCGGATTCCCAGAAGGATACTTATAAAACATACATTTCCAAGGACTATAAATACCCAAAACAACGCTGTATTTTCCATTATTTTTCACCTCTCCTTACCTATATTGTCTTCATCAATATTTCTATACGGGTTTCCTTTATACATAGGATCTCCCTTTCCTCGAATCACGACACTTTTGTACCTCCTTTCCATGGATTCTACCTCCTCCAGACTTCCTTCTAGCCTTTACTTAAAGCTGCCATAATAAAAAGTATTCTTTATCACAATAAATTCATGCTTTCCCATTATGGACATGAGGTCCATGAGGATTCTCCTCTTTCATGCTTCTTTTATTGTATTGTAATGGATCATACATAATTGTGTCTACTATTTTTTAGTATTATTCCTTCTTTGTTATTCACTATAGTCTCCAACAGATGCTTTCCTCCTCTCCACAAACTCTATCTCCTCTATCTTTCCCTCTACTTCTTGTTTAAAGTTTCGATAATAAAACTTATCCTCCTTTAAGATAAGCTTCTTATTCCTCAACGTAGAGAGACAGACAATGCCTAGGTAATTCCCACTCACAAGCAGACCCCAGTACACCTCCAAGATGATCCCATAAATCCCTATAACGGCCATCACCATCACCACCACACTTTGCAGTCTGAGAATCCCTACTGCCCATATACTCCTCACAAAACTGTCATGATATATGCATATAGAATAATTGTTCTTCCTATCCCTCTTATACCTCCACTTCAGCATATAAAAAGAGTATACCGGCATAGAAAACAACAGATATCTTGTTATAATTCGAAACAAACCCCAATGGCGTTTTCCAAACTCCTCAAAGGCTGTTCCGTTTATCTCCCTGATTACTCCAGTCGTTCTATACTTGCGATAATCCATCTTTACCCTATCCCCTTTCTCTATGAAACCAGGAACATGTATACTAAGAACAGTATAGAGCTTTCCACTACTGTCTTCCACAGTCAGCTGTCCAGTTATAGCACGCCCTCCTTCCTCCATACCATAGATATAATCCGTCACTCTCCCCTCCACACTCCTATATTCCCCTGCCATGATCCCTGGAAGATCCATCATCATTGGCACTCCTAATCGAAGGCAAATAAACAGAATTGGCAGACCCAATATAAAGGCTACCCATCTGATTATCCTACGTCTCCTTTTGGAATTTCCAATCTCACTTTGACTTATCGTTCCCACAGTTCCCCATAAGTCCTCTGATATAGCAAAAACAAAACCGATACATCCAAAATATATAGGCACCAACATACGCAACAATCCAAAACTTTCATAACCCTTCATATCTTTCCTCCCTTTCTAAGCACACAGTAGGATACTAATGTTTTCTCCTACTTGGAACTTTCTTACAAGTCCATCAATTAGTGTATACGCACCCAATGATGATGTAAACTCCAAATTTTTCCCAAAGAATCTTGCAATCCAGTATCCTTCTGATCCTTTGGCCAGTCCTGCTCCACCCTTCAGCGTCGTTAGCGTCTTTATCTTTCCAAGACCTACTTGTGTAAATCCCATACCTACAGACGTAAGCATAATATTTGCTTGACCCTTCTTAGGCTGATTGGGATCCGTTATATCCTTATCATTAAGGCTCTCCGTTATATAGTTCCCCACAAAGCCTCCTGCAAAATCTGTATAACCACCCATTCCAAAACATGCCCCTACAGAAGTAATCCACCCATTGACAGCTCCTCCTATGAAGCCATTGGGAAAACTTCCTCCCGTCATGACATTGGCCCATCCACCTGTTATGAAGTGACTTTTGTCAAGAGGTAGATCTTGAAAAAACAAACTTTTTTCTTTCCGCTCTGACAATACTCACATTTTTGACTGACAGCATCAGGAAAGAGCCCTGATTTAACAGTTCCCGGCATTTGGCCAC
>CAJUTQ010000051.1 GCA_910589265.1 uncultured Lachnospiraceae bacterium
GTAAGAGAACAAGGACAAGAAAAAGAGTATAAGAAACTCTATCAAACCGTACTGGAGCCAAAACAGTTGAGCTTATGGGATTATATGTAGTGGAGCCACCCCTCAGATACCCCGCAGCTCTGCTGCGGGGTAGTTCATTAGGTGTTGCAGGTTTTTTGTTTAAAATTGATTTTCCCAAGTTTTGCCCCAAATTTGGGAAAATCCCCAAGTTTTGCCCATTTTCTTCAAAAGTTGGGAAAATTTGTGAAAACTTGGGAAAAAGTTGGGAAGGTGAAAAAAGGCAGGAAGAAGAAATTTCTGGGAATTATTCTTTGGTGTATTTTCAGTATCAGCAAAGATATATTTTTGAAAATTGTTTTGATATTTATGACTTATAAAATAAAAAGTTTGTGATATGGTAGTAAAAATCTATAACACCATGCAGCTTTTTATTGTATGGAAGCTGAAATTTTGAGATTTTCCCAAGTTTGGATGAAATCCCCAAGTTTATTCCCAGCTTTTAAAAACTTGGGAATACCATGTTTCTGGGGATTTCAGACTTTTTGAGATAACCATGCACATGCATTTTCCCAAGTTTTAACTCATGTATTTGAAAGTTGGGAATAAGTTGGGGAATGGCAGTGATATGATGTATAAACAGAATATAGTAAAAGTTGTACAGAAATGCAGTGTTTATATAGGTTTGATGGATTTCAGGGGAATCTTGCAGAGAGATTTTAATAAAAGATATACTACAGATTTCTTTGGTTTTCCCAAGTTTAAGATGGAATCCCCAAGTTCCTTTCCAGCTTTTGGAAACTTGGGAGTCCTTTATTTTCAGGTTCTATGAGCTTTTTTGTATGATTAGGAAGCTGTATTTTCCCAAGTTTGCCCCATGTTTTTTGAAAGTTGGGAGAAATATGGGATATTTCTTACAGGAAAGTCTGTATGATGCAGGAAGCCCTAAAGTGGCAAATAAGAATTGTGAATAAAAACTATGCTTGCCAGGTATGCCAGTACATATTATAATGTAGTTAAAACAATACCATTGATTATAATGGGAGGGAAAATACAATATATGGGCAAAAGATTTGAGGAACTTGAGTTTAAGGATGATTTCATGTTTGGGGTAATTATGAGGAACCCTAAATACTGCAAGCCTTTCCTGGAAACAATACTTGGCATAAAGATATCACATATTGAATATCCTAAATCACAGGAAACTATTGATTTGTTATCAGATGCGAAAAGTGTGAGGCTGGATATCTATGTGGAAGATGGGAAAGGCACTGTTTACAATATTGAGATGCAGACAACAGGGAATAAAGGGCTTCCGAAAAGGATGAGGTATTACCAGGGCATGATTGACCTGAATATACTGGAAAAGGGCAGCAGTTATAAGAACCTGAAGAAAAGCTTCGTTATTTTTGTATGTACATTTGATTTATTTGGAAAAGGATTCCATGTGTATACTTTTGAGAACAGATGTGTACAGGATTTGGAGCTGCCACTTGGTGATGACACAACAAAAATCATACTTAACACTAAGGGTACAAAGGATGATGTCAGCCAGGAAATGAAAAGGCTGTTAAATTTTATTGATGGACAGAAGCCAGAGGATGATTTTACCAGGGAACTTGCAGAGGCAGTACAGTCTGTGAGGGATAATGAGAAATGGAGGCTGGATTATATGACTTTACAGATGAGCTACCAGGAAAAGTTTGAACAGGGGGTTGAACAAGGTGTCGGGCAGGAAAAAATAGAATCAGCAATGAGAATGATAGAGGCAGGAAGGTTATCTGTGGATGATATTGCCATATATTCTGGGCTGGCTTTGGAACAGGTACTGGAACTGCAGAAAGAACTACAGCCAGTATAAGGCTTGCTGTAAAAGAGAAACATATGCATCAGATGTGTACAGATATTTTTATTAATGCAGATTCTATTCTTACATTATAGCGAAAGAAATAAAAAATATAAAACCTTGAAAGAAAGAGGTTTCATCTTCTTCAAGGTTTTTTCTTATGTCAAAAAAGATTCCTCACTTTATGGCTAGAATTCAGGGCAGAAAAATAAATGCTAACAGTTAAAATATATTTATATCTTAGATATGAATAATTCCAAAATGAAATATAGTGTTTAGCTGTTATGCATTAATTTTATTATTTTTATTCAGATACTGCCACATGAAAGTAATACGAATTTTCGTTATATTCAGAAATTCCAACCACACAGACAGAAATTTTTGGTATTCTATTTTATCTATAACAGCAAAACATCAAACGATTCAACAACAATCTTTGCCAAAAGTTATTTTTGCAAAATATAATGGATTTTTTTGTATGGCATTATAAGAATATAGAAAGACAACAGGCATGCTTTGGATGCTATAAAGAACTTCCTGTTTTAAAGTTTTTTGTATTGGAGAAAGCAGGGATACCAAGCTGGCAGGAAGTTTCATGGCCTTTCTATATTTTGTGGAGGCTAATAAAAAATCCAAAAAAGGAAAGGGGACTTTCATGAAAAAAAATAATTATAAGGGAAGATGTGAGAAGAGGAGTATCCATAAATGCGAAGGTGTCTGTAAGACTTATGATGCACTGCAGAGCCGAATGGTGGATATCCTTTCGGAAGATGAAAATGTTAAGGAAATCAGGTGTAATGTACCTATGGATGGAACTGAATATACATCTGACATTGTATGTACCATGGAAAATGATACTATCGTAGTTTATGAATGCTGTTACAGGAACCTGTTAAAAAGACCATCCCATGCAAAATTATTGCAGCAAAGCAGGCAGTACTGGTTAGAACATGGCATAAAAAAAGAGAATTGGAGGCTGGCAGTGGATGAAGAAAAACAAACTGTTGAAAAAAGGTGAACATATTGTAAGGATACTGGCAGAAGAAGGGAATGATGTGCTGTATATCCCATGCAGGAGGATAAAGTCATCCATGCCAAGATGGTGTAGTGTTTTGGACTTTGAAAATTATAATCCATGCACAGAAGAGGAGTTATTAGAACTGCATGACATAAATATTGTGCCAGAAGAAGAATTAGAGCCAGGAGAGAGGAATGATGCAAGGCAGAGATATACTATTATAGCACCAGTCCTTGGATGCCTTGAAGATGAAAAAATTCGGGCACAGATGATAGAAAGGACAGCAAAAGAGCATGGAATCACAAAACAGACTGTAAGGAATTACTTGAAAATGTACCTGACATATAATTCAATCTCTGCACTGGTGCGGAAGCACAGAACCACAAAAGAAAAGCCTGTGACAGAGGACGAGAAGAATATCCGATGGGCAGTCAACAAATATGTTTACAGCCGAAAAAAACATTCTTTAAATACTGCTTATAAGTTAATGTTAAAGGAAAAATATACTGACAGCAATGGTGTACTGGCAGAGGGATATCCATCATTTAACCAGTTCCGATACTGGTATGCGAAGAATAAAAAATATATGAGCTATTATATATCACGAGAGGGAAAAACAGGTTTCATGAAAGATAGCAGGGTGCTGGTTGGTGATAATGTCCAAAGATTTGCAGCAGCACCAGGGGCTGCTGCAATGGCAGACAGTACAATTGTGGACTTATACATCGTTTCAGATGATAAGACCAAAGTTACAGGCAGGCCAGTCATGACTGCATTAATTGATGGATATTCCTATCTGTGTCTTGGATACAGCTTGGGGTTGGAAGGTGGTGAATATAGTTTACAATCTTTGATGATAAATGTTGTAACAAATAAAAAAGAACACTGCCATAAATTTGGCATTGAAATTACAGCAGAGGAATGGCCCAGTGTCCTGCCAGGATGTATTGTGACTGACAAAGGCAGTGATTATGCTGGGAATACCTATGGGCAGTTAGCAGAGTTAGGTGTAAAGATTATTAACTTGGAAGCATACAGGCCAGATGAAAAAGGTGTGGTGGAAAAATTCTTTGATATCATACAGGGATTTTTTAAACCTTATTTGAAAGGTGCTGGGGTGGTTGCAGAAGAATATTTAAAAAGGGGTTCTTATTTCGGGGACTACAAAGAGAAAAGCTGCCTGACTTTGAAAGAATTTGAAACAATCCTGCTTCGCTGCATAATCCATTACAATAGTAAACATATCATAAAGAATTTTCCATTTACCGAAGAAATGCTGGAACTGAATGTAAAACCATACAGCAAATCAATATGGCAATATGGTATAGAAAATTTAAGAGGATGTAATGTGCTGCAGAATATTACAAAGGAACAGATTATACTTACTCTTTTGCCAAGGACAGAAGGCAGTTTCTCAAGATTTGGGTTAAGGGTAAATGGCCTTAGGTATTTTACTGAAGGTTTTTTTGAAAGATGATAGCCTCTCGGATTCATAAGAGCTGGTTAAGATTTGTGTATTGACAACTGAATATTGTGGGATTTTGGAAATATATCAAATAAACATTGAAAAAAGGGCGCACTTATCCCTTGGAAATTAATGTGATTTTTTTTGAAA
>CAJUTQ010000052.1 GCA_910589265.1 uncultured Lachnospiraceae bacterium
ATAGGGGTTTGGAAAAGTGATTGACGTAAGCAAAAAATAGGGATACAGGACGGAAAAGAAAGATTGTCTAAATGGGAAGATTTTTCCAGTACATGGGGGATAACAAGGGAAGATATAGAAAAAGGGTTAAGATTGTTATATTGAATAAGCTTAAAGGGAAAAGAGATAAAAAAGAGAAAAAATATTTAAAATTCAGGTTGACTAAAGGTACACCTCCCCGGCACGAGGTTGTTATAAAGTGTTCTTTCTTTTTTTACGCTTTTTTTCTTTCTTAAAAGATGATAGGGAAGAATGACATAAGCTACTACATACTACTACTATAAATAGAAAATAAATAGGATTAAATAAAGGGAGCGGAGGATACATTGGAGAAATGAAAGGTTGCGATGAGCAAAGTTGAAATATGGAATCAAATACACCATAATAAAAATGTTAGTTTTATAGTTGAGTTAAACACCAATAAAGGATAATACAATATAGAATAATAAATGAGCCATGGATATTTCCAATGGCTTTTTTAATATGATACAGGAAAGTCTTGTAGAGGTAGCATGAGAAAAATATAGTTGGCTTAACACTTTAAATATGAAAGATATTTGTTTATCAATGTATACAAAATCCCAATAGTCACACATGGACTACTTCTATTGGCATAGAAAAGCCATAGAGGTGGCATGAAAACATAGTTCTACATCATCACCAAACCATGGTACTGATTTCTGGTGAATCCCTCTACAGACAGTTCAAGCCCCAGGCGTTATGATATAGTCAGATAGAAAAGAAAGGGGCTGGTGATACATATGGAGGTAAAATAGCATTTATGGGAAGATAATTGTTGAAATACAGTGCTTTCCATGGTAAGATAGGGATAGAAAATTGAAAAGCATAGCACCTCTAAGAGTGTAGCGAGCACTCATAGAGGTGTGAAAAGTGCTTTGGCGAGCACTTCTCACAATGGTAGCTACCACTACTATGCCCTTCCATTATAATCTATGTTTGGAGTTTAGACAAGATAAATTTGGGGGCTAGGGGTTTATTTGTTGTACATAAAAGTCAGCAAGGTGTGAGGGGAGGGAACCTGGCACCTTGCTTTTCAATTTTCTTACATCAAAAAGGAAAAATATGGTTAAGGAGGATACAGTAATGAGAAAGAAAGGTTTAATGGTTTTAGGGCTGGTAATGGGCATGAGTTTATCTCTTCCACTACTTTCCTATGCTTCTACTTTTAGTGAATATTGGTATCAAGATAACCAAGGTAACTGGCACATCAAAGACAACAATGGTAATATGGTTACCAATGCTTGGTTATGTGATGATGCAGTTGGGTCGAATGGTCAAGATGTTTGGTATCTCATAGATTCAAATGGTAATATGATATCATCAGGCTTAGTCCAAGACCAGACAGGAAATATATACTCATTAGAAACAAATCATAACGGATACTACGGAATGCTTAGATACCAAAGTGGAGCCTATGATGGAGTCTATTTAGATTTAGAAAGTTCTCATGGAGGTTCCTTTGCTAAAATTAAGAACCAAGATGGAATAAGTGGTTTAAAGGGTATTTATGGATTGACACAAGTAAATATAGATAACAGTAATTGTGTTTATACAAGTAGTTTTAACCATGAGTCAAGCGGATCTAAAAATAGAGAAAGTAATTATATTGAAGACAATACTGAAAATGGATATAGTGACCAATTAAAAGAGTGGATAAAAGATGCAGATTGGTCTACGTATGATAATGAAATGAGAGATACATCTTCTGGAGAAGAGTGGAACTGGCATTAATCTAAAATAAATTATTTATAGAAGTTTGTGCAGATAAAAAAGTATTCATAATTTTAAACGTGACTTAGGCGATTGCTTCTCTTATAAAAGAAAGGAATACGATATGAAAAAGAAAATAGTGTTTTTAATTTCAATACTTATTATGAGTTTGTCACTTCCATTACTCTCCTATGCCTCTACCTTTAGTGAATATTGGTATCAAGACACCCAAGGAAACTGGCATATCCAAGATAACAATGGAAACATGGTAACTAATGCTTGGCTCTGTGATGATGCAGTATCAAGTAATGGACAAAATATTTGGTATTTAATTGATAGTAATGGAAATATGGTAAGTGCTGGATTAGTTCAAGACCAAACAGGAAACATCTATAGCCTTGAAACATCTCACAATGGCTACTATGGTATGTTACGTTATCAATCAGGTGCATATGATGGAGTTTATTTAGATTTAGAGTCATCTCATGGTGGAAGCTTTGCTAAAATTAAGAATCAAGAAGGTGTGACTGGACTTCAAGGTATTTATGGCTTAACCCAGGTAAACATTGATAACAGTAATTGTGTTTATACGAGTAGTTTTAGAAATGGTTATCAAAGCAGTATTCCTAATGGAACTAATGAGCCTAAATTCAAAAAGGAACACCCAGATGACAAAGTTATTGTAAATGGAGTAGATATAAGTCAATATCTTATTGACGAAGAAACTGCTAGAAAAGCTGCAGAGGAAAGTGCTGACGAGTTGCATGAAATACTTAAAAATGCACCAGGACTTAACTAATACAATTAGCAGACCTATAAAAAACAGAGTAGTCATTAAGATTACTCTGTTTTTTATATATTAAGATTAAATATAGGGAACGTCCCATTCCCATAAGAGAAAATTTCATAAAAGATTTAAGAAAGGTTATTAATAATATACTCCAATAGCCATCATATTACATCAGAATATACATTTTGATATTAGTTAGAAATTAAAAAATAGATTTGAAATCAATAAGGGCAATCAGAAATGGTTGCTCTTTTTTTGTGCTTATTTTTGCAAAATTACATCTTAGAAAGTTGCTCTATAATGTATGTCAAATTAAATTTATGAAATATTGAGAGCGTGTCAACAAGTATTTCATGAGTCCAAGTCAACAATGGTAGATTTTTGATATAGGCTTATGGGACTGCTGTAAATGGGTTATGTCAAATATTGATTTCAGGTATTTTGACACACTCAAATGACACTGCTCTAAAAGTATACCCATATGGGATTCAATATTTTATAAGTTTATAGGTTGCTAGTTGAGAAAGTATATTCTTTATGAAAAAAGGAGATGAACAGTTTATGGGAGAAGTCAAAAGAAATATGACACAAGATTATGGCACGGATTATGGTAAGTCAAATGATATATTGGGACACTCAAATGGGATGGTTTTTGGGTATGGAAGAGTGTCCACGAAAGACCAGAACTCCGCTAGACAAAAGGAGGCACTTCAAAATAAATGTGATGTTTATTTTGAGGACAAACTTTCTGGAAGAAATATGGATCGTCCAGAGTTCCAAAAGATGATAGAACAGTTGCGCCCTGGTGATTCTGTAATGGTGGTAAGCATTGACCGATTAGGACGTAATTTAAAGGAATTGGTTGAACTCTCCTCAAAATTAAAAGATATGGGAGTAAACATTGTTGCTCTCAATCAGGGAATAGACACCAGTTCTAAAATGGGTCAACTGTTCTATAACTTCATGGCTCTTATGTCTGAAATGGAATTAATGTTTATCCAGGAAAGACAAAGAGAAGGAATTGAACTTGCCAAACAAAATGGCAGGTACAAGGGCAGGCCATTAAAGAAGTTGGACGGCTGGGAGCAGCTTTCAAAAGAAGTTGCTGAAAATAAATTGTCTGTAGATAGGGCTTGTCAGTTATTAAAGATAAGTCGTTCAACATTCTACAGGCGTAAGAAAAATGATGAGATAGATTTTTGAAAGGAGATGTTTATTATGTATATGGTTAGCTTAATTGTAGAAGATATGAGCAAAAATATTGAGGGTGAAGTGGTTTCAAATGTTACGGTAATCACTGATTTAAAGGCTATAACACCTGAAAATTTAAAACCAGTTGTAGAGAATCTTTGCAATCTGGCTTGTGAAAAAGAGTTTATGAGAAAGGGGGCAAGGTAATTATGGGGAAGCAGTTGAACCTTGTACACGTCCAACAAAATGGGACGATCATTCAATTTTATAATAAGGCAGATGGTCGCTGTGTTGTTATGATTGAACTGTCACCACGAGCCACATACACGGAAAATACTACATATATTTTTAGTGTGGCGGAAGCAGTTGAGCAGTTTATCGAGGAATTGGTAGATCGCTCGATTGCTGTCAATGCGGCACATAGAGTTCTAACAGTGGTGACAGTTGTTAATGTCACCTCAATTCATAAGACAGTTCACATGGTTAAGGGTGGTAGAATTATGGCAAGGATACAGGAATACAGTAGGAATGACGCTCTTAACAATCTCTCCCTTGAAAATAAGATAGGGGCGGCTGTTGAGGATTATCTGAAGGCGATTGGTAAGCGTCTGAAAAATACCAAAAATACCAATTATCAGATAGGACGGAATCCTAAGGTCAAGGACTATGGGGCGTTTCGGTCAAGGCAGGGCTAACCTGTTGTGTCAAAAATAGATACATAGATTGCATGAATAGGGTTGTATCATTTTATGGTATGGCCTTATTTTTTTGCCAAAATAGGGTTTTTAGGGGTTTTTAGAGGGTTTGGACAGGAAAAAAACGGCTACCCAATGAAAAAATCGCTCATTTGGGTATGGTGGAGAAATGGATCAGGCTGTGGGGATACTTGTTAATTTCAAGATATGGAGTTAAAAGTTTGTTTATGGGATTGAGAAAAGGGAAGTTTGTATGATATACTTCCTATTATATATATGAAAGAATGAATTGCAATAAACAGGGAAAATATGGGAGGGTGTTTCATGGACGTGACTGAACAGGAAAGACGATTTAATCGCAGGGTAAATTTTTATCTTATGAACAGGATATGGAAATACATTCATGGAAAAAAAGGAAAAGAGATAAGCTTTTTATATGAGCAAATTGGTTTAACGGATAATCTTTTCTCAAAAATCATAAGGGACGTTGATTATTCGACCAAGAAATTAGACCAAAAGTGGGGAAAGTATACCTCAATTATGGGTGATGGCTTAGAGGACTATATGAAGGGCTATCAATTAATCCCTGTAGATGGTATTACAAAGGAAGATTGGGAAAAATATTTGGAGGCACGTTACGCTGAACAGAATGGAACACCACTAGAGCAAACAGAGCGTAACAAAATCATGGGGGAGCTTAATGACAAACTGAAGGCGGTCATCAATGGACTTTCAGGAGAAACAAACCAGCCTATTGATTTGTTATATTACTTTTGTAAATATGAAAGGGCTAAGGCGATTCAGCGTCCACCATATTACAGGCTTGAAGAATTAGAGAACATACTTTCGGGTCTAAGTTTTTCACAATGGGAGTCAGCACCAGACAATCTGTTTGAACGGGTCTTTCCCATGCTTAAGAAACAGTACGAACTAGCGGCTACCATAAAAAATTATCATCTTTTAAAAAATGAGGACAGGTGAAAATATAACCTGTTCTCTTTTTTATCTTACGCATGTCTTATTTTTCTATAACGCATGATATAAACTTACTTCAGCATCTAAAAATAATGATATATATTCACATAAGAATGATATAAAAACTATATTTTGCATTTATATGCAAATATAAAGATATAAGATATACTGTGAACATGAAAGTTAACTACAACATTGGTAAGCGCAAAACCCCAAATAAAGAGAGCAAGCGGGGAAGCACTACAGAATCGGTGACATACAGGAAGCGTTGAGTCCTCCGAAAGAGGATAGGGGTGTAGGGTATGAAGCTGGTTGACATAACATACTTTCATATGCACCTTGATATTAGGGGGCTGCTCGCTCCTCTTATATGGAAAATATTGGATTTCACAAATTATCAGAAAATTAAGGAGGATTTTTATATGGGTAAGAATTATACAAAAATTAATGAAACAGTCAAAATTTTCTTAACAAAAACAATTGGAGAAAATGAACATTGTTCTGTTTACCTGGAGTTATATGGAAATGAGGGACAGTATGGAATGGAAGTGTTTTCCAAGGTAAAAATTAAAGATAAGAACTTCAAAAAATACTTATCAACAAGCCTTAACCAATTTGACTTTGATTTCACCGATAATGAGGTAGAGCAGATCAAGGCTCATATTGAACATACATTGTCCAAAAAAGCAGTAAGGCTAAATGAAGGGTTAAGGTTTGATGAATTGCTGTACAGTTTGTATACATCGGCTCAAAACAATGCTGTAACACCAGAAAGCCACTTGTGCATTGACAGTAAAGCGGGATACCTGCTGATTAAATCCGACAAGGAAATTTTTCAGAAAGTTATTTATGATAATGAGGGCTATGGGATAAAAAGTTTAGATTTCAAAAAGTGGCTGAAACTTCACGACTTTCTGGAAGTAAGTAAAGGACGTAAATATGACTATACCCTGTATAGCGTTGGGAATCAAAGCATACAGTCAGGTTGTCGATACGTGGCAATTAAATTAAACAAGCTGGATGAATATTGGAACGAAATTAAGGAGGTTGCATAATGGCTATTTACACACTTATGAAATATTATGGTTCTAAGCGTCGCATGGTGCCAGTTATTAACTCTTGCCTTCCCAATGATTATAAGGTGTGGATTGAGGGGTTTATGGGTTCTGGGGCAGTTTCTCTTAACAGGGACTGCCCCCCTACATGCAAAGTCAATATAGTCAATGAAAAGGAATTAGGTATTTACGACTTTTGGAAGGTATTGGCGGATAAAGATAAGGGGAAAGAGTTGATGAACCTCTTAAAAACAGTAAAAGGGGACAGGGAAGTATTTGACAAAGCACATCGTACAGTGAAATACCCCTCTAAAGATATTTCAGAGGCAGAATACGCAAAATGTGTTTATTTGGAAACTGTCCTTAGCTTCAATGGCTTGCGTGAACATTATGGCAAGCAGAGAAAAGCAAGAGATTTTCAAACAATGGTAGATAAGCATATGAACCCAGTCTATGAAAAATTCCAAAAACAAAATATAAACGTCCTCAACTGGGATATGCTGGATTTATTAAAAGAGATACGAAACCAACCAGAAGAAATACAAAAGGGAATCATGCTCTATTTAGACCCGCCTTACCTGTTTGATGTACGTGCCCAAAATGCATGTAAGGCATATAAACATGAGATGTTATACCAAATGCATGTAAATATGCTGGATATCTTACGGCATTTAAAATGCAGGGTACTTCTATCAGGATATCTTAATCAAGGCTATGATTTATATTGTGAAATGCTGCTCCCTTACGGCTATCAATGCTATTTTGGCAAAGAATTAAAAAAGACATGCA
>CAJUTQ010000053.1 GCA_910589265.1 uncultured Lachnospiraceae bacterium
GACCTCCTATAGATTTATTAAAAGCACCAGGCTTTCTATCAAAATCTATAGGAGATCCTATATAAAATCAAATATCAAAGACCACTAGATGTTGTGGTGGCTCTCAAGCATTAGAATACCAAAATCAAATGGCTCTCAAGTGATAAAACGGTGGCTCCGAAGCGTTAGAATATTCATCATTTTACATTTCGGGTTAAATTATGTGAATGAAATAAAATTTTGGTTTTAGTAGTATTTAATTTCGTTATTTTTCTACTGTTGACAATTACAATAAACAAAAGTATAATATATTTATCAGAAAGGAGAAAAAGTATGGATTACGGAAAAATGACACTTGATGAAATTAAAAAAGGGTATAAGTATGACAAGGAGAAGGATGCTTTTGTCTGCAATCATTGTGGGCAGATATTTAATATTGGCCAGGTGTTTCAAATTGAGGGAAGTTTTTTTATGGCTGAACCTGCGGTAATGAAACATATTAGTCAGTCCCACAGTAGCAATTTGACACAGTTGCTTTGCTCGGAGTCAAAGTATAATACTTTAACCCAAAACCAAAGAGATTTACTTGCTATGTTCTATTCAAAAATGTCTGATAAGGATATGGCTAAAAAATTAAATGTAACAGAGGCTACAATTCGTAGACAACGCTTTACCTTTAGGGAAAAGGCAAAGCAGGCTAAATTCTATTTAGCCATGTATGAATTAGTGTTTGAGGATAAACCAACAACCGCTGAACAGATCATTCCCATTCATAATAATGCAATTTATGTTGATGATCGCTATCTTATCACAGAGGATGAAAAACAACACATTATTGAGACTTTTTTTTCTAGTATTCAACCTCTTGTTCTAAAATCTTTTTCACCCAAAGAAAAGAAAAAGGTTGTTATTCTTGGAAAAATAGCTGAACAATTTGAGTATGGAAAAAAATACAGTGAGCAAGAAGTTAATGAAATTCTCAAGCCTATTTATGCTGATTATATGACTATTCGACGATACCTTATTATGTATGGATTTATGGAGCGTACCAGAGATGGCCGACAATATTGGCTCACAAATTAGAAGGAGGAAAGGATGAAACCGATTATTGACCATATTCAAATTACGGTTAAAAATATGAAAATCGCAGAACCGTTCTATGACAAACTTATGCCTATTTTGGGATATAGTCTGACAGACAAAATAAGCGCCGTTATTGAAGAACACGATTTATATGTGGTTGAATATTTGAACGAAAGTTTTGATTTTGCTATATGTTCACCTCGTACAGCTTTTAAAAATGATACTATACACCGAAGAAAGCCAGGAGCATTTCACCATATGGCGTTTAGAGCTAATTCAAGAAAAGAAGTGGATGAGCTCTATTTGCGTATCAAAGAAATAGGAGCAAATATAATTTATACTCCACGAATTTTTGAAGAACATGGGCCCTATTATTATGCGATGTTTTTCAAAGATTTAGAGGGGATCAAATATGAAATTGTGTTTAACAAGCCGGAAAGTGAGGTGGTTTAATGTCTGGACGGGTATGGTTGTATTGTCCAGTGTGTAACAGCAAAACACGCATACAACTTAGAGCAGATACTATCCTTGAAAACTTTCCCTTATTCTGTCCAAAGTGTAAGCGTGAAACTGTGATAAGTGTAAAATACCAAAAAATCTTAATACTAAAAGAGCCAGACGCATTGACGCAGAGCCGATAAATCGTGAACCTTAGCTTTATCACGATTATCGGCTCGTTTTTTATTATCCTATATTTGTTTTATCTGCCCAGCGGCAGAAAAGAAAAAAACCGCTGAATAGGCAGATGATTTCATAAGATCCATTCCGCAAAACCAGCGGTAAGCAAGGTTAAGAGATACTTCCTCCTCAAGTCTGCGCTCTGATTTGATCCCAGAAAGATAACCAATTAGCAGCATTTTTATCAGAACAACGGGGGCAATAGATTTTCTGCCAACATGGGAATAATAGGGGGCTGCCTTTTCATATATACAATCAAAATTTACACTGTTTTTCATCCGTCTCAGAAGATGATCTTCTGGAATCATAGAATCTATGTCAAGGATTACCATCTGGATTTGTCCGCTTTGTTTTCCCATCATAAAAAATGACCTCCTGCAATGGATATAATAAGTATACCATACACAAAGCCATTTCGCTTTAGTTTCTCAACAGATCCTCTTTAGGATAGTCCCCTTAATTGCTTTTATCCCCATTTCAGACAGTTTCTTAAGATTTTCAATCATATTATTTAATATCTTGGGGGAATGCCCTTCCCATTTGGTTACCTACGCTATAATTTTTAGGGGCTGCTTTGATCTATAAGACTTTGTTGGGTTCCTAGGAAATTTCTTATCTGTAAGATTTGGATCATCTTCGATATCCCCTGTTGGATTCACAACATATATTCTTTCCATACCATCTCCCGCTGCTAGCTCTGCTCCCCAAATTGCTGCATCCAAAGTCCCTGCAAAATAAACAAATTCGGATTTTCTATTATCCTTATAATTCTTTTTCTTTCCTGTAATTATGAAATCTCCTTTTGCTCCATAAAAATATTTATATATCCTCTGCTGCACTGTTAAAAAAATGAAAGATAGCGAAAATTTAATAGAAATCTTTACAGTGATAAGGTAGTATATTACTATCTTTATATCGTAAAGATTGGGGCAGAGATATAAGAATAACAAGTCATATCACCATGGTAATTTGCAGCGCACACTGATTGAGACAGGAATAGAGGTCATTAGTAAAGAAGGTGAGGAAAAGCTGTCTTTACGAAGAGTTACCATAAAATGTGGTGTAAGTAATGCAGCTTCCTATGCACATATTTAAAATAAAGATGAGTTTATTCTTGCAATGCAGGAACATATTATGAGGCTATTTAGGGATTCTTTGGAAAGAATAAAGAAAGAATTTGTCAACGACCCACTTTTGTTTCTTAAGCTTTTGAAAGGTTACAACATAAAATTATAGCAATGTGGGATTTGGTCCATGGACATTCTGCCATCGTTACAATGCCAAATATAAAATATGATGGAAAAGGAGAAAAAGTAATGGATATTCTAATACATGATATAGATATGGAACAATTCCAATTGCTGTTCCCAAAGGCAGACAAAAGGCTCCATATTATTTCGGATACAGGCAACATAAGGAACTGTATCGGCTGTTTTGGATGTTGGATAAAAACTCCTGGAAAATGTGTATTAAGAGATGAATACAATAACATGGGAGTAATATTTGCCCAGGCTGAAAATGTGTTTATTATAAGCAGATGCTATTATGGCGGCTATAGTCCCTTTGTAAAAAATATTTTAGACAGGAGTATTCCTTATCTTCTTCCTTTTTTCAAAATAATGAACAATGAAACACATCATAAGAGACGTTATAAAAATAATTTACAGTTTTCAGTATATTTTTATGGAGATAAAATTACTATTCAGGAAAGGAAAACAGCACAAGATCTAGTTAAGGCAAATGCCCTGAATTTTAATGCAAAACATTATCAAACTACATTTATAAGATCTTTAGAAGAATTGCCAAAGGAGGTGATAGACATATGAAAGTTAGCTTCATAAATGGAAGCCCAAAATTGGGAACAAGTACATCGGAACTGATGATAACTTATCTGACACCCTTTATCAAAGAAAATGAAATATCCATTTACAATATAAGAAAAATGGACTTATCTGAAATGCAATTTGGAGAGATAACAAGGAGTGAAGTGCTTATTTTTGCATTCCCTTTATATGTAGATAGTATTCCTTCCCATTTACTGCGATTTCTTGTGGAACTTGAAAGGCGGGGATTTCCTAATAAAAATATTATCGTTTACTCCATAATCAATAATGGATTTTTTGAAGGAAAACAAAATCATATTGCTTCTAATCAGATGAAAAACTGGTGTAAATCAGTAGGCTTAACATGGGGACAAACGATTGGTGTCGGGGCAGGGGAAATGCTGCCATATTTAAAGAATATTTCATTAGGACAGGGACCTAATAAAAATATTGGAAGGGCTGTTCAAGAATTAGATGACAATATCATGTCAAAAAATACAGCAAAAGATTTATTTGTTTCACCCAATTGGCCCAGATTCCTTTGGAAAATACAAAGTTCTTTATATTTTTGGTATCCTCTTGGGAAAAAGAACGGTGTAAAAAGAAGCAGGTTAAAGGAAAAAGTAATGGATAAGGAATATGACAATAAGCATTTTTAGAATAGAGATGCAGGAAGGAATAAAATACAATGGATATTTATATCAGAAATTTAAAATTAGAAGAGTATACTATTGTAGAAACAATGATGAAGCAGATCCAGCAAATGCATATAGACTGGCCGCCAGATATTTATAATTTGTAGCAGAATATGAAGGAAATATAGCAGGAATATTATTCATGAAATACTATCACATAGAAAGTCCTAATCAGGTGACAAGAAATATTATTTTTGTGGATTCTATAGGAGTAGACGAGAAATATCGTAGAAGAAGAATGGAACATGAGATTTTCTCTTTCCTTAAAGCCCTAGGAATCCAAAAAGGATATGATGGAATTGAATTACAAGTAAATGCAAAAAATGAAGACGCCTATAAAATCTATTACATGAGTTCAAAAAGCAAAGAATAGGGAACTATCTCCTTCAAAAGAGATAGTTCCCTATTTCATAAGCATGGAGCATATGGGACTTGAACCCACGGCCTCCACACTGCCAGTGTGGCGCGCTCCCAACTGCGCCAATGCCCCGTAACAAATATTATAGTAACAAAAAAAAAGAAAAATAGCAACTACTTTTTCAAATCAATAATAAGAAAAGAGAGGATCCACTTAAAGGGGATCCACCTTTGAAATTTATCGGTTTTTCTCTTAGTCAATTACTCGAATTTCAGTAATGATTGGCTGATTCTCACTGCTCACTGTTCCATTTCCATCTATCACAGGAGTATTGGCACATATTAGATCAACAATTTCCATGCCTTGGGTAACATGTCCAAATCCTGCATAATCTCCATCAAGGAAGAGGCTGTCCTCATGTACAATAAAAAACTGAGAGCTGGCGCTGTCATTGCTTTGAGAGCGGGCCATGGAGATAGTACCCCTTGTGTGGGAGATGGGATTTTCCACATTATTTGCTGAAAATTCCCCTTTAATAGTAGTTCCAGAACCTCCTGTGCCGTTGCCATCAGGATCTCCTCCCTGGATCATAAAACCAGAAATAATCCGGTGAAAGGTGAGACCATTGTAAAACCCTTCATTGGCTAGATTCACGAAATTGGTGACGGAAATAGGTGCGTCATCTGCAGATAACTCTAGGGAGATGGTGCCATAATTTTGAACGTCAATTTCCACATGGTGCAGGCCAGTCAGATATTCCTTTTTTACCTCATTTCCAGAATTGCTGCAGGCAGTAAAAGAGAGAGCCATAAGCAGGAAAATCAGGGTCATTATTTTTGTAATTTTCTTGTTTGTCTTAATATTCATCGTTCTCCTCATTTCTCTTTTTGGTCATTATAGCATGTTGGCAATAACTTGTAAATAAACAGAAAGGGAATCTTGTCCCTGGCAGTCTTGCTATGTTATACTGTTTAAACAGAAGAAAAGCTATGGAAGAAAAGGGGAGGATAAGAAATGGAGCTGACAACACTATGTTATATTGAGCAAGATGGTAAATATTTAATGCTTCATCGGATAACAAAGGAAAAGGATATAAACAAAGATAAGTGGATTGGAGTAGGGGGACATTTTGAACAGGGGGAAAGCCCAGAAGACTGCCTTCTACGGGAAGTAAGGGAGGAGACAGGATTGGAACTTCTTTCTTACCAGTTTCGAGGAATTCTTACCTTTCAGTTAAATGAAAGACAGGCAGAGTATATATGCTTATATACAGCAGATAAATTTACAGGGGAGCTTTCCGCCTGTAACGAGGGAACTTTGGAATGGGTGGACAAGGAGGAAGTGTTAAAGATGAACCTTTGGGAGGGGGATAAGATTTTCTTCCGGCTTTTAAAGGAAAATGCTCCCTTTTTTTCTATAAAAATGCATTATGAGGGAGATAAAATGGTATACTGTCAGCTCAATGGAAAGGAGCTTGAGCTCTTTGATATTTTAGACGAAGAGGGAAGGGCGACAGGAAAAGTAAGGGAGCGCTCCTTTGTCCACCAGGATGGAGATCTCCATGGAACAGCCCATGTGTGGATTATGAGGGAGAAGGAGAACAAAAAATTTGACGTTCTCCTTCAAAAAAGAAGCTCTCATAAGGATACACATCCAAAGTGTTACGATATATCAGCTGCTGGTCATGTGGCAGCAGGAGACAATTACTTAGAGACAGCATACAGAGAACTGAAAGAGGAGCTGGGGATTTGTGCAGGAGAAGGAGAACTGGAATATATTGGAATGTGCAGAAGTCATACAAAAGGGATTGTTGGAGAAAAAAAATGGGTGGACAATGAAATAAGCGCAGTTTATATATATTGTAAAAACATAGGAACAGACAGTTTTAGGCTTCAGAAGGAAGAAGTGGAGGATGTTAGGTGGATAGACTATGAAGAGTGTTTAAAAATGATTGAGGAGGAAAGAATAAACCACTGCATTCAATTAAGAGAATTTCTTATGTTGAAGGAGTGGCAGGAAAAACAAAGATGACAGAATAGAAAGAAGGAGCGTTGATGAAATATATAAAACAATTTTCAATTATTTTATTTCTCTCTTTTTTGGGAGAATGCTTAAAATGGTGCATACCTTTGCCTATACCAGCCAGTATTTATGGTCTCCTCCTTATGCTCTTTGGCTTAATACTTAAGATTATTCCCATCCATAGTGTGGAGGAAACAGGGATGTTTTTTGTAGAGGTAATGCCTTATATGTTCATTCCTGCAGGAGTGGGCATTATGAACTCCTGGACGGAGTTAAAAGCCATGCTTTTGCCTGTTACTGTTATTACTGTCATGACAACGGCGCTTGTCATGGTAGTGACTGGTAAGGTAACCCAGTATATGATGAAAAAGGGGGAAAAGAAAGAAGATAAGGTGTTATAAAGGAAAACTAGGACAGAGGATAAAATAAGAAAGGCATGGTTATCAAAATGAATGAAATGATAAAAGATTGTTTATTTTTTGGCATGATTATCAGTATTTTTGCTTATGGATTTGGAAAAAAATTGAAGGATAAATGGAAGCTTCCTATTTTCAACCCTCTCCTTATCGCTATTTTAACAGTTATTGCAGTTCTTCTAGCATTAGGCATTGAATATGAAAGCTATTATGCCAGCGCAAAATATCTAAGCTACTTCCTTACCCCGGCAACAGTATGTTTAGCGATACCTTTGTACCAAAAACTTGCTTTACTGAAAAAAAACATAAAAGCTATTTTACTTGGCATTTTTTCAGGAGTAATGTCAAGTATGGGAAGTGTATTCCTTCTATCTTATTTCTTCCAATTAAGTCATGAGCAGTATGTAACCTTACTCCCAAAATCTATTACAACGGCCATAGCTATGGGAATATCAGAGGAAATGGGAGGAATTGTAACGATCACAGTAGCTGTCATTCTTGTGACAGGAATATTAGGAAATATGACTGCGGAGATCACATGTAAACTATTTAAAATTACCGATCCTGTGGCAAAAGGAGTAGCTATAGGATGTGCTTCTCACAGTATAGGAACAACAAAAGCTATGGAAATGGGAGAAGTGGAAGGAGCTATGGGGAGTTTGGCCATTGTAGTGGCAGGCTTATGCACCGTTGTTTTTATTTCTTTTTTTGCCCAATTTATGTAAGAGCTTCTTTATTAAATATTATAAATTCAGATAACAGCAAAAAAATACGCCTATCCTTAGAACAGGGATAGGCGTATTTTTCTTTATATTTTAGAAACAATATTATTTCAAAGTAAAATTAGACATAGTCTCTGCAAGGTTCGTAGCATGGGTAGAGAGAGACTGACTGGAAGATGACGTCTCTTCAGCAATCGATGCAGTTTCTTCTACAATTCCAGAAATAGATTCAATAGCTGAATTAACCTGACTTAAAGAGTTGGATTGCTCGGCGCAGGCATCGGAAACATTGTCGGCTAAAGAGGTAATGGCAGAAGATTCTTCTACAACTTGTAAAAGGATGGAGGCAGTTTCTTTTGCGAGCCTTTCCCCAACTTTAACAGCTTCTAGGCTTTGATTAATTAATTCAGCGGTAATCTTTGTTGACTCACTTGTCTCATTAGCCAGTTTACCAATTTCATTGGCAACAACAGCAAAGCCTTTTCCATTTTCTCCTGCTCTTGCAGCCTCTATGGAAGCATTCAAAGCTAAAAGGTTTGTCTGACCGGAAATACCATCAATAACAGTAATAATATCAGAAATTCGCTCAGAAGCTTTTGAAATTTCTTCCATTGCTTTCATCAATTCATTCATGTGGTTGTTGCCTTTATTAATAATTTCTTGAGACTCTACAGATTTTGCACTAACGGTTCTGGCATCTTTTGCATTTCCTTCCACCTGTGCAGATAGATTTGTCATAGTAGCAAGAAGCTGTTGAACACTGCTAGACTGATCCGTAGCTCCGTCAGCTAAAGACTGAGAAGCTTCTGAGATCTGATCGGAACCGTCTGCCACTCCGTCTGCTGCATCTTTAATTTTTTTCGTAATATCATTGAGAATAAAAATAATTTTTTCAAAGGAGGTTTTAATATTAGAAAACATTCCTCGATATTCAATGTCCACTGTGACAGTAAAGTTATAGTTGGCCATTTCACTTAAAGTGTCGTCAATATTTTTTACATATTTGTAAAGTTCTTGGCTTGTGTCGCGAATAACGTCTGCCAATCTTCCCAAGGCATTATTAGAATGATAATCCAGCTGAATATCCAAGTTTCCTTGAGAAATTTCTTTCATTGCTCTTTCAATTTGACTTAAAGGCTTGATAATTCCATCAATGGTTGTTTTGGCAATAGCTAAGGAAGCAAGCATGGAAATAACGCAGAAAAGAGCTAGGAGAAGAATGACAATGAGTACAAATTGGTTCATGCTGTCAATGGTATCAATAGATTCTGCGGAGATAACATTACTAATAATTTCAAATTGTTTTGCAGCCTCATTGGATAAATCCAAGTATCCGCTTTCTAAAACTGCAACAGCTTCATCAATTTTATTTGCCTGACCAAGGGCAAGAGCTTCGTCTTCCATAGATTCTAACTCCACTAATATGCTGTTAATGGTAGTTAAAGCCTGTGAGGCTTCCTGGGAGAGAGGGAGTGTATTTAAAAGCTCTATAGACTCGTTCAGTTCAACTTTCGCTTTGTTTAAATCATCAGCATGAGATTGATTAAGCGTATTATTTTTTGTTGAAGAAATTTTCAATATGGAATTTTGTATAGAAATAAGATCAACTCTGGCATTCCACGTAAGATCAACGGTTTTCAACGTATCAGATTGAAAGTTATTGAGACTTTTTTGAAGAGAAGTAAGGGAAAAAATAGAAATAATGGAAACTAAAATAACTATAGAGGCAATGGAAATAAAGGAGGTGCGCAGCCGGGCTCTCAAAGTTTTGTTTCCAAATTTGTCTGGTTTGGTATTCTTATTGTTCATGTGAATTCTCCTTTTATTTTTAATAAATGATAAATGAGTATGTAAAGACACTAGGGGAAAGGGTTACGACCTATTACACCTAACACCATGTAAATAAAATGTACATAAAAATTATAATATGACATAATATTATTTTCAAGCATTAATCATATGAAAATGTATAAAAAATACAGTTCAGTTTGAAGCTGAACTGTATGTTCGTTAAACAGGAAAGATAGGCTCCAAGCCAGTCTTATTCTTTCAATGTAAAAGTGGACATAGTATCTGACAAGGTAAGGGCATGATTGGCCAATTCCTGACTTGCAGCGGATGTTTCTTCTGCAATAGAGGCAGATTCTTCCACAACGCCAGAAATAGATTCAATGGTTGAATTTACCTGATTTAAAAAGTCGGACTCTTCTGTACATGCAGTGGATACACTATCTACTAAGCTACTAATAGCAGAAGTTTCTTCTACAACTTGAAGAAGGACAGAGGCTGTCTCACTGGCTAGTTTTTCTCCTATTTTTACAGCTTCTAAGCTTTTTGTAATCAGTTCTGTAGTAGTTTTTGTGGAGTTTCCTGTTTCATTAGCTAGTTTGCCAATTTCATTGGCAACAACGGCAAACCCTTTTCCGTTTTCTCCTGCCCTGGCAGCTTCTATAGAGGCGTTTAGAGCCAAAAGATTCGTCTGTTCAGAAATTCCATCAATAACAGTTATAATATCAGAGATTCTTTCAGAAGCTTCGGATATATCGTTCATAGCGCTCATTAACTGATTCATATGTTCATTACTTTTAAGAATAATTTCATGGGCTTTTAAAGATTTTTCACTAACAATGCGGGCGTTGCCGGCATTATCCTCCACCTGTTCAGACAGCTGGGAAACAGTTGCCAACAGTTCTTGAACACTGCTGGACTGATCTGTTGCTCCATTAGCCAAAGATTGGGAAGCATCAGAAATTTGAGAGGAGCCGTCAGCAACTCCGTCAGCCGTTTCTTTAATTTTACTTGTAATATCATTCAATATAAAAATAATCTTTTCAAAGGATGTTTTAATATGGGCAAACATCCCTCTATATTCAATGTCTACTGTCACAGTAAAATTCCGATTAGCCATTTCATCTAATGTATCATCAATATTTTTTACATATTTATAAAGTTCCTGGCTTGTTTCCCGAATAGTATCAGAAAGGACTCCCAACTCGTTATTGGATGTATAATCTAGCTGAATGTCCAAATTTCCTTTGGAAATTTCTTTCATGGCAGCTCCAATTTCTGAGAGAGGAGATACAATGCCATGTACAGTATGTTCAATAATACGAATAGAAACAAAGGTGGCAAATAAGCAGATGGCAATGAGAACTCCTAGAATAATTAGTACAAACTGGTTCATGGAATCAATCGAACTGACAGCTTCATTTTCCACAAATGTTATAATCTCATCAAATTCAGAGAGCATATTGGAAACAGTTCCTACAAAATGGAGTTCAAGAAGCGCTGCTGCTTCCTCAAGCTTATTTTGCTGGCCTAGGGCCAAAGCTTCGGTTATTTTTGGTTCAATTTCTGTCAACATGGCATCTACAGAATTAATTGTTTCCATATAAGAAGCGCTGCTTGCTGAAGTGGACAGCCATTGTAGAGAATTATCCAGATTTTCTTTTGCAGTTGTTAATGTCTCAATATGTTTAGTGCGGTTATCTTGATTAGAAGTGAGACATAATTCATAAATCGAAGATTTGATGGTCAGCAATTGATTTTTTGCATCCCATGCATAATTCACAGTATTGAAGGTAGAGCCTTGAAAATCATTTAGCTTATCTTTAACAATTTTCAATGAAAAAAAAGCAATGACAGAAACGAGAAAGACAATGGCTAAAATGATGAAAAAAGCTTCTTGGATTCGGCTCTTTAAGGGCTTACTTCCAAACTGTTCTGTAGATATTGTACTTGGTGCTTTCATAAGAGACTCCTTTTCTGCGCTGCATTTCTTTGGAGTTTTGTGCCGCAGCGCTGGCAAAATATGTTTCGTCTTTGTCGTTTTATAATAAAATAAATATAATTATGACATAAATATTATAGTAGCAAAAAAAACTATTTTCAAGGAAAAATTCTAACAAGTTTTATATTTTTTATTAACAGTTTACCTAAAATATGCTAAAAAAAGAAAAAAAATCATTTATATGCATTAAATAGAGAAAACAAAAAAAGATAACCTTGACAGAAAAGAAATAAATGGATTAAACTAAAACAATGAAACAAGAAAAGGAACGGGGAATCTGTGGCGTTTCCCGTTCTATCACAATGAAAGCCACATAGAAATGAGGAGAATGATGAAAAAGTTAGTAGCAATGTTTTTGACTTTTGGCCTTTCACTTGCAGCATTGTCTGGATGTGGAAGTAAGGATGCAAACGAGGCGCCGGATGGGGGAACAAATGTTTCTGGAGAGGGAGAGAATGAAGCCCAGATAGAAGGAGACACAGCCTCAACAGATACTGTTTACAAAATTGGAGGAATTGGTCCTTTGACTGGTCCCAATGCTTCCTATGGACTATCCGTGAAACAAGGAGCCCAGATAGCTGTCGATGAGATCAATGCTCTTGGAGGTATTCAATTTGCCCTTTTATTTGAAGATGATCAGGCAGACGGAGAAAAGGCAGTAAGTGCTTACAATACCTTAATGGATCAGGAAGTTACAGCAATTTTAGGGGCTGTTACAAGTGACGCTTGTATTGCCGTTACAGAGGAATCCCAAGTGGACGGAATACTCCAGGTAACCCCAAGCGGGTCTGCACAGGCATGTACCCAGTATGATAATGGATTTCGAATCTGCTTTACAGACCCTCTTCAAGGAAAGACAATGGCAGATTATATTAAAGCCCAAGGTTATGAAAGCGTGGCTGTTATTTATGACAATTCCAGCGATTACAGCAATGGGATAAAGGAAGCTTTTGAGGAACAGGCAGGGGCTATTGGTTTAAATGTGGCAACATCTGAGTCTTTTACAAGCGGGGATGTGGACTTTAAAACCCAGCTGACAAAAGTAAAATCTTCTGGCGCTCAATGTTTATTCCTTCCTATTTATTATGCAGAAGTAGCCTATATTTCAGAACAAGCAAAATCTGTAGGATTGGAACTTCCATATTTTGGATGTGACGGATGGGACGGGGTCATTGCCCAGCTCAATGGAGATACAACAAATATAGAAGGAGCTGTATTCCTCACTCCTTTTGTAGCTACTTCAGAGGCGGAAAATGTCAAAAAATTTGTAGAAACGTACAATCAAACATATAATGCAATTCCAGATCAGTTTGCAGCAGATGGATACGACGGCATATATGCCATCTATGAGGCGATTAGCGCCTGCAATGGGGATGTGACCAATGAAAATATCATTGCTAATATGCAAAATATTGAGGTCAAAGGTCTGACAGGAGATATGACTTTTACAAAAGAAGGAGAGCCAAATAAGAGTGCTCTTGTAGCTACCATTGAAAATGGACAGTATGTGGCAAAATAAAAAAATAGAGTGATAGATTAATGCAATACCAATCCAAAATATGGGTCTATGGAGGATTGGTATTGTTTTTTTTATGGAATCATGATATAAATAAACGAGTAAACGGCACAAAAGTAAAGGAGCGGATCACACTTATTATGGAAGTAATTGCACAATTTATGAATGGATTAAATTTGGGAAGTATATATGCCCTTATTGCATTAGGATATACAATGGTGTATGGAATTGCAAAAATGTTGAATTTTGCCCATGGAGATGTCATTATGGTAGGAGCATATACACTGTCCATTGCCATGGCTTCTCTTTCCTTTCCAGCGCCAGTGGCAATTTTTATTTCTATGGCTGTATGTGCTCTATTTGGAATTGTCATTGAGAGAATTGCATATAAACCATTGCGTATGTCCTCCCCCTTGGCTGTTCTCATAACAGCAATTGGTGTCAGCTATTTTCTACAAAGTGTTGCCCTTCTTATCTTTGGATCTCAACAAAGAAAAGTAGAATCTGCAGTGAACCTTCCTTCTCTGCTTATTGGAGGAGTGGAAATAACAGGAGAGGCTATTGTGACACTAGGAGTTACGATCTTCATTATGGTAGCGCTGACTTCCTTTATGAAATATACAAAAACGGGAATGGCTATGCTGGCAGTGGCGGAAGACAAGGGAGCAGCCCAGCTTATGGGAATAAACGTAAATAAAACGATTTCTGTAACTTTTGGAATTGGCTCAGCTTTAGCAGCAGTTGCAGGGGTGCTTCTCACAAGCTCTTATGGGTTTGTAGGTCCCTATACTGGTTCCATGCCAGGAATCAAGGCTTTTGTAGCAGCGGTTTTAGGGGGAATCGGCAGTGTGCCAGGAGCTATGGCAGGAGGATTCATATTAGGAATTATAGAGAGCTTGTCAAAAGCATACATATCTACAGAGCTGGCAGATGCTATTGTTTTTGGCGTACTTATTCTCGTACTTTTAGTGAAGCCGACAGGACTTCTTGGTAAGAAACGAATTGATAAAGTATAAGGGCGGTGGCAAGAGTGAAAAAAGTGATAACAAAGAGAAATATAATAGTGGTGCTGCTTGTCATTGCAATATATGCAGCGTTGTTTTTTTTAGTAAATATGAAAGTGCTCAACAGGCATTATCGAAGCCTTCTGGCTCCTGTAGGCATTAATGTTATATTGGCAGTTTCCTTGAACCTGACAGTAGGATTTTTAGGGGAATTGAATTTAGGACATGGAGGATTCATGTCCATAGGAGCATATGCAGGCTGCCTTTTCACTATTTATGCAGACCTGCCTTTGGCAATAGAGTTCCCCCTAGCTCTTATGATAGGAGGTATGGCATCCGCTATTTTTGGCATTCTTATAGGCATTCCAGCCCTTCGTCTTCAAGGAGACTATTTGGCCATTGTCACCTTGGCCTTTGGGGAGATTGTGCGCTCCATTCTTACCAATATGAGTGTGACAGGAGGAGCAGGAGGACTGAAGGGAATTGGAAAATCTACCAATTATACTATTGTATATATTGTTGCCATTATGACTATACTCATTATCTCTAATTTGGTAAAGTCCAGGCAGGGAAGAGCTATTTGCTCTATTCGAGATAATATGGTTGCTTCAGAGTCTTTAGGAGTAAATGTTATTTTTCATAAGCTGTTAGCATTCGTGGTAGCTGCCTTTTTTGCAGGCATGGCTGGTGTTTTATATGGACATAATTTGGGAATATTAAAGCCAGATGCCTTTGATTTTAATAAATCCATTGAAATACTTGTTATGGTCGTCTTAGGCGGAATGGGCAATTTAACAGGCTCAGTTATTGCAGCAATTGTCATTACTTTGCTTCCTGAAATACTGAGAGGATTTTCCGATTATCGAATGTTAGTCTATGCAGTAGTACTCATTACAATGATGATATGGAATGCAAACCCTAGATTCGCAATGTTTAAAAATAATGTTTGTTTATGGCTCCATAGAAAAAGGGGGAATGCAAGGTGATATTATTAGAACTGAAAAGCTTAAGTATTTCCTTTGGAGGCTTAAAGGCAGTCAGTGAGCTAAACATGAAAATAAAAAAAGGGGAACTATATGGACTTATTGGTCCCAATGGAGCAGGAAAGACAACTGTGTTTAATTTGCTGACAGGAGTATATCGGCCTACAGAAGGTCAGATTCTTCTAGAAGGAGAGAACTTAGTAGGAAAGTCTACTATAGAAATCAATAAAAAGGGAGTGGCCAGGACTTTCCAAAATATCCGTCTTTTTCATCATATGACCGTATTGGACAATGTAAAAATTGGACTGGGCAACCAGTTGAAATATTCTGTTTTAGAAGGAATGCTCCGTTTGCCTCGTTTTTTTAAAGTAGAGAGAGAAATGGATGAAAAGGCAATGGAGCTTCTTACTGTTTTTGGACTAGAGAAGGAAAAGGACATGTTGGCTTCTAATCTTCCCTATGGAAAACAAAGGAAGTTGGAAATTGCAAGGGCATTGGCTACAAAGCCCAAATTACTCTTATTAGATGAGCCGGCAGCTGGAATGAATCCCAATGAAACAGGAGAATTAATGAAAACAATAAAGTTTATAAGAGATGAATTTCAAATGACTATTTTACTAATAGAGCATGATATGAAGCTGGTAAGCGGTATTTGTGAGGGAATTACTGTGTTGAATTTTGGAAGTGAGCTTGCCCATGGAGAGACCAATGCTGTCTTAAATAACCCTCAAGTTGTGGCTGCATATTTGGGTGACTAATAAGGGGGTCAGCCCTGGATAGAGAGGAAGAGACTTTATGGCTATGTTAACAGTGGAAAATTTGGAAGTATATTATGGAGTGATAAAGGCCCTAAAAGGAATTTCCTTTGAAGTCCGGGAAGGGGAAGTGGTAGCTCTCATCGGGGCTAATGGAGCAGGAAAGACGACAATACTTCATACAGTTACAGGGCTTTTGCCAGTAAAAGCTGGCTCCATCTCCTTTTGCAAAGCAGATTTAACAAAAATTCCTGCCCATAAAATTGTCTCTATGGGAATGGCTCATGTGCCAGAAGGAAGAAGGATATTCCAGGAGCTAACAGTTTTGGACAATTTAAAACTGGGAGCCTTTACAAGAAAGGATAAAGAGGAAATAAATGAGTCGCTTGAAAAGGTTTATCAAAGATTCGAAAGATTAAAGGAAAGAAAATCACAGATTGCAGGAACCTTAAGCGGAGGAGAGCAGCAGATGCTTGCCCTGGGCAGGGCTCTTATGTCAAGGCCTAAAATTATTCTCATGGATGAGCCGTCCATGGGATTATCCCCCTTATATGTTTCTGAAATTTTTCGTATTATCCAAGAGATAAGTCAGGGAGGGACAACTGTGCTTTTGGTAGAGCAGAACGCAAAAAAAGCATTGTCCATTGCTGACAGAGCTTATGTTTTGGAGACAGGGAAGATTGCTTTGTCCGGAAATGCCAAGGAGCTTATGAATGATGATTCCGTTAAAAGAGCTTATTTAGGGGAGGGCTGAAAAATGTTCAGCCCTGTATGTTGAACTTTAAATTTCTAAAGCGATATTTAAAGCTTCTGATATGGTAAAGCCAATATTTTTAACGGTCTCGTCAATATCTTTTGGGGTGACATACATATTATTTAATTCAGACATAGAATTGGTCATATTATCTATGGCGTCGTTGACAATCGTTGCAGCGTCTACTACTGTGGGGACGCCGATAGCTATTACTGGGATACCTAATGTCTCTTCTGTAAGGGCTTTTCGGTGGTTTCCTACGCCTGAACCAGGATGAATGCCTGTATTGGTAATTTGAATGGTACGGTTCAATCTTTTTGTGCTTCTTGCCGCCAGAGCGTCTACAACAACGAGAACGTCTGGGGACGTTTCTTTAATAATACCTCGAATAATTTCTGATGTATCCATGCCTGTTTGAGCCATAACACCAGGAACAATACTGCTGACAAGATGGATTTTATCTGTCCCATAGGCGGCTTTGCCATACTCTTTAACAATATGTCTTGTAATTAATAAGTTTCCCATGACTTGAGGGCCCAGGGAATCAGGGGTTACCTCCCGGTTTCCTAAGCCAACAGCCAATATAGACTGCTCTTTGTTGGAGTCAGGAATCAGCTCTCTTATTTGTTTTGCTAGTTCCAAGCTGATTTCTCTGTGATAATCTTCATCAGGAACAATCATGTTGGGAGCTTCCAGAGTAATATAAGTACCTATGGGCTTTCCCATTGCCTTGGCTCCATTTTTTGTCTCAATGATTACTTTTGTAATGCGGATATCGGTCTCTTCTTGAAAACTTTCTTCCACTTTTACTCCTCGTATCTCTTCATCGGTCTCTTCCATGTATTCTCTTGCTTCCAAAGCAAGATCCGTCCTTACTCGGAAATCACTCATGTTTTATTTTACCTCATTTCTGCACAAAGTTTTGCGCTGGGATGTTACTGAACAGTAATTAATCTATATTTTTTCTCGAAAATAGGAAAATATGTATTGACAGGATAGATTCTTTCTACTAAAATAAAAAAGAATGCATTAGGTACGTCCGTGTCCGGCTTTAATGCAGTAGAATCATATTTTAGATGGAGGTGTAAGTCTTGGCTAATATTAAGTCTGCGAAAAAGAGAATTTTAGTAGCTCAAAAAAAAGCTGATAGAAACAAAGCAATCCGTTCAAAAGTAAAAACTTCTATTAAGAAAGTATATGCTGCAATAGAACAAAAGGATGTGGATGGAGCAAAATCGGCTTTGAACAATGCAATTTCAAATATTCAAAAGGCAACGTCAAAGGGTGTATTTCATAAAAATACTTCTAGCAGAAAAGTTTCCCGCTTGACAAAGGCTGTAAATAAAATAGCTTCATAAAGTATAAAACAATAGGATCTCCTCTGGGAGATTCTTTTTTTATATCATAGGAAAACCATCAATAGAAGGGCATTCTCGACAAGAGAAAACAGCTGTTATCACACAGAGGAACTGTGACTGCCACTGTTCTGAAAGTGGGACTTCCTTCATATATTGAAGTAGATCTTTTGAGGAAATACTTTTAGAAAGAGGTGAGAGTACGGCTGGGAAGAGAAATGGGGTGGTCATAGGCCTGGTACTTTTGCTGGGAGGCTATTTTGTATTGCGGGCAGTTATTGTATTTGGAAAGTTTGATGTAAGGGATCAGGGAGGATTATGGGCCCGGTTTGGAAATAGTATTCAGAAGAAGGCAGTGGAAAATTATGCGCCTGTCTTTTCCATGGGAATGGAGAGTCAGGAGACTTCAGAAAACTGGATGGACTATTTTCTAAAGGTAATTTTGGAGCAGATACCTCTTTTGGCATACATAGAGGAAAAAGGAGAGTATGAAAGGCAGATTGAAAGTGCAGATACTTATGAAAACATATTAAGAATGGAGGCAGCAGATGAAAATGAGGTGGCTGACAGTGGAGAAATTATTCACGCAGAAGGGGCAGTAGATTTGGAAGAAACCCTTCCTGAGAGAAAGGAAGTAGAACGGCAGGTTATGGAACCAGGGCAGGTTAGGACAAAGAAAACAGTGGAATATTCCATGGAAGATCTAGCTAATTTCCAGTATTTACTACGAAACTTTTATGCAATAGATAAAACAACGGAAATCAGCGAAGATAAGTTGAATATTCAAATGCTCATGGGAAAAGATATGAAATTAAAGGGGAATAATGCAAATCCCCAGATTTTAATTTATCATACCCATTCCCAGGAAGGTTTTTTAGACAGTATCCCAGGAGATAAAAGTACAACCATTGTAGGAGTGGGAGAGAGGCTTTCCTCTATTCTTAGAGAAGAGTATGGCTATAATGTCATTCACCATACAGGGGAGTATGACACAGAAAGCAGAGATTATGCTTACTCTGCAGCAGGGCCAGCTATAGAAAAAATATTAGAGGAAAATCCAAGTATTGAAGTTGTCATTGATCTTCATAGAGATGGGGTTGCAGATAACCAGAGGCTTATAACGGAAATTGATGGGGTTACTATGGCTCAATTTATGTTTTTTAACGGATTAAGCCATACGAAGAAAGTTGGGGATATTGAATATTTGCCAAATCCATACATAGAAGATAATCTAGCTCTTGCCTTCCAGCTTCAGCTAAAAATGTCAGAATATTATCCAAGTCTAGCCAGGAAAATTTACTTAAAAGGATATCGGTATAACATGCATTATAGAGATAAAAGTCTTCTCATTGAGGCGGGGGCTCAGACAAATACAGTGGAAGAAATTATGAATACCATGACACCCATTGCTTACATACTGGATAAAGTGTTGTCAGGAAAGGAATAAGCTGCTATAATGGGACTACTTATGTTAAAGCACACACCATTGAAATTCAGTTTGGAGGAACGTATGTCTACAGTGGATCAGAGTAAAATTAGGAATTTTTGTATTATTGCCCACATTGACCATGGAAAATCCACATTGGCTGACAGAATTATAGAAAAGACAGGACTGTTAACGAGCCGGGAAATGCAGTCCCAAGTTTTGGACAACATGGATTTAGAAAGGGAGAGAGGAATTACGATTAAGGCTCAAACAGTACGTATTGTCTATAAAGCCTTAGATGGAGAGGAATATATTTTTAATTTAATTGATACCCCAGGGCATGTGGATTTTAACTATGAGGTGAGCAGGAGCTTAGCCGCCTGCGACGGAGCAGTGCTTGTGGTAGACGCTGCCCAGGGAATTGAGGCACAGACTCTGGCCAATGTATATCTGGCTTTGGATCATGATTTAGACGTTATGCCTGTCATTAATAAAATTGATCTCCCAAGCGCCCAGCCAAAGAGGGTAATTGAGGAAATTGAGGATGTCATTGGCATTGAGGCAGAGGACGCTCCGCTGATTTCAGCGAAAAATGGTCAAAATATCGAAGAAGTGTTAGAACAGATTGTAAAAAAAATACCAGCTCCTAAGGGAAATCCAGACAACCCTTTGCAAGCTTTGATTTTTGATTCTCTTTATGACTCTTATAAAGGGGTAATTATTTTTTGCAGAGTGAAAGAGGGGATTGTTCGCAAAGGAACTCCTATACAGATGATGGCTACAGGAGCAAAGGCAGAGGTAGCAGAGGTGGGATATTTTGGGGCAGGTCAGTTTATCCCTTGTGAGGAGTTGTCTGCTGGCATGGTTGGATATATAACCGCCTCCTTGAAAAATGTGAAGGATACAAGGGTGGGGGACACAGTTACCAATAGTAAGAATCCGTGTAAGGAACCCTTGCCAGGATATAAAAAAGTAAACTCCATGGTATATTGCGGGATGTACCCTCAAGACGGGGCAAAATATGGAGATTTAAGGGATGCCTTAGAAAAGTTAAAGCTAAATGATGCTTCCCTCACCTTTGAGGCAGAAACGTCCATTGCCTTGGGCTTTGGATTTCGATGTGGTTTTTTAGGGCTCCTGCACTTGGAAATTATTCAAGAAAGACTGGAGAGGGAGTATAATCTGGATTTGGTGACAACAGCCCCTGGGGTTATTTATAAAGTCTATAAGACAAATGGAGAAATAGTAGAACTAACCAACCCATCCAATTTGCCAGAAGCTGGGGAGATTGAGTGGATGGAAGAGCCTGTTGTCAGCGCAGAAATTATGGTGACAACAGAGTTTATTGGATCCATTATGGAGCTGTGCCAGGAAAGGCGAGGGGTATATATTGGCATGGAATATATGGAGGAGACAAGAGCTCTTTTAAAATATGATCTTCCCCTAAATGAAATAATCTACGATTTTTTTGATGCTTTAAAGTCTAGATCAAGAGGATATGCATCCTTTGATTATGATATGAAAGGCTATGTGCGCTCTGAGCTTGTTAAACTGGATATTCTTATAAATAAAGAAGAGGTAGATGCTCTTTCCTTTATTGTTCATAAGGATACAGCTTATGAGAGGGGGAGGAAGATGTGTGAGAAATTAAAGGAGGAGATTCCAAGACATTTATTTGAAATACCTATTCAGGCAGCTATAGGGAGTAAGGTCATTGCAAGAGAGACTGTAAAAGCTATGAGAAAGGATGTTTTGGCAAAATGTTATGGGGGAGATATTAGCCGTAAGAGAAAGCTGTTAGAAAAGCAAAAGGAAGGAAAGAAGAGAATGCGTCAGGTAGGCAGTGTGGAGATTCCTCAAAAGGCATTTATGAGTGTTTTAAAGTTGGATGAAAGGAAATAGGAGACTGTGAGGAAGCCATTATCCGTGTATTTTCATATCCCCTTTTGTACAAAAAAATGTTATTATTGTGATTTTTTATCTTTTCCTTCTATGGAAAGAGAGAGGGAGCAATATATGAATGCATTGCTAAAGGAAGTTATATCCTCTCCCTATGGAGGAGAAAAATACAAGGTACAGACGGTATTCATCGGGGGAGGGACACCGTCTGTTTTACATGGAAAAGATCTGGAAAAAATATTGGATGGCTTCAAAGAAACATTTCCCTATATGGCTAATGAAGATAGGGAATGGACGATAGAAGTCAATCCTTGTTCAGTAACAAGAAAAAAGCTGTCAGAATATAAACAGATGGGAGTGAATCGTCTTAGCATTGGCCTTCAGTCTGCTATAGATGAAGAGTTAAAAAGGCTGGGAAGAGTTCATACAAAGGAGGAATTTCTCCACACTTATAGGCAGGCCAGGGAGGAAGGGTTCGATAACATTAATATTGATTTACTAGCTGCCCTTCCAGGACAGACATTAAATTCTTATAAGGAAAGTTTAGAATTTATTGTGGAATTGGAACCAGAGCACATTTCATCTTACAGCTTGATTGTTGAGGAAGGAACTTTGTTTCATCAGTGGTATCAAGATGGGAAAGGGCTGCCAGACGAGGAAGTGGAAAGGGAGATGTATGTATACACAGAACAGTATTTAAAAACAAAAGGGTATAACAGATATGAAATATCCAATTATGCAAAAGAAGGAAGAGAGTGCCGCCATAACTTGGTTTACTGGCAAAGGGGAGAGTACTTGGGATTTGGACTTGGGGCGTCTTCTCTGATGGAAGAAACACGTTTCCAAAACAAAATAAGTATGGACCAATATAAAGAGGATCCAGGAAAAAAAGAAAATATAAAGAAACTTCCTTTAAAGGAACAGATGGAAGAAACAATGTTTTTAGGACTGAGAATGGAAAAAGGAGTTAGCAGAATAAGGTTTTATGAGCGCTTTGCCGTGGATTTAAAGGAAATATATGAAAATTCTCTAAACAAGCTGGAACAGGGAGGTTTCATAAAATGGAGAGGAGATTTCCTGGTCTTAACAAAGAGAGGAGTGGATGTAAGCAATCAAGTACTGGCACAATTTCTTTTTGACTAAGAGAGGCTGCTTGTATTTTTATACAATAGGAGTAAAAAAGTCTAAGTAAGTGATAGAATATAGGCCACTCCTTATTATGGGATTATATTGATTTTTATGTAAAAATCACATATACTAAAACAAAATTATAAGAAAGGTGGAATTCATGATGGCAGTTACAGCAACAGAATATAAAATCAATTTTGGAAGAGAAGATATGTTTCTTAATCCCAATGGAAAAACGACTGCAAAGGTTATGAGCCCTCAGATTTCAACAGTGGATTCCTCAGGGGGATGTTAAAAAATACCCCTTCTGTTATGGATATAGATTCTTTTTAAGAGGAGGAGTTGCCAAATTGTGAAATTTTTGTGTGCCACCAATGGAATGATGGATGCATTGCTGGAACAGGAGCCTTGTGTATAAGATTCCTATAGAGTTTTAAGCCGATGACACATAGTTTTATACAATATTCAGGAAATACTCCTGAGTAATTTCCTATATCTTTTGCTTTAAGTTGTAGTTATAGCCGGCATAACTGGATGCTCTCTATATTTCATGGACATTGACGTGGCGCTTTAAGCAAATATGTATCAAACCCTAAATATCCTTTGGGTTATCCTCATCTGTTTTCCTTTATTTCGTATAATAAAAGAAGAGTAGAGAAATAAATTAAATAGGAAAGGCACTAAGAGTCCCCCTTCTTCATACAATGATATAAAACGGCTTTGAGGTGTTTTTTTGAAGGCTTTTGAGAAACCATTGTCCTCAGAGGAAGAGAAATATTATGTGGAGAGGTACAGGGATGGGGATGAAGGGGCCAAGGATATTCTCATTGAAAGAAATCTTCGTTTAGTAGCCCATATAGTAAAAAAATACCAAAGCGGGAATGAAGAGATGGAAGATTTAATTTCCATTGGAACCATTGGCTTGATTAAGGCGGTTACGACCTTTGATTATACAAAAGGGACTAGGCTTGGCACTTATGCTGCAAGATGCATTGATAACGAGCTTCTCATGATGCTTCGAGCCAAGAAAAAAATGAACAGAGAAGTATCTTTGTATGAACCTATGGGTACGGACAAAGAGGGGAATGAAATTAACCTTCTAGATATTATGGAAGGGCCAAACGAAGATGTAGTAGATCGTTTGGAGACAGATGACAACGTAAAAAAGCTTCAACGCTATGTGGAATCCTGTCTGCCTGGCCGAGAGAGAGAAATTATCAAAATGAGGTATGGTCTTGGAGAGTACAGGGAAATGACCCAGCGGGAAATAGGAGAACAGATGGGAATATCCAGAAGTTATGTGTCCCGCATAGAAAAAAAAGCATTAAAAAAATTAAAGGAAGAGTTTGGATATGAAAAAAAGCACTAAATATACTATGATAGGAATCATTATCTTTTTAGCCTTTGTCCTAATATTTGAGACGACCTATTTATTCCTAGTTGTTAACAGCTATAGTCTGTCTTCTAGCAGGGGCAAAGAAGGAGCAGCGAGAAAGGCAGTCATTTTAGAGAACATTGATTCCTTAGAAAATATGATTGATCAATTTTATTTGTTTGATTATGAAAAGGAAGATTTGGAGACGGGTGTGTACAAAGGCCTGATAGCAGGCCTTGACGACCCTTATTCTGTTTATTATACGCCAGAAGAATATAATAAGCTGATGGAAATGACAACAGGAGAATATTCTGGAATTGGGGCTCTCCTAAGCCAAGACAAGGAGACAGGGCTCATTACTGTAGTGAAGCCATATAAAGGTACGCCAAGCGAGGAGGCAGGACTTCTTCCAGGGGATGTATTTACAAAGGTAGACGGTCAGGATACAGCTGGAATGGATTTAGCTACTTTTGTGAATTTTGTAAAAGGAGAAAGTGGAACAGAAGTTGTATTGGAAGTTTATCGAACAAGTGAAAAAGTTTATAAAACCTTTCGAATAAAAAGAAGGACCATTGAAACCCCTACTGTGGAATATGAAATGTTGGAAGATAACATTGGATACATAGCTATATCGGAATTTGAAGATGTCACATACAACCAATTTGTCCGGGCTGTAGAGCAAGGAGAAAAAGAAGGGATGAAGGGACTTATTATTGATGTGAGAAATAATCCTGGAGGAGTTGTCACTGCGGTCTGTAAAGTGTTGGATTATATGGTGCCAGACGGAGATATTCTTATGTCTACAAAAGATAAAGAAGGAAATGGCAGTGCTGTAACAGGGGAAGACGGACATTTCTTTGATCAGCCTTTAGTTGTTCTTATTAATGGAGAGTCTGCCTCAGCATCGGAAATTTTTGCTGGTGGAATTAGAGATTATGAAATGGGAACTTTAGTTGGCGAAAAGACATATGGAAAAGGGATTGTACAGAGAATTTTTCATGTGGGAAACGGAGCAGGCGTTAAGCTCACTGTTCAAGAATACTATCTTCCCAGTGGGGTTAGCATTCATGAAAAAGGAGTGGAGCCAGACGTAGAAGAAATTATGCCTGAGGAATTAAAATACCAACTGGAAATAAAAAAGGAAGAAGATACCCAGCTTCAGAAAGGAATGGAAATTTTGAGGGAGCAAATAGGATAAAAGGAGGAAAAGAACATGGTTCTGCTGGAGGAGCTTTTAAAGGAAGCAAAGAAAAAAAAGGCATCGGATATCCATGTGGCTGTAGGATCCATTCCTTATCTTCGCGTGAACGGACGCCTGCAGCCAACAAGTTTTTCCCCAGTAGAGCAGGCAGACTCACTGGAGATACTTGTTCAAATTATGACGTCAGATCAGAGGGAGAAATTTGAAGAAAGAGGAGAGTTCGATGTCGCTTATGGAGATGAAGCCAAAGGGAGATATAGGATTCATGCATTTAAACAAAGGAAAACAGCAGCTATGGTATTCCACAGAATAGAAGAGGAGATTCCAGACTTAGACTCTCTTGGAATGCCAGCTTTTGTAAAAGAAATATGTCATGCCAATAAGGGACTTTGCATTATATCTGGCCCTGTCGGCGGGGGAAAGTCTATGACATTGGCGGCTATGGTAAATCATATAAATGAAAATAGAGAGGCTTTTATTGTTACGATAGAAAATCCAGTGGAATACTGTCATAAAAATGATAAATCGTTGATTGTCCAAAGAGAGGTAGGTTCAGACACAAAAGGATATGGGCAGGGACTAAAAGACGCCCTTAGAGAAGATGCAGATGTCATTGTTGTTGGAGAGATTGCAGATGTGGAGACACTGGAAGGCATACTCATGGCTGTTGAGACAGGACATCTTGTTTTAGCTGCAGCTCCAGGCAATCATATTTGTGACAGCATTGAATATTTAATAAGGCTTTTAAGGCCCCAAAAGCTGGAAGAAAATATAAGGCGTCTGGCCTCTACCTTAAGGGGAGTAGTTTCCCAAAGGATTGTTTCTATTACAGATTATAAAAGGCAGCTTGTTTTTGAGGCTATAGAAATGGATGAGAGAGCAAAGGAACAGATAAAAAAAGGCACCTATGAGGATTTAAAGCCTAATATTACTATGAAGGATACAATCGATGTCCTAGTAAAGAATAAGCAAATTACCAGTGAGGATGGAAGAAAACTTCTAGAAAATTAAAAAAGGAGGCAGAAATAATGGAAAAAGAGTGGAAAGGATGGCAGGTAGTGGCAGCAGCTTTTGGAGTCACTGTCCTTGTAATGTTTCTTTCACCGCCCATCCTTTCTTATTTGGAACATGTTACTTATGAGACAGACAAGCATTGGCTGGAAGAAGTAGGAACTGTTATGGTAAGGGCCCTTCAGGATGTATGTGTAGAAAAACCAGTGGAGGAGGTGGCAGGGAAAGAATGGACCTCCATCACTTTGCTGAATAACGAACGTCCTGTCATAGAGACAGAAGACGAGAGGTTTCGCACCTTTGACCATGAAGTTCTGAAAAATCTTGCAGAAGATCAGGGAGAAAAAGTACAGGCCAGATTTCAGACAAAAGGAGCCAAGGAATTATATTATCGTATTTCTGAAGATTATCAGACTGTGGAGGTGAAAGTGACAGGAAGTAATGGAAAAGAAATGCCGAAAGGAAGAGAACTACAAATAACAAAAAAAGCGTCTTGAAGTGGTTTAAGCTATTGTGAGACACCTTATCATTTTGGAATATTCTATCATATAAATGTATTTACATGATAGAATGATTCGTGTATAATAAACGAGACAAAATATATTAAGGAGGCAAAGATGTATTGCAGAATCATATCAGGCGCAGTATTTGGAATGGAAAGCGATACTGTATATGTAGAAGTAAATATTTCAGATGGTATGCCCGTATTTGAAATGGTGGGCTGTCTTGCAACAGAGGTAAAGGAAGCGAAGGAGAGAGTGAGGACTGCCTTGCGCAATGAAGGTATTTTTCTTCCTCCTAAACGGATTACTGTAAATTTATCGCCAGCTTACCGAAAGAAAGAAGGATCTGCTTTTGACCTGCCTGTGGCTGTTGGAATTATGTCAGCTTTGGGGAAGCTTCCAAAGGAACGAATAGAAAATACGATGTTTATTGGAGAATTGTCGTTAAACGGCAGATTAAATAGTATAAAAGGTGTGCTCCCCATAGTTGCCAAAGCCAAGAGAGAGGGGATTTCCCGTTGTATTATTCCATGGGAAAATGTTCTGGAAGGAGAGGCGGTAAAAGGAGTGGAAGTCATTGCAGTCTCAAGCCTCTCAGAGGTTGTGTCCTTTCTCTTTGGAAAAGAAATAAGGGTCCAAGAAAGGGTAAGGAAGGATTCTTGGGAAAAGACGAATGACATGGATTTTTCAGATGTAAGGGGCCAGGAGGGGGCCAAACGAGCAGCTGAAATTGCAGCCTCAGGTTTTCATAATATGCTTATGATTGGAGAGCCAGGTGTAGGCAAAACAATGTTGGCAAAGCGAATTACAACTATTCTTCCACCGCTGTCTGCGGAGGAGAGTCTAGAAGTTTCTACTATCTATAGTGTCGCCGGACTTCTTCAGAAGAAAGAAGGAATCATGACGGAGCGGCCGTTTATTAATCCCCATCATACAATTACAGAACAGGCATTTGCTGGAGGAGGAAGAATTCCAAAGCCAGGTGCAGTTAGCATGGCCCATCGGGGAGTGCTGTTTATGGACGAGCTATTAGAGTTTAGACGTTCCATACTGGAAATACTTCGTCAGCCCTTAGAAGAAGGGAATATATGGATTACAAGAAGTCAGGGAGCTTATCTTTATCCTGCCCAATTTATTTTTATTGCTGCAATGAATCCCTGTCCATGTGGTTATTTTCCTGATTTTCATAAATGCAGTTGTACAGAATATCAAAGAAAGAACTATTTGAATAAATTAAGCGCTCCTCTTATGGATAGAATAGATATTTGCACAGAGGTACATAGAACAGGAATAAAGCATCTTTTCCAAGAGAAAGAACAAGGAGAAGGGAAAAAAGGAGAAAATTCTAAGGAAATAAGAAAACGGGTTATACGAACTGGAGATATACAAAAAGAGAGATATAAAAATACAGAAATTCATTATAATGGGGAGCTTCAGGGAGAAGATGTGGAAAAATATTGTTCTTTGGATAAAAGAGAAAAAAAGTTTCTTAAACAAATCATGGAAAAATGGAATTTGAGTGTGCGGGCCTATGAGAAAATATGTAAGGTGGCAAGAACTATAGCAGATATGGAAGAAAGTGAAAAAATAACATTGGAACATATTGGAGAGGCGGCGGGATATCGAGTTGGAAAAGGAAAGTAACAGGAAGGAAGACATAGAGATGGATAGTAAGGGCATATATAATAACAGAGAAATACAATATGCTGCCAAAGGAGAGCCAGACTATCCAAAACGGCTCTTACATATACCATCTCCCCCAAAGGGTATTTATTACATAGGAAAACTGCCAAGGGAAGAGGTCCCTAGTGTGGCAATGATTGGAGCCAGAGTCTGCTCAGAATACGGGAGAATGGTTGCCAAAACTTTTGGGGAATATTTGGCCCAAAACGGAATTCAAATTATTAGCGGCATGGCAAGGGGAATTGATTCCATAGGGCAAAAAGGGGCATTGGACGCAGGAGGGCAAAGCTTTGGCGTACTTGGCTCGGGGGTGGACATATGCTATCCAAAAGAAAATCTTCCCCTTTATAAACAATTAAAAAAAATGGGAGGTGTTTTATCAGAGTTTGCGCCTAAAATGCCCCCTAAGGCCAATCATTTTCCAGCAAGAAACAGAATTATCAGTGGATTATCGGATTTAGTTCTTGTCATTGAGGCAAAGGAAAAGAGTGGAACTTTCATTACAGTGGATATGGCCTTGGAGCAAGGAAAGGATGTGGCTGTAATACCAGGACGTATTTCTGATCCTTTCAGCAAAGGATGTAACGAGTTATTAAAACAGGGCGCCTATGTGGCGACAAGTCCAGAAGATATATTGGATATACTTTCCTTTACACTGGATAGGAGGATAAAACCTTATCAAAAGATAAAACCGTACCAAATGAAAGAAAAAACACAGTATTTGCTTGAAAACAAAGAAAATATGGTGTATAGTTGTTTAGGTTTCTATAGCAAAAATCTGGATGATATTTCCAATGAGGTTTCCATGCCTGTTTCTGAAGTGTTATCCATACTCATAAAATTAGAATTAAAAGGTTATATTAGAGAAATAGCAAAAAACAATTATGTTGTTAATACAGAAAATAATTGAAAAATTTGTTTTTTTGGAGGCACAGGATGGCAAAGTATCTAGTGATTGTAGAATCACCTGCAAAAGTAAAAACAATTAAAAAGTTTTTAGGTTCCAATTATGAGGTGGCTGCCAGTAACGGACATGTGAGGGACCTTCCCAAAAGTCAGATGGGAATAGACATAGAGCATGATTTTGAGCCCAAATATATTACAATAAGAGGAAAGGGGGATATTTTAGCAAATCTGCGAAAGGAAGTAAAAAAAGCAGAAAAAATATATCTGGCAACAGACCCTGATAGGGAAGGGGAGGCTATTTCCTGGCATTTATGGAAGGCGTTGAAGTTGGACGAAAAAAAAGTTTATAGAATTACCTTTAACGAAATTACAAAAAATGCAGTAAAGGAGTCTATGAAAGAAGCAAGAGAAATTAATATGGACTTAGTAGATGCCCAACAGGCAAGAAGATGTTTGGACAGGATGGTAGGCTATCGTATCTCTCCCCTCTTGTGGGGAAAGGTAAAAAGAGGGTTAAGCGCTGGCAGAGTTCAATCTGTTGCCCTTCGCATCATTTGTGACAGGGAGGAGGAGATTAACGCCTTTATACCAGAAGAATACTGGTCATTAGAGGCAGATTTTCGTATTCCAGGAGAGAAAAAGCCCCTTTGTGCAAAGTTTTATGGTGATGAAAAGGGAAAAATTCCTATAGCCTCAAAAGAAGCGATGGATAGAATTTTAGAAGATTTGGAAGGCGCAAAATATAAAATTTTAGACGTAAAAAGGGGAGTGCGTATGAAAAAAGCTCCTATTCCTTTTACGACAAGTACATTGCAGCAGGAAGCGAGCAAAGTGTTAAACTTTTCCACACAAAAGACCATGCGCCTGGCACAGCAGTTATATGAGGGAATTGATTTAAAAGGAAGTGGGACTGTAGGAGTCATTACTTACTTAAGAACAGATTCCACAAGAGTATCTGAAGAGGCAGAAAAAGGGGCAAAGGCTTATATATTGGAACATTATGGAGAAGAATATGTGGCTGGAAAGTCAGGAGAGAAGAAAAAGGACAAAAAAATCCAGGATGCCCATGAGGCAATTCGTCCTACAGATATTTCCAGGACGCCAGCAGCTCTTAAAGAGTCTCTTTCCAGGGATCAATTTCGATTATATCAATTAATTTGGAAAAGATTTACAGCAAGCAGGATGATGCCTGCAAAATATGAGACAATATCTGTAAAGATTGGCGGAAATCAGTACCGGTTTACAGTAGCTGCCTCTAAGATTGTTTTTGACGGTTTTATGTCCGTATATACAGAGACAGACGAAGATATAGACAAAGGGACGAGGATGATAAAAGGAATTGATGAAAATACTCCTTTGGATTTTCAGGAATTTCATACAAAGCAGCATTTTACCCAGCCTCCAGCTCATTATACAGAAGCGGCTCTTGTGCGGACCTTAGAGGAGTTAGGCATTGGAAGGCCTAGCACCTATGCTCCTACAATTACAACTATTTTAGCAAGACGCTATGTTGTAAAGGAAAACAAAAACCTTTATGTGACAGAATTAGGAGAAGTAGTCAACCATATGATGAAGGAAGCCTTTCCCAGTATTGTTGATGTAAATTTTACAGCGAATCTGGAATCTCTTCTAGATAAAGTGGAGGAAGGTTCTGTCAATTGGAAAACGGTAGTAAGCAACTTCTATCCTGATTTAAATGAAGCGGTAAATCAGGCAGAAAAAGAATTGGAAGAGGTAAAAATAGAAGATGAGGTTTCCGATGTAATATGTGATCAATGTGGAAGAAACATGGTCATTAAGTATGGACCCCATGGACGTTTCTTAGCGTGCCCTGGATTTCCAGACTGCAGGAATACAAAACCTTATTTAGAAAAAATAGGAGTATTTTGTCCAAAATGCGGTAAAGAAATTGTACTTCGAAAGACAAAAAAAGGAAGAAAATATTACGGATGTGAAGATAATCCTGATTGTGATTTTATGTCCTGGCAAAAGCCTTCTACTGAGAAATGCCCAAACTGTGGAGGACTTATGGTAGAAAAAGGGAATAAGCTTGTATGTATTAGCGATGGATGTGGAACCATTGTGAACAAGAAAAAAGAGGAAATTTCTGTACTTCAATGAAAAAACTGACAATTTAATAAGATGTCGAAAAAAAAGTGGAAATGTTTGATTTCCCCTTTTTTTTGTGATAATATATATAATATGTCACATGCTTAGTATGGTATGCACAAAGGAGAATGAAAATAGATGAGTAGTGTACAATTATTGGATAAAACGAGAAAAATTAACAAGCTGCTCCATAACAGCAGTTCGAGCAAGGTAGTCTTTAACGACATTTGCAGTATACTAAAAGAAATTATGAAATCGAATGTACTAGTCATTAGTAAAAAGGGAAAGGTACTGGGAACTGGATTTTTCACTGGAATTGACGAAATTGAGGAACTTTTGCACTTTGAGGTTGGAGGATTTATCGATCCAATACTCAATGAAAGATTACTCAGCGTGCTTTCGACAAAAGAGAATGTAAATTTGGAAACGTTAGGGTTTGAGCATGCAGGGAGCAGGAAGGCCCAAGCTCTCATTGCGCCTATTGATATTGCAGGAGAGCGTCTTGGAACTTTATTTATTTACAAAGAGGAAGAGCAGTATTTGATTGATGATATTATTTTGTGTGAGTATGGGGCAACGGTCGTAGGACTTGAAATGCTTCGTTCCGTTAATGAAGAAACTGCTGAAGAAAGCCGTAAACAGCAAGTTGTTTCTTCAGCTATTAGTACTTTATCTTTTTCTGAAATGGAAGCAATTATTCATATTTTTGAAGAATTAGAAGGAAATGAAGGAATATTAGTGGCAAGTAAAATTGCGGACAGGGTAGGGATTACCCGCTCTGTTATTGTAAATGCCCTTCGAAAGTTTGAAAGCGCTGGAATTATTGAATCCCGATCTTCTGGAATGAAGGGAACATATATTAAGGTATTGAATGATCTAATATTTGGAGAAGTGAAGAAGCTGAAAGAAAATCCTTCTGCTTAGTTCTAGAATATAATATAAGGGGTAGAGGTTATTTTGTTCTCTATCAATACATGAATTGCTCTGTCTTATGTATTTATGGAACTCTAAAAATATTCAAAATCCGTCTAAGGAAGCTATTTTTTCATCCTTTTTAGGCTTTCAAAGTCATGCTTATTGCTGCAAGGAGGATAGTCATGACCTTTTGGAGCTCATATTATATTAGTATAAATGGAAAGGGTTTTTATTATAGGTAATGAAATTTTTAGAATAATAGTGATGGAGCGTCATATAAATAGAGACAGGAAGAGGAAAAATTTGGTATGTTTGACTCAATAAGAACTGTAAATGAAAATGGTCGAAAATGCCAGAATTGGAAGGATTTACCAGATAGGTGAGTCCTTTCGTAATATTTTTAAGAGGATAATTTTCCTAAAAAATAATAATTTTTTACCAAAATATAAAAATATCTTGTTTTTTCTGCGAAATTTATTATAATATATAAAGTAAAAGTCGAAAAATGGGAGGGAAGGCGTATGACAAATTCTGGTATCTTTAGTTATATTAATGTAATAGGCAAGGCAGCGGATGCATCATGGCTTCGCAATGACATTATTGGTGGAAATATAGCAAACGCAAATACGCCGGGATATAAGCGCAAAGACGTTTCTTTTGAAGGTGAATTGCAAAAAGCGCTAATGCATTCTGGACAACAAAGTATGGGTAAGAAAGTTCGAGAGCTGGACTTAAATAGCAAACGGCTTGAGGGGAAGGTATATACTGATTTAGAAAGATATTCTTACCGCCTTGATAAGAATAATGTGGATATTCAGACAGAAAACGTGGAATTAGCAGCAAATCAAATAAAGTATCATGGATTGGTCACAGCAGTTAATGGAAGTTTCAATGCATTAAAGGCAGTAATTAAATAAAAAGGGGGAAAAGAGATATGTCAATGTTTCATTCTTTTGATATTAATGCGTCTGGTTTGACAGCAGAGCAGTATAGAATGGATATTATTTCAGGGAATATTGCAAATGCAAATACAACGAGGACAGAAGACGGCACTCCTTACAGAAGGAAAGTGGTGACTTTTACAGAAAAGGGAAACCGGCCTTCCTTTAGCCAGATATTGGAAAGGAGCCGGAGAAATGTGGCTGGGACTGGAGTGAAAGTAGACGGTGTGCATGAAGATAATGAGACCGAGATGAGAATGGTGTATGATCCGGCCCACCCAGATGCAGATGAAAATGGATATGTTACCTTGCCGAATGTAAATATTATTACAGAAATGACGAACTTAATTGATGCCAGTAGAGGTTGGGATGCAAACAATACTGCCTTTACAACTAGCAAAGCTATTGCGATGAAGGGTTTAGAGATCGGGAGTAATTCATAATAATGCATAGGAGGTGTTTTGAATGAATATATCATCACTCTTTAATGTAAACGCAAAAGATATTAGAGATACGGCGATAAAGGTTGGAACTTTATCTGCTAAAGGGAATGGGCAGTTTGATACGATTCTAGGACAGGCTTTGGATACATTAAATACAACTAACCAATATATACAGGAAAGTGACGAGCAGAAAATGCTGTTTGCCATGGGACTTGTAGACAATACCCACGACATGACGATTGCCGCAGGGAAAGCTGATACTGCATTGCAGTACACCGTAGTTGTAAGAGATAAACTACTTGAGGCTTACAGAGAACTTATGCAGATTCAGATATAAAAATAGTGAGGGGCTATAGGAAATGGTTCAGAAACTACAAAGCATTCCCAAAAAAATTTTGGAATGGTGGAATAAATTTGATACAAAGCAGAAAACCATTATCGTCAGTGTTGTATTAGGAGTCATCGTAATGCTGGCATTGGTTGTCACTTTGCTGGCAAAACCAAAGTATACAGTGCTGGCAGTTTGTGAGAATACAAGGGAAACGGCTCAAATTAGAGACTTATTAGATGGAGAAGGTCTAAATTACCGAATTTCGGATGACGGACTTACGATATCTATTAAAGACAGCGAATTATCCAGTGCAAATGTTTTGCTGGGAGCCAACAACATACCATCTCAGGATTATAGCAATATTAGTTCTGTAACAGATGGGGGATTTTCCACTACAGAAGCGGATAAACAAAAAAAATACAAAGAATTTTTACAGTCGAAAATGGCAAGAGATTTAGAGACATTGGCTGTCGTTGACAAAGCAACGGTTCAGTTAAACATGCCAGAAAATGATGGAACCTTACTTTCAAAAAATGAAGATTCCTCTGCTAGTGTCATGTTGACTTTAAATGGAGAGATGAGTAGAGATTCAGCCGCAGGACTAGCAAAGTTTGTAAAAACAGCCCTGGGAAATGCAACCTCGGAAAGTGTCTTCATTATTGATTCCAATGGGAATGTATTATTTTCTGGAGAGGATGACAATTCCCTTGCTGGAAATGCAAGAAATCAGTTGGAAGTGAAACAGCAGTATGAGAATAGAGTAAAACAGGAAGTGGAGCAGGCTGTTCTTGGCACCAGTCTCTTTGATTCGGTAAAAGTCATTCCCAATTTAGAGCTGGATTTTTCTGAAACAACTCGCACCAATCATCGTTATTCTGCACAAGATGGGATGGAGCAGGGACTGTATAGTCATAGAGAAACCTATAGCTCAGAATCCACAGGGGGAATGACAGCAGCGCCTCCTGGAACCGACGCTAATGATACTACTTATGTAACAGAAGACGGAGCTGGGGGAAGTTCTACATATGCAGAAGAAAGGGCAGATTATTTACCAGATGAAAGCATAGAGAATGTGAATGATCCTGGTGGGAGAATTGTATATGAACAGTCTACAATTGCAGTTGTTGCCACGAAACATGTTGTACAAAGACAAGAGGATTTAGAGAGTCAGGGATTATTAGATGGCATTAGTTTTGCTCAGTATCAGGCAGAAAATGATGACAGAGTGAAACAGGAAGTGGATGCTGAATTGATTACAATGGTATCAAGGGCAACAGGAATTCCTGAGGCTAATGTCTCTATTATTGCCTATGACGTTCCTTTTTTTGTAGAGTCAGAAGGTGGGCCAATTAGCGCTACAGATATTTTACAGATTGTTCTTATTGTACTGATTTTGGCTTTACTAGGGTTTGTTGTATTCCGAAGCATGCGGGCAGACAAGGCTACAGAAGAGCCGGTGGAAGAACTATCCGTGGAACAGCTCCTTGCCACAACCCAGGAGCAGTCAGAAGTACCTGAGTTTGAACTAGATAAGAAGTCAGAAGTGGCTGAGATGATAGAAAGGTTTGTAGACGAAAATCCAGAAGCAGTGGCAAATTTGCTGCGTAACTGGTTAACAGAGGATTGGGGGTAAATAGAATGGCAAATGAAATCGGCGGATTACAGAAAGCTGCAGTTTTGTTGATTGCATTAGGTCCTGAAAAATCTTCAAAAGTTTTTAAGTATTTAAAAGAGGAAGAAATTGAAGATTTGACATTAGAAATTGCAAATACAAGGAGTGTCACCCCTCAGTTAAAGGAAGATGTTATTAACGAATTTTATGAGGTATGTCTTGCCCAGCAATACATTGCTGAGGGTGGAATTGACTATGCGAAAGAAATTTTGGAAAGCGCTCTGGGACAAGAGAGAGCAATGGATATTCTGGGAAAGCTGACAGCCTCCTTGCAAGTAAAGCCTTTCGAATTTGTGAGAAAAACAGAACCTTCCCAACTTTTGAATTTTATACAAGAAGAGCATCCTCAAACAATTGCTTTGATTTTATCTTATCTGGCGCCAGGCCAGGCAGCCCAGATTATTGGTGCTCTGCCTCCTGAGATGCAGTCTGACGTGGCAAAGAGAGTTGCTTTGATGGACCGTACTTCTCCCGATGTAATAAAGGAAGTGGAAAAAGTGCTGGAATCAAAATTAGCATCTTTAGTAAATCAGGATTACACTATTATTGGCGGAGTAGACGCAGTAGTGGAAATTTTAAATACAGTGGACAGAGCGACAGAAAAACATATTATGGAAACATTGGAAGTGGACGAACCCGAATTGGCAGACGAGATCCGCAAAAAAATGTTTGTATTCGAAGACATTTTGCTGCTTGATGATAGAGCTATTCAGAGGGTGCTTAGAGATGTGGAAAACAGTGATTTGGCTATGTCCTTGAAAGGCTCTAACGAACAGGTTCAAAATGCCATTTTCAATAACCTTTCAAAGCGTTTAGTAGTTATGATCAAAGAGGATATGGAATTTATGGGGCCTGTACGTATGAAAGATGTAGAGGAAGCCCAGCAAAAAATTGTTAATATTATTCGAAAATTAGAGGATTCTGGTGAGATTGTAATTTCCAGAGGCGGAGGAGACGAGATTATTGTCTAATTTATTAAAGTATTATTATGTGAATTATCAACAGGAAGAAACAAGACTCATTGACAGTAATGAACAAATAGCAGAAAAAATGGAAAAATTATCTATTTTACCTGAGGAAACTTCCGATATATATGTGAATGAAGAAGAGGGATTTGAAGCTGGACTGGAGGCGTCTCCTATTGATTTGCTTGTACAAGATGAAGGAGAAAGTTCAGTAATCAAAGGAGATTTAAAAGAACGACAGGAAGAAGCTCAGTTAATACTGGAAGAAGCGAGAGCTGAAGCAGAACAAATATTAGAAGAGGCTAGGCAGTCAGCAGAAGCTCTTCGCCATGCTGCAAAAGAAGAAGGGAGAAATGAAGGATATCAAAGAGGAGTTCAGGAAGGAGCTTTTCAGTTAGAAACACAAAGGAAAAATATGGAAGAAGAAAGTCGAGATAGACTTACTCGTTTGGAAGAAGAGTATCAACAAAAAAAGATGTCTATGGAGGCAGAACTAGTTGATACCATAGGGGGTATATTTGAACATGTTTTTCAAGTAGAGTTTTCTGATAGAAAAGATATCATTTTTCATTTGATTCAAAAGACCCTTCATCATGTTACATTAACAAAAGATTTTTTGATTCATGTATCCAAAGAAGATTTTGGATATGTCACAATGCAGAAAAAAGATTTGCTAGAAGGAATTCCTGGAAGCGATACGATAGAGATTATTGAAGATATGACATTAACCCCTAATGAATGTATGATTGAAACAGACGGTGGTATTTTTGACTGTAGTTTGGGAACCCAGCTTCAAGGGTTGATGAAGGAACTGAAGCTTCTTTCCTATGAAAAACAGTGAAAAATAGAAGAGGCTGAAATAAATTTTCATTCTTACATATTTGGGCTTGATTCCATATGGAAACCAAAATGGGAAAGGCAGGGGTATGAATATGGATGTTACTTTTAACAGAGGGAAGTACGAAGTATTAAAAGAAAAAACGTATTATAAGAAACTGGGAAAAGTAGTGAATATTGTAGGTCTTACTATTGAATCCATCGGACCAGATGCAAAGCTGTCAGATATGTGTTTGATCAGAGGAGAAGATGATGATTCCTTGGAAGTAATGGCCGAGGTAGTAGGATTTAAGGATAATAAAACATTGTTAATGCCTTATGAGAATACAGATGGAATTGGTGCTGGATGTATTGTAGAAAACTTAGGCCATCCTCTGGCAATACAGGCTGGGGAACAACTTCTTGGAAAAACCTTGGATGGGCTTGGACAAATTACAGAAGGAGGGGAGTTCCATGGAGGAACAACCTACCCTGTTGAAGCTCCGCCTCCAGATCCTATGGAGAGAGTGATAATCAATGAAGTCCTGCCTTTGGGAGTGAAAGCAGTGGATGGTCTTATTACTGTTGGAAAAGGACAGAGAATAGGAATCTTTGCAGGCTCTGGAGTGGGAAAAAGCACATTAATGGGGATGTTTGCAAGAAATACAAAAGCAGATGTAAATGTCATTGCTTTAATTGGGGAACGAGGCAGAGAGGTTCGAGAGTTTATTGAGCGGGATTTAGGTGAAGAAGGAATGAGGCGTTCTGTTGTCATAGTGGCAACTTCCGATAAACCTGCATTAATAAGAAATAAGGCGGCAAAGACAGCAACTGCAGTAGCAGAATATTTTCGAGATCAAGGGAAAGACGTTTTGCTTATGATGGATTCTTTAACTCGATTTTCTATGGCTCAGCGGGAAATTGGTCTGGCAAGTGGAGAGCCTCCTGTGACAAGAGGGTATCCGCCTAGTGTTTATGCGGAGATGCCAAAGCTGTTAGAGAGAGCAGGAAATTCCCATATAGGTTCTATTACTGGATTATATACAGTATTAGTAGATGGAGATGACTTTAACGAACCTATTACGGATACAGCAAGAAGTATATTAGATGGTCATATTATGTTAAATAGAAAGCTGGGGCATAAAAACCATTACCCTGCCATAGATGTTTTGCAAAGCATTTCCAGATGTATGAGTCAGATTGCCGATTCTGATCATAAAGCGGCGGCTGGAAAGCTGAAAAACGTACTTGCTACATACAATGAAGCAGAAGATTTAATTAATATTGGAGCTTATAAAAAGGGTTCTAATGAAAGTATTGACTATGCAATTTCTAAAGTAAACCAAGTGAATGAGTTTTTAAGACAGCAGGTAGATGAAAAATTTGAGTTTCAAGAAATTGTAAAGAAAATGGAAGAGATTTTTATAGAATAAGGCGGCATAGAGTATGGCAAAATTTCGTTACCGGATGCAAAATATTTTAGATATTAAGTTTAAGTTAGAAGATCAAGCCAAAATGGAATATGCAGCAGCAAATATGAAATATCAGGAAGAACTGGAGAAACTTCAGGTTTTGTATGATAGAAGAACAGGATATGAGCAGGAAGCCAGGACATTGCGAGTCCATATATTAAAAGTCCGAGATATACAAGATAATCAGATTGCCATGAAACTTATAAAAGAGTACATAGGAGAACAGTTAGTTCAAGTGAAAATAGCGGAAGATAATTTGGAAATGGCAAGAGATAGACTGACAGAAATTATGAAAGATAGAAAAACCCATGAGAAATTAAAGGAAAAAGCTTTTGAGCAGTTTTTGCAAGATGAGAATGCAAGAGAGAGTAAGGAAATTGACGAGCTCACCAGTTATAGACATGGTAAGAAGATAGATAGGTAGGTGTGAATAATGCCCGATGTAGAACAGACAGCAGCAGCCCCCAACAAGAAGTTGACAAAGGAAGAAAAAAAGAAGCAGAAAGAAGAAAAAAAGAGACAAAAGAAAGCGTTAAAAGAAGCTGCCAGGGAAGGTCAGGATCTAGAAGATGAAGAAGGAACTGGAGGAGCGCTGACGATTATATTTGTAACTTTTTTGATTGTTGTTATCTGGCTGGCTATTTTAGCTTTATTGGTAAAGCTTGATGTAGGTGGTTTTGGAAGTAATGTTCTTAGGCCTATTTTGAAAGATGTTCCAGTTCTCCAAATGATTTTGCCAAAGGCATCCGAAGAGGAACTGGCCCTGCAGGGGGAAGAAGGAGCAGAAGATTATGCTGGCTATTCCAATTTAAAGGATGCAGTGGAACAGATTAAAAGGCTTGAATTGGAATTGGAGGAGGCAAAAAAGGGGGATGTGTCCAAGGATGAGCAAATGGCTGCTTTAAATGAAGAGATTAATCGATTAAAAACATTTGAAAACAATCAGGTAGAGTTTGAAAAAATAAAAGATGAGTTTTATGATGAAGTAGTATTTGGAGAGAATGCTCCTGGGGCAGAAAATTATAGAAAGTATTATGAGTCTATTGACCCAGAAAGTGCAGCAGCTCTTTATCGGCAGGCCATTACGCAAATAGAGTCAGATGCTCAGGTGCAAGAATATGCAAAAGCTTATTCTGCTATGAAACCAAAGGCAGCAGCAGCTATTTTTGAGCAGATGACGGATAATTTGGATTTGGCAGTAAAAATATTAAATACAATGAATGCAGATACAAGGGGCTCTATACTGGCTGCTATGGATCCTCAAGTTGCAGCAATGCTGACAAAACTTATGGACCCAGATCAAAGTCAATATTAATGTTTTGGTTATAAGGCACCGGATTTATCTGGTAGCATTATAATATATATTATAAATAGGAGAAAGGAGGAGTGAGGATGAAAAGTGTATCCTTGTCTGAAGCCCAGCCATTTTTAATGAATGTGGGAGCTGCAGATAAAAAGAATAGTCTTGGATCCAATAAAGGAGCTTCTGCATTTGGAAACTTTGATCAAGTATTGAAAGATACATCAGGGAAGAATGAAAAAACAGAAATGAAGTCAGAAAAGGTTGATAAAAGTTCAGAAGTGACGGATAAACCATGGGAAAAAGCCCAAGGAACCCAGAAGATTCAAAAGGAAAATGAGACTACAACAGAAGAGAATAGTAATTCCTTGGAAGAAGACTTGAGAGAAGCGGCTGAAAAAATGAAAAAAGATTTAATGGAGCAGTTCAATATTTCTGATGAGGAATTGCAAAAAGCTATGGAAGCCCTTGGATTAGGATGGATAGATTTGTTAAATCCAGAAGCTTTAAGTAAGCTAGTCTTACAAATTGAGGGAGTACAAGAGCCCTTGGCCTTTGTTACAAACGGAGAACTTTATGACCAACGAAAAGGGTTGCTGGAAACTTTAGATAATTTAGAAGCAAATCTTAAAAGTCAGTTTCAATTAACAGAAGAGGAACTAAAGACAGTAATGGAAGAAATAAAAGAGACTGTCCATGAAGAAACGAACATTGACTTGGAAAGTCCTGTAAAAGAAAGTGGAAAAGTTCAGGAACCAGTTATTGAAGTTGTGAACACATCAAATTCCCAGGAAGCTTTAAAAGAAAGTCAGGGAAGTTCCACTCAAAATCCAGCTGTGTTAAAAGAAGGTCAAGAATCCCAAGATATGTTCGCTGTAAAAGAAGAAGCTGAAGCAAATATAACAAAACAGGAAGAACATAAGGATGGGGGTCAATTTACTGGTCAATTTACAAGCGCCTCTCCCAATCAATCTTTTGTTTCGCATATGGAGGGAGCCATTTTGGCTAATGAAATTCCAGTGCCTGAAATTCCAGCAAAGGAAATTATAGAACAAATTGTACAGAAAATGAAAATTACTGTAAGTCCTGAAGTAAATGAAATGGAGATGCAGCTAAATCCAGAACATTTAGGGAAGCTGCAGTTACAAGTAGCTGTAAAAAATGGAACAATGACAGCTCATTTTACAGCAGAAAATGAGGCAGTGAAATCCGCTATAGAAAATCAGGTCGTCCAGTTAAAAGAAAACCTGGATCAACAAGGAATAAAAGTAGAAGCAGTGGAAGTAACGATTGCCAGCCATGAGTTTGAAAGAAACTTACAGCAAGGAAACAGACAGAATCAAGAAGAAGAAAGTAAAAAAAGCCAGAAAGGAAAAGTGAATTTAAACTTAAATGGCATAGAAAGCCTGGAAGAGGAAGATCTGACAGGAGAAGAGAGATTGGAAGCAGAAATGATGCTTCAAAATGGAAATACTGTGAGCTACACAGCATAAAGGAGATGAGAATATGGCAGTATCAGTACCTATCGTAAATGGTGAAGTTCAAGATCCTTCTGCATCTGCAAATTCTATAACAAATGCAGCAAAGGTGAACAAAAGCAGTTTGGGAAAAGACGCCTTTTTACAGTTGTTAGTTGCCCAGATGAAATACCAAGATCCTTTAGAGCCTACGTCAAATACAGAGTATATTTCTCAGCTGGCTACCTTCTCAGAATTAGAGGAAATGCAAAACTTGAGAGTAAGCTATGACATGCAGAGGGCTCAGTCATTAGTAGGAAAACAGGTTATTATGAACGTAATAGCTGGAGCTACAGGAAATTTAACAAAGATAGGAGGCCAAGTTGATTATGTAGTACTGGAAAATGATAAAGTATATTTATCCATTCAAGATCAACTTTATTCCTTAGATGATCTGGGATCCATTGTGGATTCTGAATATTTGACAGCACTGGATAAGGCCAAAGCTTTTGGAACTGCTTTAGGAAAACTTCCATCTAAGTCTCAGTTGACAGTGGGGGATAAAGAAGCATTGGAAAAAGTACGCAAAATGTATGATGAGTTGTCTCCTTATGAGAAGACATTTATAGGTCAGGATTTAGTGAAGCTTCTGACAGACCTTGAAAAGAAAATGCAAGAATTAGTAGCTTCTGCAAAGGCATATGATTTCAAGGAAGGACTCAAAAAATTACCAGAGACAGAAGACATTACTTTGGAAAATAAGGAAGCAATTGCTTCTTTAAGAGCTATGTACAATGACATGACGGATTTTGAAAAGGACTACATAGATAAAGAGAGCTTGGAGCGGCTAGAAGCGGCAGAAGAAAAAATAAAAGAATTAGAAGGAACAGAAGCAACAAATTAAACGGAAGGCATAAGGAGCAGAAGGAATGAAAGTAGTAAATAATAATTTTCCTTCCATTGAGCAGGTTACAGGGAAGTACCTGGAGCAGAAAAGCAATCCGACAAAAGTTGAAAAAGAACAAATCACATCTTTCCAGGATATTTTGCTAGAAAAGACAGTAAAAAAATCTTATGATGCAGAGTTGAAATTTTCAAAGCATGCGGTAAACCGCCTAAGTGACAGAAAGATTGAGTTGTCAGGAGAGCAGCTAAGCAGATTAAACGAAGGTACTAAAAAGGCCAATGCGAAAGGAATCCAAGAGTCATTAGTGCTTGTAGATGATTTGGCATTCATTGTGAATGTAAAAAACAACACAGTGATTACTGCTATGGATCAAGCAGAAACTGGTGAGAGTGTATTTACAAATATTGACGGTGCTGTAATTATTTAGCCGGACCTTAGGGGGGCTAAAGACTCTAGAATGACAGAAGGAGTTTACGGCATATTTGACATAAGGAGGTCATTCATTATGATGAGATCATTGTTCACTGGTGTGGCAGGTTTAAAGACACATCAGACGAGAATGGACGTAATTGGTAACAACATTGCCAATGTAAACACTGCGGCTTATAAGTCTCAGTCTATGACATTTAGCGATTTAATGTATCAAACAACCCAGAGTGCTTCTGGGGCAAATGCTGAAACAGGAAGGGCTGGTATTAATGCAACCCAAATAGGACTTGGTTCTAAAACAAGTTCTATTACAACTGCCATAGAAAGTCAAGGCGGTGCTCAGTCTACGGGATATGGCTGGGATATTATGATTAATGGAAATGCATTTTTTGTAGTAAGTGATGGAGCTAATAATTATTTTACCAGATCTGGAGCTTTCTATTTAGATGGGGCAGGCAACCTGGCTATGAGAAGCAACGGATACACAGTAATGGGATGGCAGGCTGACCAGGAGACTCAGACAATTATTCAAGATACAGTATCTCCTCTAAGGTTAAAAACCCCAGAAAATATGACGGCAGATCCAGAGGCAACGACAGAAGGATTCATTAAGGGAATTTTGGACAAAAATGCAGATGGTTTTTCCAATGGCGAAGGTGTTTATACAACTATGGGATTTTATGACAACTTAGGATACAGCTATAATGTGAAATTTCAATTCCAGCCTGTTTTAGACGCAAATGGAGCTCCAGTGGAAGGACAATATACTTTAGGAGTGACAGACATATTGGACAGTGATGGAGATTCTATAGCGGTTCGCTATTGGCAACAAGCGAATGTGGGAAATAATCCGCCTACTGCCGACACTCCTTGGAAAGACTATAGTCCAGAACAAAAGGAAGCAGCCAGAGAAGCTATGCTGAATGCATTAGGATTTGGTGGAACGGCTGGCCAAAATGGAACATTGACTGTTGTTTTTGACACAACAAAGGATGGAAAGTTACAAAATGTATATCCAGGAGCTAATCCAGCGGCTCCCCCCTTGACAGCTTTTAATTTTGATTTAAATGGTCTTTCTGGTATGTTCCCTGGATTTACAGACATGAATATTTCAATTGATATGGCTACAACAAAAAATGTGGATAACAAAGGAACCCCAACTGTTTCAGGAGAAAGTGGAAATGCTGTCACAGGTTTAGGAAAAGGTCGAAAAGTAGGAGCAATGGACTCTATTACTGTTCAGCAGGATGGAAAGATTTATGCAAGTTATGACAATGGACAGACAAGACTGTTAGGTCAAATTGCAGTTGCCAGATTTGCCAATCCTTCAGGTCTTCAAAAAGAAGGAGATAATTTGTATTCTGCAACGTTGAATTCAGGTATTTTTAATGGAATTGGAGCAGATATAACAGCAAATGGAAGAGACAGCATGAGTTCTGGATATTTAGAAATGAGTAATGTGGATTTATCCGCAGAGTTTACAGAAATGATTACAACCCAGAGAGGTTTCCAGGCAAACAGTAGAATCATTACTGTATCGGATACTTTGCTGGAAGAACTTATCAATCTGAAACGTTAATCATGAATAATTCCATAGGGGATTTCGTTTTCTATCCATAGATCCCCTATGGATTAATAAGGGAAGAGGGGGTAATATGATTGAAGTAACAAAGATGAATGGCACAAAGGTAATTATTAATCAAGACTTGATTGAGATTGTAGAGGAAACCCCAGATACGGTTATATCTTTTACTACAGGTAGGAAATTAATTGTAAAAGAAAGTAGACAAGATATAAAAAATTTAGTAAAATCTTATAGAAAGGATATTTTTGCGGGTTAAGGCAAAGATATGTAGGTGAAGGCTTTGGAAGTAACATCTTTAATAGGTATTTTACTTGCCGCTGTACTCGTCATATTTGCAGTGGTAAGTGGCGATGATGGTGTAGTAGCTTTAAAATATATTTATGATTTTAAATCTATTCTCATTACAATTGGAGGCGCTTTCTCAGTAGTATTCGCATCTGGCACAATAAAGGATTTTGTCAGCGGATTAAAGTCATTCTCTCTTATCATGAAAAAATCCGCAATTGATACGCCTGAAATCATCCAAAAGATTATTAACTTGTCTAATGTTGCAAGAAAAGAAGGATTGCTTTCTTTGGAGGAAATGGCAGCCGAAATTGATGATGATTTTCTGAAGAAAGGAATTCTTCTTATTGTAGATGGAACGGATCCTGAGTTGGTAAGAGGTATTTTAGAAACGGAGCTGGTAAGTACAGAAGGAAGACATAAGCAGAAAATCGCTTTTTGGGATAACATAGCAGCTATGGGACCTGCCTGGGGTATGATCGGTACTCTTGTTGGACTTGTTCTTATGTTACAAAACATGAGTGATCCCAATGCTATTGGTCCTGCTATGGCCGTTGCTTTGATAACTACTTTGTATGGTTCCCTCTTAGCCAACTGGTTATGCGCTCCTGTCACAGGTAAATTAAAATCTTTGAATGAGGAAGAGCTAATGGTAAAGGAAATTATGATAGAAGGGCTGCTTTCCATTCAGGCTGGAGAAAATCCAAGGGTCATTGAAGAAAAATTGAAATCTTTCTTAGCGCCTAGTGATAGAACGACAGAGGGCGCTGAAGACGGAGGTGAGTGAATTGGCTAAGAAAAAAAAGGAAGAAGAAGCGGCACCGGGCGCACCAGCATGGATGGCCACTTTTAGCGATTTGATGAATCTTCTTCTTTGCTTTTTCGTGTTGTTGTTCTCAATGGCCACTATTGAAGAAGATAAATTTGAAGCAGTAGCAGCTTCCCTTGCTCAGGCCTTTAGCGTCTTTTCAGGAGGAGCCCAGGCAATTGGAGATGGGATGCTTATTTCAAATGGAGTAAGTCAACTAAATGAATTAAGTGAATATGTAAGCAGTATGGGATTGACTGCCGAGGGCGAAATGGATAACGCTATGGATGAATTTAAGGAAGAGCAGACAAAAGAGTCAGAAGAACTGGCAGAAAAAATCAATGAGGCAGTCGTTGAACAAAATTTAGAAGAGGAAATAGATGTAGATTTTACTTCCCAATATGTGTTATTAACAATGAATGGAGCTTTATTATTTGATTCTGGAAGAGATGTACTTAAAGAAGAAGCCTATCCTGTTTTACAGAAAGTTGGGGAAATTTTGGAAAGATATGCGACAAATGTTATCGAAGTGGAAGGACATACAGATAATGTTCCTATTCATAATTCTAGATTTGCAAGTAATGATGAATTATCCAGTTTTCGAGCATTGGCAATGTTTCATTATTTAGTGGAAAATACAAATTTGGATCCAGCTCTTATTAAACATTCTGGAAGGGGAGAATATATTCCTGTTACAGATAATGGGACACCAGAGGGCAGGGCTAAAAATAGAAGAGTAGAGATAAAAATATATCACGACTTAAGTATGTAACAATAGCATATTGTAGTATAGAAGAACAGAGTAAGAAAATCTTGAAAGGAATAAGTTTGGGCTAATACTAGTTTAGAAGCCCAAAATGAGAAAGGCATGGGTATGAAAAAATGAAGAAAAATATGATGTCCATTATAATTTTGGCTTTACTAGTTGTGAATATTGCACTTACGGCAGTTATGATGTTCAGTGTTGTGCCAGCAGCCAATAGAACAAATAAAATAGTAAAAGATGTTGCTGCTGTGATGAATTTGGAATTGTCAAGCACAATGGGGGGAAGCGATGCAGAAGTGCCTATTGAAGATACCCTTACTTATGAAATAGCTGATAAAATGACAATCCCTTTGCGAAAAGGTGCTGATGAGAAGGATCATTATGCAGTAGTTTCCATTTCGCTTGCAATGAATACAAAAAATGAGGACTATGAAAAGTTTGGAAGTCAAGAGTCAATGTTGGAAAGAGAGAGTTTGATTAAAAACGAAATCAATGAAGTGGTGGGCTCTTATACTTTGGAAGAAGCTCAAACGAATACACAGGCAGTGCAGACAGCCATTTTAGACAGAATACAAAACCTATTTGGTTCTAAGTTTATATATAAGGTAGTGTTCCGCGATGTTATTTTCCAATAAAAAGTTACAGGTAAAAATTTGAATTTCGCATAGATGGACGTTAGGAGGTGGGCTAAATGGGAGAGGTATTGTCCCAGAGTGAGATTGACAGTTTGCTGCAAGCTCTTAGCACAGGGGAATTAGATGCAGATGAAATCAAAGACGATGGGGACAAGGCAATTAAGGAATATGACTTTAAACGTCCTGCAAAATTTTCAAAGGAGCATCTGCGTACATTAGAAATTATATATGAACATTACAGCAGACTGCTGTCAACAAATTTGCCAGTTTATTTAAGGAAGAATATTCAGGTAAATGTCATTAATTCAGAGACGGTTACCTTTTCGGAATTTACCAATTCACTATTAAACCCTGTTTTGTTGGGAATTATAGATTTTGCACCCTTGGATGGAAGAATTATTGTAGATCTTTCTCCAAAATTAGCTTTTGCTATGATAGATATGATGTTAGGCGGTATGGGTGTTCCTTTGGAGAAAGAGAGAGAATTCTCAGAAATTGAATTGTCTATTATTGGGAAGATTATTGTCATATGTATTCAACTATTAAGAGAGCCTTGGAAAAATGTGGTAGAAATTCAGCCAGTATTAGAAAGATTAGAAATGAATTCACAATTTGCCCAAATTATTGCTCCTACAGAAATGATTGCCATGGTTACACTGAGTATTAAAGTGGGAGATGTAGAAGGATTAATGAATTTTTGTCTTCCTTATTTGACAATGGAAAGTATTATGGACAAATTAAATACAAAATATTGGTTTTCCACTATGAGAGATAGAAGTGATGACGACTATGAGATGTATATTGAATCAATGATACGTAAAGTGGAAATGCCTGTAAAAGCAGTGCTTGGAAAAAGTATTTTGTCAGTGAATGATTTTATTAATCTGCAAATTGGAGACATCATTCGTCTTGATAGTAAGGTAGAGGAAGAATTGGATATTTATGTAGGAAATTTAAGAAAGTTTACTGCTTTGCCTGGGGCATCACAGGATGCTTATGCAGTGCGGGTTACTTCAGTATATAGAGAGGGGGAATAGGGAAATGGATGGAGGAATGCTATCCCAGGAAGAGATAAATAACCTGCTCAGCGGGGGAGGAGCAGACAGTCCAGTAGAAGATAATTCTGCGCAGGATCCTGTAGACGAAGAACAAAAAACAATTTTAACAGATGAAGAAAAGGATGCAATTGGCGAAGTTGCCAATATAAGTATGGGAACATCTGCTACGACTTTGTATTCTTTGGTAAATCAAAAGGTAGATATTACGACGCCTGTTGTATCCATAGCAAACTGGCATACAGTAGTGGCTGATTATGAAAAGCCTTGTGTTTTTATTCAAATTCAATATAAAGTTGGTTTAGATGGAGCAAACATTTTAATTTTAAAAGAAAATGATGTAAAAATTATTGCAGACTTAATGATGGGCGGAGATGGCACAAATATTCAGGACGAATTTGGAGAATTGCATTTAAGCGCTATTTCAGAGGCTATGAACCAGATGATGGGATCTTCAGCAACTTCTTTGTCTTCTATGTTGGGAAAGATGATTGACATCAGTCCGCCAGAAGCTACCTTAATAGATTTATCAGATGTGGTAGATGGAAAAAAGATTTCTGAATTTTTAGGCGGAGAGTTTGTGAAAGTTACTTTTCGTATGCAGATTGGCGATTTAGTGGATAGTAGTATATTACAGCTCTATCCTATTGACTTTGCCAAAGAATTGCTTTCTCATTTTTTAAGCGGTGGAGATTCAGGAGAGGAACAGCAACAAACAGAATCTCAACCAATGCCTCAGATGGATATGCCAATGCAGCAGCCCATGGGAATGCCAATGCAGCAACCGATGGGAATGCCAATGCAGCAACCGATGGGAATGCCAATGCAGCAACCGATGGGAATGCCAATGCAGCAACCGATGGGAGGAATACCAATGCAACAGCCAATGCAGAATATGAATATTCAACCAGCACAATTTCAAAATTTTGCAAGTAATATTAATCCAATGCAGAGCCAGGAAAATATTGGATTGATTATGGATGTGCCTTTGGAAGTTACAGTGGAACTAGGGAGAACAAGTAAGCTAATTAGTGAAATTTTGGATTTTGCTCCAGGTACAATTATAGAATTAGACAAAATTGCCGGAGAGCCCATTGATGTACTAGTAAATGGAAAATTTGTGGCGAAAGGTGAAGTTGTAGTAATTGAAGAAAGCTTTGGAGTCAGAGTTACAGAAATTATAAAGTAACATCTAGTAATTTTTCATATAAAAACATAGAAAATAGGAGTGAAAGTAAATGGCAAAGAAGATTTTAATTTGTGATGATGCAGCTTTTATGCGTATGATGATTAAAGATATTTTAACAAAAAACGGTTATGAAGTTGCCGGAGAAGCGGAAAATGGTGCAAAGGCTGTAGAAAAATATAATGAGTTAAAACCAGATTTAGTTTTAATGGATATTACAATGCCAGAAATGGATGGAATTCAGGCTTTGAAGAAAATCAAAGAGGTTGATGGAGGGGCTCTCGTTATTATGTGTTCTGCTATGGGTCAGCAGGCAATGGTTATTGAGTCTATTCAGTCAGGGGCCAAGGATTTTATTGTAAAGCCATTTCAGGCAGATAGAGTAATAGAAGCGGTAAAAAAAGTAATAGGATAGTTAAGAGGGATGAATATTTTATTAGCAATCCCTCAGTGGGAGAGCTTTGCCCAATTGATGGTTGTTTTGATTATATTTTTGATTGTATTGGCAATGACTTATTTTGCAACTAGGTGGATTGCCAATTACCAAAAAGAATATAATATAAATCGTAATATTGAAGTTATAGAAACCTTTAAATTGACAACAAATAAGTATATACAAATCGTAAAGGCAGGAGACAAATATCTTGTGATAGGAATTTGCAAGGACAGTATTACTATGCTCTCGGAGCTGCCCAAAGATCAGGTAAAGCTGCCAGTTTCCTCCCAAGGACAATTTGACAATTTCCATTCTATTTTGGAAAAGACAAAAAAGATGATTAAAAAGAAGTAGGCGAACACATATGATAGGATTATTATTAAGAAGGCATACATACTTGAAAAAAGTTATATGCTTTCTATTCTGTATAGGTGTTGTTTCCATTTTTTTTCATATTCCAGTGTTTGGCGAGGAGCTTAATGACCAGACAGGGGAAAGGGGAGAAACGACCTTTATGGATCCGGGAACAGCAGAGACTCCCGAGGATTTAAGACAACTGAATATAGGAATTAATTTCGATAATGGAACAGGCGAACTGGCAGGAACTTTAAGAATATTCATTATACTGACTCTCATTGCAATAGCGCCTATTCTAATTATTATGCTAACTTCTTTTACAAGGATTGTTATTGTTCTCCATTTTACAAGAAATGCTTTGGGAACTCAGACAGCTCCTCCTAATCAAGTCTTATTGGCCTTGACTCTTTTTCTTACTTTTTTTATTATGCGGCCAGTGATTATAGAAATTAATGATAGGGCAATACAACCTTTTGAGGCAGGTGAGATTTCCCAGGAGGTAGCTTTGGCAAATGCCTTAGATCCTTTGAGGGAATTTATGTCAGCCCAAACCCAAATAAAAGACGCCCGTATGTTTATGGAAATTGCAGGAATGGAAGGAGTAGAGGAAATTGCTGATATTCCTACTTATATATTAATACCCAGCTTTATTGTAAGTGAACTTAGGACAGCATTTATTATAGGATTTGTTATTTATATTCCTTTTATTGTAATTGACATGGTAGTGGCATCTACCTTAATGTCTATGGGAATGATGATGCTTCCTCCTACAACTATTTCCATGCCTTTTAAAATCCTTTTATTTGTATTGGCGGATGGATGGAATTTGGTTATAGGAAATTTAGTAAAAACATTTAGATGAATGAGGTGATGAAGTGACCATTGAAGTAGTTTCTGATATGATTAAAGATGCTTTGTATATCATTGTAATAACAGCTGCTCCTCTTTTACTTCTTTCACTCGTTGTTGGTTTGATTATTAGTATTTTTCAGACAGTAACTTCCATTCAGGAGCAAACCTTAACTTTTGTTCCTAAGATTATCAGTATTTTTATTGGTATGATGCTTATAGGGCATTGGATGTTGAACAACATGGTGCAATATATGATTGATCTATGGTCCAATTTTTCTCTTTATATAAGGTAGGATTATGATTAATTATGTATTTTCCACGGGTGATTTTGAATATTTTCTCATGATTCTTATTCGCACAGCTAGTTTTGTTTTTGCAGCTCCCTTTTTTTCTATGGCCAATACTCCTAATAGAGTGAAAATTGGAGTATCTGTTGTTCTTTCTTATCTTATTTATCAAGTTTTGTATCCTCATGACAATATTGTATATAATACCATTTTAGGATACAGTGCATTGATTTTAAAAGAAGCAGGAGCAGGATTATGTCTTGGAGCGATGACAAATTTTTGCAGCTCTATTGTTATTTTTGCTGGAAGAATTGTGGACATGGATATGGGACTGGCTATGGCGAATATTTTTGATCCTACAACAAGAGATCAAGTCAGTCTGACAGGACAGCTTTTTAATTATGGAGTGCTTATGATGCTTATAGTTTCTGGAATGCATCGTTATCTTATTAAAGCTTTCATTGAAGCATATGAGGTTGTTCCAGTGGGCAGTGTTGTTATGAATGGGGATAGACTTTTAAACGCTATATTAACCTTTCTTATAGATTATATTGTTATTGGCTTTCGCATTTGTCTACCAATTTTTGCAGCAATATTAATTGTAAATGCAGTATTAGGAATTTTGGCAAAAATTGCTCCCCAGATGAATATGTTTTCAGTGGGAATACAGATTAAATTATTTGTGGGATTGACTATTTTGCTTTTGACAACGGCAATGCTTCCCAGTGCGGCAAGTTTTATTTTTGAAGAATTGAAAAAAATGATGGTTTTAGTAGTCGAAAGTCTCCATTAGATATGAGGTGGATAGATGTGCAAGAGATAAAAGAAAAAGATAGCTTATTTCTGCCTTATCATCTTCAGTTTTTTGCAAAAGAAGGAGCAGGAGGAGAAAAGACAGAAGAACCTACTACAAAAAAGCTCTCTGATGCTAGAAAAGAGGGCCAAGTTGCAAAAAGTCAGGATATGGGAAATGCTCTTCTCCTTATTGCGTTGTTTCTTTTATTAAAATTATGGGCTGGCACAATGGGAACTCAGTTTTTGGAAAATTTTGAAAGTATTTATAGTAAAATTCCGGATATTGTAGTATATTATAATGGAGAGCTAAATACAAGAGAAATTTATTTATTGATTAATGGTTTGATAGGACGCCTTCTCATGATGCTTCTCCCTATTTTTGCCATAGGTGTGCTTGTCTGTGTTGTTGTTGATCTTGCCCAAGTGAAGTGGAGTCCTACATCAAAGCCATTAATGCCCAAGTTTAGCAAGTTAAATCCTATTACAGGATTTAGTAAAATTATTTCTACCCGCTCTTTAGTAGAATTGGTAAAGTCAATAGGAAAAATATTAATTGTATATTATGTAGTATACAATACATTAAAGGATAAATTATCTTTTCTCTATGCCCTATATGATATTCCTCTGACTCAAGCTGTTTTGAAGGTGGGAGGTTTAGCTATTGATCTAGGATTAAAAATCAGTTTTATTTATTTGATTCTTGCCCTTGTAGATTTAAAATATCAAAAATGGAAATTCCATAAAGATATGAAAATGACAAAACAGGAAGTAAAAGATGAATATAAAAATGCAGAAGGGGATCCTCAAATTAGGGCTCAAATTAAACAGAAAATGAGAGAGGCTTCTCAGAGAAGAATGATGCAATCCCTGCCTCAGGCAGACGTTGTTATTACAAACCCGACCCATTATGCAGTTGCAGTCAAGTACGATCCAGAAGTAGCGGATGCTCCTTATGTATTGGCAAAGGGAGAAGATTTCTTGGCACAGAGAATTAAAGAGACAGCAAAAGCAAATAATATTGAGATTGTAGAGAACAAACCTTTGGCTAGGATGCTCTATCACAATGTAGATGTAGGAGCTGTTATACCACCAGAATTATATCATTCTGTGGCAGAAGTATTGGCATTTGTTTATAATTTAAAGAATAAAGTATAAGTAGGAGGATTAGAGATGCGGATAAAAAGGCAAGATTTAGGTGTGGCATTGTATTTACTGTCAGCGTTTGTATTTTTTATTATTCCTATTCCCTCCATACTATTGGATATTTGTTTAGCTATCAATATTTCAATAGCCTTTGCAGTTTTGTTTAACTCTATTTTTGCAAAAGAAGTGTTGGATATGTCCTTTTTTCCTACCATTCTTTTGTTCACAACAATTTTCCGTATTTCATTGAATGTGTCTTCTACAAGATTGATTTTAACATCAGGGGATCCAGGAAATGTAGTCCAAGTGTTTGGTGATTTTGTGGGCGGCGGAGATTTGATTATTGGAGCCATTGTCTTTATTATTTTAATACTTATTCAGTTTATGGTAATTAACAAAGGTTCGGAAAGGGTAGCTGAAGTAAGCGCTAGGTTTACCTTAGATGCTATGCCAGGAAAGCAGATGGCCATTGATGCTGATTTGAATACAGGAGCCATTGATGACGCTGAGGCAAAAAAAAGGCGAGAGAAAATTCAAGAAGAAGCCGCCTTTTTTGGTTCTATGGATGGTGCTGTAAAGTATGTAAAGGGAGACGCCACAGCAGGTCTTTTAATTACAGCAGTAAATATTATTGGCGGAGTTGCCATGGGTATGATTCGGGGAAATTTGGGAGCTATGGCTGCATTAGATAAATATGCAATTTTGACAATTGGTGATGGTCTTGTCAGTCAAATTCCTTCTCTTCTTATTTCTCTTTCTACTGGTATTTTAGTGACAAAAGCTTCTAAGGAAGCGGATTTTGGAGAGATTTTAGTCAGACAGCTTTTTGGGGTTCCAAAAGTATTATATTTTGTAGGAGGAGTTGTCATTTTTTTAGGAGTTGTCACCCCATTAAATCCTCTTATTTTTATCGCTCTTGGAGCTGTTTTTATTTTTTCAGGAAGAATGATAGCCAATCAGATAGAGGTAGCTGCAATTGAAACAGAAATAGAAGGAGATGAAGAGTCGGCAGAAGAGATACGAAGACCAGAAAATGTTGTTTCCCTGCTTCAAGTAGATCCCATTGAGTTGGAGTTTGGATATGGAATTATTCCTTTAGCAGATGTAAATCAAGGAGGAGATTTACTAGATCGAGTTGTCATGATACGGCGACAAGTAGCTTTGGAATTAGGTACGGTTGTTCCTATTATTCGTCTAAGAGATAATATTCAGTTAAATCCTAATCAGTATATTATTAAAATCAAAGGAATCCAAGTAAGTGAGGGAGAGATTTTGTTTGACCACTATATGGCAATGAACCCTGGATTTGTAGAAGAAGAGATTACAGGTATTCCTACATTTGAACCATCCTTCCATCTGCCAGCCATTTGGATTACAGAAGGGCAGAGAGAAAGGGCAGAAGGAATGGGATATACGGTAGTGGATCCTCCTTCTATTATTGCCACCCATCTGACAGAGATTATAAGACAGCATATTGCAGAATTGCTAACCCGTCAGGATGTACAGAACTTAGTAAACAATTTAAAAGAATCCAATCCATCTTTGGTGGAGGAGCTTGTTCCAAAAACTCTTGGTTTGGGAGAAGTACAAAAAGTTCTTCAAAACCTATTAAAAGAAGGTATTTCTATAAGAGATCTTTTGTCAATATTTGAGACTTTGGCAGATCATGCGGCTGTGACAAGAGACACAGATATATTAACAGAATATGTTCGTCAAACCTTAAAGAGAGCTATATCTGCAAAATATTTTCCAGCAAATGAGACAACAAGTGTTGTTACCTTGGATCCGAAAATTGAACAGGAAATTATGTCTAGTGTAAAACAGACAGAACAGGGAGCCTATATTACTTTGGATCCAGCTAAAACAAAAGCTATTGTTTCGTCTGTTGAAGCAGAGGTATCAAAACTAGAAAATATAGGGAAGAGTCCCATTATCGTAACTTCTCCTATTGTAAGAATGTATTTTAAGAAGTTAACAGAGGATTATTTTAAAGATTTAATTGTAGTTTCTTATAACGAGATTGATAGTAATGTTGAGTTACAATCAGTAGGGATGGTGACAGTAGCGTGATTATTAAGAAATTTGAAGGAAAAACAGAAGGAGATGCTTTAGAGAAAGCAAAAAAAGAATTAGGCAATAATGTTGTTATTATGAATGTAAAGAAAAATAAGAAAAAAGGTTTTTTAGGCTTTTTTTCTTCAGGCACAGTGGAAATTACAGTAGCTTTAGAGGAGGAAGAGGTGCTTCTTACTCCCAAGCCTCTGCCTGCACTTGAAAAAGTAGAAAGGGAAGCCCCTGCAAAAGCCCAGAGTCTGCCTTTAGATACTTCAATAATAATTCCTGAGACAATTCCAGAGCCTCCCAAAAGGCCTATAAGAGAAGAGGTAAATATTGAGAAAAAGCTTGAGAACCTTCAGAATTTAATAGAAAAGCAGTTAGTAAAAGAAGAAGCGGAAGATATAGACGAAGAGATGACAGATGAAAAATCGAAACAAATGGCTTCTTATATGAAATTAATATATAAAACATTATTGGAAAATGAAGTAAATGAAAAGTATGCAAATCAGTTCATGGATGAAATTGAAAAAATGAATACCCCAGGAACGAATATTGATACTGTATTAGTGAATATTTATCAGAAAATGATTTTGAAATTTGGAACACCAAGCCTCTTAACTCCAGCAAAGTCAGGTCCTAAGCTAGTTTTTTTTATAGGCCCAACAGGTGTAGGGAAAACAACAACGATTGCAAAAATTGCTTCAAAATTTAGTACAGAAGAAAAAAAAGAAATCGCATTGATTACAGCGGATACTTATCGTATTGCAGCGGCAGAGCAACTGCGTACCTATGCAAATATTTTAAATGTTCCTTTTCGCATTATTTATTCCGCTGAAGAAATTGAATCAGCATGGAGGGATTTCCAAAAATTAGACTATATTTTTGTTGATACAGCAGGATTTTCGCCCCACAGTGAAGAGCAGAAGAAGCATATGGAGAATTTTGTTCATGCCATGGATGGAAAAGCAGAGCAGGAGATTTATCTTGTATTAAGCGCTACAACAAAATATAAAGATCTCCTTTTTACTTCAGAAGCATATTTTTCAATATGCAAATATAAATTGATTTTTACAAAATTAGATGAAACGTCTACTTATGGAAACTTATTGAACTTAAAGCTTCATACAGGTGCGGATTTATCCTATGTGACTTACGGGCAAAGTGTTCCCGATGATATTCGTCCCTTTAATCCGCAAAGCACAGTAAAAAATTTACTTGGGGGGAAATAACGGATGGATCAGGCGGAGCAATTAAGAAATGTAATAAAAAAACGTACAAAGTCTCTGGCTCAAGATGCAAGAGTTATTGTAGTTACTAGCGGAAAGGGAGGAGTGGGTAAATCGAATATATCCATTAACCTTGCCATTCAGCTAAAAATGTTGGGAAGCAGAGTTTTGATTTTTGACGCAGATTTTGGTTTAGCCAATATAGAAGTAATGTTTGGAAAGCTGCCAAAATATACGTTGGCAGATGTTATATACCAGGGAAAGCCTATGAAAGATATTATTACATGGGGGCCAATGGATGTAGGCTTTATTTCTGCCGGCTCTGGTATTGCAGGACTAAATAATTTAAATAAAGAAAGCATACATTATTTAATTAAAAATTTATCGGACCTAGATTCTATAGCAGATATTATTATTATTGACACAGGAGCTGGCATCTCCAATACTGTTTTAGAATTTCTTGTATCAGGAGGAGAAATACTCTTAGTGACTACTCCAGATCCTTCTTCAATAACCGATTCTTATTCTTTGTTAAAGGTATTATGCAGACATCCCCATTATCAAAAAGAAAATACTTTCGTAAAATTGATAGCAAATCAAGTGGAAACATTGGAGGAAGGAGAGCAGCTTTACAATAAATTAAATTCTGTTATAAAAAAGTATCTGGATCTTCAGTTGGATTATTTAGGGATGATTCCCTTAGATAGTCAGCTATCTAAAGCTGTTTTACAGCAAAATCCAGTATCCCTTCAAAGCCCTAATGCAAAATCTAGCAGGGCTTTTCAGACATTAGCGGAAAAAATAGCTTTTGGGCAGGCAAGTGGTATTAAAAAAGGAGGAATTAAGGAATTTTTTGCTCAATTTCTCAATATAAAATCATAAAAAGCTAAGGAGGTATATGGGTATGCTGATGACGTTAGTAAAGCCAGGAGATAAAGTGGAAATGAATTTAAAAGTAAAAGAAGGGGAAAAAAGCAAGTTTTATATTTCAACGGTATATGATGTATTATCAGATAATATTATCCAGGTTCAAATGCCTATACAAAATAGAAAGATTATTTTACTTCCAGCAGATTCTACTTACTATTTATATTTTTCTACAAAGGAAGGAATGCTTGGCTGTGAGGCAAAAGTTACAGAGCGTTATAAAAGTGATAATACCTATTTAGCAGAAATGGAACTGACATCTGCCCTTCGCAAAAATCAAAGAAGGGAGTATTACCGCTTAGATTGTGCCATTAAAATGCAATGTAGAATTTTGAAAGAAGCAGTAAAGGAAGAAGATTTAAGAGAAATGCTTCAAGAGGTGAAGTATGTGAACCAGGAGCTTTCTATGGAGCCAGGAGTAATTGTAGACATTAGTGGAGGAGGACTGCGATTTATTGGTCCAAAGGCTTATGAGCCACAGAGTATTTTGACAGTTTCCTTTTATTTAGACGTAGAGGGAGAAGTGAAGAATTTCAGTGTGGCTGGAAAGGTGCTTCGCTCAATGCCTTTTCAAAAGCTAAAAGGAAAATTTGAAAATAGGTTAGAGTTTACAGAAATATCGGATCTAGAGCGGGAGGACATTGTAAAATATATATTCCAGGAGGAACGCCGGCGACGCAGGAAAGAGAAGGTAGGGCTGGATGAAGAAAAAAATATTGATAGTTGATGATTCTGCACTTATGAGAAGCGTTCTGTGTGATATAATTAAAAGCGACCAAAGATTTGAAGTAGAAGATACTGCAAACGATGGGATAGAAGCATTTGAATTGTTAAGTAAAAAAACATATTCGGCAGTGATTTTAGACATAAATATGCCTCGAATGAACGGATTACAGCTTCTTAGGAAGATGAAAAAAACAAACATCAGGGCAAATGTTCTCATGGCCAGCACGTTAACAAAAGAAGGGGCTAAAGAGACCATAGAAGCATTGGAACTGGGGGCATTGGATTTTATTCATAAACCAGACGCTATATTGGAAATAAAGGGAAACGAGTTCAAAAGAGAGTTTCTAAAGCTGTTAGGCGTTGTAACAAGACCTAATGTAGGAATTATAAGAGATACTCTCCAGCTCGTGAAGAAAAAACCAGTTCGAGGAGAAAACTCATTTACTCCTAAATTAAGAGTTGGCGTAAAAGTAAGTGGAAAAAAGCTAGTGGCAATTGCCAGTTCTACAGGGGGGCCTAAGGCCCTTCAGGAAGTAGTGACAAAGTTACCTTCGGATTTGAATGCTCCTGTATTAATCGTTCAACATATGCCAAAAGGATTTACAAAATCTTTAGCTGAACGCCTGGATGGTCTAAGCAGTATTTCCATTAAAGAGGCAGAAGAAGGGGAAAAGATAAAAATTGGGCAAGTGTATATTGCTCCAGGCGGAAAACATATGAAGTTAAAAAAACGGGGATCAGATTACTGCATCCAATGTACGGACGAGCCGCCAAGAGAGGGGGTAAAGCCTTGCGCCAACTATATGTATGAATCGTTGACGGACAGTTCATTTGCTGAAATTGTATGTGTTGTCCTCACTGGCATGGGGGGAGATGGAACAAAGGGAATCCTTCATTTAGAGGAAAAAAAGAAAATACATGTCATTGCACAGAATGAAGAGACATGTGCAGTTTATGGAATGCCAAAAAGTATTGTAGCGACTGGATTGGTAAATGACCTTGTACCGCTGGGCAAGGTGGCAGAAATGATTATTAAGAATGTGGGGGTACAGTAAAATGGATGTAAGCCAATACCTAGAGATTTTTATTGATGAGACAAAAGAACATTTACAAAGCTTAAATGAGCAGCTTCTTATTTTGGAAAATGAACCGGAAAATGAAGATACAATAAATGAAATTTTCCGTGCAGCCCATTCCTTAAAGGGAATGGCAGGAACTATGGGATATAAGAGGATGCAGCGTCTTACCCATGATATGGAAAATGTTTTTTCAGAAGTCCGCAACGGTAAAATGAAAATTACAGGTAATCTTATTGATGTTTTGTTTTTATCTTTAGACGCCTTAGAAGGATATTTAGAATGTATTCAGGAAACAGCAGACGAGGGAACCAACGATAACGAGCCTATTATTAATGAATTAAATCAAATACTAGAAGGAGGTGTTGGGGGAGGAGGAGAGGCTCCAAAAGCAAAGGAAGAAGAAAAAAAAGAAGAGGAAAATACTGCTGAAAAAAAATGGCTGTCTATTTCTTTAAATGAAAATCAAAAACATGCTATTGAAGTTGCTAGAGAAAAAGGATGTCAAATTTTTGGTATGACTGTTCATATACAAGAAACTTGTATTTTAAAAGCTGCCAGAGCCTTTCTTGTTTTTCAGGCAATTGAAGCAAAAGGAGAAATTATTGCTTCAACACCTACGATTCAGGAGGTAGAGGATGAAAGGTTTGAGTTTGACTTTTCCTTAATATGTTCCTCTACAGATAATTTTGATAATGTAATGAAAGAAGTGCGTAACGTATCAGAGATTGAATCAGCTTTAGGAGAAGTTATAGAACCAGTTAAAGAAGAGCCAGCCCAAGAAAAACCTTCCTCTCAATCAGAGGAAAAGCCAGCTGCAAAATCAGAAGATTCAAAGCCTAAAGAAGTAAAAGCTCCAGCGCCTGCTCCTCAACAAAAAAGGGCCTCCGGAGTCCAGCAAAAGCAGGCTAAACCTATTGTAAACCGCACTGTTCGGGTGGATATTGAGAAATTAGATGTTCTAATGAATCTTGTTAGTGAGCTGATTATTGCTAAGAACAGTCTTGTTGCTGCCAGTGACAGTAACCGTACAGCCAATGCCACGGTAAATGAAAATATTGAATATTTGGAAAGTGTGACAACGAATCTTCATGAATCTGTTATGAAAGTTCGAATGGTTCCTATTGAAAGCGTTGTTAATAAATTCCCAAGAATGATACGAGATCTCACAAAGACCTTAAATAAAAAGATGGAACTTTTTATGAGTGGTGAGGAAACAGAGTTAGATCGTACCGTAGTAGATGAAATTGGGGATCCTCTTATGCATTTGCTGAGAAATTCGGCGGATCATGGATTAGAATCCAATGATGTAAGAATTCAAAGAGGAAAACCAGAAGTAGGTTCCATATTTTTAGATGCATATCAGGATGGAAACAATGTTATAATTGAAGTAAGAGACGATGGTAATGGAATTGACATTGAGAAAATAAAGGAAAAAGCTTTGGAAAGGGGAACGGTTTCCCCAGAACAGGCAGATATGCTCACGGATAAAGAGATTTTAGATATGCTTTTCCTTCCAAGTTTTTCTACTGCCAAACAAGTAACGGATGTTTCTGGAAGAGGTGTAGGACTGGATGTAGTAAAATCTAAGATTGAAGCTTTAGGCGGAGATGTTCAAGTGAAAACGAAGTTAGGAGAGGGAAGCACATTTACCATTCGTCTTCCTCTTACCCTGGCTATTATTCAGGCTCTTATGGTTGTAATTGGAAATGAAAAATATGCCATTGCCTTGGGCTCTATTGAGACAATTGAGGATATTACAGATCAGGACGTAAAGTTAGTAGGGGCAAAAGAAGTTATCAATTTAAGAGGAAATGTTATTCCCCTTATTCGACTAAATGAAATTCTTGACATAGAATCAAGCAGGGTAGAAGGAAGTAACCTTATTGTTATTATTGTAAAGAAAGGCGACAGCCTGGCAGGCGTCGTAGTGGATGAGTTAATGGGGCAGCAGGAAATCGTTATTAAGTCTTTAGGAAAATATATTAACAGTGACAGAATGATCAGCGGTGCCACTATTTTAGGAGATGGTGAAGTTGCTCTGATTTTAGATGCAAATGCATTATTTTAATATGGGGGTGTCGGTATGAAAGAATTAAGCGTAAGTGATGGTGTCATTCAATATATTGTTATTAAGCTGGGAGATGAGCAATATGGAATTGATATAAAGTATATTGACAATATTGTCAGAATGCAGCATATTACTCGTGTCCCAAAAGTGCAACATTACTTTAAAGGGGTTATTAACCTTCGAGGAGAAGTAATCCCTGTTATGAGTCTGCGATTAAAGATGAATCTTCCAGAGGACGAGATTACAAATACAAGCAGAATAATTATTATAAAGTTAGATGTTGCCGCCATAGGTTTAATTGTGGATGAAGTTAGGGAAGTAGTTACTCTGGGAGATATGGATATTGAAAAAGTTTCTTACGAAGTAAAAGATGAACGCTCTGGTTATATTACAGGAATTGGAAAGTCCAATGGGGGATTGATTTCTATTTTGGATTTAAATGCAGTGATTACAGAGTAAGAAATTTATAGAGAGGTGCAAAATGCCAAAAGTAGATTTGGATAACATGGATAATATGTATTTTGATGTATTAAAGGAATTGGGTAATATTGGAGCTGGAAATGCCACGACATCCTTGTCACAAATGCTCCAAATCAAAGTAGATATGAAAGTTCCAAAGGTAGAGCTGCTGAGTTTTCACGAAGTAGGAGAAGCTATGGGAGGAGAGGAACTGGTCATGGCAGGTATATATCTTCTTGTGGAAGGGGATATTACTGGCAGTATGATGTTTCTTTTGCAAAAAAAATCTGCTGGGGTTTTAGTAAGCCATCTTATGGGAATGCCTGTCAGTGATGAAGAGAACTTTTCAGAAATGGAAATGTCAGCTTTAAAAGAAATAGGGAATATTATTACAGGTTCTTACTTAAACGCTTTATCATCACTAACAAATTTGAAAATATTTCCTTCTATTCCTGACTTGTGCATTGATATGGCTGGAGCAATTTTAAGTGTTCCGGCAATAGAATTTGGAATTATGGGAGATAAAATTTTGTTAATTGAGACAGCTTTTACAGATGATTCAGAATTAAATGGGTATTTTATTTTAATTCCTGATCTACAGTCTTATGATAAAATTTTGGGTGCGTTAGGAATGTGAGAGAGATGGATAGATTATGAGTAAAATGATAAAAGTTGGCATGGCTGATTTAAAACTGTGCATTAGTCCAGACAGCATTACGACCCTTGGTCTTGGATCCTGTGTGGGAATTGCTCTAAGAGATCCGAAGACAGGGGTAGGCGGCTTGGCTCATGTAATGTTGCCAGATAGTACAAAAATAAGAAATAATGCTAATGTAGCAAAATTTGCAGATACAGGCATTATGGAGCTGGTAAAACAGATGGAAAAGGCAGGGGCAGTAAAGAGCCGTATTGTCGCAAAAATTGCCGGGGGAGCCCAAATGTTCGCTTTCCAAAATAAGTCAGATATGGCTGGGATTGGGCAGCGGAATGTGGAATGTACAAAACTGAAGTTAAAGGAACTTAGAATTCCTATATTGGCAGAGGACACTGGTTTGAATTATGGAAGAACAGTGGAATTTTATCCAGAGAACGGTGATTTTATTATTAAGTCTGTAGGCAAACCTATAAAGAAAATATAGGGATATTTATTGAAAAATAGAGGTAGGCTTATGAATACAAAACCAATTCCGGCAATTATTATGTTAATATCAGGGGCCTTGACATGTATTGTAACATTTATATATAGGTATCCCCTTAAAGATACCTTGCTCATTCTTCTTGGAACATTAATTACTTTTCTTTTTATTGGATACATAGTTAAAAAAATTTTGGATTCTTTTCAGTTTCCAAGAAAGGAAGAACAGATTGATGGAGAGATGATTGAAAAACAATTAAAAGAAAAGGATGAGGGAAAGCAAGAAGAGAAAGGGAATGAACCTGTACCAGAAACGAAGACTGTTGAAGGTGAATAGATAGTTGGGAAAGAAAGATTTTGAATTTTTTATAAAATGGGCAATATATGATTTGTACAGTATGAAATAATCGGAGGCGGATGCATGGACGAAGAAGAGAAGAAAAAACTATGGGAGGAATATTCAAAAACATGTTCTCCAGAGACGAGAGAGAAAATTATCGTAGAGTATGCCCCGTTAGTAAAATTAGTGGCAGGCCGTCTATGTATGTATTTGGGAAATCATATTGAGTTGGATGATTTAATTGGATATGGAATTTTTGGTCTGATTGATGCAATAGATAAATTTGATCCTAGCAAGGCAGTAAAATTCGAGACGTACGCTAGCTTGAGAATTAGGGGCGCTATTTTGGATCAAGTTCGAAAGATGGATTGGATTCCAAGAACGATTCGACAAAGACAAAAGAAAATAGAGAATGCTGTAAAAGAGGTAGAGGCAGAGTCAGGGAAAAAGGCAACGGATAAAGAAGTAAGTGAAAACTTAGGAATAACAGAAGAGGAATATTATGACTGGCAGACTCAGATGAATATCACAAATGTTGTGTCGTTAAATGAGTTTACAGATCAAGGAAGCGAAGTTCCTGTAGATAAGACTGTCACATCATCCTTGGCAAAGCCTGAAGAAGTGATAGAACAAAATGAGTTAAAGCTTATGATGAAAGAGGCTTTAGAAACATTGACAGAACGGGAAAGAAAGGTGATTGTACTTTATTATTATGAAGAGTTGACATTGAAAGAGGTTAGCCATATACTAGGAGTATCAGAGTCAAGAGTGTCACAGCTTCACACAAAGGGATTACAAAAAATGAAAAAAAGGTTAGGTAATTATATGGGTATTTTGACAGATAATATATAGCTTTTTTGGCTATTGATATCTGGGAGAAGGAGCGGGCATGAATAAAAATGGGTATTTTCAGTTAGTATTTAGAAAAACAGGCACTTTTTTAAAAATTGTGCCTCCAAGTGATGGGGGACATCCTATAAATCTTGGGGATGTACGAGATTATTTACAGATGCAAAAAATAGGGTGCGATATTCTGGAAGTGACAAAAGAAATTGACGGAACATTGTCGGAGAAAGAAATTTACCTTAATAATAGTCCATATGCTACCCAGACAGCAGATGAAACAATGATCGTTTCTATTTCAAAAGATGAAATGGTCGGGGTGGCTAGATTTTTTCCTCCTTCAGCAAAAGGAAAGAGACTGGATAGAGACGAGATAGAGTCTGAGCTGAAAAAGAAAGGAATAAAATTTGGCATTGTCTGGGACGTCATTGATGAATTTTTGGAAAAGCCCCAATATTGTACAGATTATGAGGTTGCACAGGGAAAGAGACCCATTGAAGGAAAGGATGCAGAAATTGTTTACAATTTTCAGACGGATTTGTCCGCTAAGCCAGCTTTGAAAGAGGATGGTACTGTAGATTTTTTCAATCTCAATACTGTCTGTCACTGTAAAGCCGGAGATCTGCTGGCAGAGCTTCATCCAGCAGTAAACGGCAGAAATGGAATGTCTATAAAGGGTGTTATCACAAAGGCAAAACCAGTAAAGCATTTATCATTAAAACCTGGGAAAAATATACAGATTACAGAAGATGGAAGTAAAATGCTGTCAGAAGTATCCGGTCATGTTATGTTATCCCAAGATAAAGTAATTGTATCCAATGTTTTTGAGGTGGATGATGTAGATACAGCTACAGGAAATATTGATTATGATGGAAGCGTTGTTGTCAAAGGAGCTGTAAGAAGCGGTTTTAGTTTGAAGGCAAAAGGAAATATTGAAGTTAGAGGAATTGTGGAAGGTGCTTATATAGAAGCAGGAGGAAATGTTACCATTCATCGAGGAATTAATGGAATGATGAAAGGAAGAATTTTTGCTGGTGGAAACATCATTATTAAATACATTGAAAATGCAACAGTATCTTCAGGAGGTTATATTCAAACGGAAGCTATTTTATATAGTCAGGTAAATGCAAAGGGAGATATTGAAGTAGACGGAAAGAAAGGTTTTATTAACGGCGGCTCTGTACATTCAGGGACGCAGATTCTTGCAAAAGTAATTGGTTCATCCATGGGGTCTGAAACATCATTAGAAGTCGGAGTTGATCCTGTCCTAAAAGAAAAAAGTGTAGAGATTTACCATGAGTTAAAGGAAGCTCAGGAAGTGTTAGAAAAACAAAGACCCATTCTTGAAAATATAAGCAATAAGCTGAAAGAGGGAATAAAACTTACAGGGGAACAGATGCGTTATGCAGAGTCAATGATGTTGGCATATAAAAAACAAAGAATGGAGTATATGGCTAAACGCAAAGAATTAAGAGCATTGGAAGAGCTTTTGGATGTTGATACTTTAGCCCAAGTTTCTGTAAAAGAGACAATTTATCCGGGAACAAAAATATCTATATCAGGTGCACATTTGCTTTTAAAAGATTCTAGAACTTACTGTAGGTTTGTGAAGGAAGAGGGAGAAGTAAAAATGGTTGGAATGAATTAAAGGGAAAGCGGGAAGAATGGGAGAACTTCCCGCTTCTTTTCAATAGAAAGGAGAGGTATATATGGCAATAAGTCCTTTAGAAATGAATGGAATGATTACAAGGACACAAGATTATTCTGCAATGAAGCATAATGAAAATTCGAAAGGAGCTATTGATCAGAATAATCTTCAAAATCAATTTACAAAAACTGTGGATCAACATATAAAAACAGTGCATAATCCTGACGATGCCCAATATCATCAATATGGATACGATAGTAAGGAAAAAGGGAATAATGAATATGCAGGAGATGGAGGTAAAAATAGAAAAAAGAAAAAGGAAAAAAATGAGGGCAAAGTTATTGTAAAAGATAAGAAAAGCTTTGATATGAAAATATAAATATTGAGAAAATAAGAAGCTTAAGGAGTGTGTTGCTGCGCTGCGTTCACAATCTCCATGAAAAAGGTAAAAGCAGCGCAGAAATGAGGAAAATATGCTGCTTGTAGGAATCATACTTATTATACTAGGAATTATTATTTTCATTGCCAGTTTTCTTATTCCTGAAATGATGTCAAATCATGAAGCAGATATAAAAGTTTCGCAGGAGGATGTAGAGAAAGCAGTTTCCAATGAGATGAAAAATATGAAAGGAAAAATTGAAGGAACGGTGAATGAAGCCGTGGAATATGCTATGGAAAAAACAGAACGTTCCTTGAGTAAATTGTCAAATGAAAAAATAATGGCAGTGAATGAATATTCAGATACCGTATTAAAGGAAATAAATAAAAGCCATGAAGAGGTTATGTTTTTATATGATATGTTAAATAGTAAACAGGCCAATTTACAAAATACTGCAATGGAAATAGAACGCAGGGCAAAGGAAGCAGAAGAAACAGCAAAGTCTGCAAAAGAGACAGTAGAAGTAGTAGAGGAAACGCTATCATCAGTGAAAGAAGAAGCTATTAAAAACTCTATAGAGGCTGAAACAAAAGGATTCTTAGTAGGAATTGGCGAACCAATAGAAGATTCTGAGAAGGAAAGAGTGTTAGAGCAGCAGATAATGGAGATTTCAGCTGATGTAGAAGAAGAAACGATAGAGACAATGGAAGAAAACAGCGAAGATTTAGAGAATAGAAATTATAATGACACAATATTGAAGTTACACCAGGAAGGAAAATCTCAGCTTCAGATAGCAAAGGAATTAGGCTTAGGAATTGGCGAGGTCAAGTTAGTAATCAATTTATTTGAAGGAGTAGGAGGATGAAGTTAAAATATTATATGAGGGGACTGGGAATTGGAGTTGCAGTAACTTCTATTATTTTAATCATACTGTCAGGACGGGAAAGTGGAGGAAAAACATTGACAAATGAGGAAGTCATTGCAAGGGCAGAGGCCCTTGGCATGACAAGAAGCAATCCAACTCTATTGGAGGAAATAGGAGGAAGGGATGATAAAGCATCTATAGAGGAAGAACCTTTGTCAGATGTAGAGGCATCTCCTCCTGTATCTTCTGAAGTAGAAAATACAATAGGAGAAGAAGAGGAAAAGGAGGAACAAGAATTAGATAGCCAGGAAGAGGAAGGAGGAGACGTAGAGACCCTCCCAGAAGAAATTTCGCCAGTAGAGGAGAATCCAGCAGCTGATGAGAGAGAAATTATAGAGATTACCATACCAAGTGGAACTGCCTCCTATGGAACATGTAAAATATTAGAAGATGCAGGCATTATAGACAGTGCAGGAGAACTGGACCAGTATTTTTATCAGCATGGGTATGATGTAAAAATAAGAGCTGGAAAGTATCAAATACCAAAAAAAGCAGAGTATGAAGAAATTGTAGATATTATGATAGGCGCTAGACAGTAAGAAATTTTTTTGTTCATAGAATAAGTTAAGTTTTTTATAAGCTGTATGGTCCATAACCCTTGATTCTAAAACAGTCTTATGTTAAAATAGGAGAGTTCATAAAACACTCACAGGGACGGGAAAGATGGTGCCATAGGATGGTAGCTTCACCGGATGACATGTGGGGAAGAAAAAACCAAATGGAGGTAAATATATGAGTGTAATTTCAATGAAGCAGTTGTTAGAGGCAGGCGTCCACTTTGGACATCAAACAAGAAGATGGAATCCCAAAATGGCTCCTTATATTTATACGGAGAGAAATGGCATTTATATTATTGACTTGCAGAAGTCAGTAGGAAAGGTGGATGAAGCTTATAAAGCAGTTGCTGACATTGTTTCCGATGGAGGAACAATATTATTTGTAGGAACAAAGAAACAGGCCCAGGATGCAGTGAAAACAGAGGCGGAAAGATGTGGGATGTTCTATGTAAATGAACGCTGGCTTGGAGGAATGCTCACAAACTTTAAGACAATCCGCAGTAGAATTGATCGGTTAAAAGCTATCGAAAAAATGGCGGAGGACGGAACCTTTGATGTTCTTCCTAAAAAAGAAGTCATTGCATTAAAAAAAGAGTGGGAAAAATTAGAGAGAAACTTAGGTGGAATCAAGAATATGAAAAGGATTCCAGACGCTATATTTGTTGTAGATCCAAAAAAAGAGAGAATCTGTATACAGGAGGCTCATACATTAGGAATTCCCTTGATTGGAATTGCAGATACGAATTGCGATCCAGAAGAATTGAATTATGTAATTCCAGGAAATGATGATGCAATCCGGGCAGTAAAGTTAATTGTTGCAAAGATGGCCGATGCTGTTGTGGAGGCAAATCAGGGAGAAGCTTCAGGCGAAGAGGAAATGGAAGCAGTGAACGAAATGGTAGAAGCATAATGGAATATCAGGAGGAAAATCAAAAATGGCTATTACGGCGGCAATGGTAAAAGAATTAAGGGAAATGACTGGTGCAGGCATGATGGACTGTAAGAAAGCCTTGAATGAGACAAATGGAGACATGGAGGCAGCAGTAGACTATTTAAGGAAAAATGGACAGGCAAAGGCTGAAAAGAAAGCGGGTAGAATTGCAGCAGAAGGACTTGTAAAAACGGTTGTAAAAGAAGACAAAAGGGCGGCCATTGTGGAAGTAAACTCTGAGACAGACTTTGTGGCCAAAAACGAAGAGTTTCAGTCTTATGTAACAGCAGTAGCAGAGCAGGCTGTATTATCATCAGCACAAGATTTGGATTCATTTTTAGGGGAACCATGGATGTTAGATTCTGGCAAAACAGTAAAAGATGCACTGACAGAAAAAGTGGCCATCATTGGTGAGAATTTAAATATTAGAAGATTTAAAAAGATAGAGGCTAAGAATGGATGTGTCGTATCCTATCTTCATGGCGGAGGAAGAATAGGTGTGTTAGTGGAGGCAAATACAAGTGTTGTCAATGACCTAGTCAAAGAAGCTTTGGTGAATGTTGCTATGCAGATTGCCGCTTTATCTCCTAAATACATTTCTTCCAAAGACGTATCAGAGGAATATAAGGAGCATGAAAAAACAATTTTGTTAGAGCAGGCAAAAAATGAGAATCCAAACAAACCAGATAATATTATTGAAAAAATGATTATTGGTCGCCTCAATAAAGAATTAAAAGAGATCTGTCTCTTAGATCAGGCATATGTAAAAGATGGAGATCTAACAGTAGAAAAGTACTTAGATAAAGTTTCTAAAGAAGTAGGAAGTCCAGTTACGATTCAACAGTTTATTCGCTTTGAGACTGGAGAAGGTATTGAAAAGAAAGAGGAGAATTTTGCAGAGGAAGTGGCAAAACAGATGCGTTAGTGAACTTTGCGGCAAATTTTATAACGAAACGAAAAGAATCTATGGGTAAATGCTCATAGGTTCTTTTTTTGAACTTTATGTATGAAAATATTAAAAGTTGAAGTATAATAAGGGTAAAATAAAAATTTGAGAGATGACGTATAATAAATTTCGCAAATAAATTTCATAAAAATAGACATGGTCTATAGCCGTTTGGTAGAATTAAGTCACCACAACAAAACCTACTAAAGGAGGTATAAGGGTGAAAGAAAAAGTGGATTTTGGGGCGCACTTCACTAAGAAGTCTTATAACTCCCTAAAAACAAATGTATGTTCTGTTTTGAGATTAGTTATCGTTGCATTTAACTAATTGAGAGGTATCGTAACCTTGGGCGGC
>CAJUTQ010000054.1 GCA_910589265.1 uncultured Lachnospiraceae bacterium
AGGTGTGCAGATTGGTAATACTATAATCAGTAAGATAAATCGACAACAAAATCAATCTCAAGATTCGACACAGTATTGTACATATCTGGATTTTACCAGAAGGATTTTTCATCTATAGACACAGAAAAATTTACAGCCTCTCTTGCAAGGTCTTCTTCCTTCTTTTCTTCCTTCCTCCCATTCCTTTTACCTGCCCCTAAATATCCCATCCTCCAAGCCAAGCACTTCCTCTTTTTTCTCTTCCTTCTTTCCCTTCTCCTTCCCTTGAAACCACTGGATTTCTTTCTTTTTCTGGAGAGGGAAAAGAAGTCCCTGAAGGACTGAAAAAGAGCTTTCTTCCTTCCTTTCCTCCATCCTTTTTCCCCTGAATCCCTCTTAAAAATCTTATCCTAAAGCCATCCCTTTCTTCTTCCTTTTCCCTTTCTTCCTTCCTCCTAATCCCTTGGAAACACTGGGATTCTGGGGATTTCTTTCTTTTCCCTGGAGAGAGGAAAGTAACCATTCTGGGGAGGGAAAAGAGGATTCTTTTCTTCCTTTCTTTCTTCCTTTTTTCTTTCCTTCCATTCCCCTAAGCTTGTCTTAAAAATCTCATGCTCAAGGCAAGGCAGCTATTCTTCTTTTTCTTTTTTTTCTTCCATTCCATTGGAAAGACTGGGGGTTCTGGGGGATTTATTCTGTTTTTGGAGAGGGAAAAAGAGAGAGGAGAAGGAGGGAGAGAAGAAGGAGATATGAGGGGGATGTGGGGAGGGAGTTTTATGATATTATTCTGGGAAAAAGAGAGGGAGGAAGAAGAAGGGGGAGAGGATAGGCTAAAATCTGCCATGGGGATATAGAGCTTCTGCCATGACATAGTATTTTTTGAAAATGGTGTTTTTGGCAGATGGAATTTGTTTGATATGAATAAAAATATGGGTGTAATATATTAAAATGTTGGGAGTTTTGCACTAAAAATTGTTGTGGGAATGCCAAAAATTTAGTTTTTGGCAGAATGGAGGAATTTTTGGCAGATTTTGGAGAGGGGAATTCTGGGGGGAGGAGGAGTGGAGTGAAAGAGATTTCAGTTGGCAAAAGTGATTTAGTAAGTGCCAAAAATAGAAGAGAAAGTGCCAAAAATTTAGTTTTTGGCAGGATGGGGATATTTTTGGCAGTGTTTTTGGCACATGCCTGATGATTGAAGTGGCTGAAATGCCCAGAAATAAAGGGGTTCAGGGATTATATGGAGAATGCCAAAAATTTAATTTTTGGCAGTGGGACAGATATTTTTGGCATTTTGGGGCAGGTTTTTGGCATTGCTGATTGTGCTTTTATTATGGAAGGGTGTCTTTGTGTCTTTAATGCCATTTTCTTTCTCCCTTTGTTTCTGCAATCCCATGACATACTTCTCCTGGGAGGCGTTCTCCCTGGTGGAGAAAGAGGTTTCCATCTCTTGCAAAAGACCTTTGTCATCCACGACAACTTCCCCTGTCTCTTTGTCTATAAGTTTAGACACCAGTTTGTATTCTGTGTCAAGCTCAAGGTGGGAGTAATACACCCTGTCAGTGTGATGTTGTATCATTTTAGTTGTCATTTTATACTCAAGGATTTGATGTATAATCAAAGAGAAATAAGGAGGCAACTACAATGGCAAAAAAACAAAGGAAATACGACATGGATTTCAAAATCCAGGCCGTGAAACTGGCAAA
>CAJUTQ010000055.1 GCA_910589265.1 uncultured Lachnospiraceae bacterium
GAGAAATTTGGAACTTTCTAAGAAGCCTACGCAGCCCCAAAATCGTTTTATATTGATCGATGAAGCGATACACCACTCATCTGCTTCCCTTGCAAAGAATGCCATGCCAACTTTGTTGGCTATGGGCTTCTTTTTAGGAAAAGGTTCTCCTTTTCCAGTTCTGCGATTCTTTTGTGAAGATCCGGGATTTCTTTTTGGGGGATGACAGGGAAATTTGTAGTATGTGGTTGTGAGATTTGGCATTCTTCGCTATCTTTTTTTACCCATCCAAAAAGAGTTGACTTGGCAACCCCCTCCTCTTTTTCTAGAGTAGGATACCTTTTCCCTTGGATATTCTCTTTTACTAATTGCTTTTTGAATTCTTCGTTATAGGCTTTGGCCATGCTGCTGGTTCCTCCTTTGTTCATTTTTCTTATACTTTATTCCAACCAACTCTTACAACTTTCGTTTACCAGAACATAGGGGCAGTATGAAAAAGTTGGAGCCTTTTTGCAGAGGTTTCCACTGGATGGGAATCTGCGTTTTACGGCAGATGAGGATTTTTGGCAGGATTTCTTTGCGGGGAAGATTGACGAAGATGCGTTTGTCGAATCCTTTGAAACTTCCACGAATGATGGAGCAGATGAGGAAGAATCACGGATGATCACAAAACCTGACGGTTCCATCGTGTTGCAGATTAAGACAAACTTCTGTGTGATGGAGATAGAGGTTGCAAAAGCGCAAAAGTCTGGCTTGTATGTGACGGTTGAAGAGAGTCAAGTTGTGAATAAATAATATTACGAATAGATTATAGTCATATTGGTGCGAAATAACCGCCGCACCAACAAAGCGGAACACCAAGACAGGAAATCTTAAAACGGCTTCCTGTCTTTTTGCATCCGTTTTGTCCGATTCCGGCTCCGATGCGGAGGAAAATCACATACGAAAGTCAGGACTATCCGCACCGTGCAAGCCGGAAGGAAACGGAAAAATCAGCACAGGAGAAGCCGATTGAAAACTCTACGAAAAATATATATTATATTCTGCTGCTGTAATTGGATAAAAAAATCACGTTTGGTTAGTATTTGGCAGCACAAACATAATTTTATGTGTGAAACCCCCGGGGAAACAGCTACATTCTCGCTCTTAACGACTACAGCTGTATTGCCTTCAGTGTATAGGAGCACTTCTGCCTTCCCATTTTCATGTCGAAGCTATATGCGGCTATGTCCTGCATTCTCGCTGTCTACGCTTACAAGCAGCATCACTGCTGTCCACCCAAGACTTGCTTGATGCGGTATAGCTTGTACCTTACACCGTAGGACTTCCACTCACTGTATTTCAAGCCCTTAGCTGGGCGCACCCTATGAAATAAAAAAGAAAACCCTCCAATTGCTTAAACAACTACAAGGTTTTCTATCCTTTTTATTGATTTTCCAAGTTTGTATAGCCCATCAGGCTTTCGTCCACTTCCTTTGCTGCTTCTCTCCCCTCTCTAATAGCCCATACGACTAAAGACTGTCCTCTGTGCATATCTCCAGCAGTAAATACTCTATCCACATTTGTCTTATATTTTCCCGGCTTTGTTTCCACATTTGTTCTTTCGTTTACCTGTACCTGAAAAGCATCTGTCACATATTTTTGACTCCCTTGAAATCCTGCGGCTATGAGAACAAGGTCACAATCCAATACTTTCTCTGTTCCTGGCTCTTCTTGTATCTCCATGTTTCCTGTCTTTTCATTCTTTCTCCATGCCACTTTGACGATTTTTACTGCCTTTACCTTTCCTTCTTTATCCTTTATAAATTCTTTCACTGTAGACTCATAAATTCTAGGATCCTGTCCAAATTGGGCAATAGCCTCCTCCTGTCCGTAATCCGTTTTACATACTTTTGGCCATTGGGGCCATGGATTATCCAAAGCCCTCTCTTTTGGAGGCTTTGGCATCATTTCAATCTGAACTACTCCCTTACACCCATGGCGGATAGAAGTACCCACACAGTCGTTGCCTGTATCTCCTCCCCCAATAATGACCACATTCTTTCCTTTGGCAGATAGGAATTTTCCATCTTTTAGCTGGGAGTCCAGAAGGCTTTTCGTTGTCTGGGTTAGAAAGTCTACGGCAAAATAAATACCTTTGGCATCCCTCCCCTGAGCTTTTATGTCCCTTGGATTAGATGCGCCACAAGCTAAAATAATCCGATCAAATTCCTCTAACAGTTTTTTTGCCTTATCTCTTGTCCCAATATCTGCCCCTGTCTCAAAAATAACCCCTTCTTCTTTCATTATTTCCAGTCGTCGCAAAATAACTTTTTTCTCCAGCTTCATATTGGGAATTCCATACATGAGCAAACCTCCTGCCCTGTCGGAACGTTCAAATACTGTTACAAAATGTCCCCTTTTATTTAGCTGATCCGCCGCCGCAAGCCCTGACGGACCTGAGCCTACAACAGCTATCTTTTTTCCTGTTCTTACCTTTGGAGGATTGGCTTTTTCATACCCATTTTCAAAGGCATATTCTGCAATAGCAAATTCATTCTCCTTTGCGGCCACTGGATCTCCGTTTAAACCGCATGTACAAGCTTCCTCACAAAGGGCTGGGCATACTCTTCCTGTAAACTCTGGAAAGTTATTTGTTTTCTTTAGACGTCCATAGGCTTCCTCCCAGTTTCCCCTATATACTAAGTCATTCCACTCTGGTATTAAATTATGAAGGGGACATCCTGAGGTCATTCCCATTAAGTTCATTCCAGACTGACAAAAGGGCACTCCGCACTCCATGCACCTGGCTCCTTGAAGCTGTTGTTTTTCCCTGGAAAGGTGAGTATGAAATTCACAAAAGTTTTGTATTCTTTCTTTCGGGGGCGTTGAGCCTCCATTTTCTCTTTCGTATTCCAAAAATCCTGTTGGCTTTCCCATGTTCCTTCCTCCTATTTCTTTTCCATTGCATAAAACGCTTCAATCTGGGCTTGCTTTGCACTGAATCCTTTTTCTTCCATCTGAGCAATATTTTTCAGCATACGCTCATAATCATAGGGGATTATTTTTTTGAATTTCGGCAGATATTCTCCAAAGTGATGTAGAATTTCCTTTCCTTTTTCCGAGTTAGTATAGGTAACATGCTCTTTTATCATTTCTTTTAATTCCAGAACGTCATACTTGGAAGTGATTTCATAGGAAGCGGCCATTTCTTTATTCAACCTTGTATATAACATATTTTCCTCGTCCAAAACATAGGCAATGCCCCCACTCATTCCAGCGGCAAAGTTCTTCCCTGTTTTCCCAAGAATCACAACCCGTCCTCCTGTCATATATTCACAGCCGTGGTCTCCCACTCCTTCCACTACCGCACTGGCTCCAGAATTTCTCACGCAAAATCTCTCTCCTGCCACACCATTAATATAAACCTTCCCTCTTGTTGCCCCGTACATTGCCACATTTCCAATAATAATATTTTCTTCATGGGCAAATCTGCTTTCTTTTGGAGGATAAACAATAAGCTTGCCTCCTGATAAGCCTTTTCCAAAATAATCGTTGCTGTCTCCTGATAGTTCCAAAGTCAACCCTTTTGGAATGAAAGCTCCAAAACTTTGGCCTCCTGAGCCATGGCATACTATATGATAGCTGTCGTCTTCCACTGAATCTCCTAAACACTTTGTAATTTCTGAACCAACAATGGTTCCAAAAGTCCTGTCGGTATTTTTCACTTCCACTTCCAGCCTTTTCTTTTGTCCCCACTCTATGGATTTTTTCAGCTCCTTTAAAAGCACCTTCTCATCCAAGGTCTTTTCCAGCTCAAAGTTGTATGCCTGTTTTGGATCAAAAATTACCTTTTGTTTCGTCCCCTCATAAGGATTATCCAGAATATTCCTCAAATCAATTTTTCTATATTGCTCCCCAAGATTCTCTCTTACTCTTAGAAGCTCTGTTCTTCCCACTAGTTCATCCACAGTTTTTACTCCTAGTTTGGCCATATATTCCCTTAATTCTTCTGCAATAAAGTTCATAAAGTTTACTACATATTCTGGTTTACCCTTAAATCTTTCCCGAAGTTTAGGATTTTGGGTGGCAATTCCTACAGGACAGGTATCTAAATCACAAACTCTCATCATCAGACATCCCATTGTTACAAGAGGCGCTGTGGCAAATCCAAACTCCTCTGCCCCTAAAATAGCCGCAATGGCCACGTCTCTTCCGCTCATGAGCTTTCCATCTGTTTCAATGCGTACCTTATTTCTCAGTCCATTTCGTATTAATGTCTGATGGGTTTCCGCAAGTCCCAGCTCCCAAGGAAGCCCTGCATTGTGTATAGAAGTTTTCGGCGCTGCTCCTGTTCCTCCATCGTACCCAGACACAAGAATGACCTGAGCCCCAGCCTTTGCCACACCCGCTGCTACTGTTCCTACTCCTGCCTCTGACACAAGTTTTACGGATATTCTTGCCTCTTTATTGGCATTTTTCAGATCATAGATGAGCTGAGCCAAATCTTCAATGGAATAAATATCATGGTGCGGGGGCGGGGATATGAGACCGACTCCTGGGGTGGAATGTCTTGTTTTTGCTATCCAAGGGTATACCTTCCCACCTGGAAGATGTCCTCCCTCTCCTGGTTTTGCTCCCTGAGCCATTTTAATTTGTATTTCTTTTGCACTGACTAAGTAACGACTTGTTACTCCAAAGCGGCCTGATGCAACTTGTTTAATAGCCGAGCATCTGTTTTCTCCTCCCTGGTCCATCATCCTGTCTAGGCTTTCTCCTCCCTCTCCACTGTTGGATTTCCCTTGGAGCCTGTTCATGGCAATGGCTAATGTCTCATGAGCCTCCTTGGAAATGGATCCATAGGACATCGCTCCTGTCTTGAATCTCTTTACAATAGAAGCAGCGCTCTCTACTTCTTCTAAAGGAATTCCATGTTTCGGATATTTAAAATCCATCAACCCCCTTAAATTTTTAATGGACATCTCCTCATTGAGCAAGGCTGTGTACTGTTTAAACAAAGAATAATCTCCTGTTTTTGTAGACTGCTGGAGCAAGTGAATGGTTGCTGGGTTGTACAAATGTTCCTCTCCTCCGCTTCTCATTTTGTGCCGCCCTATACTGTCTAAAGTAAGATCGTTGGCAAGACCTAAAGGATCAAAGGCTTTATTATGAAGCTCGTTTACCTGTCTGCCCATATCTTCTAATGTAATTCCCCCTACTCTGCATACAGTATTTGTAAAATACTTATCAATGACATGATAATCAATTCCTATGGCCTCAAAAATTTGAGAGCCTTGATAAGACTGTATTGTAGATATTCCCATTTTGGAAGCAATTTTCACAATTCCATGGAGAATTGCATGATTATAATCGTCCACTGCTGCATAATAATCTTTATGAAGCATCTGATTATCAATTAATTCTTTGATCGTCTCCTGGGCTAAGTATGGATTGATAGCGCAGGCTCCATAGCCAAGAAGGGTAGCAAAATGATGTACATCCCTAGGCTCCCCGGATTCCAAAATTAAAGCAACACTTGTTCTCTTCTTCGTGTTGACAAGATGGCGGTTTAAAGCTGATACAGCCAATAATGAAGGGATGGCTACATGATTTTCGTCTACTCCCCTATCTGAGAGAATCATGATATTTCCCCCATCTCTGTATGCCCTGTCTGTTTCTACGCAAAGACGCTCAATCGCTTTTTCTAAACTTGTGTTTTTATAATAGGTAATAGGAACAACTTCCACTTGAAAGCCCTTTGCCTTCATGCTTTTGATTTTTAGCAAATCTGTGTTTGTTAAAATGGGATTATCTACCCGAAGAACATTACAGTTTTTTGCATCCGCCTTTAATATATTTCCCTCTGTCCCCATATAAACCGTTGTGGAGGTGACAATTTCCTCTCGGATTGCATCAATGGGCGGATTGGTGACCTGTGCAAAAAGCTGCTTAAAGTAGTGAAATAATGGATGATAGCTTTTGGATAGCACTGGCAAAGGACTGTCAACTCCCATGGCTGCAATGGCTTCAGCGCCATTTTTTGCCATAGGAAGTATTGTCGTTTTTACTTCTTCGTATGTGTAGCCAAAGGCTTTTTGCATTTTTTGCCTCTCTTCATGGGAAAACTCTGGTACCCTCTCATTAGGGATTTTTAACTCCTTTAAAGAGACTAAGTTTCTATCCAGCCACTCCCCATAAGGCTCCTTTGCCCCATAGGTTTCTTTTAACTTCTCGTCATCAATAACTTCTCCTTTTACTGTATCTACAAGAAGCATTTTGCCTGGTCTCAGCCTTTCTTTTACTAAGACCTTCCTTGGGTCTATCTCTAAGACGCCTACTTCCGAAGAAAGAATTAAATGATCATCTTCTGTAATGTAATATCTGGAAGGACGAAGACCATTGCGGTCTAAAACAGCTCCCATCACATCCCCATCACTGAATAAAATAGAAGCAGGACCGTCCCAAGGCTCCATCATGGTAGCATAATATTGATAAAAGTCCTTTTTTTTCTGGGACATGGCGTGATCATTTGCCCATGGCTCTGGAATAGCAATCATGACTGCCAGGGGAAGCTCCATCCCGCTCATAACTAAAAATTCCAATGTATTGTCTAACATAGCAGAATCTGAACCAGAAGCATGGATAACTGGAAGTACCTTATGAAGCTGTCCCTTTAAATGTTCAGACTCCATTGTCTCCTCTCTTGCCAGCATCTTGTCTGCATTTCCTCGAATTGTATTGATCTCTCCATTATGGACAATAAATCGGTTAGGATGAGCCCGCTCCCAGCTTGGATTCGTATTTGTAGAAAAGCGGGAATGTACCATAGCAATCGCCGACTCAAATGCAAGACTTTGAAGATCTGGGAAAAAAGTACGCAGCTGTCCTACAAGGAACATTCCCTTATAAACAATCGTCCTGCTGGAACAAGAAACTACATAGCTGTCATCTGCACTTTGTTCAAAAATACGCCTTACAATATAAAGCTTTCTGTCAAAATCCAAGCCCTTTTCCACATCTGGCGGACGTTGAATAAAGGCCTGCATAAAATAGGGCATGCACTGGACTGCCTTTTGTCCCAAAACCTCAGGAACCGTGGGCACATCTCTCCATCCCAAAAAGGACAATCCCTCCTTTTTTACAATAATCTCAAACATTTTCTTTGCCTGATTTCTTTTCAGCTCATCTTGGGGGAAAAAAAACATGCCAATTCCATAATCTCTTTCTTCCAATAAAAAAATGCCAAGAGGTTCGACAGCTTTTTGAAAGAATTTATGGGGAATCTGTACTAGAATTCCAACTCCGTCTCCTGTCTTGCCTTCGGCATCTTTGCCAGCTCTATGCTCTAAATTTTCTACAATTTTCAATGCATTTTCCACAGTTGCCCTGCTTTTTTTGCCTTTCATATTGACAACTGCACCAATTCCACAATTATCATGCTCAAATTCCTGTCGGTAAAGCCCCTTAAAGGGAATATCCTTTTCTCGCCAGAACATCTTCCTTCACATCCTTTCTCTATAATTAAAACGAATTTCTTTCATTTCACAACACTATACTATACTTCCTCTTTTTTGTAAATATGATTTTTCAAAAGTCATTGTCTTCCAACAAAATACTTTGAATTTCGACAAATATATGATAAACTATATATAAAATAAAGGAAATTGTAAAAGAATGGAGGTTGCTTTTCTTATGAGAAAAATTAAAAAAACTATAGCAGCCTGTCTGACAGGCGTCTCTCTTTTCACCATAGTTTTATCCGTTCCTGTCTTTGCCTATGGCCATCATGGAGGGGGAACAAATGGTCATCATGATTATATCCATGAAAATGGGTATTATTACCATCATGATTATCCTGCCCATCTTCATCCAGGAGGAATCTGTCCTTATGGTTCTAATACAACAACAGCTCCCTCCTCCTCTACTTACCCTATTTTGTCAGGAATTGACTATCAATCCATAGCTCAACAGCAAAAGGTTGCCTTACAGCAGCAAGCTCTTATTGCTGTTCCTTATATTTCATCAAAAACACAGCAAAGCTATTTAGGAAAACAGACAGAAGCTCTTCTGGCTGGGCAAGCCCTCTTTCAGGCAAAGCAGAATGCTGCAGCTGCATTGGCAAATCAAGCCTCTATACAGCTTGCCCCAGAATCCGTTGTAAAGCTTCAATCTTCTCTTAACGCCCTTGGCTTTCCATGTGGAACTCCCACTGGCATATTTGACCCTTTGACAGCTCAGGCTCTCTCTCAATTTCAACAGGCAAATGGTTTACCCGCTGATGGGATTGTTACTCCCCAGATTGCCGCTCTCTTTGGCATTTAAAATGTGGATTCCAATAGGAATCCAAAGAGGTGATCTTAGAAAGGATCACCCTTTTTTTATAAAATCCATAAATGCCCCCTTATTTTCCTGAGGAGTTGCCACTGGTCGCCCCAAATCTTCTCTAGCCCCCAGAGCTACCATAATTTCTATAAGTTTTGTTCCCTTGTACTCCTCCCTCTTTCTCAGCCATGTCATAAGCTCCTCCTTCCCTCTTACTTGAAAGGAATGCTCATACCCTGCTGCCTCTCCTATTTTTTTAAAGTCTAGACTTCCATGATTCACAGGCATTCCTCCTACTGTCTCATGAGCCTTATTATTTAGAACAACATGAATCAAATTCGTGCATCTTTGAGCTGCTGCCACAGCCATACTTCCTAAATGCATAAGGGCTGCCCCATCTCCGTCTAAACACCAAACAGTCCTTTCTTTTTTCTCCATAGCAATGCCAAGGGCAATCATAGAGGCATGTCCCATAGAACCAACTGTGAGAAAATCTTTTTCATGTCCTTCCTTTATCTTTTCTCTTATTTCATAAAGCTCTCTGGACGCCTTTCCTGTTGTGGATACAAAAATATCCTTCCTCCCCCCTTCCTTAATCATTATTTCAATAGCCTCTTCCCTTGTCATTTTATATGGATTTCCATAACCCCCCTTTTTCTGTCCATGAAGGCCCCCTTTTTTGACAAGAAAAGCTATACTTCTTCCTTCCTTTATGATCTCCCTTCCTTCTTCTATCCATTGGGAAAATTCTTCTTTTGTTGTATCTTTACTCAAAATAAAATAAGGGATTTTCAAAAGCTTTAGCAGAGGTTTGGTAATTTCTCCTTGAAAAATATGTTGAGGTTCATCTTTTTCTCCAGGCTCTCCACGAAATCCAATGACATATAGGGCAGGAATTTTATACACTTTCTCGTCCATTAAAGATACCATGGGATTTAACGCATTTCCCATACCACTGTTTTGCATATATATAAGGGCAGGCGCCCCTGTAGCTAGAAAATGTCCTGCTCCAAGTCCTACAGCCGCCCCTTCGTTCGCTGCCACAATATGCCGGTCCCCTACCCCATACTCTGCGTACAATGTATCACATAAAGCTTTTAACTGGGAATCGGGAACTCCTGTAAAAAATCCAACATCCAGTTTCTTTGTTATTTCCTCTAAAAAAAACTCTATAGTTATTGACATCCTTTTCTCTTCCTTTCTCGTCCGTTGACATATCTTTCTCTTCTATAGTATAATGAGCCGTATTCAAAGAAATATATTATTACGAAAGTAATGATTCCTTTTCAATAGAAATATAAGGAGAATTCTCGTGAAGAAATCCATAGGAAAACATCTTATTCAAATTTTTTTCTTTCTGCTTCCCCTTTGGGTTCTTATGCTTTATGCTTCCCTCTTTCCCATGAATTATATGGAAATTGAGTATCCTGCTTGGGTGCAGCAGCTAGACTTCGCAAAAAAGGGAACTGCCTATGATATTCTCATTATTGGTGACTCCCGTTCCAAGGCTGGTCTTATTCCTGATGAACTTTCTCCCCATACCTACAATATGTCTGTAGGAGGAGCTACAAGTATTGAAATGTTTTATACATTAACAAAATATTTGGAAAATCATCAGGCTCCAAGTTATGCTTTCCTTATTTTTGCTCCAAAACACGTTACAGAAATTGATAACTGGAATCAAACTCTTTTATATAATTACTTGGATTTTAAGGAATTGGCACAAGTTTATTATCATGCTGCCCGTTTTCATGATCCAACGGTTTGTTCCGGCTTTTATGTGAAAGATTATTTCTTTTATAAAACCCGCTTTCCAACTCGCTACTTACTATTTATGCATAATGCAGGATTTATTGGCAACCGCAGGGCCAATATGGAAAAATATAAAGAGCTCAATGAATCCAGAGGACATATGCTCTATGGGACAGATCCTGGCAATGACCTGTTTAACTATGAAGTATCCTACAAATCTTTCCAGAAGTCCCCCCTTGTTGATTACTATTATCATAAGCTTCTTGATTTATGTATGGAGCATCAGATTGAAGTCATTGTAGAACAGGCTCCTATGAACGCTGGCTCCTATGATTTCTTAACTCCCTCCTATTATGACGGATATGTCCATTATATGAAATCCATTCAGGAAGAATATCCTTCTATTACACTGAATCCCTATGTCCCCCGTTACGACAATGAATTTTTTGGGGATACCAACCATTTAAACCTCAAAGGGGCCACAAAGTTCAGCCACGAACTACGTAACAAATACCCATCCATCTTTCTTTCTCCAGAACAAAGTGGGCAAGCCCACGTCAGCTCCCCATCCCCTCACTCATAAAGGGCTTACACACTTTGCTGCGCCCAGTGCGTTCGCCTTAGAGACATAATAGCTTTTGCACAAGTGTCCATAGTATTTTTAGAATAAAATCTTATATAGAAGGGAGTATTCACTATGAAGAAACATATTGGACCATTGTCTGACAAAAATAAAGAACCTCCTCTTTTAACTAAAAAAAGGGCTTATCTTCTTCTTGATTTGTTTCTCCTTTTTTTGGGATTCAGCATCCTTATAAATGGGTTTCTCCTCTCTCAAGTGAAGGAGTCAAGGAAAAAACTAGAAGATTTGGATCAAATATTAAAGGAACATTCCAAAACCTTTCTTCAGACAACTACTGAAGATGGCTCTGTTGTTGTTGCTGCCACTTTACAAGAAGACGGTTCCTACTATACTTTCTATCAAATGCCTATGACAGGCAATGCTGGCGGCTGCTTCTATGGAATTTTACTGCCTGATCAAAGCCTCATTATTATTGACGGAGGCTATGAAGGGGAAAGCTACTATGTCCTGGATTTTATCAAAGAACATGGGGGAAAGGTCCACAGCTGGTTCGTCACCCATCCCCATTTTGATCATGTAGGTGCTCTTGTTGATATTCTTTCTCAAGAAGATTATGGGGGAATTACCATTGATACTATCTACTATGACCCTTTTACCCCAGAATTTTTCCATGAGGAAGGAGAAGGAAAAGACTTAAACATCTTAAATAACGCTTCTTTATTCGATTCCTTTGAGAGCCTTAGGTCTTCTGACCCTAGAAGTTTATTTGTCCCATTAAATATAGGCGACCAGCTAACTATTGAAGATATTGATATCCGATGTCTCATGAGCTTTCAGCCTGAGCACTATGATGTAAATGGGAATTGTCTTGTCCTTCATTTTGATATTAAAGGTTTTACTTTCCTCATCACTGGGGATATGACAGACTATTCCATCGCCCTTATGCGCCAGTACTGGGGGGACACAAGTCCTTACTGGAATGTAGACTTTCTTCAAATTCCCCACCATGGGTATATTGCAGGCATATCCAGTAACTTGATCTTGCAGCTAACAACGCCTCGGTATGCATTGTTAGATTGCTCTAAGGAAGAATATGATAATAATGCTGTGAATATCCGCACTTTTGAAGACTGGGTTTTAGAACTTGATATTCCAATATTAAAACGTTTTACTGGGCCAAACCAAATTATTATTCATTAGCTCTCTCATCTACCTTTTCCCCATGTCCTTCCATTAAAAATTCAACAAAGGAAAAATCAATAGCGTCATCTACGTCTACAGATTTTTCCTTTGGCATAATATAAGGAATTGTATTATCGGAATAGTAGGTTCTTTTTTCCTTCAGCCATCTATAGTCTAAAATATAAATGGCTCCGTTTGGAATGTAAAAGGTCTCCTCCATCTGACGGTTGTCTACTGGCTTTGCAGATCCAAAACCTCCATTGAAAATTCTTCCCATAGCATTCATTCTAAAATACAAGCTGGGAGGGATGTCTGCTACCTTTACCGATACTAATGCATCTGCCCTTTGCTTTTTAAAAATTTCCACTGCTTCGTCAATATCCTTTTCATCCCTCAATGGAGCTGTCGGAAGAAGCACTACAAATTTTTCCGTTTGAATTCCTTCCTCTTTTTCTAAAAATTCTATAGCATGAATATAGGCATCCATTGCCATGGAATTGTCTTTTGCTAAATGAGCAGGACGTAAAAAAGGGGTTTCCGCCCCATATTCTCTGGCAATCTCTGCAATTTCCCTGCTATCTGTTGTCACAATCACTCTTGATAAACTTTTGGCCCTTTTCGCCGCTTCAATAGTATAGGCAATTAAGGGCTTTCCTCTTAATATTTTACAGTTTTTCCCAGGAAGTTCTTTGGAACCTCCTCTTGCAGGTATGAGACATAGCATAAGTCAAAAATCCTCCATTTTCACTATGGAATCATAAGGAATATCCCTTTTTGCTTCTTTTCCAATAATAAAATCCACATATTTTGGGGGAATTCCTGTTCCTGGACGTTTAAAGGTCAAATCCTCCTTTTTAATTACCTGACCTTTTTTTATTTCCTTTGCAGCAATAATACTCCTCTGAAAAGCGTCCTTTCTTTCCTGGCTTTCGTTCACAATTCTTCGGTAAGATCCTAACATTTTATAAGCTATGGAAACTTGATTTACTATTTCTTTCAATTCCCTTGGATCTGCTGAAATTTTATGATCCCACCCAAACATTTCCTTGTCCAGTGTAAAATGCTTTTCAATGACGCATGCCCCCTTTGCAACGGAAAGAATAGGAGCCACAGTACCAAAGGTATGATCTGAATAGCCCACCGGATAACCGAAATTATCTCTTAGCATGTCCATATTATTTAAATTTACCTGATCATCTTTAGGAGGGTATATGGAAACACAGTGAAGGAGGATAATTTGATGGCATCCATTTTCCTCCAAACATAAAACTGCATCGTTAATGTCTGATAAGCCGCATAGTCCTGTACTGAGTACAACAGGCTTCCCCTTTTTTGCTACATAGCGCAAAAAGGGAAGATTATTTAAATCCATGGATGCAATTTTTATAAAAGGGACGTCCAATTCGTCCACCAAAAGATCTGTCTCCTCCTCATTAAAAGGGGTGGAGTTAAAATCTATTCCTATTTCTTTGCAGTATTTCCACAGACAATAATGATCTTCCTGGTCAATACTAAACTTCTCTACAATTTCCTCAAGAGTGTAATCCGTCCTGTTTCTGTAATCGTCTTTCAGGAAATAATTATCTTCATATACTTTTCTGGAAAATAATACATCTTTTGTCCAAGATTGAAGTTTAATACAGTCTGCTCCACATTCTTTTGCCTTTGCGATCATATTCTTTGCCAATTCCATGTCTCCGTTGTGGTTCGATCCAAGCTCAGCAATAATATAAGGCTTTACACAGCCCTTTAAATTTTCATATTCGAACATCTCTTCCTCACTTTTCTCCCTTTTTTGGATTTTCAAGCAGTTCCCACCAATAGCCCTTTCTCATCGTTGTGGTACTTATGGAAATCCCCTTTTGAAATCGTTCCTCTAACATTTTATACCCTTCTATCCAATCTTTTAATTCTGGCATCCTCTTTTCCAAAAGACCATAATGCTCTAGTTTCACCTGTATCTCTTTTTGAATGCTCTCTTTTGTCTCAGCAATAGAGCCAGCTAGATTTCTTTCATGAAGTCGATAATAGGTGTTTGTTTGGGGCACAAATTTACCCTTATGTCCCTCTGCCAAAATTCTTGTATACAAATACCAATCAAAAACTTTGGTATTTCCCTCGTAGATGGTTTTCAAAAAGTCTTCTTGTAATTGTTGAACACATATGGCTGTATTTCCCATACCCAGGTAGTTGTATTCCAGAATCATAGAAACATCTTCTGTTGTAGGAGGCATTGTTTTAAATTGGAGGTTTCCTGAAAAATCCCTTAAATCATGGTAATAAAATGTATATTGAGGACAAACTGCCTTTACAATATTCTCTATTCTTTCTTCTGAAAAACAATCATCAAAATCTCCAATGACTAAAAGTTCATATCCTCTTCTCCTAGCTTCTTCTAAAAGAAAGGTTCTTGTCTCAAAAATCGTGTGTCCCTTGCTAGGTATGAGAAAAGATGGATTATGAAACTTATGGCAGATACTTTCCCCTTCCACTTCTGTCAAATTATCATTGATGAGGAGTACGTCAAAATCTTTATATGTCTGAGCATTAATAGAAGCTGAAAATTCCTCTGCATACTGTAATCCTTCTTTATAAATAGTACTTCCAAAGGCTACCTTCATTTCGCTCCTCCATTCTGACACAGTCTGCTTCCAATAAGAACCCTGCCCTCATAAGAATATTCTGTAACTTCTACCATAGTATCCCCTGTTTTTACATAAAATCCCCTGTCCGTTTTTCCAACAACCATACCGCAAATGCATTGATAAGGCCTTGCCCCTTCTACCATCTTCACCTTGTTAATTTTCATTTCTTTCCCTTTTAAAAAGGTTCTGGCCTCAGGTCCTGGCAGACAAATTGCTCTTACAAAGTTAAAAACTTCTCTGCTTGATAAGCTCCAATCTATCATCTCGTCTCCTTCTATTCTCATTCCACAATAGAGTCCTACCTTATCAATACTATCCTGGGGGGTAACCTTTCCATTGCCTTCGATCAGCATCCGTATTGCCCTATATAGAACATCTGCGCAGCCTGTATAAGCTCTTTCTAACAGTGTCCCATAATTGTCCTCATCTGTAATGGGGTAAGTTTCCTGTAAAAGAATATCCCCTGTGTCAATGCCAGTATCCACATAGTGGACTGTAATGCCAAATTCTTTTTCATCATTGATAAGAACCCAGTTGAGCACATTCCTCCCCCTGTAAAAAGGCAGTTTGCCTGCATGACAGTTTATAATCCCCTTTGGGGGCATTTTTATTATTCTTTCCTTGAAAATTTGATTAAAAGACATGGACACAAATAAATCTGCCTTGTATTCCATTAATTTTTTCAAAAATTCCTCTGAGTTTATATTGGGATCCATAAGGAGATCAATTCCATATTCTTGCGCATATTTTACAAGAACTTCGTCCCTCTTGTCATATCTGACGCAAATAAACAATACTTCCATGTCCCTATCGTCTTTTAGCCTTTTCAATGCCTCATGGGCCCAAGGTCCATCTGCAAAATAGCCTATTTTCAACTTCATCACCATGTCCTTTCTTCTAGCATTTAATCCATATATCCAAGGCGAATTCTCATATTTTCCAGCTCCTTAAGCTGTCCCATGTCCATCCAGCTGTTTTCTGTGATAGGATATACCCCTACTGGCTTTCCTTGATCTATGCACTTTTGGATTAAATCTGTCATGTCTATCCTTTCGTTTTTATTAATCAAATTTAAAAACTCTGGTTCTATTACATAAAATCCAGTATTTGTAAGAAAATGAAAGCTTGGCTTTTCTTGAAAGCCTGTCACCCTGCCCTCATGGGAAACTTGAACTGTACCATATGGAATTTCTATATTTTTTGTGGCGCAAACCAATGTAATCCAATTTTTCTTTTCTTTATGATAATCTAAAATGGAAGAGTAATCTTCATCTACTAAAATGTCGCAATTTGTCAAGAAAAAGGTCTCCTTTATTTTTCCTTCCAGCAGTTTTATTCCTCCTCCAGTTCCCTGAAATTTAAGTTCTTCTATAAAAAATAGGTCTGGGGAGTTTTCTTGCTCCGTAAAATAGGTTTTGATAAAATTTTTCCTGTAATTTACAATCATATAAAATTGATGACAGCCAAACCTTTGAAAACGGTCGATAATATGTTCTGTTATTGTCTTATCTCCAATTGGAATTAATGGTTTTGGCAATATATTCGTAAAAGGGGCAAGTCTCGTCCCCTTCCCTCCCGCCATAATGACAACAGGAACATGAATATCCAAATGACGATAAATTTTTCCTCTATTATCAAACTCAATCCTTACAATTTTTCCCTTATCATCTAAAACGGGCAGTGCTGTTATTCGATTTTGCCTAATATATTCCTGCACATTTACATTGCTTCCATGACGTATAAACTGAGGAGCGGCATTTGCAATTTTTTTCACCTCTATATTCAAGTTTCCATTTTTTAATATATGTCTTCGTATGTCTCCATCTGAAACGACCCCTGTCATTTTACCGTCTTCATAAATAAAAACAACGCCATGACCATTTAGGTCAATCCTTTTTAATGCCTCCATTACTGTCATTGTGCCAGAGATAATAAACTTTGATACATCTGCATCCGTTTTTTTATTCATCATGATACTCTTGCCTTTCTGATTTTGTCGTTCTCCATTTAGAGCAAAAAAATTCCGAATCTCTTTGGCTTTCCTTCTACTTTTTAGCTGTTAAACGTTGTATATATCTGCTTTATAGGCTTCCATATTCTGCTCCATCCATTGAATTGTTTCCCTTATCCCTTTTTGTAAAGAATATTGGGGACTCCATCCTGTCAGCTCCTTAATTTTTCCATTCGCTCCAAGAAGTCTGCTCACCTCACTCTTCTCTGGACGCAGACGTTTTTTTTCACATATGATTTTCGCCTCTGGATTAATTTGGGAAATAATTTCTTCTGCCAGTTCTCCAACAGAAATTTCCTGTTGGGTTGCAATATTAATTTCTTCTCCAATGGTGTTTTCTGACTGAGCAATTGCTAAAAATCCTTCTGCTGTGTCCTTTACATAATTAAAATCTCTTGTAGGAGATAAAGAACCTAGCTTAATTTCCTTTTTTCCAGAGAGGAGCTGAGAAATAATTGTAGGAATTACTGCTCTGGCAGACTGCCTTGGTCCATATGTGTTAAAAGGACGCACAATGGATATGGGCATCCCAAAACTACGATAAAAACTTTCCGCCAGTCTGTCAGCCCCTATTTTCGTAGCAGAATAGGGAGATTGTCCCTGAAAGGGATGGCTCTCATCAATGGGGGTATACTGTGCGCTTCCATAAACTTCTGATGTGGAAGTAATAATAATTCTCTCGGTTTCCAACCTTCTCCCTGCCTGAAGTACATTTAACGTTCCCTTTATGTTTGTATCCACATAAGAATCTGGTGAATGATAACTGAAAGGAATTGCTACTAAGGCTGCCAAATGGAACACCATATCTGTTCCAGCCATAGCTTCAGAGACCCCATTAGGGTCTCTGATATCTCCTGTGACGATTTCAATTTCTTGTAGCTTTTCAATTGGAAAAGAGTCAAGCCATCCCCAGCGGTTAAACGAATTATAATAAACAAATGCCTTTACATCATATCCAGCCTCCAATAAAGTCTCTGTTAAATGGCTTCCGATAAATCCATCCGCCCCTGTCACTAATACTTTCTTTCCCATAAAGCACTCTCCTTTATCAGTTCTTTACCTGGAACTTGCCAACTTGATTATTTAAGTTTATTGCTTCTGCTGACAGCTGTTCACTAGAAGCTGCACATTCTTGCGCTGCTGCTGCATTACTCTCCACAATACTCGAAATTTGTTCAATGGCTTTGGAAACTTGGGCAATTGCCTTTGTCTGATCCCTGCTTGCCATTGTAATATGTTTTATAATTTCTTCAACCTCTACTGCTCCAGACACAACATTTTGCAATGTTTCTACTGTGCCTCCTGTTAATTTTGTCCCATTTTTTACTGCCATAAGGGAGCTTTGAATGAGTTCTGCTGTATTTTTGGCAGCATCTGCACTGCTTGCTGCAAGGGAACCTACTTCATTTGCAACAACCGCAAATCCTTTTCCCGCCTCTCCTGCCCGGGCAGCTTCAATCGAAGCGTTGAGAGCTAGAAGATTTGTCTGTTCCGATATATTGGTAATCGTATGAATAATATTTTCAATATCCGATGATGTCTTTTCAATAGAGTCCATTGCCTTGCTTAATTCATCCATCTGCTCCTTACTTCTTGTAATTTCCTCCATTACATAATGAACCTTCTTTTGAGCTATTCCTGTGTTTCTTTCTGTTCCCTGAAGTTGCTCTTCAATAGAATTAATCGTTGCTGTTAACTCCTGAACAGAACTTGCCTGATCCGTTGCTCCGTCTGCTAAAGACTGGGATGCATTGGATAAATTTTGGGAGCCTTGCATAACAGTCCCAGAAGAATCTTCTATTTCCCCTAACACATCACTTAAGGAGCTTGTAATTTTTGTCATGGAAGATTTTAAAGCTACCAAATCGCCCTGATAGTCTTTTGTCACTTCCTTTCTCAAATCTCCTTCAGAAATAGCTGCTAAATGAAAATCCACATCTCCAATAGCTTCTTTTAACTGTCGAACCGTTGTATCTAGGGCTCTGGACAATGTCTCTGTTTCATCTCCTGTGTGGAAAATCTCTACTTCTGTTGTTAAATCTCCCTCTGCCAATGCCTGAAGTCTATCTACACACATTTCAATAGGATCCGCAATAGACTTTCCAAGCTTTGCAGCAAGACGAACTCCAATAATAATAAACAGTATAACCGATACTATGGTAATCATGAGAGAGACATAAAAATTTGTCATGAACTCAAATCTTCTTGCCGTTGTGGCCACACTCCATCCTGGCGTCTTATCAATAGGAGTAAAAGCTGCAATTTTGCCAATTCCCCCATATCTATAAGAGACAACCCCTGTCTCTCCCATAGTCATTCTTTTATGCATCTTTGCAATATTTCCTAAACTTTTGTCTGTCTTTGCCTTTTCCTGTATATTTTCCACCCCTACTAACGTCCGATCATCATGGGCAATAGTGATACTATTGGAATCTAATATAAATGAGCTTCCCCACTCCCCAATACGGATGGAATCTGTAATATTGCTTAACACCTCTACAGGCACTGCTATGGCCACAACTCCTATGATTTCTGAATCTATTTTTGCATCTTTCCAAATAGGAGCTGATGTAATCACAACGAGCTCTCCTGAGCTCTGGCTTACTTGGGGATTACTAATATACTGGTTTCCCTTTAATGCTTCCTGAAAATATATTTTGTCTGCTGCACTCATTCCTGAGAGAAGCATGTTTCCATTCCTGTCTATAATGTCCCCGCCTACATAGCCATAAGTCTCTTTCATGTCTATAATGAGAGCTTCCTTTTCCTCTAAGGATACGTTTTCATCGGCTATCCTAACCATAGTGCCCAGATCTGCCGCAGCATCTATATATTGCTCTAATTCTTTTGTAACTCTTGTGGAGGCTACATCCACTATCTCTGTCATACTGTCTGTCAATGTGTCCATTGCTGTCCGATAATTCATTATACATGTGGAAGTGCCTAATAAAACACAGGCTAATACTAATAATAAAATTACATTATTTGTAATTTTCCCTCTAATTTTTCTATGTTGTTTTTTTCTCCCCATTATATGGCTTTTTCTCTTTTCTCCTGCCATTTTTCCTTTCCCTACCTTTACTTAAAAATTATCAACTTATCTTCCCCTAATTTAAGAGTCTTTTATTTGACGTCCTATTGCATTTAAATGGAAATTCTCTTTCATAATAAGCTCAGAAATAGGTACAATCTCATATCCCTTTTCCTGAAGCCCTATAATGATAGACTCTAAAGCCAATGCTGTATATTGGGTGCCATTATGGCAGAGAATAATGGATCCGTTTCCTAAACTTTTGTGATTGCATACTGTGTCAATAATAGAATCCACCCCATAATTTTTCCAGTCTAGAGAATCTACGTCCCACTGAATTGTATAATAGCCGCATTCCTTTGCATTTGTGACAACTTCACTATCGTAGTCTCCGGAAGGAGGACGGAATAAGCGCATATCAAATCCTGTCAATTCCTTTACTCTGTTATGTACAGCCATTACCTCTTCTTTAATTTCTGCATCAGAAAGCTGGGACATGTTTTTATGATTTTCACCATGGTTTCCCAACTCATGTCCCTCTGCCAAAAGGGCCTTCACATCCTCTGGAAAATCCGATACCCAGCCCCCTGTCATGAAAAAAGTCACTTTTAAATTATACTTTCTTAATATATCTAAAATTTGATTTATATCCTCATTTCCCCAAGCTGCGTTAAAACTTAAAGCTACTTTTTTCTCCTCTGTCTCCACACAGTAAATGGGAAGCTCCCTTCCATTTACTGTATAATTTCCTCCCACTACCTCTGGAAAAACAGCAGGGCTTACTACGTTTGTATTCTGTCCCTCTGCATCCTGGTTATCTCCTTCTTCTACAGGAGAGGTTAAAGGAGAAGTAGCTGATACAGGATTCATAGCAGACGTACTGTTCTCACCTTGTCCCTCTGTATCCTTATTCACAGCGTTTTGGGTTGCATTAGCAGCCTCTGGTACGCTCTTGGGCCTGTCATTATCCAAGGCGGATTCTGTTGTACGACAGCTTACCACAAGGACTGCCGTCCCCAGAAGCAGACAGGCCACTGTAGAAAATAAAATGAGCTTCTGTTTTCTCTTTTTTCTTGCTTTTTGAAGTCTTCTTCTCCTTCTTCTTTCGTCCATCTTTTCCCTTCCCTTCTATGTATTCTCTTTATTATCCAGAGCTCTTTTATGCTTATTAGTCCTCTTTCTATGCCTCTCTAGGCAAGACCCTTATCCCATTATACTATTATCTCTTTTTCGAGACAATCTAATTTTTCAGGTATCAAATATTTTTCACCTGACGTCCCTCATGATCCATGTGGTAATTCTCTTTATAAATAATCTGAGAAATAGGCACAAGCTGGTACCCCTTCTCCTGAAGCCCTGTAATGATAGACTCTAATGCCTGAGCTGTAAATTTGGCTCCATTGTGGCAAAGGATAATTGAGCCATTTCCTAAATGTTTATGGTTACATACCGTATTAACGATGGAATCCACCCCATAGTCTTTCCAGTCTAAGGAATCCACATTGTATACATCTTAAAACACCGATAGTCAATCCCACCAGCAATAAAAAACAAGGCATTCTCCTTTTAAATATTCTGACAATCTCTGATTCTCTCCATTGTCTCCAACATAATACCCCTTCATATAATAATCCCTCTCCTCTTCTTTTACACAGTGGAGCTGGCTGGGAGATAAGTACTCCTCATATTGCTTATTAAACTCCTCAAAAATCCCCTTCAAGTCTTCTTCTGACAAGCTGGTCTCCAAATAAGCGTCGTCTGCAAACCACCTTCCGTCTTCCTCGTCATATATATGAATAACAATCTTTGTCCCAGGGTCTTTTTGTTCCATATGCTGAAAAATATCCCAGTACTTTTTCTTCTCTTTTCCAGTACACCCTACAAATTCTGTGTCTGCTTTGCTGTCTAAAAATAAAGAATAATCTATACAAATATCTTCATTATCTTGAAACAGCTTTAAGATTTTCTCCTTTAGTGTTTGATCCATAAATGATTTCCTCCATCCATTACGAGTATATTTTTTATTATATAACACTTTACCCCTTCCACACAATTTCTATTTCAAAATCCGTCACGAATATTTTATCAATAAATGTATAAACTGCTTGCTTTTTCTCTTCAAAGTTTAATTGATGGAAAGAAAAAAAGGAACTTCCCTTTTGTACTTTTTCTTTTTTATTGAGCAATTCCTTTTTCTCCTCATCCATTTTTTCTATTTCTTTCTTAATATAATAACTGCTAACTCCTGATGTCTCTGCCAGCTTATGCACTAGAACTGCTATTTTTTTCTCTAAGTCTGCTATCGTATTCTTCCCCTCTCTTTTCCTAAGATAGCTCTTCTGACATTGTTCAAATACAAGTTCCATTTCTCTTCTTACCACCTCTTCCAGCTCTTCAATGGAAAAGGAAATCTTCTTTACATCACAAATATGTAAATTAGTATGCCCACTGCACCCCAAATATAATTTTTTACTGCTCCATCGAACGTTTAAACTATACCCGCATTTTCCACATTTTATAAGACCTGACAAAAAAGTATATTTTCCCTTCCCAGAATTGCCTATTTGTTTGTTTTTCTCCAATTTTCTTTGGCAGTTCAGCCACTGATTCGATGGGATTGTTCCCTCAAAATTTGTCAGGGATAATACCTGACCTTCTTTTCCCTTCCCCACAATATGGGCTGCTCTCTTTCCGTCAAACTCTTCCATTGTATTAGAAAATACATAGTTTCCCTTTTCTTTAAAATATTCATAGATTTTCTCATCTGCCTTTACATAAACAGGAGAGTGAAGTATTCTGGACAAAGCAACATTATCCCACCCCCATCTCTTTTTACAGGCAACTCCTGCTTGTGTCAAACTTCCTGCTATTTTTCCAAGAGAAGCATGTTCTTTCTCATATTCTTGAAAAATCCATTTTACAATTTCTATTTCTTTTACTTGTTTTAGAGAAGGAACCTGCCTTCCTGTTTCATCTATTTTTTGAATATTGCAAAATCCATAAGGGGCTATCCCTCCTGGCCAGTGGCCTTTTTGAATTCTTGTATAATAATTATCTCGTACTCGCTCCCCGATTGTCTCCCTCTCCAGCTGTGCAAATACCATTATAATGTAAATCATGGCCCTACCCATTGGAGTGGATGTATCAAATTTTTCGTTTATAGATACAAATTCTACTCCATTTTTTTCTAGCAAACTCCAAATTTGTCCAAAGTCCACAATAGAACGGCTAAGGCGATCCAACCGATAAACAATTATTTTTTCAATTTTCCCCTGTGTTACATCCTCCATCATCTCTTTAAATCCTGGCCTTTTTGTATTTTTGCCGCTATATCCTTTATCTTTATAGATAAATACATCTTCTCTATTTTTACACTCTTTTTTGCATAGCTCTATTTGTCCTTCGATAGACAGAGATTCTTTCTTATCTACTGATTGTCTCGCATAGATTGCTTCTGCCCCCACGCAGACTCCTCCCTTTTCTTTTTGATGGCGCATACTAAATCTTCATATTTTCTCTTTCTGCTTCTATCTCTATCTTCATCCTTTTCCCAATGCTGTAAAAAAGTATGTTTTACTTTCATGAAAAACTCCCTTTTTTAATATAATATAGTTTTTACAATTTTGTCTGAAATTTGTTACATTTTATCTATAAAATCTCCATATTCTTTCCTTATAACAGAAATTGTATTTTCGATAACTTCTTTTTCATACAGCCAGCAGGGATGCTGGCTTCCTCCCTTTTTCATGTTGTATCCACTGTATCCACATCCCACTGGATAGTATAATAACCACATTTTTTTGCATTTGTAATAACATGATTGTCATAATCTCCATAAGGAGGGCGGAATAAAAACATATCATATCCTGTGAGTTCCTTTACTTTGTTATGTACGGACATGATTTCCTCTTTACATTCCTCATCGGAAATCTTGGACATATTTTTATGGTTTTCGCTATGATTTCCCAAGTCATGTCCATCTGCTAGTATAGCCTTCACATCTTCCGGGTATTTGGATACCCATCCTCCTGTCATAAAAAAAGTAACTTTCACATTATACTTCCTTAATATCTCCAAAATTTTTCCTGTATCTTCATTTCCCCAAGCTGCATCAAAGCTTAGGGCTACCTTATTTTCATTTGTGTCCACACAATAAATGGGTAACTCCCTTCCATCTACGCTGTTGCTTACACTAATAACTTCTGGCGTATAAAGAAGGACACTTAACATGAGCATTAGAACTCCTGCCCACAAAATTCCAGACTGCCTTACCTTCCCGCCAATGATATTCAACCATTTTTTCTTCTCTTTCATTTCTAGTCTCCTGTAATTATTCTATTATTACTGCTATTATATGTGGCCCAAGGCTTTGTAATTCTTTTCTCTTTTCTTCCATGCTTTCTCTTAGGGGGAATGCATTTCTTTCTCCATTAAGTAATTTGTCAAAAAAATTCCATTTCTCATAACCTCCTGCTTTCTCACTACCTGGTAGCCCCTCTGTTCAAAAAATGATTTTGCTGTAATGGAAGCCTGTGTCATTATTTTGTTTCTATTCATAAACTGCTCTAATTCATTACAAATAGCTGTAGCAACTCCTTGTTTTTGATAATCTTTATGCACATATAATCTATCCAAATATCCCCTTGTATCTATATCTCCAAAACCAACAATCCTATTGTTTTCTATAGCAGCCATACTAAAATGTTCTAACAATGTTCTGTTCCACTCTCTCATATCCATATTTACCGCCGCCCAAGCATTAAGCTGCTTCTTTGTATAATCTTTAGCATTTACTGTATGTACTGTATGGTAGAATAACTCTGCTGTCTCCTTACAGTCAGAAGGTTCATACTTTCTAATAATCATTGAAATCACTCGATCTCCTTTCTATTTTCTTGTCTGACTTTATCCAAACCTACACATATTATATATAAATGTACTTATTGATACGCCAATAGGAAAGCTATGCGTGACTTTTCATGTGCTCATGCATCCCATATGTATTATGGAGTACTGGCAAATAAAGTAAGCTTTTTTAGAGAAAACAAGGAGGACATTCTAATTATGTACAAAGATATGAAAAAAGAATCCTTAAAAGAGAGAATAAAAGAAGGTACAATAAGTACTGGTAAAAAAATGCTGACAGATGGTATAACAACACTTAAAAAGATTGGTGAATTTGTTGGCCTTCCTATTGATGAAGTAAAAAATGAAAAGCAGACCAGACAATACAGACAGGAATGCAATCATGAGTCAGAAATTGGAAATATAAGTTCCCGACTCTATTTCTTTGTTTTAAAAGAATCGGATCGGTTTATAATAAACATCATTATAAAATATACTATTATCAAAAAAAGCGGAATATCTTATAGCCATTAAGGTGTTTGTATCCTTATGAAAGTGAAAGGAGCATCTCCCTATCTCTAAGATGGAAATGCCCCTTTCGTCTTTATCCTGCTCATTCCTTTCTAATGCAAAGCTCCCTTTGAGTCCTTGCCCGCTGAAATAAGCTTAATTCGTTTTCTTTCCAGTGGCCTTAAGCTCTGGCAAAAGTTCAAAACGATAACCCATTCCTTCCCATTTTGTCAAAAGCTCGTCCAAAATCTCACCATTGGTTTTTGATGTGTTATGAAGCAATACAACAGCCCCTGGATGTATTCTCTCTGTCAGTTTGCTAAATGCTTCCTCATGACTTGGCTGATTATCCGTATTCCAATCTACATAAGCAAGACTCCAGAAAATAGTAGAATATCCCAATTCTTTTGCCATCTTTAAGTTTTGGGTGTTACATTTTCCTTGAGGAGGACGGTAATAAGGAGAAAGCTTCGTGCCTGTTATCTCCTGAAACAAATTTGCCACATCGTCCATCTCCTTTTGAAAGGTTGCTTTATCTGATATCGTGGGCATATCTAGGTGGTGATACGTATGGTTGCCTACCATATGCCCATCTTCGACCATACGTTTTACCATGTCTGGAGCCGACTCTAAAAAATGACCTACTACAAAAAACATCGCTTTTACATTGTGCTTCTTTAAAGCATCTAAAATCGGTTCTGTATTTCCATTTTCATAACCACAGTCAAAAGTGAGATAAATGACCTTTTCACTATCATCTCCCACATAATAAGCATCATACCATGCAAGATCCGAAGCTGTCGCATTTCCTACTGGCTGGACGCCCTGCTCCTTAAAAGAAAGTCCCCAATCTTCAGAGGCAAGGACTAATTCCCATCCTTCTGGTGGTTGCGCTGCTTCTCCTTCACTTTCTGAATCCTTCTCTTTGGCTAATTGGTCATCTGCCTCATTAGGCTTAACAGATTCCACTTGATCTACAATGTTCATGTTTCCCTCATTTCCTGCAGCAATCCCTTCCTGGGGCAATGAGTCCACTTCTGCCATAATACTTTCTTCCTCCGTCTCTTTTACGGTCTGGGCATCTGAATTTTTACACCCTATCAAAGGCACTACCAGAAGAAAAGATAGAGTCTTAACCGTTCTTCCTGTAATTTTTTTCCATTGTCTCATTGTATCAATCTCCTAATTTTTCTAAATTTTGTATTTGTATATGATTATAACATAGGTAACAAAAAATTTCATTACCTTCCTGTATATTATATTGTCAATCTTTCTTCTGTCTCATCCAAACAATTCAGTTTTTCCTCACTTTACATAAATACATAGGAATATGGAAATCTATAAAAAATAGCTTGTTCAGGACATATATTTTAAAATGCCAAAACAAGCTAAAAAGAGCAACATAACTTTATAGTTTCATGAACTTACAATTGGTATGTATTGTTCTCATATTTTGAACAAGGAAGTCCTTTAAAAAAAATTTACCATCCTATGAGAAGATTTTTAAACTTTCCGTAAGCCTCCTCCCATTCTTTTTCTCTATGAGGCTCATATACTTTTATTTCCTGGGATCGGGCAATCAATTCCCTTGCTTCCTTTGTATCTTCAATGTCCCCAGAAGCCACAAGCTGGAGTGCAAGGTTTCCAAGTACTGTAGCCTCTATAGGACCTGCTGCAACCATTCTGTTGCATGCATCGGCTGTACACTGGCAAAGAAGTTCACTTTGGGTTCCCCCTCCAACCATGTATATGGTGTTATATTTTTTTCCTGTGCATTCCTCTATTTCCTCTAAAGCAATTCTATATTTTAAAGCTAAACTTTCATTAATGCACCGTACGATCTCACCAACCGTTTCCGGAACTGGCTGATTTGTTTTTTTACAAAATTCCTGGATCTTTTTTGGTATATTTCCCTGGGGAATAAACTCTGGCGCATCTGGGTCAATAAAGGAACATAATTTTTTTGTCTCCTTTGCCATTTTCTCCAAATCCCCAAATCCGTATTCCTTTCCTTCTCTTATCCATTGTCTCCTGCTTTCTTGGATAAGCCAAAGTCCAATCATATTTTTTAGGAAAACAGCCTTTTTGTCACATCCCCCCTCATTGGTGATGTTATATTTTTGAGACTTTTCATTAATAATGGGTTCCTCTAGTTCTGTCCCAAGCAAAGACCAGGTGCCGCAGCTAATAAAGAGAAAGTCTTTTTCCTTTGCTGTTACTGCTAAAAGAGCGCTCTGGGTATCGTGGGATGCTACAGAAATTACCTCTACTGGATGAATCATTAGCTCCTGACATATTTCTTTGCTTACTGGCCCCATCTTTGTACCGCTTTGTATAATATTAGGGAAAATATGTGTTGGAAGACCTAGTTTTTCAATCACATGGTATGACCAACTCCTTTTTCTGGCATCAAGAAGCTGCGTTGTGGAAGCAATGGAATATTCTGCACCTTTTGCTCCTGTCAGCATATATGTAAATAAGTCTGGCATGAGCAGTAAGGTTTCTCCTCTTTCAAGAAATTCTGGCCTATTTTGAGATAGGGAGAGAAGCTGAAAGGCTGTGTTTATTTCCATGAATTGATTTCCTGTAATCTCATAAAATCTTTCTTTATCTATGTAATCAAAGCTCTTTTCCAACATGCCTTTTGTGCGATTGTCTCTGTAATGCACTGGATTCTCTAATAAAATCCCATTTTTATCTAACAAACCAAAATCTACTCCCCAAGTGTCAATCCCAATGCTTTCAAATCCCCCCTTTTGCTTCCCTTTTAAAATACCTTGCTTCATTTCATAAAATAGCCTTAGAACGTCCCAATACATAACCCCACAAACTGTGACTGGATCATTGGAAAACCGGTGGAGTTCTTCTAATACTATTTTTTCTCCATTGTAAATGCCAGCCATTGCCCTTCCCCCAGAAGCGCCAAAGTCAAATGCCAATACTCTTTTTTCCATGCCCTTCTCCTTTCTTACAAAATGCTGTCCCACAATTGGCCATCTGGATTTGCAATAATGCTGCTGTCCAAAAGCATTCCCCTTTCACCAGCTGCTTTTTTTGCCTTCTCAATAGCCGCTTCCACTGCCGCCACTTCTCCTGTGAGCATGAGATAGGATTTTCCACACATCCCCCTTGCTATTCTTAATTCAATTAATTCTATCTGGGATGTTTTTGCCGCCTCATCAGCAGCAACAATCATGGCAGCTCCACTAAAGGTTTCCAGTACTCCAAGAGCCTTCACATCTTCCATGGGAGTGGACCCATAAATAGCTGGAAAAATGGATGAATGGGGATTTCCTAAAACAAAACTGTCAATCAAATGCATACTAAACTTTTCTTTGGCTGCTTCCATAGAGGCTTTGACTGCACTTAACTCTCCTGAAAAAAGTACAATATATTTTCCCGGACATACAGTCTGGGCTTCTATGATTTCTACGTTTGCTGTCTTCAGAATGATATCTGCTGCCTGTATTCCTGTTGAAACAGTAACATACTCTACCATTCCCAATGCTTTTCCCATGGCTGCCCCCTTTCTTATCCATGCACCTTCTCTGTTATCATAATGATATGTTCTGTTACTTCCCATACTTCTCCATTCATGGGAGCATGGTAAGATACGCTTAATTTATCTTCCATAGCGCCTGCAATTTTTTGTCCAGTTACTACCTTATCTCCTTTGGCTACTTCTGGCTTTGCCAAAGCTCCAATATGCTGACCTAATGGTATTTTTAGAAAGCTAGCCATTGGCATCTCTTCTGTAAGGGGGGCCTCTTTATCATAAGCAGTCAATCCTAACTTAGCAATTAACCTTTTCATGGGAACCTTTCTCTCTCTTCTCATTGGATGAACATCTGTAAAGGAAGGATTCTCCATAGGCTTTACTTGTTTTTCCCTAAGCCCCATTTTATAACTGGCAATGAGGCTCTTTGGGGCTAAATTTTGCATACATGCGTACATTTCACATATGCCGCACTGAGAACAATAATAGGTGTTTAAAAAAGGTTCTATATTTCTTGTAACCCCGCTTGTAGCTGCTTTCATAAATTCATGGGGTTCAATGGGATGACCTAATAAGTTTCTTGGGCATAAGTCTGTACACATACGGCATTGGCAGCAAGAAGCCATAGCCCTTTTCATACTTATGGAATTCTTCCTTTTTTTGTTTTGTACAACTAGATGGTTTTTATGAAATACTAAAACAGCATTGGATGTCTTTGTAATGACCTCTTCACCAGATACAAGAGGACCTGTCATAGGGCCTCCATGAACATAGACAGGTTCTTCTACAAGGGAGCCTCCAGCTAATTTCACTGCCTCTTCTATCTTCATTCCAATAGGCGCTTTTATTGTCTTTGGCTCCCTCACCTCACCGCCTATTGTTAAATATTTATAAGTAACTGGCTGCTTTTCAAAAACTGCTCTGTATACATTATAAATAGTTTCTACATTGAATACCCCAATACCAATGTCAATGGGAAGTTTGCCAGGAGGCACTACCTTTCCAGTCACCTCATATATGGTAATGACCTCATCTCCTGCTGGATATATTTCCGGTAAGGCTCCTATTTCCATAGGACAGAGACGTTTTTTCTCAGTGAATGCCCTTTCCACTGCTTCTATCGTTTTTCTATATACTCCTTTTACGGCAATGATGACCTTTTTAGCCTCCACTGCCTCTGCAATTATGTCCAAAGCCTCTAAAATTTCATAGGCATATTTTCTAAGGAGCTGCCTATGCACCCGAAGAAGAGGTTCACATTCAGCACAATTTAATACAATTGTTTCCATTCTTTTATCTAATTTCCCATAAGAAGGAAAACCAGCCCCTCCTGCGCCTACAATTCCGCTTTCTCGCATAATATTTTTTAATTCCTGTATTTCCATAAGCTTCTACTCCAGTTCCCCGCCATCATCTACAATTCCCACGACAGCCGCATCCACAGGCACTTTTTCCATTCCGCACCCTATCCTTGCGGCGCTGCCCTTGGTCACAAGAACAACCTCACCAATTCCAGCTCCAACATTGTCAATGGCCACAATTCTTCCCCCGTCTCCTTCCATTCTCAAAAAGGGTTCTATTACTAAAAATTTACAGCCTATTAAGTTTTCATTTTTTCTTGTTGCTATAAGACTCCCTACGACCTTTCCTACCAACATTCCAATCCCCCAATCCTCAAAAACCAATCTTAGGCTTCCTTTCCCTCTACTGGCATCAAGTATCCCATATCTCCTGATTGTATTCCTGCCCCATTGGCCTCGTCTGCATCAATATGCATTTCTAGTGTAAAGCTTTCATCTACTCGAATCTGCACATGATTGAATATGGTTCCTCTCTCGTTTTCTACCTTGACAGAAACAATGTCTTTGTCTTTCTGTCCTGCGGCTTTGGCATCCTCAGGAGACATATGGACATGACGCTTTGCAATCATACATCCTTCCTGCAAATAAACGGTTCCTTTGGGACCTACCAACGCTATGGGAGCCGCTCCTGCCACATCTCCAGATTCTCTCACCGGGACACCGATTCCTAATTTATAAGAATCTGTTTTTGATATTTCTACTTGGGATTGTTTTCTCACTGGTCCTAGAACTCGTATATTTTCAATAGCCCGAAGCTTCGTTCCAACAATGGTCACCTGCTCATTTGCCGCAAACTGACCGCCCATTAAGTCCTTTTTCTTTGTGAGCTCATATCCTTTTCCAAATAAAATTTCAACATGTTCTTGTGTTAAGTGGACATGTCTTGCAGATATTCCAATGGGAACCATGTAAGCCTTTTTGTCATGGCCTTTTTTACAAAGAACTTCTGTCACAATCCTAGCAATGTATTCCTTTGTTTCCTCTTCCACATTTTTACCTGCCTTTTCTTATTTTAATATAGGGAGAATCTTTTCTACGTCATTGTGAGGTCTTGGAATGACATGGGTCGCTACAAGCTCTCCTAACCTGGAAGCTGCATTTGCTCCTGATTCCACTGCCGACTTTACAGCTCCCACATCTCCTCTTACCATAACAGATACAAGTCCAGAGCCTATTTTTTCTGTTCCTACCAAATCCACATTTGCTGCTTTAAGCATTGTATCTGCTGCTTCAATCGCTGCTACGAATCCTCTTGTCTCTATCATACCTAATGCTTGCTGTATCATTCTTTTTTCCTCCCTGACTGCCCTTTCTTCTATTTCCAAATTTTCATTTTCTTTCTTATCTGTTGTTTTTTTCTTTATCTCTGCCATTCCCAAATCCACCACCTATTTATTCCTTACTTTTTTCGTCGGCTAGCGCTAAGATAAACAAGTCTTCTCACTTCTTCATGAGGGTTTGGAATGACCCCATGGACACATTCCTTCATCGCTTTTGCAACTGCCGCCTCAATGGCGGCTGTAACAGCTGCCACATCTCCCTCTATAATCAAGGTAACTAACCGCCCTCCCAGCTTACGCTCCCATGTTACTAATGTAACATCCGCTGTTTTACACATGATATCCAGGGCACCAAAAGCAGCTGTCACACTTGGTATTTCTAAAAATCCCAATGCTTTCATCATTTAAATCCACGCCTTTCTGATGAGGCTTTTTAGGACAACCTCTACTTTAATGAAGGAAGAATCTTCTCCACATCCCCATGAGGTCTTGGAATAACATGTACTGCCACTAATTCCCCTAATCGGGAGGCCGCCTCAGCGCCTACCTCTGTTGCCGCTTTCACTGCTCCCACATCACCTCTCACCATGACAGATACAAGTCCAGAGCCTATTTTCTCTGTCCCAATCAGAGTAACCTCTGCCGCTTTTGTCATTGCATCCGCTGCTTCAATCGCTGCTACTAAACCTCTTGTTTCAATCATACCTAATGCTTCTTGTGCCATTATTGTTACCTCCCATATTTTATTAGTTTTTATCAAAGGCGCTTAATTTTAGCATCCCTTCTATCTCTTTTTCGGGTCTTGCTATTACATGTTTCGAGACAACTCCTGTTACTTTCTTTGCTGCTTTCTCTGCTGCCAAAACGGCAGTTCTTACATCTTCCACCCTTCCTCTAAACTTCACCATGACAATAAGAGGAACTGGAAGGGTATCTGCATTGGCAGGTTTATTTTTATCAAAATACTCAAGGGTTACATTGGCAGCTTTGCATCCCGCATCTGCTGCCATGAAGGCAGCAGTTAGTCCAAATACTTCTATCATCCCCACTGCATTTGCCATCTTCTACCTCCCAATTTACCATTTATTCACAATAGCAATTTTTAATCCTTCCATTGCTAAATTCCTTCTATGTCCTTCATTTATCCTCTCTAAAGGAAATGTATGGGTAATGAGCTTCTCCAAAGGAAGACCTACCCCCTTTGCCCTTTTTAAAAAGTCAAAGGTTGTAGCATAATCCCGCAAGGTGTATACCCAGGATCCAACAATGGTAATCTCTTTTGAACAAATATCAAAATGAGGATTGATTTTTGCATCTCCCCCATTAATAAAAAATCCCAGCTCACATAACCCTCCCCCATTGCGAATAAATTTGTATATATTTCCATGGGCTATGGGAGAGCCTGTGCATTGAAATCCAAAATCAGCCAGTTTTCCGTCAAAGGCTTCTTTCACTCCCTCTGCTAATTCCTCTGTTCCATGGAAGTCTTGAAAGTTTACAAATCTCTCGGCTCCCATTTCTTTTGCAAAATGCAGGCGTTTTTGTTCCCCATCTACAGCCACAATATGTTCTATTCCCATTGTCCGTAAAACTGCTATGCAAATTAAACCAATGGGGCCGCAGCCTTGCACAACAACCTTAGAATTAAACTTTAAAATACCTGTTGTCTTTGCCCTCTCTGCTGCGTGTACAAGCACTGCGCAAGGTTCAATTAAAATTCTGGAGTATAAGTCTAAATCACTGACATTAAAAACGGTGGAGCCTTTGCGTAAAACAATGTAATCTGCAAACCATCCATTAAGATGGATAGAATCGTCTGGCAAAAGTCCATAGACGTCTGCTCCTCCAACATTTTGTTTGTTTAAGTCAAACATAGCAATATCTGGATTATCTTTGAAGATCATACAGGATACTACTTTATCTCCTACCTGTAATGATTTGCCTGCACTATCTGTTTTTACATTTTTCCCCATCTTCACAATTTCTCCAGTTCCTTCGTGTCCTAACACAACCGGAATCAGCCCAAAGGGATCTCCTTTGAATTCGTGGGCGTCTGTCCCACATATGCCACATCCTTCTACTTTTACTAAAATGTCTTCTTCTCCTAATTCTGGAATCGGATACTCCTGTATCTCATAATGTTCCAATCCAGTAAGCATTGCTACTCGACTTGTTTTTGGAATATTCCAGGTAGTCTCATATTTACTTTGTGTATTATCAGACATAATCCCTTGAAGCACTTGCCGTACTACTTTCTCAATATCGGCTTCTTTCATTTCCATGACCCTCTCCCTCCTATTCTCCTATCGAATACACAAACTGTCTGCCATAACGCACCTTCTACTTTTTGTAAACGTACTTGCACAAGTAAGTCCTTCTCCCGTTCTGCTGGCTATCGTAAAGGTACAAAAGCCTTCACCTCCAAACCCTAGAGCTGCATATGAGGGGGCATTCTTTACAAAAATCGCTGTATCTATGGCTTTTCCAAAGCGAGTTAGATTTTCTACATTTCGAGAGTGCATATGTGCCGAATGTCGATTTCCATGTTCCAGCCATACTGCCTGACAAATAGCGTCTTCTATATCTCTTGCCCGCACAATTCCTAAAATAGGCATCATCAGTTCTTCTGCAATGAGGGGATGTTCCTTAGGGCCTTCAAAAAGAATACACCTTGTTTCTTCTGGAGCCTTGACTCCTATCATGGACAATAAGGTTTTTGCATCTCTCCCAACACATGAACGGTTTAGTACCTTTTTTGTCATCACCAAAGATGTCAATCTCTCCAGTTCTTCATTAGAGATAAAAAATCCTCCATTTTCTTTCATATAATAAATAAGCTCGTCAGTAATCTGCTCTAGGGCAACGACTTCTTTCTCAGCGATGCATGGGAGGTTGTTATCAAAGGTACATCCATTTATAATATCTATTGCTGCTTTTTTTATATCTGCCGTCTCGTCTACGAGAACAGGTGGATTTCCCGCACCTGCACCAATCCCCCTTTTGCCTGAAGATAACACTGCTGTTACAACTAATGGACCTCCTGTAGCTACAATGAGGGGAATATCTTTGTGTTTCATCATATAGCTGCTTGTTTCCATTGTAGGGTTATGTAAGGAGACAACTATGTTTTCCGGCCCTCCCACTTCTATGGAGGCCTGATTCACAAGCTGCACCGCATAATTTGACACTTGGACAGCCTGGGGATGAGGGCAGAACACAACTGTATTTCCTCCTGCAATCATGCCAATACTATTACATAAAACTGTCTCACTAGGATTGGTACATGGAGTAATTGCCCCAATCACTCCAAAAGGTCCCCTTTCTGTTAATGTCAAACCTCTGTCTCCAGACCATGCTTTGGTTGTAATAGCCTCTGTTCCCGGGGTCTTATCTGCCAAAAGTAAATGCTTTAAGGTCTTGTCTCCCACATTTCCCATTCCCGTCTCCTCTACGCCCATTCTTGCCAGCAACTCCCCCTCTTCTCTTGTTTTTTTGCGAATATGACAAATGATTTTTTCGCGAAAATCCATTGGCATTTTCTGCATAATGTTCTGAGCCTTTTTTGCTGCCATAATAGCATCTTCCATGTTTTGGAATATGCCACCTTGTTCTTTTTGAGGAAACCTTTCCATTCGGGCCATTACTTCTCTTACCATTTGTCTTATTTCTTCTTCCCTTACTTCCACATCATAACCTCCTCAAAAACCTTTCTTCCATATTCCGCTAATAAACTATCTTGCTCCTGTCTGGTTTTCCTTTTCTTCCACTGCATTCATAAGAGTCAACGCCTTTTCTAAAGTTATTTTCCTTGGATTCCACTGTTCCATCAGATGTTCAACAATTTGTTTTACCTCTTCTTCCATCCTGTTCATGCCTATACCCCTGTCTATTTCAAACATTCCTTTTAATGTTGCTTAAAAAACATTAAGGCAGATGTAATTGTTCCAATACTTTTTGTGTAATTTGGGACACTAATTGGTCTGAAACACCCTCCTTTGAACAATGTCCTTTGCTAAAATTGCAATTATGGCAGCTCTTCTTTCCTTCTCTCGTATTAGGACACAAATTTGCCGGGTGTTTTCCTGTCATACCTAGCTGTTTTCTTATTTCATATAATCGTTGCACCTGTTCCTCAGACAACTCCTTAGGGCCTCCCAAATGTTCTGCAATATAGAGAAGCTGAGCATAAAACTCTACCGTTTCCATTTTCATATAAGCAGATAACAGGGAATCTGAATAAGTAAGGGCTCCATGGTTTTCCAATAATACTGCGTCAAAATACTCTAAATATTCAGACACTGCGTCTGGAATTTCATTGGTTGAGGGAGTTCCATATTTTGCAACGGGAACGCAGCCTAATGTAATGACTGCCTCTGGCATAATAGGCTGGGTCAATGCCTTCCCTGCAATCGCATAGCCAGTAGCGTACATAGGATGGGCATGAACAACACTTTTTACATCCGGCCTTTCTTTGTAAACTCTCATATGCATTTTCATTTCTGAAGAAGGCTTAAATCCTTTGTTCGCCTGAATGACTTTTCCCTCTTTATCCACTTTGCAAATGTATTCTGGAGTCATAAATCCTTTGCTTACTCCTGTTGGCGTACATAGAAATTCATGTTCATTGATTTTTACAGAAATATTCCCATCATTAGCTGCCACCATTCCTCTGTTATAAATCCTTTTGCCAATATCACATATTTGTTTTTTTATTTCATATTCGCTTTGCATTTTTTCCTCCATTCTACTGCCCTATATCCTTTTTAAGTCCTTGTAATTGCACATACTGTAAATTCCAATGTGTTTTTGCAGTATTCCACTAATTCTTTCAGGGCTTCTTCCACCTGAGACACATTTCCTGTTATAAGAAGGGTTCCGCTGAACCGGTCAATAAATCCAATTTCAACTCCAGATGCTTTTAATGCAATATCCCCTCCAATAATAGACATCTCTCCAGGACTCATCGTTACGATTCCAATAGCCCCCCTGGCCTTTTCATTGCCCTTTGACAAGTTTAGTCTTTCAAATAACACATTGTCCGGATTTGCAATAACATGGGCGAGGGTAATCTGCCTCCCTGGCACAATTTCCTGAATAATTCTCATCCTGTCTTCCAAAGAGAAGGTTTTATCCATTTTTTACCCTCCAATCTGCCCTTTTAAACCGTTGTCTGATACAATTTTTAGCAGCTCCTTTCGCTTCTCATTCGATAAAGGCTCAATATGATCAAGGGAATAGCTTCTGCCCAAGGCTGTATATTTATCCCTCCCTAACCTGTGATAAGGAAGAAGATGTATCTTTTCCACACCAGGAAGAGTCTTTACAAACTGTACAATATCTCTTATTTCCTCTGGCTCATCATTAAATGTTGGTACAACAGGTACTCTTACTGTAAGCCTTACCTTGCTTTTTGCAATCTTCTTTGCATTTTCCAGGACAAGGATATTATCTTTTCCTATAAATTCCTTATGTTTTATTGGATTCATATGTTTTATGTCCAATAATACATCATTGATTTCTGGCAGAAGCCGTTCCACTATCTCATCATTTACTGCTCCTGTTGTCTCTACAGCAGTTTTCAGCCCTATTTCCCTGGCTTCCTTTAATAGAGCATAGGCAAAGTCAGGCTGACACATACATTCTCCTCCAGAAAGGGTCATTCCTCCATTGCTTCTACGGTAATAAGCCCGATCCTGTTCCACCATTCTTAAAACTTGGCCTACCGTTACGTCTTCTCCAATAACCTTCTCTTGATTATCCCTCATCATTGTCTGGATATGGAATTCTTGAGATTCAGGATTGCAGCACCAAGGACATCGAAACATACATCCTTTTAAAAATACAATAGAACGAATTCCTGGCCCGTCATGGATGGAAAATTTTTGTATATCAAAAATTCTGCCTCTTACACCTAAATAATCTATTCCCATAAACTGTCCTTCCTGTCTCTATAGCCCTGCCTGTTCTGTCCTATTAATAATATCATCCTGCAATGAGGCGGAAAGAGAAGTAAATAATGCACTGTAGCCGGCCACTCTAACAACCAATGCTTTATATTGCTCTGGATGTTTTTGGGCTTCTAGAAGGGTTTCTCTGCTCACAACATTAAACTGGATATGGCTTCCCTTCTGGTCAAAGTATCCCCTTATAAAGGCTGTGAAATTTTCCAATCCCTCTCTTCCACTAAGAGCCGAAGGATGGAACTTCTGATTGAAAAGCGTCCCGTTGGAAGCAATTCCATGATCTAATTTTGCCACTGAATTCGCTGCTGCCGTTGGCCCAGATACATCTTTCCCGGCTGAAGGAGAAACTCCGTCTGCCACTGGCGCCCCTGCAAGTCTCCCATCTGGAGTGGCTCCTGTCTGAGCTCCTAGAGGCACGTTGGCTGATACAGGATAAAGTCCAGCCTGATACCATCCTCCCCTTGGATTTTGGTAAGTCTCCAGTGGTCTCGTATAGGTATACGCAACATCTCTTGCAAAAGCATCTACTTCTTCTAAGTCATTTCCAAATTTAGGAATTTTTTCAATTAACTCTAATAAGGCATCATATTTTTCCTTTTGTTCTTTTGAAGTCCCGTAAGAAGCTGCCATAGAAGCAATCTGGACAATTTCTTTCTCACTTACCTTTTTCCCCTGGCTTAATAATTTTTGAACAACTTCCTTTGTTATTTCTTCTGTCTTTTCCCTACTAAGGCCTCTTCCATAATTGTCATCCAATGCCTGTTTATACTCTGCCATAGTTACTTTTTTCTCGTCAAATACCAAGGTTTTTATTGCGTATAAAGAATCTGCCATATTAGCAATGCCAAACCCTTGAGGACCTGTGAAATTATAAACGGCTCCCCCTTCCTGTACACTTTTGCCTCTTTTAATACAATCTTCTATCATAGATGAAAGATAAGGGAGAGGACATCGTTCCCTATGAGCTACATCAATAGCATTGTCAGCATTTACCAAAAGATCAATGCAATAATTCATTTGGGCTTTGTAAGCGTCGTAAAACTCATCAAAGGTTGCCATCTTTGTCACATCCCCTGTTTCGATTCCTACTCGTTGGCCCTTATCATATCCATTGGAAAACACTAATTCCAAAGGTCTGCACATGTTAAAAAACGCTGCATCATGCCATCCTTCTGTTTTTCCTGACTTCTGAGGCTCCACACAGCCAATAATGTTATAATCTCTGGCATCCTCCAGAGTAAGTCCTCTGTTCAAAAGGGAAGGAATAATAACTTCATCATTGTAATAAGCTGGCAGCCCAATTCCTGTTCTTGTAAGACTTACTGCCTTCATCATAAACTCATGAGGAGTTTTGTTCCATACTCGCACAGAAAGAGAAGGCTGAGGAAGCATTACATGCATAGAAGCCTCTATGCACATAAATGAAAGCTCATTGGTCGCATCTATTCCATCCTTATCCTGCCCAGCGGCAATTAAGTTCTGAAATAGTCCATATCCAGCAAAACCCTCTGCCGATGCAGCGTCCCTTACCTTATTGAGATCATTTAGTTTCACCCAAATGCAATCCATTAACTCTTGGGCAAATTCTTTTGTCATTCTTCCTGATTCTATATCTTTTTTATAGTAAGGATACATATATTGGTCAAACCGTCCTGGGGAAATAGAATGACCGCTGGACTCCATCTGCAAAAGCATTTGAATGAACCAAAAAGACTGACATGCTTCATAAAAGGATGTTGCGCCTTTTGCTGGCACTCTCTCACAATTTTTTGCAATTTGTTCCAGCTCTGCCTTTCTCTGTCCATTGGAACATGTCTTAGCCATTTCCCTTGCCAGTGCAGCATATCTTTTTCCATATTCCATTACAGCTTCCAAGCTTTGCGATACTGCATTTAGAAAGTGGGTTTTTTCTACAAAGTTCACATCCCCCACCTTGCATGTCTCCATCTCTTTCTTTACTTCCTCTAACAGACCCTCATATCCAATTTCTAATATTTTTCCATAATTCACTGTCACATGTCCTACTCCATTGTAAAAATAATTACCTGGAGTGAAAATATTATGTTCTATCGCCCTTTTTGTTTCTGGCATCATATAGGACGCAGCCAATTCGCTTGTCGTCTTTCCTTCCCAATAGCGGTATACTTCTCTTAACGTCTCTTTTGTCTCTTCTGAAATATAAAAAGGATCGGCCGCTCTTGTAGCAACTGTGTCAAACTCTGCCTCCAGCCAGGAATAAGAAAACTCTGGAAAAACTTGGCATCCCCTTGGGGATATAGTTGCACTGCCAACGATCAATTCCTCGTCTCGAATAGTAATAGGTATATTTTTTAAAATATGAGCAAAAGCTTTTCCCCTTCTGTCAATAATTGGCTCTCCCTCTGTCCGTTTATAAGATTCTGTTATAAGTACTGCCCGATCTGCCTCAATCTCCGGCATTTTCTCGAAGAGTTTTCCTACAAGCCTGTCAATTCTTGGACTTTTGAGAATTTCATATTTCTCAGGTTTCATAAATTCCCTCCTATTTTAGATTCATCTCTTCCATAATGCGCTTTGTAATCTCTAAAACGATTGACTCCCCAGATTCTTCTTTATGATGCTTTTTATGTTTCATCATTGCCTCTCCTGGATGCCTTCCAGTCAGTCCATAATCGGCCCGCATATTACATAGCCTTCGTACTTCATCCTCTGGCAGCTCCTTTGGCCCTCCAACTTGTCTTGCAATAAATAGAAGCTGGGCGTAAAACTCAACAGCCTCCATCTTATGATAGGCTCCCAGCAAAGAATCCCCATAGGTCAAGGCTCCATGGTTTTCCAGCAATACTGCATCATAGTCTTGTAAAAACTTTGAGACTGCATCTGGAATTTCCATAGTGGAAGGCGTACCATAAGGAGCAATGGGAACTTCTCCTAGTCCAATAATTGCCTCAGGCATGATGGGCTGATCCAGTGGAATTCCTGCAATGGCAAAGCCAGTAGCATACATAGGATGAGCATGGACAACACTTTTTACATCCTCTCTTTCTTCATATACTCTCATATGCATTTTAATCTCTGACGAAGGCTTAAATGTTCCATTTGCCTGAACCACCTTTCCCTTTTTGTCAACCTTACAAATATATTCTGGTGTCATAAATCCTTTGCTTACCCCAGTAGGTGTGCAAAGGTATTCATTCTCCCCTATTTTTACAGATATATTTCCGTCGTTAGCTGCTACCATTCCTTTATTGTATATGCGCTTTCCTATATCACATATCTGTTTCTTTATTTCATATTCTGAAATCATACTCTTTTCTCCTTTTATTTCCATTCGTTGTAAAAACTGCCAAGCTGCCACAAGTGGCAGCGGCAGCCTGTTACTTCATTAATCATAAAGGTTTGGAGCGATAGATGGATCTTCCATATTTTCTGCTGTGAACCATTGACAACCTGTATCAACATCAGCTACCGATTCTCCCTTTGCAGCTTTTACTGCCAGCTCTACTGTCTTACGTCCAATATCTAAAGGAGACTGGGTAACCGCTCCAGCTAACTTTCCAGATTTCACTGCATCTTTAATTACTGTTCCAGAGTCAAAGGCAATGCCCACAACATCTTTTCCAAGTTTCCCTATATTAGCGTCCCCATTGACAAGCCCTTCTCCTGAAAACTGATTGGATCCATAAATACATATAATATCTTCTTTATTTAACAATGTCTGGGCATCTGTTGAAGAAAGGGCAGCTTCTACTTTAGAAGGAACAGCTACGTCAAGAATCACATCTCCTCCCTCTCCTTTATCCGTCACCATTGAATCATTGACATATTTTTCATTTCCTACAATGCTCACAGTTTTGCCGTCAGCTATAACTAACTCAGCCATTTTATCTATAAATCCCAGTCCTCTATTAATAATAGACTCTGCTGTGGCGTCTTGGTTCATTACACCAATTCTTGCACTTCCTTGTGCGCTTCCAATAGTATCTTTTATTAATTTGTATGTCTCCTCTGCGGCTAATGCGCCAGCTGCATAGTTATCTGTTGCTGCATTGGCATATACAGCTCCTTCTGGAGCTTCTGGAACACCAGAGTCAAATCCTATGATAGGAATTCCTGCACTTTGCGCTTGGGCAATTCCATCATTTAATGCGGAAACATCTAAGGCAGCCAATCCAATAGCATCTGGCTGAAGCTGAATCGCTGTATTTAACATTTGTACCTGCTGTGCAATATCAGACTCTGTATCTGGACCTTGCATCTGCACTTCTACTCCCAGTTCCTCTGCTTTTTCCTGCGCTCCCTGCCATACTGCCTGCCAATATTGATGCTGGAATCCTTTTGAAACAAGGTAAACCATCATCCCTTCATTGTCCTCTGATTTTGTAGGTGCTTGTGCCTGTGCGTCTGCCGCTGGCTCTTCTGCCTCGGTATTTGCATCATCTGCTGGTTCTGTTGCTGCTGGCGCTGCCTGGTTATTTCCACACCCGGCAAATAACATACCCGCCATGGAAAAACAGAGAATTGCACTTAAAACTTTTCTTTTCATAAAATAAGTCCTCCTTTTATTCTTAATTTCTATGTAAATTCCTTTCATACAGGAAAGATACATTGAGTATTTGTCATCCTTTACGTCTTCTATTACATACATCTATAAATACAGCTATTATAAGTACAAGCCCTGTGGCAACCTGCTGCCAGGCTGTGTTAAGTCCAATAAAGGGTAGTCCTGTTTTTAACACGGAAATAATAAAGACGCCAATCATAGTTCCTGCTATTGTACCGTTCCCCCCGCTCATGGACGTTCCTCCAATAACAACTCCTGCAATAGCGTCCATCTCAAATCCAGATCCAGCTCCTGGTAAAATAACTTGATAAATAGATGCATAGGAAACACCAGCAATACCTGCAAACAGCCCGCTAAATATATAAGCCAATGTCTGCCATTTGTCTACATCTACCCCTGAAAGCCTTGTTGCTTCCAAATTGCTTCCAAGAGCTAAAATATAGCGGCCCGGTCGAGTTTTATTTAGTACAATAGCCATAATAATGGCAGAGACAATCAATAAAAGAAATCCCGTCGGTACAATGGCTCCTTCCTGGCTGTTTATACGAAAAATATTTCGATACCATCCCTCGTCTGATGTACTGGATTTCCAAGTAACGCTTTGGGACATTGTAACAATAGCGCCTAATCCTTTGGACAGCATCATGGAACCTAACGTAGCAATAAAAGGCGGCAGTTTCATTTTGGACACCATCAGCCCGTTCATAAGGCCAAAAAGAGCGCCAATTATAATGCAAAGAATCATTGTAGGCACAATGGGCAGTCCCTTAGACACATTCAAATATCCAGCCATCAATGCAGAACAGCTAAGAACCGTTCCAATAGAAAGATCAATTCCTCCTGTTGCAATGACAAACGTAATCCCTATGGCCATAAATCCAATATAATAGGAAGCGTCAAAAATATTCACCATAGTAGCATAGGAAAAAAACTTATTATTTAACAAACCAAATGAAATATAGATGACAATAAGCGCAATAAGCGCAACGAGCCTTTGTGTGCCAATCGCTTTTACGATTGGATTGTTTTTCAATCCTTCCATTTTCCCCTCCAATTAATCTCTTTTTGTAGCAGCATGCATAATATTTTCCTGGGTGGCTTCTTCAATAGCAATTTCTCCGGTTTTTCGCCCTTCACACATGACAATAATCCGGTCGCTCATACGAAGTATTTCTGTCATTTCTGAGGAAATCATAATAATGGACTTTCCCTGGGCAGCCAATTCGCTCATTAAATGATAAATTTCACTTTTGGCTCCTACGTCAATTCCTCTCGTAGGCTCATCAAAAATTAAAATATCACAATTACGTATAAGCCATTTGGCAATAACCACCTTCTGCTGGTTGCCTCCTGATAAATTTACGACAAGCTGGTCTACACCTGGTGTTTTTGTCTTTAGCTTTTTCACATATTCCAAAGCTATTTTTGTCTCCTTACCTTTGTCAATAAAAAAGCCTTTGGAAAACGCTTCCAGATTTGCCATACTGGAATTTTGCGCTACTGTTTTTTCCACCACTAGTCCGTATCGTTTTCTGTCCTCAGATAAATATCCTATTCCTGCTTTTACTGCATCCTTTGTCGTTCTAATTTCCACTTTCTTCCCATTAATATATATATTTCCCCCATCCTTCTTATCTGCGCCAAACAAAGCTCTTGCCGTCTCTGTCCTGCCAGCTCCCATCAATCCAGAAAAACCAAGTATTTCCCCTTTATGTAATTCAAAGCTCACATCCTTCACCATTTTTCCGGCACAAAGGTTTTCCACCTTCAGTACAACAGGAGCATCTTTAGCTACATTACTTTTCTCCTTTGGATCTTCGTAGATAACCCGTCCTACCATTCCCTGGATAATGTCGTCCTTAGTAGAATTTTGGGTTATTAAAGTTCCTACATATTCTCCATCCCTCATTATGGTCACACGATCTGTAATCTTTTTAATTTCATCCATACGGTGGGAAATGTATACAATGCCCATTTGCTTTTCTCTTAAATCTTGAATAATTTTAAACAGACCTTCAATTTCTGCTTCTGTTAAAGCAGCCGTTGGTTCGTCAAAGATAATCATTTTACACTCTCTGGAAATAGCCTTGGCAATTTCACACATTTGCTGACGTCCCACTGTAAGATTACCCATTATTTCTCTTGGATCCATTTCTATATTTAATTTCCAAAACAGCTTCCTTGATTCTTCCTCCATCTTCTTATCATTTATTATCTTTCCATTCATCATTTCTCTGCCAATAAAAATATTTTGGGCTACGGTCAAATGATTCATCATGTTTAATTCCTGATGCACAATAGAAATGCCTGCTTCCTGTGCTTCTCTAGGATTGGCAAAAGCAACCTCCCTGCCTTCATAAAGAATGCTGCCTTTATCTTTGGAATAAATACCTGTAAGCACCTTCATTAATGTAGACTTTCCTGCACCGTTTTCGCCCATCAATGCATGAACTTCTCCCTTTTTTATCTCAAGATCTACCCCTTTTAAGGCGTGTACTCCTGGAAAGGATTTATCAATCCCTTTCATTGTCAAAATTACATTCCCCACCTTTTCACCTTCCAATCTGTACTTTTCATTTCCCTATTCATACATATATTATATTTACTCCTTTTCTCATTCTAAATGGAATATCTTCTAAAAAAAGGTGAAAAAATTACTGCCTTAGTCCTCTTTAAAGGGAAAAATTAATTCTTGTATATTTTCTGCATACATATTGTCTTTTGTGATAAGTTCAAATCCAGAATCTATATTTTCTGGCACCTTATCACCCTGAAATGCCATCACTCCTGTCTTTACCCCTAAATATCCCATTTTAAAAGGCTTTTGTACAACGATTCCCTGCAAAACTCCCTCTTCTAAAAGCCTAATTTCCTCTAAAGAACTGTCAAATCCCACAACCCGAACCTGACTAGAAAGTCCTGCCTTTTTCACTGCCCTTGCCGCCCCTACCGCTGAATATTCATTTAATCCTGCCACTAAGTCTATATCTTTGTGCTTGGCAAGCATCGTTTCCATAATCTGCTCTGCCTTCTCATATTCTGAATCACAAAATGCAACATCCACAATTTTCTCCTCATCTTCTCCAAGAGCCTGTCTTAATCCCCTCTCCCTTTCAATAGCTGTAGACGTTCCTTTCACATGTCCTATAATGATAATTTTAGAATCTTCTTTAATAAAGCTTTTCAAGTATTCCCCTTCCATAAATCCTGCCTTTATATTGTCTGTTGCTATCTTGGACTCTTCTAGTTGTTTCCCCATGGCCGAGTCAATTAAAATAAGACATATTCCCGCCTCTATAATTTTTTCTGCTGCTGGTATCGTCTCTGTATAACTGGAAGGCGAAAGCAAAATAACTTCTGGCTTTTGAGTGATAGCCCACTCAATGAGCTTATTTTGAGCTTTATAATTATCTTCTTTGTCTGCTGCCACTACTTCCAAATCTACCTCATATTCCATTGCTGCCATATAAGCCCCTTCTAAAAGCTGCGTCCAAAAATCATTGGCTTCATCAATAACCTTTGCAATATAAATCATCTTTATTTTTCCATTTTCTCCTCTCTCTCCTTGAATATAAAAAATATTCCATATTCCTATTGACAGTATGAAAAGGGCAAAACAAAAAAGTAATTTTTTAATAAGATTCATCTATTTCCTCCCTTTCTTCCTTCCAAGGTATACGTATGGTCACTAAGGTACCCTCTCCTAATGTGCTGGTAAAAAACAGTCCGTACTTATCCCCATAGTTTAACTTCAATCTCATTTGGACATTCAGTATGCCCACTCCCCCTCCCTTCGTTTTCCCTTCAGGTGAAAATATATCGTTTAACCTTTTCCCATCCATTCCAATACCATTATCATATATTTCAATAGCAACATCTTCACCTTCTCTGTAAGCATGAATACCTAGAAATCCCTTTCCATCTTTGTATTTAATTCCATGGTATATGGCGTTTTCCACAATGGGCTGTAAAACTAATTTAAGTATGGGCGTTGTCCCCAAATCCGGCTCTATTTGTATGTCAAACTCCAATTTATCTTTATAGCGCATTTTCTGTATAGTCAAATACTCTTTGATATATTGAAGTTCCTGTTCTAAAGGAATTTCCTCTTGTTCATTGCTTATACTTTGGCGTAAAAGCTTTGCTAAAGAGGAAGTCATACGTACAACCTCTTTATTTTTATTTCCTTCCGCCATCCATATAATAGAATCTAATGTATTGTACAAAAAATGAGGATTGATTTGCGCCTGAAGAGCTTTTAACTCATGGATTCTCTTTTGTCTCTGTTCAAAAATATTTTGTTCCATAAGTTCCCTAATTTTTATAGTCATTACATGAAAAGAACGAAGGAGGCTCCCAATCTCATTTTTCTTTTCCATGTCTCCTAAAGAAATTCCGAAGTTCATCCTTTCTTCTATTTCCACATCCATATTCTCAAAATTTCCTTGTTCTACTTCCTTCATAGAATCTTTCAAAGCTTTAATAGGCTTTGTAATAGCCCCGGATAATAAGGTGACAATAAAAAGGGTTAAGGCTAATAAAATAGCTGCTGTCAACAAATAAATTTGCTGGGTTTCCTCCCTGTAGCGCATAAGTTCCGTCGTATAGGCCACTCCTACTATTCTCCAGTTTGTTTTCTCAGAAATAGAAATATTATACAGCATTCCTTCCTCTCCATTGCTGGTCAGGAAAAAATCTTCTTTACACTGTAAAATCTCCTGTATTTTCTCATTCCAAAGTCCGTAATGAATCTGCTGCTGCTTTGGATGGTAAATCATCTTTCCCCTCTCATCCATAATAAAAATATAGGAGTTTGCTCCCATTTTATTATTTTCACATAAATCTTTGATTACTTTATAATTTAAATCAATAAAAAAAACCCCTTCTTTTTGTCCTGTATAAGGATTCTCTAAACTTTTACTTAATGTTACTACCCATTTGTAATTATTTTGTATAACATTTTGGACATGATTGGGTGTAAGGACAGATCCTTCTCCTTTTAAGGCTTTCTGATACCAGTCAATATTTTCCCATTGAATATTTTTATTGATCCTTTCTTTCCCATCGTTAATAAAACATTTTCCATTGGTACTAATGACTGCTATATTGGAAATATCTTCCCTTGTTTCTACAACCGTTTGAAACTGGGTTCGTATTCTCCCATATAAGTATCCTTCTTCCTCTTTTGGAGAATCTTTTTCATCAAATAAGTATTCTAAAATATCGTGGCTGTTTACTACTAAGTGAGAAATGTTTTCCATGTAATGAATGTATGTATCTATATCTCTGTTTACCTGCCCAATAAGTTGAGATGTATAATTTATTGAATTATCTAAAATAACCTTTTCTGTGTATCTCATAGAAATCCAAAAGAAAATAACCAATGTTACAATAATTAAAGTAGATAAAGAAAAGAGCATTGTTGTACGAATGCTCTTGAATGGCAGTCCTATTTTTATTTGTTTCACTATTTAAAACCTCGTCTCTCTTGCAAACTCAGTGGGAGTTTTACCTGTTATCTTTTTAAAGGAAATGCTAAAATAGTGGGGATCGCTAAACCCTACCTTCTCAGCTATTTCATAATTTTTCATATCTGTGTTGGAAAGAAGTTCTTTTGCCTTTTCCATCCGAGTTTGAATTAATACTTCCATAAAGGTCTTTCCTGTCGTATTTTTAAAAATACTGCTGAATCGACTTGTGCTAATATTTAGGTAGGAGCAAACGGTAGCTAAATTTAAGCTGCTATCCCCATAATTTTTTTCTATAAAATCCACGGCTAATATGGCATACCGTTTACCCCTTGTATTCTTTTGTCCTTCAAGACTGTCCTCCACTTCTTTTCCATATTGTTTTAACCGTTCCAAAGATTCCTCCAATGTAGCGTCCTTCATTATCTCCTTTAACACTTCATACTGCTTTTGATAAATGGATGTGTCCTTTAAATCTGCACCTTTCAATAATTCTCCCATTTTGTCCATCATTTGACGAAAATAGAGAAAAATTCGATCTTTCTCCATTCGGACATTGGAAATCTCTTCCTTCATTTTATCAATATCCTTTGCCGTTTTCTCAAATTCTCCCGCTTTCATGTGCAATATGAAAGACTCTATACATTGCTCCAGTGCTTTATTCTCCTCTTTCCCAATCTTTTCCGTTCCTATCTCAATAACCCGTCTGCTTCCAGAAACATAGCGAAATTCTATTGCATATTCTGCCTCCTCATAAGAATGATAAATATCTCTTACTTCCTCCACATAACTTCCTAAGCCTACTGTTGCATCCAGATGCATTGTTTCCTTCAGCTCGTTTACAATCTTACTGCAAATGTCCCATGCTCCTTTTTCAAACTCCTTTTTCCTATCCGTACATAACAATAAGAGGGTACATAAATCTTTGCCCTGGCAGACATAACCTGCCTCATATTCCTTTACCACTTCCTGACTAATGTTATACACAACAAAGGCCATAAGGGCACTCTCCCTCTTTGCCTTTTCCTCTAACACTTTGTCTCTTGTATACAGATCCAACTGTACGACAGCTACCCGATAGTAAGATGATGTAAGCTCAATACCCAGCTCTTTTAATTCCTTTCTGCTCTCCTTTTCTGATTTGTTCCCTACAATGAGATTTTGCATAGCATTAGAGTAAAGAAGCATTTTACTTTTCCTATAGGCAGTGTTCATCTTTCCAAAAACTCTGTCTGCTTCCCTCTCCTTATCCAACGTTCCTTTTAGTTTTTTTAATGCCTCTCCCAATTCCAAGGCAGTAACAGGCTTTAATATATATTCTTCCACATTGTATTGTAAGGCCCTCTTTGCATATTCAAATTCATCATAACCACTTAATATAATAATTTTTGTTTTTGGATACTTGTCATGAAGAACTTTACTTAAATCCATTCCATCCATATAAGGCATGCAAATATCCGTCAGCACAAGGTCTACAGGATGGCTTTCTATAATTTCCAATGCCTCTTTGCCATTTTGACAACTGCCTATCAATTCATAGCCTAACGACATCCATGGAACATTTTTGCTCACTTCTTCCCGAATTAATCCCTCATCATCCACAAATAAAGCTCTGTACAAACTGCTCATTTTCATAACCATGCCTTTTCTTATAAATTTTCTATGTTCCCTCTATGCCAATTTGTTCAAATCGTGTATAATAAATCAAAACCTGACAAAGGCCAGGAGAGAAAGTACAATACATGAGGAGGTTGTTTATGTTAAAAGGAATCCCCAAAATACTATCCCCAAAGCTGTTAAAAGTATTGTGTGAAATGGGACACAGTGACCGCATTGTCATTGCCGACGGTAATTTTCCTTGCGAATCTATGGGAAAGGACGCCATTGTCATCCGCTGCGACGGGCATGGAGTACCAGAGCTATTGGACGCTATCCTTCATCTTTTTCCTCTAGACACTTATGTGGAGCATCCGTTCCAGCTAATGGAAGTCATGGCTGGGGACAAGGTCCAAACTCCTATTTGGGAGGAATATAAAGAAATCATTAAAAAACACGACGAACGAGGAGAGGCTGTTATAGGAACAGTAGAACGTTTTTCCTTTTATGAGGAAGCAAAAAAAGCCTATGCCATTGTCGCTACAAGTGAAAAAGCTCTCTATGCCAATGTGATGCTCCAAAAAGGCGTAGTTATAGACGAGTAAGGCATAGGCTGATATCCAGCTTTTTTAATGCTTATTTATACATTGGCCCGTAAGCTGCGCATGCTCTGTAATCTTGACCTTCTTTATCCATTCCAAAGGCATTCCATGCTGCTGGCCTGAAAATTTTCTCCTCTGCCACATTATGCATGGCAACAGGAATTCTTAAAATAGAGCAAAGGGTAATCAAGTCTGGCCCAATATGCCCATAGCTAATAGCCCCGTGATTTGCCCCCCAGTTGTTCATAACATCATAGGCTGTCTTAAAAGCCCCTTTCCCTGTAATCCTTGGGGCAAACCAAGTACAAGGCCATGTATAATCTGTTCTTTTCCATAAAATATCTGTTACCTCTTTAGGAAGATCTACTGTCCATCCTTCGGCAATCTGGAGAACTGGTCCTAGTCCCTTTACCAAATTTAGGCGGAGCATAGTAACAGGCATTTCTGCTGCTGTATAAAATCTGGAGGAATATCCCCCTCCTCTGAAATATCCATAATCTGCTAAGTTCCATGTAGTTGCCTTCAATATTGCTTCCTGATCTTCTTTTGTCACCTCATACCAAGGCTTCATAACCCCTTTGCCATCCTTATCCTTTGCCTCTCCACATGCATCCAGACAGGCTGCCCCTGAGTTAATGAGATGAATAAACCCTTCCGATTCCTTTGCCATCCCTGTTAGCTCATAACCTGTGGCCTTTTTCACTGCCTCTGGACTCCAGTAAGTGCGAACGTCTGCAAAAATTTGAGGAGAGTTGGTAAGTAATTTAGAAAACAACATACCCAGTCCGTTAAGAACATCGTTTTCTGTGGCAAGTATGTAAGGCTCTCTTGCCCCATTCCAATCAAAAGAGCTATTGAGAAGCGCCTCTGGAAAATCACAGTTTGGGTAAAAGTCCGTCCACTGTCTTTGCCCTTGGAATCCCGCCGCTATGGCGTTATGCCCTACCATCTCTTCCTCCCTTCCCTCTGGCAGATTAGGATTGCCATTCATTAAATCCTTAATAATGCACATCATCTTGACAACAAATTCCCAGTCCTTATCTTTTTCTTCCCGAGACTTTTGAAGTTCCTCTGGATTTTTGTCAAATCCTTCTTTACATTTCTCCTTTGTCCAGGCTAAGGCTTTCTCATATTCTTTTTTATCATAGATTTCTTCCGTCATCCTTCGGATAATTTCTACTTCATCTACGGATTCTACTCTCATTCCTAAATATTCTTCGATAAATGCCGGATCAATAATAGAACCCCCAATGCCCATACAAATGGATCCAATCTGTAAGTAAGACTTTCCTCTCATAGTTGCCGCCGCTACTGCTGCTCTTCCAAACCTTAAAAGCTTTTCTTTTACATCCTCTGGAATATTCCTATCGTCTGCATCGCACACATCATGACCATAAATACCAAAGGCGGGAAGTCCCTTTTGGGCATGGGTGGCCAGTACAGAAGCTAAGTAAACAGCCCCTGGTCTCTCTGTCCCATTAAATCCCCAGACACCTTTGATTGTCATAGGATCCATATCCATTGTCTCAGCGCCATAGCACCAGCAAGGTGTTACCGTTAAAGTAATATCCACTCCTTCTTTTTTGAACTTTGCGGCACAGGCAGCTGTCTCTGCCACTCGTCCAATGGTTGTATCTGCCATAATAACTTTCACTGGTTCTCCATTAGAATATTTAATGTTCTCTTCCAAAAGCTTTGCCGCTGCCTTTGCCATGTTCATTGTCTGATCCTCTAGAGATTCCCTCACTCTCAAGGCTCCCCTTCTTCCATCAATCGTAGGTCTGATGCCAATTACTGGATAATCCCCAATCAATCTGCTTTTTGCCATTTTTTAAACCTCCATCTATTCATATTGTGCATATAGTCATTATACATGAAATACTCATCCCCTTTCTTGTGCAATAGTAGCAAAAAATAGAACATTATTCACCTTGCCTATATTATTATTATTGTAAATGTCTTTTTTGTCGTGGTATAATAGGAAAAAGATAATGACAAGCTATTACGCTAAGAAAGAGGTCATTGTGCAGCGCTTTCCTTATAATGAGAACAAACAAAGGGGAACCTTTGATTTTCCTTTTGAATTCCATCATGTTACCCATGAGCATTCCAGATATATCATGCCTTATCATTGGCATGTAGAATTTGAGTTGATCCGTATTTTGCAAGGTTCCTTAGAATTTACCCAGGATGTAAAGACTTTTCTTGCAAAAGAAGGAGATGTGATTTTTATTGGAAGTGGTATTCTTCACGCTGCCATCCCCCATAATTGTATTTATGAATGTATTGTTTTTGATATGAATACCTTTGTACAATATAATGATATATGTAGGAAATTTATTCAGCAAATTTTAAATTATTCCGTTATTATTTTTCATCATTTTTCAAAGGAACATAAGAAAATACATGAGACTGTGTGGGATATTTTTGAAGCCTTTAAGAAAGGACAGGAAGGGTATCAGCTTGTTGTTTTAGGACAATTCTATCATTTTTTTGGCATTGTCTATAGGGAACATTTGTATTTTACAGATATGCCCCAAACTCCCAGGGATCACAAGCGTATCCATTTGATAAAAAAGGTTTTGAGATTTATTGAAGATTCTTATGCCTCTTCGATTACTCTGGAACAGCTTTCCTCTATTGTTCATATGTCCCCCAAATACTTTTGTAAGTTTTTCTTTGAGATAACCCATATGACTCCTATGGATTATGTCAATCAATACCGTATTGAACAAGCATGTCATCAGCTTCTCACAACGGATTTTCCTATTACAGAAGTTGCATTTAACTGTGGTTTTAACGATTCCAGTTATTTCATAAAAGTTTTTAAAAAATATAAAGGGACTACTCCAAAAAAATACTTAAAACAGTAGTCCCCTTCCTTATTTAAAAATACATGTACTCCAAATAAAGATCCTGGAATCCTTTCTCCTTTGCCAGGTTCATCTCCTTTGCAGTCCTTTTTATCCATTCCACCTTTCTCTTTCCTTCTTCACTGCCTGCACACAATACTGCTCCTTTTAAGGAACTATTTCCTACAGAAGAAATTTTCAAAAGGAGTTCTATAGGAAGAAGGCCAATCGCAGCTGCCTTATCCTTATTCATACAATACCCAAACCCTCCTGCCAAATATACTTTTTGTATTTTCTCATAAGAAGTTCCATATCTTTCTATGAGTGTTTCTATTCCTGCTCTTATGGCAGCCTTCGCCATCTGAAACTCTCGAATATCTTTTTGAGTAAATGTAATGACTTTTCCCTCCTTTGTCTCTCCAATAGGATATCCCATGTCAAAATAACAATCGGATAGGAGACCTCCATGATCCATTATTTTGGCCTTCAAAAGTTCTGCCGTTATTTCTGTTACCCCAGTGCCGCAAATTCCTATAGGAGGCTTCCTCCCCATAATCGTTTCATAAGAAGCTTTTCCTCCTTCTATGTTTACGCTGCATATAGCTCCTGGAACACTACCCATTCCCCATGTAATATTTCCTCCCTCAAAGGCTGGGCCAGCTGCCGCTGAAGTACAAAGTATTTCTCTCCTAGTCCCTATTGCCATTTCCCCATTGGTTCCCAAATCTAAAAACAGGGCAATCTCTTCTCTCTCCTCCCATCCACATGCATACAATCCAGATAAAATATCTCCTCCAATAAAGGCGGATAAAGAAGGCAAAATGGTAACCGGTATCTCATCCCATGTCTCATAAATCCAATCTGTATTTACTGGACAAAAAGGGTGGCTTCCCAACGTTTCGCAAGAATATCCCATAAGGAGATGAATCATCACAGTATTTCCTGCCAAAACAATTTCCCTCACTTGGTCCCTCTTTCCTCCTATCTCTTGTATTAAGTCTTCTATGAGATCTTTTAAGTCTTTACGGATACTCTCCTTTAGCTCCTCCCTCTTTCCTCCATTGGATGCCTGAATTCTTGAAATGACATCTGCCCCATATTTTCTCTGATGATTGACCGCTGTACAAGTGGCTATATTTCCCCTTTTTTCTATCTCCTCTATCTGTCCTGCCAATGTAGTTGTTCCAATATCAATGCCAATTTTATAAAAAATCCCTTCTCCCTGTCTTCTTTCTCCTTTTATGTTTTCCCTTTTTTCATCTTGAAAATGGGAAAGAACAGCAAACTCTTCCTCCCTATCATCAAATATTTGTATTTTGCACCATTCCTTTGGAAAAGCTTTACATCCTAACCGATACCCCATGGCCAACTCTTCCTTGGAAAAAAAAGAGCGGTCTACCATAGTGGCAGGCAGCTCCCCCTCTAGAATACGAATTTTGCATTTTCCGCAAGTGCCGTTTCCTCCACATACTGCGCTTACTGCCATGTTATTTCTAAGCAGCATTTCCAAAATGCTTTCTCCTTGAAGGCATGAAATTCTTTTTTCCTCCATACCCTTTTGAACAATAATATCTATTTTCATAAATACGCCTTTCTCCTCCCAAAATGAATCCGTTCACTTAATGATTTTTAGGAAGCTTCCTCTTCTACGTCTAGCTGCTCTCCTTTGATTTCGACAGGCATATTTTGCCCGCCGTTTTCCAACTTTACTTCAACATCCTGGCTTACCTCAGAAGTCCAACCGCTATTGCTGGCCCTTATCTTATAAACCATAGGAAGCAATGGTCCCTTGGACAAAGTATCCTTCCTCTCCATCATTGATGAAGGAAAGGTATCCACTACTACGGTTGTATTATCCGTATCTGTTGTAATAGCAAAATAAATAACAGGAAGGGCTGTTACATAAGAGCCGTCTTTCTTTGCCCCATATATTTCTTCCTCTTTAATATTTGTCAAAAAGCTCTCCCTCTCTGACGGATATTCCTCCATATATTGGGCAAATCCAGCGATTTGATTTTCTGGATACTTCTGAAACGTTCCACTTCCATCTTTATATACAAGCTTTTCTGATAAAAAAGCAGTATCCTGACTCCTCAAAGCAACCCCCAGTTGTTCCAGAAGCTGACTGTAGCTTTCTGCCTGAGCTTCTTGGCTTACTGGCTGCTTCTCCTTTGATAGGGGAACTTCCCCGTCACTCTTCTCCTCCTCTGGCAAAGGAGTCTTTGTCTCCTCTCCTTTTTGCTCCCCTTTCCCCGTTATCTCCTGTTCTTGCCGTTCCCTTAAAAGTTCTGTGACAAATCCCCCAATAGCAGGAGAAGCTATGGGAAACTCCTTTTGAGTACGTTGGAAAAAGGCATATACAATAGATATAAGAAGCACAAAAGATAATATTCCTCCCATTATATATTCATATTTCCTTTGAAGAGTTTTGCTAAGCCCTTTTCTCCTTTTCCCAGGTGGAGGCTGTTTCACGGAATGAATTCCTCTCCTTCGTAACTGTCTTCCTCCTGGAGACAGATTCGATTGCACTGCTCTGCTTGCTTGTCCCATATTCGCCCTCCATGCTTTTCTCATCCTTTGTCTTCCTATTATATAGGATCCCTTTTTATTTCGCAACTGCTATAGTCTTGTCCTTAACACTACTTAACAGGATAATAAGATTACCTTATGGAGTTCAAAGGAATAAATATATTTCTCCTTTACCCTCTTCCCTGTTAAGCGTTCCATTGCTTCTGCATAATAATCTAACTGCACCCCATAAAACTTAGCTAATTCCTCCTTACTCTTTCCCCTGTCTGTCTTATAATCTAACAAAACCAATCCGTCATCCTCTTCAAAATATGCATCAATAATTCCCTGTACTAATATGGTTTCCCCTTCTGGAAAAGAAGAATGAATCCTCTTTGCTTCGTATTCCAGTACAAAGGGCTGTTCCCTTTTTAGTCTTCCCTTCTTATATGCTTTCTGCATTCTCTTTGCCAATGAAGTATGCAGAAACTTCTCTATGTCTTCCTTATCAATATAATCAAGAATTTTTTCTTGTATTTTTCCCTGGCTTTTCATTGTCAAAAAAAGTTCTTCCAGTTCCTCTAATGTATATTCCTTTCCAAAGTCTAACAGTTCCATGACTTTGTGATAAGCAGTTCCCCTTTTTGCCCCTAAGGCTTCTTTAGCAGTTTCCACAAACTGAGGGATATAAGGGATGAGTATAGGCTCCTGATACAGCTTTTCCCCCTCCTCGTCCTCACCTCTTTGCTCCATTCTTTTTAGTTCTGTGACTGACAGTTTTTTATACAAGAGGGAGGAAGAAGGGTGAGGATATTCATAAGAGAATCTTTCTTCAATATGTTCTTTCATGCTCTTGGAAAATACATCCCCTTCTTCCATTCTTCTTACTACTTCTTTATAAAAGGCTTCCTTCTCCTCCTTACATACCTCCTCTTCAATTTCCCTTTCTACGAACTCTTGTATAGAACAGGTTTCTATCTTTAAAGGAGGGAGATCTTTTGTAAAGCAGCCTACAATATCCATCTCTATCCCTTCTTTTTTTACTGCATCTAAAAAAACAGGGTGTCTTGCAAGAGAGGCTAGGAGAAGCTCTAAATAACTTTCCGCCTCTGACACAAGGAAAAACCCCAGCTTTTCCTCTTCTCTGCCTGGAATAGAGGCAATCTTTTTCCACTGTTTTTCCAGATCTTTTACATAACCTGTAAAAATCAATTTCTCCTTAGCTCTTGTCATTGCTACATAGAGAAGTCTTAACTCCTCCCCAATATTGTCTATTTTCCCTTTTCTACTCATCACCCTTTTTAAAATTGTCGGTGCCTTTATACGTAGCTTAGGATCTACATAATCCATTCCAATTCCCAGATCTGGATCCATAATAACGCTCTTACGCAAATCCATTTCATGAAAGGTTTTATGCATTCCTGAAAGAAAACAAATGGGAAACTCTAATCCTTTACTTTTATGAATGCTCATGATACGGACTACATTATCCTCTTCTCCAAGAACGCTAGCTTCCCCATAATCTATGTCATACTGTTTTAGTCCTTCTATGTACCGGACAAAGTAGAATAAACCTTTATAACTTGTTTTTTCAAAATCTCCTGCTCTTTCTAAGAGCATATCCAAGTTGGCCCTTCTCTGTCTGCCCCCTGGCAGAGCCCCCATATAATAGTAAAATCCTTGTTCCTCAAACAAAGCTAAAAGAAGTTCATAGACTGTTGTATAAGGGAGCATACTCCTATATTTCTGTATAAGAAAGAGAAATTTATCTGTCTTCTCTTGAAGGAATGTTTCGTCGCTGCCCCAAAGCAATCTCTCATAAAGGTGCTTTTTCTGCCTTCCTATGGAAAGGAGCGCTATTTCTTCATCTGTAAATTCCCCCCATATGGATTTCATTACATTCATCAATGGAATATCTTGAAGGGGGTTGTCCAAAATTCTTAAAAAATCCAATGCTGTCCCTACTTCAGCCGAAGAAAAGTATCCTGTTTTCGATCCAATATGTACTGGAATGCCTGCCTCTGTTAATACTTTATGGAATACCTGATCCCACCCTGCATTTGTACGCAGTAAAATAACAATATCCCTATACGTTGCCTTCCTATAAACAATCCCTTTTTCCTTTGCTTCTTCTTTATTTTCTTCATATTCCTTGGATACGACAACCTGGTTTTCCACTATGTCTTTTATTTTCCGGGCAATGAGCTTTGCCTCCAGCTCCCTTGGAGAAACTCCCTCCTCTTCTCCACATACAAGAAGAAGTTCTGAAACATTGGCATTTTTAGAGGCTGAGGCTGGATAATCCGCTCCTAGATGCAAAGCAGCTGATTCGTCATATTCAATGCCTCCTAAGTCTCTTCCCATCACCTGTTTCATTACAAAGTTCACCATGTCCAGAACTTCTTTTCTGCTTCGGAAGTTTTTATGTAAATCTACCTTTTGCATGGAGCTATCTTCTTCTGTATACTTCTCATACTTTTCCATAAAAATTTCTGGTCTGGCCAGACGAAACTTGTAAATACTTTGTTTCACATCGCCCACCATAAAATAATTGTACCCTCCCCATGCCTCCTTAGAAATAGATGATAAAATACATTCCTGAACATAATTACTGTCTTGGTACTCATCAATCATAATTTCGTCGAAATATTCCATATATTCCTTTGCCGTCTCCCTTGGCAGAAATTTTCCATCCTCTTCTTTTACAAGAATCTGTAAGGTCAGATGCTCTAAATCAGAAAAATCAATTATATTTCTCTCTCTCTTTTCCTCCGTATACTTATGGATAAATTGAAGAGTGAGATCAACAAGCTCTTTTGCACTTTGGCCGCATAACTTTAAATCCATAAGCATCTTTTCTTCTTGTGCAAAAAAATATTCTTTTTCCAATGTTTCCAATCTCTTTTTTACATGATCCCGTATTTCCTTTACCCGGTTTTTTTTCCATTGGTCTGCACTAGCAGCCCGTTTACCCACAAGGGATGTTACATTTTTATTTAATAAAGCATCTCTGTATTCTGAAAAGGATGTACATCTTTCCAAATGATGAATCAGATTCTCATAAGACCGGATGGCATCCAAATAAGGGAGAGGTCCGTCCTCCTTTTGACAATAGGAAACTGCCTGTTCTATTTCCACCTTCATTTCAAGAATGGTATTTTTTATTTCCTTCCATACATCCTGAAACCAGCTTAGTTCTTGTAAGGAAGTTCCTTCTTTTATGTCATAATTTTTTTTAGCTGCGGTAAGCCACTGTTTTGGATTTGGATCGCTCATGGAAAAATGGTACAGCTTTAAAATAAGTTCTTCTAAAATATTGTCTGTCTTTTTAGGAGCAAAGCTCTCCACAAAATGATAAAAATTTTGTTCCTTTCTTTGGAAGGCTTCTTCCAGTACTTCTTTTACAACTTGTCCTTTTAGCAAATTTAGCTCTCCTTCATCGGCAATGCGAAAGGAAGGATCCAGCCCAATCATCTGGAAATGGTTTCTAAGAACTGATAGGCAAAAACTATGGATCGTTGTAATATTCCCATGGTTTAATAAAATTCCCTGCCTTTGTAAATGTTCATTGTTACTATCCCCATGGAGTTTATTTCTAATGGCTTGACTTATTTTCTTTTTCATTCCTGCTGCTGCCCCATTGGTAAACGTAACAATTAAAAGGCGATCTACGTCCACAGGACATCTTTCATCACAAATTTTCTGTAAAATTCTCTCTACTAAAACAGCTGTTTTTCCAGAGCCTGCCGCCGCAGAGACAAGGATGTTTTTCTCCCTTAAGTCAATGATTTTCTGCTGATCTGGAGTGAATATCATTCCATATTTCCTCCTTTGCCCTCTTTTTCACCACTCTTCTATACTCTCCGTCTTTTGCCTTTTCCAAGCTACATATCCCTTTATACGCACAGTAGCGACAGGCATCCTTTGTCCCCATCTCATAAGGATTCCTATCTATCTTTCCTGATAATATTTCCCTTCCCATCTCCTTAATCTTTTCCCTTACAAACTGAGACAGTGCATCAAATTCTTCTAAAGAAAATGTGGAAGAATCCTTTGACAGGCTTTTATCCTTATTCCACCTTACAGGTATAATGTCTGATCTTCCCGTCATTTTCCTGTCCATTTTTTCCAAGACACTGTTATCTTCATTTACCATCCCTTTCATGCGAAGCTTGGAAGCGATTTTCTTCTCAATCCCTTCTACCTCCTCCCCTTCTTCTATATCTACAAGTGGATCTTCAATATGGTAGTACAAAATTCCCCCAGGAAGCACCTTTTTTTCTGGATGAGCCTTTTTTTCTAACTCCATAGCTGCCCTCATATATACCATGAGTTGAAGCGAAAGCCCTTGAAATATTTCTTCCAGGCTTAAATCCTTTTCTCCTGATTTATAGTCTATAATCTTGACATAAATATGCGTTCCATCTTCCAGTATGTCTATTCTGTCAATCCTTCCTCTTAAATGAATTTCTTCCTCCTCAGAGAGAGGGATAATGGACGTTTCCATTTTCTCTTCCCCTGGAAATTCCACTTCATATGCTTTTGGAACGAAATCCCCTCCTTTTGCCTGGGTACAAAGAGTTTTCACTGCCCTTAATATAATTCGTTTCATACGAATTCTCATATATTCGTTTCTTGCACTGCTTCCCAATGCATCTTTATACTGCTCTGAACTGACTCTTATGGCCTCCTCTGCCAGCTCCTCCGCCTCTTCTTCGGGAAGTTGAAACCAACTATAATCCCTTTTGTACAGTTCTCTAGAAAACTGCTCCAGACAGTCATGAAAAATTGTTCCTAAGTCTCTCGCCTCTAAAGAGAACATATCCCGTTCCTTTAAAAATAAACCATAGTTTAAAAAATGGGAATAAGCACAGGCAGCATACTTTTCCAGCCTTGTGACACTGTTTTCCAAGACCTTCCCATACAACCCCCTTGCTACTGCTTTGCTTAAGCTGTCTGTTTTTTGAAATCCCAACACATTTTCTGATAATTTTTTCAGCCACTGTCCATACTGAGAAGAACGGTAATACCAAGCATAGAGTTCCCTTTTGTCCTTATCTAAGCTATCAAAATGATGTAAATCATCCATCAAATAATCCAGTCCATCCTTTGGGGCTGTTATTCTGTTTCTATCTCTTGCCTCTAAAGACTCCATCATAGAAAGCTTAGGAAACAATCTTTTTATTTCTTCTACAAGGCTGGAAGGGGAAGCAGATTGTCCAGCTCCATTTACTTTTGTATAAGAAAGGTATAAGCAGTGATCTGGCTTTGTCATATTTCTATATAAGTAAAGTCTTTGCACATAAGCTCTTTCCCTCAATGTAGGGGCAAGCTCCACATCTTGGGCTTTCAAAGCTTCTCTGTCCAAATCCGATAAAATTCCACCCTTGGCCCCAGTTTTTGGAACAATCCCCTCATTAAGCCCTACAAAAAATAGGATTTTCACATGATCAAACCGGCTTCTCTCAATGTCTCCCATAAGGATTTGATCAACACTAAGAGGAATAAGTCCCACTTCTATCTCAGAAAATCCTGCATCCAAAAGCTCCCCATACTCCTTTAGGTTCATCTTCTCCTTTCCTAAAAGCTCCACCATTTTATCAAACAAGTCTATAATCTCTTTATAAATCTGATGGAATTCCTTTTCTTTCTCCTTATTTCCTTCATGTGCAAATTGGCCCTCATACTTTGCCAAAAGCTCCTGTACTTTTGTCTGGCATAAAAATTCATAAAGGGATTTGGTCATTTCCTCTACGGTTCCTTCTCCCTTTTTTTCTTTCAAAGAGGAAAGAGGTTTTAGCATGGAAAGAATCTCTTCCCGAAACTTGTTGATAGCCTCCATTTCTTTTTTAGAATAGCCTTTTTTCGGCTTTCGAAATTTTTTACTCCAGGCCTTGCTTCCCCGGATTCCCTTTGATAATACAAAGTTCTCGGCCAAATCAATGCTCTCTTTATCCATGGTCCAAAATCCTGCCCTTGCAAAATGAAATACCGACTCATAAGAGTAATCTTTTGTTACAATTCCAATTCCTGCCCTCAAAAACTCAATGACTGGATTGAGTAAAATCTTTCTGTTTTGATCTAAAAAGGAAGGAATATTGTATTTCTGAAACATTCTCTTTGCATAGGGGGCATAGACTTCCATGTCCCCACACATAATAGCAAAGTCTCTGTATCTATAGCCTTTCTCTCGAATAAGCCTTTTCATCTCTATGCATACTTGCCTTAACTCCTCCATAGGATTAAATGCAGTGAAAAGTCGGATATCTTCGGGATCCTTTTCAAAAATTTTGGATTGATAGCGAAATAAATTCTCTTCTAAAAAGGCAAGCCCTTCCTTTCCCTCAAAACGCTTTACAGGACTTTTATTCAAGTAAAGATCCTTTGCTCTGTCTCTCTGAATGCCTGCCTCTATAGAGAGACGTTCCAAAGAGAATATTGTCTTTTTGCTTAAAGCAAAAAGCTTTTGCTCCCCGTCTGCCTCATAAGGGTTTTCCCCAGCCCCTAATGTAATGGCCACAATGACTTGTCTGCACTGAGCAATCAACTGTCTTAAAAGCTTGTTCTGCACAGGGGTGAACCCAGTAAATCCATCTAAGGCAATAACGCTGTCCTTTATTTTTTCTGATTTTGGCAAAGCATCACTAGCCAAGCTGAGCATTTCCTCAGATGTAGTATAATTCTCCTTTAAATACTCCTTAAAACGATCATAGAGAATTTCAATATCACATAACTTACAGCGTAAAAGCTCCCTTGTCCCTGCACCTTTTTTTAACCGCTCCAGTTCTTTTTCTCCGATATTATATTGAAGAAACTCAGCAACAATGGACTTTACTTCCTCAATGTATCCAAGTCTTTTCAAATTTTTCCCTAGTACCTTCAATTCTCCTTCCTTCTCAGAAGCAATTTTCCTTAAGATCATGCTTTTTCCTATATCGTCCAGCACCATTGTCTCCTTTAAGCCTGTCTCCTCAAAGATACGAAAAGCCAGCCTGCCAAAGCTTAATACATCAATATTCAAGATTCCTTTTTTAGGATGCATACGGACGATTTCCTTCTGTGTGCTCATTGTAAACTGTTCAGGCACAAGAATCATATACTGGTTGTTTGGATTTTTCTCTGCTTCTTCAATTATTTTATGATAGAGCCTATAGGTCTTCCCAGAACCAGAAGGTCCCAAATAAAACTGCAATGCCATATGCCATTCTCTTCCTTCCTGACAAGGGAGCAAAGTGGATAAGCCCACATCCGTTCCCCTCCCCAGCCCCTCACTTATGAGGAGCTGGCACACTTTGCTGCGCCCAGTGCGGTTGCCTTTCGTATACTTTAGCGCTTCATAGTAACAAGGTCTTTCCTATTGATAGAACAAATAGCCGAAGAATCAGCCTCCTGCTGTTCTCCGGCTATCTAGTCCCTATTTTATATCAAATACATTATATTTTAAAATACAATAAATTGCCCGCAGACCATCTTTAAAACCGATTTTCTTGCCCTGGGCATAACTTCTTGGATAATAGGTTATGGGTACTTCATAAATCCGGCAAAACCTTTTTGCAATTTTTGCAGTAATTTCCGGCTCAAAACCAAATCGTTCTTCCTCAATAGGTATGGACTGAATTAACTCTCTCTTAAACATCTTATAACAAGTCTCCATATCTGTCAGAGCCAGATCTGTAAATAAGTTGGAGAGAAAAGTTAAAAACTTATTCCCCATACTATGATAAAAATGTTTGATCATATATTTCTCACTTCTGGCATACCTGGAACCATAAACAACATCTGCATCTGCCCTTCCCTCTATAAAAGGCTGCACAAGTTTTAAAAAATCTTTGGGATCATATTCTAAATCTGCATCCTGTACAACGACAAGATCCCCTGTAGCCTCTTGAAACCCTCGACGTAAGGCCGCTCCCTTTCCTCTGTTTACTTTATGATAGATGATCTTCTCTACCTTATGGCAAACTTCCGTCTTTAGAAGCTTTGATGTGCCATCTGTAGAACAGTCGTCTACAATAATAATCTCCGTGTTTGGAATTCCACATTCTCTTATAGAATGGATCACCTTTTGAATTGTCTTTTTTTCATTATAGCAGGGTATAATAACGGATAATTTAATGTCTTTTAAGTCTTTTTTCATAGTAATCCTGCCTATGCCCTCTCTTCCTGTCCATATTTAATTAATGTAAATTATATCCACGTGGTATATACTTGTCAATGTGCTTTAAAAGAAAAAAATAAAAATTTCTTTTATTTTAATGATTTTTTCATTTTTCTCTTTTATAATAAAAACAACCGTAAATATGCTTATTTGTAAGAAAGGATGAGGAACCAAAATGATGAAAATGAAAAACTTAATTGCAGGCGTTGCTTGTGCTGCAGCCGTTTTTGCAGTATTTCCTACAACTGCCGCTGCTTGGGATTATGAGGATATGATGGAATATCAAATGCTTGTTAATGCTGGAGTTATTCCTGGAGGAGCTGGCACTGGCGCTGCTACTGTTCCTACTTATACTGCTCCTACAGCAACTGCAAAAATCTCCTTTGAAAAGGCAAAACAAATTGCCCAGCAGCAAGCTCCTGGCGCTTACCTTGTAAAATGGGAATACGACTGGGACTATGGCGGACCTGTCTATGAATTTGAATTCAGAAAAGGATGGATTGAGTACGATATTGATGTCAGTGGAACAACTGGCGGTATTATGAAATATGACGTAGACTATGATTGATTCTTTTTTGAACAACTAAAAAAGTCTTAACAAAGAAACGCCAGGTTTTCCCTGGCGTTTCTTTTATAAAACGGATGAACAATTCATGCCGTTTGCTATCTATTCGAATACGCACATCTCATAAAAAGCTCTCTTAAAGTCTAGGTGAGGGCCGTCTTCTGTACGTCTGTTCTTCTTTTTCCTTTCCTTTAAAGCATATGACAGCACCCCTTCATGAGGTATTTCCTTCTTATAAACAACCAATGCCATATCCTCTTTTCCCCTTATTTCCTGCTCTCTTTTTTCTTGTTTTACCATTTCATTACCCCTTTCTATATCCCGCTAAGAAGCCAAGACTGTATTTTTGCCCCATTATACATTATATTTCCCTCCTTTTCTTTTTATGTCTTTTAGTTTAAATTTCTTTTTCATTTCTTTATGCTATTATACCCTTAAATTGTGTCCAAACTTTGTATATCATGTGAATTATCTCACAACAATCTTTCCTTTTCCTTAAAATTTTCTGAGGAATTATAAACAAACTATAAACCTTCTTTTAATCTTTCCTTTAAGAGTTGGGTTATTATTTCTGGATCTCCTCTCCCCTTTAGGGCTTTCATTGTCTGTCCCACAAAAAAGCCCATGACCTTCTCCTTCCCCCTTAAGAAATCTTCTACAGACTTGGGATTTCCTGCTATGACTTCCTCTACAGCCTTCTTAAGAATTCTTTCGTCCCGAACTGCCCTCAGTCCATTCTCCTCCACATATTTCTCTGGATCCATGTTCTGTTCAAACATATGGTGAAAGACTTCCTTTGCCTTATCTCCATTGATAACCTTTTTGTCTACTAGTCCAATGAGCTTTGCCAAATTTTCTGGAGAATACTTAAGCTCCTTTGGCTCTATTCCTTTTTCTTTTAATAAGCGCATTGTCTCCACCATGAGCCAGTTGGCTGCTTTTTTTGGATTTCCACATAGGTTTGCCGTTTTTTCAAAAAATTCTGCCATATAGTTACTTTCTGTCAGCAATTCTATATCATAGTCAGGTATATCATATTCTTTTTTAAAACGGGCTATTTTTTTTGTCCTGAACTCTGGCTGGCTAGCTTTGATTTCCTCTATCCATTGGTTGCTTATCCTAAGGGGAATTAAGTCTGGATCAGGAAAATAACGATAGTCTTTGACGTCTTCTTTGCCTCTCATTGCAAAGGAAAGACCCTTTTCATCGTCCCACCTCCTTGTCTTTTGGATAATCTCTCCTCCATCTCTTAAAATCTTTTCCTGTCTTTTTCTCTCTCCTTCTATTGCTCTGGTAATGGCTTTCAAAGAGTTTAAATTTTTCATCTCCGTTCTCACTCCCAGCGCTTTTGCACCTGCCTCCCTTACAGATAAATTTACATCTACCCTCATAGAACCTTCCTGAAGCTTACAATCTGAGGCACCCAAATATTGGATAATAGACTTTAATTTCTTTATAAAAGCAATGACTTCTTCTTCATTCTCCATATCAGGCTCTGTGACAATTTCTATCAGTGGAATTCCTGAACGATTATAGTCTACAAAAGAGCTGCTAGTTTCCTGATCATGGAACAATTTTCCTGCATCTTCTTCCAAATGAATTTCACGGATAGAGATATTTTTAACTCCACTTTTTGTTTCAATTTCTAAAGCTCCTTTTGTACAAATAGGCATATATAGCTGGGTAATTTGATAGTTTTGGGGATTGTCTGGATAAAAATAATTTTTTCTGTCAAACTGGGAATACTGGGTAATGGAACAGCCTGTCCCAAGGCCAACAGCGATTGCATACTCCACTGCTTTCTTATTAAGGACTGGAAGGCTTCCAGGCATTCCTGTACAAACTGGGCAAATATTTGAATTAGGTTCTTCTCCAAATGAGATAGGACAAGAACAAAAAATCTTCGTCTTTGTAGACAACTCTACATGTACTTCTAGTCCAATGACCGTTTCATATTTTTTTCCCATAAATTCTCCCTTCTAGCTATGCCATGATTCCAATTTTTCATCTATACAAGGAATAAATCTGCCCCTTTCCTCCTCATAGGCATAGGCTGCCTGCATGACTTTCTTATCCATAAAACAATCTCCTATGAGTTGAAGACCAATGGGCAGTCCTCCTTTGTCTTTCCCACATGGGAGGGATATACCAGGAAGTCCTGCCAGATTCAAGGCTATCGTATAAATATCTCCTAAATACATGTTCATAGGATGGGACAAGCTATCTCCCAATTTAGGAGCCGTGTTAGGGGTCGTAGGGCCTAAGAGTATGTCATACTTCTCAAAGGCTTTACAAAGCTCTTCCTTTATGAGGGCTCTTACTTTTAACGCTTTCAAGTAATATGCTTCATAATATGCTTCACTTAACGCAAAAGTGCCAAGCATTATTCTTTTCTTTACTTCCATTCCAAAGCCTTGAGACCGGGTTTTCTTGTACATTTGGTGAAGTCCATGGAATTCCTCTGCCCTATAACCATATTTTACCCCGTCGAACCGTCCCAAGTTAGAGCTAGCCTCTGCACATGCTAAGATATAATAAGCAGGAATCGCATAAGAGACATGCTTTAAATCAAATTCCTCTAATCTTGCTCCCCTTTTTTCTAACTCCTTTGCAGCCCCTAAGACTGCCTTCCTTACTTCCTCACTGAGTCCTTCTCCAAAATAGTCTTTTGGTATTCCAATCTTCCATCCTTTTATGCTTACTTTCAAGTCCTTTATAAACTCCCTATCTTTTCTCAAAATAGAAGTAGAATCCTTTTTGTCATAGGAAGTAATTCCCTCTAGAACTGCCGCACAATCTGTTACATCTTTACACAAAGGTCCTATTTGTTCCAAAGAAGAACCATAAGCAATCAGACCGTATCTGGACACAGTTCCATAGGTTGGTTTCATCCCTACTATGCCGCAATAGGAAGCTGGCTGACGAATAGAGCCTCCTGTATCGCTGCCTAGGGCACAGTAACATTGTGCCGCTGCCACTGCCGCTGCGGATCCTCCCGAGGATCCGCCTGGCACATGTTCCTTATTCCAGGGATTTTTCGTTACCCCAAAAGCAGATGTTTCTGTAGTGCTTCCCATTGCAAATTCATCCATATTTGTCTTTCCAATAATGACAACTCCTTCTTTTTTAAGATTTTCCACTGCCTGTGCAGAATAAGAAGGCAGAAAATTTTCTAGCATCTTTGAGCTGCATGTAGTAAGAAGATCCTTTGTGCATATATTGTCTTTCACTGCTATGGGAACTCCTGCCAATAACCCATTAAGCTCCCCTTTATTTATTTTTTTCTGTACTTCCTCTGCACTTTTTTTTGCTCTTTCCCAGTCAATAGTCACATAAGAGTGGATATCCCTTTCTAATTTTTCTATTTGCTCCAGTACTGCATCCAGGGCTTCAGCAACAGTCACTTCTTTTGCCTTTATTTTGGCAGACAACTGAACTGCCGTAAGATTCAACAATTCCATCTCTGCCTCCTATTCTTCTATTGTTTCAGGTACATGAATCATTTTGTCTTTCACTTTTGGAGCATTCTTTAATATTTCCTCCCCTTTTTGCTGATTCTCTATTTGATCCTCTCTAAAGACATTGCCAAAGTCAAATAGATGGGGCATTGGGTCTATCATGGATGTATCCAATTCATCTAATTTCGAGAAATAATCCAACATTTTCTCCATCTCCCCCTGAACCTTTGCCTTTTCTTCCCTGGTAAGCTCTAGTTTTGCCAATATGGCCACATATTCTATCGTCTCATTGCTTATTCTGCCTGTCATCGTCTTCTTCCTTTCTCTACTTTTTCATCCAGGATATGTCTACTCTATAGTAACGGATTTTCCTTCTATGCTTCAACTAAAAAACATACTTTTTAAAAATATTTCCCAGAACGATCCTATAAAAAATTTTATCTTAAGGAAAATGGAGGAAAAGCTTGCCTGGAAAGAAAAATACAAGTACACTAGAAAGAAAGTAGGAGAAGAATTTGTAAGTCATAAGAATAGACCGGCTAAGTAATTCTAAAATCTCACTACTGGGAAGGTATTTAAGCCTGTTCCCCCTTAGGGACAGCTCAAGTAAAAAAGGCAAGGATGGAAGTATGGAATCTCCTATGATAGAAATTTCGAATATTTGTTACTCATATGGTCGTCACCAAATTTTAAAAAATATGAATCTTACTGTAGAAAAAGGGGACTGTGTTGGCATTTTAGGCAGTAACGGCTGTGGAAAATCTACCTTTTTAGCCTTAATGGCCGGGGCCTTAAAGCCATTAAGTGGAACAATACGCTATGGGGGTGAGAATCCATACACCCATAAGAAATTATTCTCCCATTATGTAGGATATGTTCCTCAAGATCCACCCCTCATTCCCGATCTTTCAGTAAGGGATAATTTAAAGCTCTGGTATTGCAGCAGCCGTCTCTCTTTAAAAAAGGAACTGGAAGAGGGGTTTCTTTCTCTCCTCCAAATCCCTTCCTTTCTTAATGTTCCTGTTCATAAATTGTCAGGAGGAATGAAAAAGAGAGTAAGCCTTGGCTGCGCCCTAGCCAACGATCCCCCTATCCTTTTATTGGATGAGCCAGGAGCTCCCCTTGATCTAGGGGCAAAGTCCCAGTTTCAAGCTTATCTGGACATTTACAGAAAAAGAAAGGGAACCCTTATTCTGGCAACCCATGAAGAATCAGAAATCCGTCTATGCAATCAATTATATCTCATGGAAAAGGGGGCGCTGAGAAAACTCGCTTCTCATCCTTCTATTTCAGAATTAGCCAAACAAATGACTATGCAGAAGGAGAGAGAATAATGAGTAGTAATCAAAATGATTGTCCATCTTATTTAAAACCTGTTCCAGATATTCCAAATCTTTCTACAGAAATAAAGAAAAAAAAGAAATATCCTTTTTTCATTGGGGGATTATCTCTTCTTTTTCTCCTTGCTTTGTGTGTCTATTTATTGCTGCAGTTTCCTATAAGCGACAAAGGAAAAGTTTCAAAAGCATTTATAAAAACCTCCCAGGAAGCCTCTCTTTTGGAACATCCATCTTTAATAGAACATTTAGGTATCTCTCAAATACAAGACCTGGCTGCTTGGGAGTCAGAAGTTTCTCTGAATCTGGAAGACATCCATAATGTGAAAGGTTTCTCCCCAGCCGTTTTAAAAGGACTTGGCTTTTATAGCAAATCCCAAGTGGATAGCCATAGGAAGATGGCCCAAAATAAGCTACGCCTTTCCTATGGCACCCTGTTTTCCCTTTCCTCTATTTCCACTTACCAAGATGGGAGCTATTATGTGGAAGCGCCAAAGTTATGGGATGGAAGTATTGTATTTCAAGCAGACAATATAAAAACTCAATACGAGTCATCTATTTTAAACAATGATTATCCCTTCCCCTTTGAGAACAATTTCTCTCTCAATCCTTTTCAATATAAAACAACTTTGGACAAAAAGCCTACCTTAGATGAATTTCTTTTAGAACACAAAAGAGAACTTTTCTCTTTGTGGAAAAGCGCCCAAGTCTCCTCTCAAAATAAAACAGAAGAAATTCTTTTAGGGGAGGATGCTTTTCTTACAAAAAAATATACGATCACTTTTCCCAAATCCCATTGTCAACCATTATTAGAAAGTTTTTCTTCTTACTTCTCCCAGGAAGATTCCATTCAGCTTTCCAATGACTTAACAATTCATATTTGGGTAACAAAAGATCATCTCATTAAAAAGTTTTCATTACAAAATTCACTGCTTCTTGATCACTATCCTATGGAAATCCATCTGCTTTTATCCGGCTCTGAACTATTTACAGATAATGGAAAACTTCGTATAAAGACAACAGACAGGAACAATAGGCCTATCATTCTATCATTAAAGAGTATCCGTTCCATTATGGAAGACTCTTCCATAGAATATGCACATACTTTTTCTTACTCCAAAGGAAGCGAGGAAATAGTCACATTGAAAGGAATATTTTCCTGGAATCCTTTGGATGATTCTCTTTCTATGGATTTATTTCTTCCTTCCAAAGGATATCATATCCATGGAATTGGTAATTTTGAAAATGTGAACAAAGGCCAGTCTTTTTTCTTCAATGCAAAGGAACTTTCTATAAAATTTGATGAAATAGATCTCTCTCTTTCTGGCAAGTTTTCCATTGCCCCCTTAGAAGAGCCATTGAAAGCTCCTTCTCCTGCTTCCTATCAATTATTCCAAATGGCTGAAAAAGATTTTCAAGACTTAGGAGAAGAAATAAAAGAACATATTCATTCTATGATAAGATCCTATTCTTTTTTCTAAGGTACCTATTCAAACTCTGAAAGATAGGAAATGTTTTTAGAATTATACATGAAGATAAAAATACCTGCTGGAAAGATACAAAATATATGCTCTCTTTCCAGTAGACAATACTTCCTGCTATTTCAAAAAACTCCTAATATAATGGTTTCTATCCTAATTGAAAGAGTTACCATAGGTCACTGTAACCCATAGAGGAATTTTTGTAAAAATTCTCCTTTGTTGACTTTCTTCCTATTATTCCGTATAATAATACCCAATTATTTAAACAATTAAGAAAAAGGAGGATTTCCCTTGGGAAGATTTTTTACCTATATTACATTGGAATGGAAACGGGCATTTCTGCTTTTACCCCAGTTTTTTCTTGGTGGTGTTATAGCTGTCATCTTTGTCAGCGTCTTGACCTTTTCTGTTTCAAAAATACTCCATCCTATAGAAGATCGTCCAAAAGCAACCATTGCCCTTGTTATGCAGGAATCCTCCCCCCTATTTCAAACTGTTATGGCTTATGTGAAAGAGATTGAAAGCGTCTCTTCTTTTTGTTCTTTTGAACAAATGGAAAAGGAGGAAGCTTTACGGCTTCTTGACTCCCGCCGCATTTCTGCTGTTTTTCTTGTACCTGAACGACAAGTGGAAAGTATTTTAGATGGCACGAATCTTCCCATCCATGTTCTTCTGCCCTCTGGCTCCTCCCTTACTTCTGCTCTTATACTAGATTTAACCAATGCAGGGGGGCTTGTTTTACGTTCTGCACAAGCTGGCGTTTATTCCCTTTCTGATATTTATAAGGAACAACCAATTCCTGAAAATGTGGACTCCCTTTCCTGGATACTCAATTTGGAAAACTTGCAGTTTTTTGCATCTAGAGAAGAGCTCTTTTGTGAAGAGACGGTTTCTGCCACTGGCGATCTCACTATTCGTCAATACTATCTTTCATCTTCCCTAGCCTTTTGTCTCCTTTTGCTAGGAATTCCCTGTGCCCCTTTTTTAAAAACAGACAACCTTGCATTCCAAAGAAAATTAGCCATATATGGTTTAAAAAACTATATACAAATTTTCGTAAAAGCATCTTCTGTATTCCTCCTTTTACTTATCTTTTCCCCTGTATTATTTCTTCTCCTATTTTATTTTAAAATTCTCACTTTAAGCACCTTACCTGCCTTTTCTATGAGCTTTTTCTTTATCTTGCTCTTTATATCCTTTTATACGGTCTTGCTCTTTGAGTTTGCTCCTACTAAAACTGCTGGCATATACTTTATCTTTCTCTTTTCCCTTTTTCTTCATTTTTTATCTGGAGGCTTCCTTCCATCACCTTTTTTTCCTTCTGTTATAGAAAATGTAGGCTCTCTACTCCCCTCCTCCTTTATGATAAAAGGGATAGGCTCCTTTGCAACAGCAGTCCCAACAACCCTTCCTCTCTTTTGCTACAGCCTTATCTGTTATTTACTCTCTGTCTGCATTCGTATTTTTAAAAAGGAGGATTCCCAATGAAAAAAATATGTTTTCTTTTTTGGCTCTTATGTAAGCGTTCCTTAAAAAAACCTTCTTTTCTCATTATATTACTAGCTTTCCCCCTTTCAGGCTTTCTTTTTGCTTCTGTCTCCAAAGAAGAGGAAACTGGACTTTTGGTAGCCCTTTATGGAGAAGAAGGGGATGATTTCTCCACCTCTATTATTCACCGCCTATGCCAATCAGACTATCATCTTCTATCTTTCTATAATTGCAGTTCCATAGAGAATCTAAAAAAAGATGTTCTAACAGGAAGAGCGCAATGGGGATATATATTTCCCAAAGACTTTGAAACCCGCTTGCAGACAGGCAAAGCTAGAGAAAGTATTTCTGTCCTTTCCTCCCCTTCCTCCCTCTTTGTTCCTGTCTCCAATGAAATTGTTTTTTCCAGAGTTATGGAATCCCATTCCCTTTTTTTATTAAAGCAATCATTGGAAGAAAACTTCCCTTCCTCTTCTTCCTTGTTTTCTATGGCGGAAAATTTTTATGAGCATCATTTAACCTCTAAGTCCTCCTTCTCTTTTCAATATTCTTTTAAAGATGCAGCATCCATAGGCAGGTTACATCCTCCTTCTATTATCATGGCCTCCTTCCCTGGTTTTGCTTCTGTTTTCGTATTTCTGGCCGCCCTAACTGGTATATTAAGCTATGAAAAGGATAAAGAACAGAGGATTTTTTCCTCTGTTCCCTACACCTTTTCCCCTGTTCTTCCCATTCTTTCTATCCTGTCCCCTTCTGTCCTGGCAGGAGCTTTTGCCCTCCTTGGCCTCTATGCTGCTAGGCAGGGACAGGGATTTTTTATAGATATCGTCAAAATGGCCTTTTATATTCTCCTTCTTTTAGTTTATTGCCTTTTATTAAAATTGCTTTTTAGAAACTTTACAAGGTTAAGTTTTGTTATTCCCTTTCTGCTTTTGGGAAGCCTTATTTTCAGCCCTGTATTTATTGATTTTGGTTCCTTTTCTCCGTTCTTTCGAATTCTCTCTTTTTTGTTTCCTCCTACTTTTTATCTCCTTTAATTTCCTCTATCTTTACAGCTTGCGAATCCTATCCATTGCCTCCACTGTATTTTCATAACTTCCAAATGCAGTGAGGCGAAAATATCCTTCTCCACTTGGACCAAATCCAGCTCCTGGCGTTCCTACTACCCCTGCTTCCTTTAGCAAATAATCGAAAAATTCCCAAGAGGTCATCTTATCAGGAGTTTTCATCCATATGTAAGGAGCGTTGATTCCACCAAAAACTTCATAGCCTGCCTCCTTAAGTCCCTTACTTATATAGGCTGCATTTTTCATATAATTAGCTATTTGTACCCTCAGTTCCTTCTGCCCTTCCTTGGAATAAACAGCCTCTCCCGCCCTCTGTATAATATAGGGGGCTCCGTTATACTTTGTGCCATGGCGTCTTGCCCAAAGGGTATTTAAGGAAACTTCCCCACATTTTAAATCTTTGGGTACTACTGTATATCCTAGCCTCGTGCCAGTAAATCCTGCGTTTTTTGAAAAAGACTTTAACTCAATAGCGCAAGTCTTTGCCCCTTCACACTCATAAATAGAATGAGGTACATCTTCCTGGGAAATATAAGCCTCATAGGCGGCATCAAATAAAAGAATAGCCCCCTCTTTGTTTCCGTAATCTACCCATCTTTGGAGCTGTTCCTTCGTAAGGGTTGTACCCGTTGGATTATTGGGAAAACAAAGATAAATCATATCTGGAGCTTTTTTTGGAAGTTCTGGTATAAAATGATTTTCCATTGTGCATGGCATGTAAGTAACCTGACTCCATGTTTCTTTATCTTTGTCATATGTTCCTGTCCTTCCTGCCATTACATTACTATCTACATACACAGGATAAACGGGATCGCAAACTCCAATGGTATTTTCTATACTAAAAATCTCCTGAATATTTCCTGCGTCGCATTTTGCCCCATCAGATACAAAGATCTCGTCTATTTCAATGTCACAACCTCTTTTTTTATAATCCTTTTCCACAATGGCCTTTCTCAAAAACTCGTATCCCAAGTCTGGCCCATAACCATGGAATGTTTCTTTTTCTCCCATTTCATCTACTGCCTTTCTCAAGGCTTTGAGAATAGTTGGGGCTAAAGGCTGGGTTACATCTCCAATTCCCAGGCGAATGACTTTTCTATGGGGGTTTTCCTCTATAAAATTTCTCACCTTTTTATCAATAGCAGAAAATAAATAGCTACCTTGAAGTTTTAAATAATTTTCATTTATTTTAAACATTCTCTATCCTTTCATTTCTCCAAAAAAAACCGTTGTAGCAGGTCCTGTCATATAAACCTTATTCTTTTTCTCATCCCACTCTATGTCTAGTTCTCCTCCCAGGAGGCGAACCTTTGCCTTTGGCAGCGACAATTTATTTAAACAAGCGGCCACCACTGTAGCACAGGCCCCTGTCCCACAGGCAAGAGTTTCCCCAGATCCCCTCTCCCATACCCGCATTTCAATGAGGGATGGATTTATCACTTGTGCAAATTCTGTATTGGTTCTCTTAGGAAAACAAATATGTCTTTCAAAAGACGGCCCAATCTTTTCTAAGTCAAGTTCTGCCACATTATCTACAAAAATGACAGCGTGGGGGTTCCCCATAGAGATGCATGTCATTTTATAACTCACTCCTTCCACCTCTATTTCCTCCCCAATCACCTGTTGGTTCTTTGAAATAACAGGGATTTTATCAGCATGAAGCTCTGGTTTCCCCATATCTACCTGAACCTTTTTTACCTCTCCTCCTTCTATCTTTAAATCCAAATATTTTATACCAGCTAATGTCTCAATACTGAGCTTTGTCTTTTCTGTCCATCCATTATCATACACATACTTTCCCACACAACGAATGCCGTTGCCGCACATCTCTGCCCTGGAACCATCTGCATTATACATTTCCATCTCAAAGTCAGCCTTTTGGGAGTTATTAATGAAAATAGCCCCATCACTTCCTACTCCAAAATGTCGATTACTAACAGCCTTGGCAATTTCTCCTCTGTTTCCCTTTACGTCCCCCCTGCCGTCAAAATATACATAATCATTGCCACATCCTTGCATTTTCACAAATTTCATTTGTATTCCCCCTTTTCTTCTATGACAATTGTATCCAGTCCATAATACTTTCCAATGTCCACATTAGGCCATTCATCAGGCTTATCTTTCATGTCCTCCCATGGATTATATACAGACTTTTTCTTGATTTCTTCTACTTTTATATTCCTGCCTCCCTTATCCCTCTCTTCCTGAATGTACGACTCTCTCCTTCGATTACTTACATAAGTGTGAGCTGTATCCATAAGAGCATTATAATAAGTAAACAAAAAAAGAAGAAGAAGGCTGCCAAAGGCTGCTATCCTCCACTTTTTATCCACAAGGGCAGCTGTCCTTTCATAAACGGTCAAAGCTCCAATTATAAGGAAAGTAGCACATCCAAACATGGAACGCTCTGGATAATAAGGGGAGAGAATCATACTAAAATTACATGCAAGGGCAAGAAGAAGAAAAAGAAGAGGCAGACATCTTTCCTTTTTGTTTTCCACAGTCATAAAAAATACAATGTACAAAAATGTAAAAATCATACATAACGGAAGAAGATGCTCATAGAGCATGTTTACTGCCCCTGTCCACCTAGACTCTAAGGTTACAAGATCCAGGCTATTCCCTCCCATTCCCTCTGCCCGTATATAGTTTCCTGGGGCAGCCATCATCATTCCAAACCCTGCTACATTCCCTGCCAGGCCTGCAAAAGTCCAGGCAGGAAGTTTTTTCTTCTGTAACAGCTTATATTCTGCCATGAAAATTGCTGCTCCTAAAATGCAGCCACCGGAAATCGTTTCATTACACCATCCTGCAATGATACCTGGAAAGAAGAAAAAAAGCTGTAATCCTTGTTTCTTCAGCCCCTCACCCACATTTTTTCCATCCCACAAGGCCCTGTACGGTATAAGAAATAGAAGTACAATGACAGTAACCCAGAGGTAATTGCAGGCTCCTGTCATCCATAGCATTGTCTCAGCATAGGCAGGAATGAAAAACCAGGCTGCCATAGCTGTAAGAAACAAATATTCTCCTTTCATAAATCTCCTTCTTCCAGCTAATTTTAAGAGAAGAATAAGATAAGATACATATACAAACCCAGTGACTATATTAAAAATAGGTTTTCCTATGAGAAGAAAGGTTTGGAGGAGAAAGAAAATAACCGTTCTTCCAGCCCAATGGTGATAATGAATATACAAAGATCTAATAACATCTCCCATATGTTCCACTCTCCTGTCTGTCAAGTAAATAAAGGAGTACGTATAGTCATCGGTAATCTTTGGAGTGAAACAGTTTAATAAAAAAAATCCTAAAAATATTACAAAGCATATGTTTAAAAACATATGATCTTTCCCTAAAGAAAAGCCTTTTTTCATTTCTCATACCATACCTTTATGTCTTCATTAATGTTACGATCATCTTTGCTGTCTGATCCAAAGGGTTTCCACTATCCATACTGAGCTTTTGTATATAGCGGTGCGCCTCTTTTTCTGTCATTTTATTTCTTTCCATAAGGAGTTCCTTTGCCTCTATAATGGCCCTTGTGCCTTCCCCATCTCTTTTTCTTGGACTTTTTCTTCTCTTTCTCCTTCTTCTATCTAAATCCTCTGTCATCTTTCCTATAGTCTGTATAAAGTCATGTACCTTTATAGGTAAAGGAAGGAAGACGATATTCCCATCTTCACATTCATTCCAATGTGTTTTTGAAGCAATAAGAAGCATATCAAAATAGGGAGGCAGGCAGCTATATAAATCCATATGCATCATATCCTTTAGCTTATATCCACATACAATAAGACCATCCTCCAGTCCGTCCATGCTCTGCATTGCCTGGGCCCCTGTTGTGCATACGCTGTTAACGGAAAATCCGTTTTTCATTAAAAGGTTTCGGAGCTGTTTCCCGTCTTCCAGTTTGGGAAAGACGATAATAATATCGGTCAATTTACTCCTCCTCCTTTCTGGAATCTGGTTCTTCTATGTTCAGAAGCATCTTAGTAACGGCTTAAATACTGGTCAACTTCCCATGTATGAACTTGGAGGCAGTACTCAGCCCACTCTGCTTTCTTTCTTTCAATATATCTCTTTGCTATCTGTCCTCCCATTACTTCCTTCATTAGCTCATCTTTCTCTAATTCTTCAATGGCCTCTCCTAAGGATGCGGGAAGCCTTTCTATTCCTATCTTCTTTCTCTCTGCCTCCGTCATTCCATTAAGATTCCTTCCAAGACTTTTTGGCGGTTTTTTCTTATTTTGTATTCCGTCTAAGCCTGCCGTTAAACAGGCTGCCAGAAGGAGATAGGGATTACAGGAAGGATCCGGGCTTCGCAGCTCAATTCTTGTTCCCTCTCCTCTGACAGAGGGAATACGGACAAGAGAGCTTCTGTTTGTGTCGCTCCAGGCAATATAAACAGGAGATTCAAATCCAGGCACAAGCCGCTTATAAGAATTCACAAGGGGATTAGCCAAAGCTGTTATTCCTTTCATGTGCTCCAGCAAACCTCCTATGAAATAATAAGCTTCCTGGCTTAATCCCCGTTCATCCTTTTCGTCTGCAAAAATGTTCTTCCCATTTTTTGACAGTGACATATTTGTATGCATTCCAGACCCACTCACTCCACATTTTGGCTTTGGCATGAAGGTGGCATGAAGTCCATGTCTTTTAGCAATTGTTTTTACAGCTAGCTTAAAGGTCATAATATTATCTGCTGCAGTAAGTGCCTCACCATATCGAAAATCTATTTCATGCTGTCCTGGGGCCGCCTCATGATGGGACGCCTCAATCTCAAATCCCATTTCTTCCAACGTAAGTACAATATCCCTCCTTGCATTTTCTCCAAAATCAACAGGGCCCATATCAAAATATCCTGCCTGTTCATGGGTAAATGTAGTAGGAAGCCCATTATCATCTGTATGAAAGAGAAAAAATTCGCATTCTGGACCTACGTCAAAGCTATACCCCATATCCTCTGCCTTCTTAACTGCCCTTTTTAAAATATATCTGGGATCCCCCTCAAAAGGGCTTCCATCTATAGTATGGACATCGCAGATAACTCTAGCCACCTTTCCCTGCTTTGGCCTCCAGGGAAAAATATTTAACGTTTGAAAATCTGGGTAAAGAAACATTTCTGATTGCTCTACTCCTACAAATCCTTCCACTGCCGAACCGTCAAACATCACCTTGTTTTGAAAAGCTTTATCCAATTGGCTGGAAGTAATGGCTACATTTTTCATGATGCCGAAAATATCTGTAAATTGAAGACGGATAAATTCAATATCCTCTTGTGCGACTAACTGCTCCACTTCCTTCTTTGTCCTCTGATTCATCTTGACTCTTTTGCTCCTTTCCCATGGAACTATCCCTCTGATTCATGAACCATTTCCAATCATAGAAAATCCTCTATGAAAATACAAGTAAAAAAGGACTGGTCCCAAAATGAATTGTTGGGAATAAAATGAATAGTTGCTAAATAAGATATAGAAAAGAAAAGAATGGGCGTGTTCCTTTTGAGTTCAAAAACAAAAATTGTCGTACTTCATTCTAAAGAACTGATTTACACAGCAGTATTTGCCGCCTTAGGCATTTTACTTGTTCTGCTGCTACTTGTCATGTTTTCTACAAACCGGGATACAGCCTCTACGGCAGAAGTACAAAAGAACGCCTATGTGGCAGGGGTGTATACTACATCCCTTGTTCTAAACAATACTGCGCTTGACATTGAAGTCATGGTAGATGAAAATAATATAAATTCCATTCGCCTCATTAATTTAGATGAGGCAGTTACTACCATGTACCCTTTGGTGGAGCCATCCTTTCTTGAGTTAACTGAGCAAATTTATAAAGCCCAGAATCTTGACAATATTACATATTCCGAGGAAAATAAGTACACTTCCATGGTTCTCTTAGACGCCATACGGGCGGCAGTAGACAAGGCTGCCGTCACCGATGTGCAAGTTATTCCATAACTCCTTATTTTATGACGAAAGAAAACCTTTCTAAAAAATCCTTCCCTTCTGAGCTTTGTATCCAAATAGCTATGTTCTTGAAGCTCTGGAGGGAAACAGGAGATGTTTGGTTGTTTATTTTAACTGCTCTAGCTGTCTTTGCCATAAAGTACAGGAAGCATCTGAGGGCATTCTTAAATCCCCCCTTGGAGAAAGAGAAACACTTCCTACCTTTGGCCCGTCTGGGAGACAAGAGCGTTTAAACTGCTGGCTAAAAAACCGATTGTAAAATACTTTCATCCATTTAAGAATGGTTTCTTTTTCATAAATTCCAGCAAAGGCTATTTGAGCAATACGGTAAATTTTCTCAGGGGAAAATCCAAACCTGAGCATATAATATAAATAAAAGTCATGGAGTTCATATGGGCCAATAGTTTCCTCTGTTTTCTGTGAAATATCCCCATTTTTTGGTGGTAAAAGTTCAGGGCTTACTGGAGTGTCTAAAATATCATAGAGTACATCCCTTAACGGCTTTTCCTTGCAAGTATCCCCATAATAGGCAACAAGATGCCGTACTAATGTTTTTGGTACGCCTGCATTTACCCCATACATGGACATATGATCTCCATTATACGTAGCCCATCCAAGGGCTAATTCCGACATATCTCCTGTTCCAATGACCAACCCAGACATTTGATTGGCCATGTCCATAAGCACCTGGGTTCTCTCCCTTGCCTGGCTATTTTCATAGGTAAGATCCTCTTTATCTTTGTCCTGTTCAATATCCCTGAAATGGAGCTCTACTGTTTCCTTTATATCAATCTCTTTTAATTGAACCCCCAAAGTATTGATTAATTTACATGCATTTTTATATGTTCTGTCTGTAGTCCCAAAACAAGGCATTGTCACCCCTATAATTTGCTTTCTTTCTATGGAAAGGAGATCAAAGGCCCGAACAGTAACTAAAAGAGCCAAGGTAGAGTCTAATCCTCCCGAAATACCTATGATTCCCCTCTTACACTCTGTATGCTCCAAACGCTTTTTTAAGCCCATAGACTGGATGGAAAGCACTCCCTCACATCTTTCCTCCCTCATTTTCTGATCTGACGGCACAAAGGGCGCCTTATCAAAAGTTCTTGAAAGTTTTGTCTCTACCTCCTTCCATTTAAAAGGAATTCTCCTATAAGAAGCCTTCTCTGTCTGGCAGAAGGTAGTCCTTCTTCTCCTTTCTCCAATTATTTTTTTAATATCTAAGTCTCCATACAATATATCTGTTCTAAATCTTTTAGACTGGGACACCATGACTCCATTTTCTCCTATCATCTTATGTCCTCCAAAAACTAAATCTGTAGAAGATTCTCCTTCTCCAGCGCTTGCATAGACATAGCCGCATAGGAGTCTAGCTGAAGTAGATAAGACAAGCATATTGCGATAACTATCTTTCCCAATATATTCATTACTAGCTGATAAATTCACAATAATCCCTGCACCTGCAAGGGCATGGCTTGTACTAGGAGGATCAGGAGCCCATAAATCTTCACATATTTCCACTCCAATAGCCAAACCTGGAATATTTTCAGCTTCCAATAAAATGTTCATTCCAAAGGGCACCTGCCATTTTCCGTAAGTTACATAGACAGGCTCCCTGTTTCCTTCCTCGAAATGCCGTTGCTCATAAAACTCCCCATAGCCTGGAATGTTCCCCTTTGGAATAAAGGCTAAAAGCTCCCCTCCCTGAATAACCGCTGCTACGTTATAAAGTCTTGCATCTTTCTCAAAAGGAAGTCCCACAAAGACGAGGGCATCACTCCCTTCTGTATGCTGAATAAGGCTATCCAAAGCCTGATAGGCCCCTTCTAGCAATAACTCTTGAGAAAATAGATCCGAGCAAGTATAACCTGTTAAACAAAGCTCAGGAAATACAATGAGTTTTGCTCCCCCTCCTACAGCCTCATGCATTCTTCTACTTATTTCCAATTGGTTGTAGAAAGGATCTGCAACTTTAATCTTTGGCGTGACTGCTGCTACTTTTATAAATCCATGTCTCATAATTCCCTCCACTCCTCATTTACCTTTTTAGCAAATCTTTTAATTTTTCCACTTCTATAGAATAGCTTTTATTGCAGAAGTGACATGTTGCTTCCACAGGCTTTCCTTCTTCAATCATTTCTTCTATTTCCTTTTTTCCAATGGTTGCTATGGCCTTTTCTATTTTTTCTGCGCTACAGCCGCAATGCCACTGAAGGGGAAGACGGTCTGTTAGGCATAGTCCTAGATCTCCAAGCAAAAGGGACAGCATTTGCTCTGGACTGTTGCCATTATCTAACAGCTCTGTTACAGAAGGAATCTTTGACAAATGGTATTCTATTTTTTCAATGATTCTTTCTTCTGTAAAAGGCATCAGCTGAATGAAAAAGCCTCCTGCCTGTCTTACTGTATTGTTTTTCTCCATAAGTACCCCAAGACCTACCGAAGATGGTATTTGCTCTGAGGCAGCAAAATAATAAGTCAAGTCTTCAGCAATCTCTCCTGTCACAAGTTCTGTCTGGCCAACATAAGGTTCTTTTAAGCCTAAGTCTTTTATCACTAGGAGGCTTCCCTTTCCTACAACTCCTGCCACGTCCAGCTTACCCTTTTTATTTACTGGGACAATAGCCTGGGGGTGAAAAGCATACCCTTTCACATTTCCCTTGAAATCTCCTGTAACAACCATTCCTCCTATAGGGCCAGAACCATTTACCCGTAAAGTCAATAATTGCTTTTCTCCTTTTAGGGAGGAAACACCCATCATAGCCCCTGCAGTTAAAAGCCGGCCAAGGGCAGCTGTGACAACAGGGGAAGAGTTGTGAGCCTTCCTCGCCTCCTCTACCAGCTCTTTTGTGGAAGCAGCCAAGGCTAATACTTTACAATCGGCGGCTGATGCCCTTACAATATAATCACCCATTCTGCCCACTTTCCTTTCCCTGCTCTCTTGCTATTATATATACTCTCTCACATGTAGGGGAGGGAGCCTCCTTTGTCCCCTCCCCATAACAGTGAAGAAACTTAAGCCCTGATTCCTCCAATAAACGTATGATCTCTTCCACTGGATAAGCTTTCTGGTAGTGGATCTCTTCCATTCTCTCATACAAATCTCCTCCCTGAACTTTTTCATATATAGTCAGGTTATATTCATTTATCCTTTTCTCCTGATCATAGACATTTTCCCATAGAAGACTCCTCTCCTCCCTATTTTCTCCAATGACACAATTTCCTAGAATTTTTTCATATTTATAAATAGTGTTCAAGTCAAAAATAAAGAGTCCCCCTGGATCCAAATAATTGTTTACAAGGGAAAACACCTTTTTAAGATCTTCTTTCTCCAATAGATAATTCATTGTATCGCAGACACTAACAACTGCCCGTACTGTTCCATAAAGATCTAGCTCCCTCATATCCTGGTGCAAATATAAAATATCTGTTCCCCTTTCTACCTGTTTATCCATGGCCATGCCAAGCATTTCCTCAGAGAGGTCTACTCCTATCATTTCATACCCTGCCTCTGCCAATAGAGTCGTAAAGGTTCCTGTTCCACATCCCAGCTCCAGAATAATCCCCTCTTCAATCCCCTCTTCCTTTAAAAGGCCAAGGAAATAATCTCCCCACTCCTTATAGGGAATGTTATCCATAAATTGATCATATACCCAGGCAAAACTTGTATATTCATTCATAAGCACCCTCCATCACCTTATGAATTGGTCAAGGCAGTCCATCAGTTTTTCCATCTGGTCCTTTGTGCCAATAGTAATTCTTAAATAATTGTCCACTTTTGGCTGTTGAAAGTGGCGGACATAAATGTTATTCTCCTTTAAATGTATAAAAATGTCCTCTGCCCTATATTTTTCATGGGAAGCAAAGACAAAATTACCCATGGAATCAGGAAAGGAAAAGCCTAGCTTTTTCAACTCCCTTTTCGTCCACTCTCTTGTATTTTTAATTTTCTCCGTTGTTTTAAAAAAATATCCATTGTCCTCCATAGCTTTTGCGCCAGCTATGAGGGAAGAAATGCCCAAAGTATACGAATTAAAAGAAAACTTTACATCATTTAAATAGTGGATAAGCTTAGGATCTCCCATGGCAAAGCCTATGCGGGCGCCTGCCATGGCCCTGGACTTGGAAAAAGTATGTACTACCAGTAAGTTGTCATACTTTTCTACAAGGGGCAACGCTGTTTGACCGCCAAAGTCAATATAAGCCTCATCAATAATCACAATAACATCCTTATTTTTTTCAACGATTTCTTCCACCTCCTTTAAAGGCAGAAATATTCCTGTTGGAGCGTTGGGATTTGGAAAAATTATCCCTCCGTTTTCCCCGAAGTAATCCTTTGGATAAATTTGAAATTTTTCTCCCAAAGGCTTTTTTTCATATGGAATTCTATAAAGATTTGCCCATACTTCGTAAAAGGAATAAGTAATATCTGGAAAAAAAATAGGTTTTTCACTTTGAAAAAAAGTTAGGAAACACATGGCCAAAACATCGTCGGATCCCACACCGGGAAATATTTGTTCTTCCTTTAATCCATAGTGATTAGCAATGGCTTTGACAAGTAAACCAGCCCTTGGATCAGGATAAAGCCTTAGCTGTTCATCACTTATTTCCTCCATAGCCTTCTTCACATATGAGGAAGGAGGATAAGGATTCTCATTTGTGTTTAACTTTAAAATATTATTATTTTCTGGCTGCTCCCCTGGCACATAGGGGGTCACTTTACGCACATACTTTTCCCACACAGCTATCCCTCTTTCTTTCACATTTCAGATCTCTACTTATACTCTTTTATTAATTCTTCAAACTTAGGAAGTGCATTTACAATTGTTTCATAAGTAACACAATAAGCAAGCCGTACATATCCAGGACAAGAAAAGGAAGAGCCAGGCACCATCAAAATATGATACTTTTTTGCTCTTTGACAGAAATTCCTCTCATCTGACTCTGGAGATTTTACAAATAAGTAAAAGGCTCCCTGAGGCTTTAGACATGTAAATCCCATCTTCATTAGCCCCTCATAAAGGGCTCTTCTGTTTCTGTCATAATAGGAAAGATCCGTCTTCTCACTTATACACTTTGCCGCTACCTTTTGAAACAAAGAAGGGGCATTAACAAATCCTAAAATTCTCGTAGCCACGTTGGCACCGTCCACTATATCCCGAAAATCGTCTAGTTCTTTTGGAAAGACAAGATACCCTATTCGTTCCCCTGGAATAGATAAAGCTTTACTAAAAGAGTAGACAACAATTGTATTTCTATAATAATTAGTCAAATAAGGGACTTCCATCCCATCATATACAAGCTCTCGGTAAGGCTCATCAGAAATAAGATAGATACTTGTCTTATACTCCTCTTCCTTTCTTTCCAAAATGTTAGACAACTGTTTTATAAACTCCTCACTGTATACTACCCCTGTAGGATTATTAGGAGAATTAATAATTACTGCCTTTGTCTTTTTATTTACTTTTTCCTCAAACTCCTTTAAATCAGGCAAAAAAGTCTCCATGTCTGGAGAGACAACCGATAAAACACCATCATAATTTTCTATATAACTTTTATATTCTCCAAAAAAAGGAGCAAAAACAATGACTTCATCCTTTGGATTAAGCAATGTCTTTAACACAACGTTTAAACCCCCCGCCGCTCCTACTGTCATAATAATATTGTCAGGGCAAAAGGCTGTTCCATGTTTTTTATTAATTGTCTTTCCTACTTCTTCTCTCACGTCCAAAAAACCAGAATTGTTCATATAACCATGTAAGGAAGGACCCTTCTCCTTTTTTAAAATCTCCATAACTGCATTTTCCACCCCTATTGGCGGGGGCGCATTGGGATTTCCAAGGCTAAAATCATATACCTTGTCCTCTCCATAAAGAGAGGCCATTCTTCTCCCTTCTTCAAACATAGCCCGTATGGCAGAGCTGTTTTTTACATAATCTCTCATTTTTTCCGATATCATACTCTTCTCCCTTACCATAAATAAAAATTATAATGAATAGGCCAGCTCTTACCTGTCAAAGACCAGTTTGAGAAGTCTTTGGCATCTCCTTCTATGGCATATTCATATAAGTGTTTCTCTCTGCCTTCTACCACACTTTGGAAATATTTATATCTTGTTCTCTGTTCTCCTTCCTCTATATCAAAAACCGAAGTCCCATACTGCCTGTAGTCTTCCACTCCCAACTCCTTTAAGATAGTTCCATGGAGATCCTCGTCCGTTGTAGGCGCCTTGGAATAAGATAGCGGCTCTCTTTCGTCCTTCCCCTTTGGCTTTACAAACAAAATGGGGTTCACTGCCTCTTGGAGTTCAGAAGTTTCTGTAGACTTACCATGATCTGCTGTAATAATAATAATAGAGTTTTCAAAAACACCTAGTTTTTTCATCTGCTCTATATAATCATATACAATTTTCAATGAACCTTTTGCAGCCTCTACTCTGCTTGTCCCATCTACCACCTTTTGAGCATTGCTGTCAATCATATAAGGCTCATGGGTTCCGTTGAGATGATAAAACTTAAAAACGGGATTTTCATCTTGAAGAGTAAGCCCATCGGTCTGTCTTGCATAAAAAAGAGCGTCGTCTATATTGTAAGAGGGGCTATTCTCCTCGCCCACTGCCATTGTGTTTAAATCTCCTGTGTACAGCCAGAAGGTGGGCTTTGCTATATAAGGCATATTCCGGTAAAAGGCTAAATTGAGCATTCCTTTCATCACACCTGTATAAGATACATCCATCTTATTTTCTATATAATTATCTACCATATTTTTTCCATAAGCCCCTATACACCTTCTATCACTATAAATTTCAATATCAAATCCCATGGTATCTAACCTGGCCATCATTCCCCCATTCTCCCAGGCAGTTTCAATATACTTATTGGAAGGAATATCGCAGAAATACTTTTCCTTTGTAAGCATATAGGGAATGGAAGGGTATGTCCTAAAATAAGCGCTCACATGGTTGGTAAACTCTGTAAAGCCTCCAAGGGGGGATAAATAATCAGGACTCTCCTCTAACACCTCATCCAAGTATGCTATATCAAACTCATCAAGTATAAAAAGAATGACATTTTCTTTTGATGAAATCTGAAACATCTTTTCACTAGATAAATATCCCTTTTTCACACTCTCATCAAAATTTGTCGTAAATAGAAGGAATGTCAGGGCTACCACCTGCATGGCAATGAAAAGATAAGAACCAAGCTTCAAAAAATTCTCCCATATTTTCCTGCTAAAATAATAAATCCAATAAGGAGCGCTAAAAAGCACAAGCCACAAAAACGTATTTCCAAAAGCTTCCCTCTTATGGTTATGCCAGGCTATGGCTGCTCCATTTAAAATGGTTCGATCCTGGTTAAAAAAATTTCCCTGTAAATATGCGCACATAACAAAGGCGAAAATAGCGCTCATCAAATAGTCCAACAGTTTTCCCCGAAGGCAGAGGCACAATGCTGTGGCAGCAAGAACATAGAGAATCCCTAAAAGGAGCATAGGTCCCCAAACATCCTGAAAAGTAAAACTCAAAAAATCCATATTAGCAATAAAAAGTTCATAAGGAGCAAATACAAGAAGGGTATAGGCAAAAAACAAGTTTACAGGTAGAATGAGAAAAAACCTTTGTTTGAAAGAGCGTCCATCCTTTACGAGCTCTCTGGCTTTTCCCTTCCAATCTATTTCTAGTTTCTTTGTCTCCATCTCTCTCCCCTTTCCCTTACTCCACTTTATGGATGCTAGGCCAGTAGCAGAAAACTGCCTTTCCTAAAATCTTATCTTGATACACAAAGGTATTTTTCCAAAATCTAGCGTCTAATGACCGGTTTCTATTATCCCCCATAACGAAATAGGACTGATCTGGAATTTTCACTGGCCCAAAGTCTCCTTCTGGTTCCTCCTTGACATAAGGCTCCTCTAGAGGAATATCCTCTCCATTAATATAAACCTTTCCATCCTTTATGAATAATTCCTCCCCCGGAAGTCCAATCACCCTTTTAATAAACAATTTGCTTTCATCATCAGGATAACGGAAAATAATAATATCTCCTCTTTCTGGCAATTGATTTTTATAGGCAAGGCGGTTGCCTATAATTCTGTTTCCTGTCATTATGGTGTTTTCCATGGAAGCACTGGGAATCTTTGCATTCACAATTAAAAAACTAGTAATGAGCCATGCAGCCAAAACAGCCATAGCCATGGGTATAACCCACTCTAGTATTTCCTTTTTTATTTTATTTCTCTTGACTTGTTCATCCTCCATGGATGGATGTTCTATCTTCTTTTTCTCTCTCATATCTGCCGATCCACTGTTAAAATTCATCGTTAATATCATCTACGTCTACGGTTTCTCTTATATCTGTCTCTTTTGTCTTTCCCTTTATCTTTTTCTTAAACTTTGTCCAATAAACTCCTGCTATAGCGCCGCAACCAATAACAGCCCCTGCAATTATTTGAACTAGATAGGTAAGAGCTGAAGGATCCACATACGCATGTGCATAGATGGAAAATAAGCCCATACTCCATAGAAAAAAATAAGTGAATGTGAGACATTTTTTTACTATGCTTCTCATTATCTTCCTCGCTTTCCCACTACTTTTTTTCTTTTTTCTCCCCAGACCCTCCATGAAAGGCTCTATAGCAGTACTGACATAAGCCTTTGGAAAACTTAGGAAGTGTGTGGGGAAACTTCTTTGATTATATATAATAACTTATCTGATTTCAAGGTATTTCTTCCCCTTTTAGTCTTGCTATTCTTTCAAACCCAATATATAATAACGAAAGCAGTTAAAACGACGAAATAGAAAGGGATGTTCGGTTTTGCATTTTCTTATTAATCTCATAGCTCTTCCCCTTGGGTATATTATGTGGTTTTGTTACCGTTTAACACAAGATTATGGACTAGCCATTTTATTGTTTACTTTGGCAACAAAAATAATTCTGCTTCCTCTTTCTTTAAAGGTTCAGAAAAATTCCATTCAAATGGTAAAAATCAATCCACAGATCAATGAAATCAAAATGCGCTTCCAAGGTGATAGAGATCGCATCAATGAGGAAACATTGAAAGTGTATGAAAAAGAAGGCTACAGCCCTCTATTTGGACTGATTCCTACTCTCATCCAAATTCCCATAATACTAGGTCTTATTGACGTCATCTATAAGCCAATGAAGCATATCCTCCATATTCCTCCTAAGAATGTCCATCTCCTTTTGGAAAGGGCATGTGAGATCAAAGGAGTGGAAGCTCTTGGAAGCTCTGGTGAGCTTCAATTAGTGGAGATGATAAAAGATCCTTCCCTCTTTCCTTTTTTTTCTTCCCTAACTTCCAAAATGCAAGACTATTCCCTTATATCCCAGAAAATCCTGGATTTTCGTACTACATTTTTTGGCTTGAATCTCTTAGGAACTCCTTCCATTACAACTGTCAATAACCTCCTTTGGATTCCTGTATTGGCTGGAATTAGCGCCTGGCTATTGTGTTATTTCCAAAATAAAGAAAATGTTCTTCAAGCCCAGCAAAGCTCCTTTAGCCAACATGCTATGACTGTCTTTATGGTATGCTTTTCTGTATACTTTTCTTTTATTGTTCCTGGGGGCGTTGGTTTTTACTGGATAATTGGAAACCTTATGGCAATCCTCCTTTTATATTTGTGTAATGCCATTTATAACCCTAAAAAGTATATAGACTACGAATCTCTTGAAAAATTCAAAGCCTTTCAAAAACGTCAAAAAGAGCGGGAAAAACAGCTGACTCTTAAGAAAAGGGAAAACAGGCAGAGGGAAAAGCAAGACTACAAAAATTTTTTTGCTGATCAACATAAGGAACTGGTATTCTATTCAGAAAAAAGTGGGTTTTATAAATATTTTAAAGACACTATAGAATACATTCTGGAACATTCTGATATTCGAATCCACTATGTGACAAATGACCCTGAGGACGCCTTGTTCCAGAAAAGGCACAACCGGCTTATTCCCTATTACATTGGACAAACACGGCTCATTCCCTTGTTTATGAAGATGGATGCCCAAATTGTAGCAACGACTACCCCTGATCTCCATCAATTTCAGCTGAAACGCTCCTATGTAAAAGAGGATGTAGAATATATTTATATGCCCCACTACCCTTTAAGTGAGACTCTTGGAGGACGGAAAGGTTCCCTTGACTATTTTGATACAATATTTTGTGTAAGTAACTATCAGATGAGGGAAATTCGGGAATTGGAATCTCATTTTGGAACAAAGAAAAAAAGACTTGTAGAAACAGGGTACAGTTTTATAGAAAACTTAAAATCTGACTACGACGCTATGATCTCCTCCCCTTTCTATGAAAAAAGAGAAAGCTCTAGAAAGAAAATACTCATTGCTCCCTCCTGGCAGGATCAAAACATTTTAGACAGCTGCCTCCACAGTCTTTTAAAACAGCTGTTAAAAAAAGAATATGATGTCATCATAAGGCCCCATCCTGAATATGTCAAGCGCTATGGCCAAAGGATGGACGAAATTGTAGAGCGATACAAAGGATATGCAGGCAGTGATCTCTCCTTTGAGCTGGATTTTTCCAAAAGCGACTCTATTTATAATTCTGACCTCCTTATTACAGACTGGTCAGGCACTGCTTATGAATTTTCCTTTGTCACAAAAAAGCCTGTTGTATTTATTAATACTCCTCCCAAAATTAATAATCCAGACTATACTGTCCTGTCTCATCCGCCCATGGAGTTCGTTTTAAGGGAGAAGCTGGGCATTCAGGTAGAGCCAGCATCCCTTGACAAGCTCTATCCACAAATAGAAGAACTCCTTTTATCTGCTAAAAAATATGAAACTTCCATAACTCAGCTTGTCAAAGAGCATATTTCCCACTTTGGTCATGCTGGGGAAATAGGAGGACAGTATATTATCCACCGACTTCGTAAAGAAAAATTCAGAAAGGAGAACGATTCACAAAATGTCAAATAAAGTGTACGTTGCCATGAGCGGTGATTTAATCCACCATGGCCATATGAATGTTATACAAAAAGCAAGGGAGCTTGGAGAAGTCATCATAGGACTTCATACAGATGAAGCAGTGGCCTCTTACTGGAGAGTCCCCTTTCTATCCTATGAGGAGAGAAAGCAGATTATAGAAAATATTAGTGGTGTCACTGCTGTTGTCCCCCAGGATACCTTTGACCAAGTGCCAAATCTTCAAAAATATCGTCCCCAATATGTTGTTCATGGAGACGACTGGAAGGAAGGGCCCCATCGGCATTTTCGGGATAAAGTTATCCAGTGCATCAAGGAATGGGGAGGAGAGCTTGTGGAACTCCCCTATACAAAGGGTATCCAATTAGATAAAGTACAAGATCTTGTTCATGGAATCTATACAACAACAGATATGCGTCGGGCAGCCTTACGCAAATTATTAAATATTAAAAAACATCTTCGGGTTTTGGAAGCCCACAACGGACTGACAGGGCTTATCGTGGAAAAAACGCAAATCGAAAATGAGGAAGGCATCCGCCAATTTGACGCCATGTGGATATCTAGTCTCTGTGATTCTACTGCAAAGGGAAAACCAGACATTGAACTTGTTGATCTCTCTTCCAGGCTTTCTACCATTCACGAAATTTTAGAAGTTACTTCTAAACCTATTATATTAGATGGAGATACAGGAGGAAAAATTGAACACTTCATATATACTGTCCGCACTTTAGAACGTATCGGCGTCTCAGCTATTATTATCGAAGATAAAATTGGCTTAAAGAAAAACTCTCTGTTTGGCACCGATGCAGGGCAAACCCAAGATAGCATAGAAAATTTCTGTAACAAAATCAAGGCAGGAAAACTTGCTCAGATTACAAAAGATTTTATGATTATAGCTCGTATTGAAAGCCTTATATTAAAAAAGGGGATGGATGACGCACTAAAAAGGGCCAGAGCCTATATTGAGGCAGGAGCTGATGGCATCATGATCCATAGTATTGATAAGAGCGCAGAAGAGATCTTTGAATTTTGTAGACAATATAAACAATTTCCCTTGACCATGCCCCTTGTCGTTGTCCCTACTGCATATAACCAAATTAAAGAAGACGCTTTATTTGACGCAGGAGTGAATATTATCATCCATGCCAACCATTTAATTCGCAGTGCATACAAAGCGATGAGTCAAACTGCCCATACCATTCTTCAAAATAAAAGAAGCTATGAGGCCAATGATCAGTGTTTAAGCATTCAAGAAATACTAACACTTATTGATTCTGACATTATAGGAGGTTAACTATCATGGAAATGAAACGGAACATACTGTTAAACCCAGGGCCAGCTACAACGACAGATTCTGTTAAATTAGCCCAGATTGTCCCTGACATCTGCCCAAGAGAAGAAGAATTTAGCTCCCTCATGAAGGGGCTTAGGGAAGATCTCGTAAAAATTGTCCACGGAGACTTAGATACTTACACTTCTGTCCTCTTTTGCGGTTCTGGAACAATCAATATAGATGTCTGTCTTAACTCCCTGCTCCCAGAAGGAAAAAAGATTCTTATTGTCAACAATGGGGCTTATAGCTCCAGAGCTGCACAAGTATGTGAAAGCTACCACCTTCCCTTTATTAACCTTTGCTTTCCCTATGACCAGCTTCCAGACTTAGCCAAAATTGAGGAAACCTTAAAGGCCAATCCAGATATCTTTCTCCTTTACACTACCCATAATGAAACAGGAACTGGAATTTTAAATCCTATCAGAGAAATAGGAGCTCTGGCCCACAAATACCAATCTATCTTTGTCGTAGACACAACATCCACTTATGCCATGCTTCCTATTCATATAGAAGAAGACAACATCGACTTCTGTATGTCCTCAGCCCAAAAGGGACTTATGGCCATGGCTGGTCTCTCCTTTATTGTAGGAAAAACAAAGTGGATTGAAAAATCAAAGGATTTTCCTACCCGCTCTTATTACTGCAATCTTTTTCAACAATATGACTATTTTGAAAAAACTGGGGAAATGCATTTCACCCCTCCTGTCCAAACGATTTATGCTGCCATCCAAGCTGTAAAAGAATATTGGGAAGAAGGGGAGGAAGGAAAATGGGAACGTCACTTAAGAACATTCCATGCCATTCACAAAGGATTGGAGGAGTTGGGATTTCAAAATATTATTCGTAGAGAATGGCAGGCAGGACTTGTTGTCTGTGTCCAATACCCAAAGGACCAAAACTGGGATTTCCAAAAAATTCATGATTACTGCTACCAAAAGGGTTTTACCATTTATCCAGGGAAAATTGACGGCATGGACACTTTCCGCCTTTGTGCCCTAGGCGCTATAGACGAAAAAGATATTTTCCAATTTTTTAAAATATTGAGAGAGGCCCTGGAAAGGTATAAAATTCCCATTCCTGTTTCATATTAACACTATATTTCTTAATAATTTGATAAAAAAATTAATTTTTTCTTAATATCTTATCCATTAGGCACTAATTTATGTTATACTCTTATTTGCTGAAAGGAGCAAAAGATATATGGAAAGAAGAAAGATCCATCCTTCTATGGACATGGCTATCTTATTGGCAGCAGGTACAGGAATGCGTATGAGGCCTATTACTCTTAAAACTCCCAAACCCCTTGTAAAAGTTCATGGGCTTCCCTTAATAGAAACTGTCATTCAAGGACTTTTGCATGTGTCCATAAAAGAAATTTATATTGTTGTTGGCTATTTAGGAGAGCAATTCCAATATCTCACAAAAAAATATCCAGGCATTACTCTTTTGCAAAACGAAGAATACTCCTATAAAAACAATATCTCTTCTATTTTCGCTGCCAGAGATGTGCTTGGGAAAGCCAATACCTTTATTTGCGAAGGGGATCTCCTCATAAAGGATTTCTCTCTTTTTGAAATACCTGTAGAACATTCTTTTTACATGGGAAAATGGGTCAACGGTCCTTCCCATGACTGGAGCTTCCGCCTTGAAAATGGCCGAATGACAAAAATCACTACTGGTGGAGAGGATGTATTCAATATGGCCGGTATTTCCTACTGGACGAAGGAAGATGCACTGGCAATAAAGGAAGGGGTCCTAACAGCTTATACCCATCCTGAACATGAGTCTCTCTACTGGGACCAAGTTGTAGATACAATTTTAGATAAAATCCACGTGATGGTCTATCCAGTCACTGACGAACAGCTTGTGGAAATTGATACAGTAAAGGAACTCCAAACAATTGACAGCAGCTACTATTCCCTCTAAATTCTTTTGTTAAAGAAAGGACTTGGAGGAAATAGATGACAAATAACATAATTACAAATAAAGAAAGTGAGGAAGTACATTATGAAAAAAAGGCAAGTTCTGCTTCTTGCAGCCGCCCTATCCGTGACAACAGCATTAGCAAGCTGCGGAAAGAAAGATGAAACACCAGAGGTTACAGAGCCCCCTGTCATAGACATGGATCCAGGAAGCTCTGCTGAAGAGGAAGAACCTGGAACGAGTGCAGTGGAAGAGGAAACAAGGGACGGAATGGTTCGCAACCCTCTCACAAACGAATGGATTGATGAAGCTTTAAAAGATCAACGCCCCATAGCTCTTATGGTGGATAATGATAAAAGAGCTACTCCCCATTATGGATTATCCCAGGTGGATATTTTATACGAAATGACCAATAGTACAAAAAATAGCGGTATTACAAGACTCATGCCCATTATCAAAGATTGGGAAGGCATCAAGCAAATTGGAAGTATGCGAAGTGCAAGACCTTCAAACTTAACAATTATGCCTGAATGGAACGCTGTATTCTTTTATTTTGGAGGCCCTTTCTACATTGATGATTATATTGCCAAAGACTATGTGGACAGTGTAGATGGAAATAAGGATTCTGACTGTTTTATGCGAGTCAATAACGGAAAGCCATCAGAATTTACTGCCTATGGACATGGAGAAGGTTTTGCTAAAGGATTTGAGAAAAAAGGATATTCCCGCACATACAATGAATATTATGAAGGAGCCCATTACCAGTTTGCTTCTGAGAGCAGTCCTGTAGAATTAACAGCCGATCAGGGAGCTGAAAATGCATCCCGCATTGATCTTGCCTTTGCCCTAAATAAGCCCTATTTTGAATACAATGAGTCGGATGGCCTATATTACAGATTCCAGTATGGTGAAAAGCATATTGATGCTGAGAATAATTCCCAACTTGCCTTTAAAAATCTCTTAATTCAAAATACCCGCTATGAAGAACTGGATGACAATGGATATATGGCATTTTATACTATTGACGATAAAATGGACGGTTATTATGTAACAAATGGAAAGGCCATTCATATTACTTGGAAGAAAACAGATGCCTGCTCTCCTACTCGTTACTTTGATGATAACGGAAAAGAAATTGTGTTGAATACTGGAAAAACATATGTAGCCCTTGTGCCAAACGATATTTTTAAAAATAATAAAATCCAATAGGATCCTTTCATAAAAAAAGGAGCTAAGTTCTTGTTAAGGACTTAGCTCCTTTTCTTATGGATCAGGATTTGGAACAGCTCCCTATCATTATTTTAATCCAGCAAATCCCCTGCTTTGTAAGAGCACTCCAAATAGCTGGGATTTTGGTAATAAAGATCTGTTTCAAAGTGGGATAACTTATCACTTATAAAAGAAAAAAATTTTTATTAACTCGTCAACCTCTTTTCCAGGCTGTGCACAATCCTCCATCATAATACTATACAATTTTCCAATATCCATGAAACTGGGAATGATATATTTACATTCTGTCATTGTATCAAAATGGCCCTTTAAGATTTTATACTGGCAAATTACATTATCACTCACTTGCCCAAAAGATAGACCGTGGTTCACTTCTGCATCACGTAACTGCTTCTCAATGCCCTCTGTAGACTTCATAGCAATAGAATAGTGATAATCATATTGTTCATATCATAATGGTTTCCACTTTTTCTTAGTTTCTGCTAACATCTGCTCCCGTACATCGCTGCTAATATAATATCTTTCTCCATTTTATTTATATTGCTCAAATCTATTGTATTACTTTTATCTAATGAAATAAATAGATTCGCTGTAGCATAATTTATCAAAACTCTACTATCATTCCAGAGAAACTTCTTTATTGGGTCATCAATTTTTATGCTCTCTCATATTTTTCTCAGACATCTATATTCTCCTCCTTCCTTTTATATTTTCCTGACTTTTCTAAATAAAATTAAAGAACTGTCTTAATACTTGTTCCTATACATCCCTGTTATACCTATGTTTTGTCTTTTTTAGTTCTTTGGAAACCTGGAAAATAAAAAAAGAGACAGTAACACCGCCTGTTCCCGTCTCTTTCTGCCTTTTCTAGAAAAGATATACAAAAATCCGAAGCCGTCCCTTTCTTGGAGCAAAGTTCGAATTACCATTGTCTAGTGCGGTTAACAGGACTTGAACCTGCACGTCTGTTGACAATAGAACCTAAATCTATCGCGTCTGCCAATTCCGCCATAACCGCAAATGAAATGTTTCCATAAAAGAATGCTTATTTATTATACTCTTAGTATCCAGCCTGTGTCAAGTTATTTTTACTCCATCCTCTTTGCAATCTGTAGGATTCCAATACATATGTTACAATTGAATATTTAAAAAGCAGAAATACTGCCTTTGTGTTATAGTTTAGTCACCACAACAAAACAAACAAAAAGGAGTTCTCTGCTATGGCTACTATAACACAGGATATGAGGTATCGTCTATCACTTATTAAATGTGCTGAGAAATATAGGGTTTCTAAAGCTGGCCATCCAATATAAAACCAACTGGCAGTACATTTACCGCTGGAAACGGCATTTTGATAGCTCCATCGACTCTCTCCAGAAGACCGCACCACCATCCTAAAGCACATCCCTGACGAGCTCAAACTCATCCTCCAACTGCGTAGACGCAAACCTCATGCCGGTCTGGTCGTTTTTTAGGTAAAACTCATGCATTGCGGTTACTCCCGTTCCATTCCAGACCTTTACCGTTTCCTCAAACGTCAGGGTATTATGGCTGTCCTTCCCCCTAACCCAAAGTATGTCTCCAAGCCTTATGAGCAGATGGAGATCCCGGCCAGCATATCCAGGTGGATGTGAAATTCGTCCCCTCTGCCTGCCTTGTGAAAAGCAGGGTTATGGGCAAATATTTCTTCCAGTATTCCGCCAGTATTCCAGGTGGCGCTTTGTAGAAACCTTTGAGGAGCATAATGCCTAATCCTCTGTCCTATTTGCGAAACACCTTGTGAAAGCCTTCCCCTGCCCGATGGAGTGCGCTCGAGCGCAGCCACTGGAAGGACAATGAGAGGGTTCTATGCCACCCATGCCTTCTATTCCTTACCTTCCCCATGCGTCCTCTGGGATGGAAATTTCCGAGTCAAGTATTAAGGGATTATTTACGGTCGGTGTAACATATGTTTGACAAACCTAATTTTTTACTCCATCATCTTTGCAATCTCGTCCAAAAGATTGGCGGCAACCTCCTCTTTACTCATGCAAGGCAGCTCCTTATCTCCATTTCTTGTAATCAAAGTAATAATATTTGTGTCCACCCCAAAGCCAGCTCCCTGCATTTTCAAATTATTTGCCACAATCATATCCGCATTTTTCTTCTCCAGCTTTATTCTGGAATTTTCCAGCATATTTTCCGTCTCCATAGAAAATCCGCATAAAAACTGTCCCTGCCTTTTATGTTCCCCAAGCCATTTTAAAATATCTCTTGTCCTCTTTAAAGAAATGGACATAAGTCCATCTGCCTTTTTTATCTTTTCTTCCTTTACTGTTTCCGGTGTGTAGTCTGCAACTGCAGCTGCTTTTACAATAATGTGACAATCTTCATAGTAGTCCTTTACAGCCTGAAACATTTCCCTTGCACTTTCTGCTTTTATAGCTTCCACATAATGGGGAAGAGGCACTGAAGCATTTCCTGTAATTAATAAAACTTCTGCCCCTTTCTTCATAGCTTCCTTTGCAATAGCATACCCCATCTTTCCTGTTGAATAATTTGTGATAAAGCGCACTGGATCAATAGATTCTCTCGTGGCTCCTGCTGTCACAAGTACTTTTTTCCCTGACAATGTTTTTGGATACTGAATTTCCCGCAATATGCCTTCTAACAGAACCTCTTCTGGAACAAGCTTACCAGCCCCAACATCTCCACATGCCAGCCTCCCACTGTCAGGACTTATAATTTCCATTCCATATTTTTTTAACTTTTCTATGTTGTCCTGGACAATAGGATTCTCATACATATTCGTATTCATGGCTGGAGCTATTATTTTTTTACATTTACATGCCAAGACTGTTGTAGTCAGCATATCATCCCCTATGCCGTTTGCCACCTTACCAATGACATTGGCGCTTGCTGGAGCCAGCAAAACAACATCTGCCTTATGAGCTAACGCAATATGACCTACATGATACTGAAAATTCCTATCAAAAGTATCAACCAGACATTTTTGATTTGTCAAAGCTTCAAAAGTAATAGGATTTATAAAATTCGTAGCATTCTTTGTCATGATGACATGGACTTCACATTGTAGTTTTACAAGCATACTGGCCAAATTTGCAATTTTATACGCTGCAATGCTGCCGCTCACTCCTAATATGACTGTTTTCCCTTTTAGCATAACATTTTGTGCCTTTCCCCGTCATCTTCTATAGTATTGCTGCGCTGGTGTAGAGTAACTGTAGCAATTCATCTCTTTGCTCTGCATCTTGCGCACCCACTATTTCTTTTTTTAAATTTTGCAGCTCTATACGGTTCCCTTCTTCCAAGTTCAATTTATGCTGCAATTCTTTCTTAGCCTTTTCTGCCTCCTCTGCAAGACGTCTTGTTCTTGCGCTAGACCTCTGTATCACAGCAGATTCCATGGCGTCAATAAAGCGATTCCCCCCTCCATTGTCAAAGGATTGATCTTTTTCTTGAATATTTTTCCCACTATGGATACTATTTACAGGCTCAACTCTCATATAATCAAAACTGCTCATCCTTTCCTTCCTCCTTTTTCCCTGTGAGTACCTTGGAAAATAAAATCTCATGCTGCCAAAGAGTACTCTGTATTTTATTATATATCGGATAGTCTGTAGAAAATCTCAATGACCTCCTTTAATGAAAGTAAGTATTTTCAACAATTTCTCCACAAGCTATTTTTTCTCCTGAATTTCCTGAGGGCTGTGTGTGAAAATCATCAGGAAGACTATGAATGACGACAGTCCTTCCTATTATATCTTCTGGCATAAATCGATTCGTCAAAAAGAGCATCCAGGCAAATCCATTATTGCCAAATAGGACAGGCATATCTCCCCTATGGGCAGGGTGTCCACATTCATTCGTATTGTAGTGGCCTCCTGTTCGTTTAAAAGGGTCCCCTGCTTCCCCTAGACATTGTCCCCCTTCATGAATATGAAAGCCAAAAATTTCACTATCGCAGAATTTTTTCTTTTTTGGCAGACCTGTTACTTCTGCTGCGACAATCGTCCCTCCTGGCACACTGTAAAAATTTACATATCCTTCTATTTTACAGTACTCCTCACTTCCTTCTATAAAGGCACAAGCCCTTGGGCAGGCTAACATCAAGTTCTGCAAAATAGTATTCATCATACATTCCATTTCCATTCGCCTCCTTTCACTAATATTTTAATATATGATAAGAAAGCAGAATGTTTCAAAAAAGAATTTCTAAATATTTCTTTTTTCTCTTCATATTTTCCATTCTTTTACCGATATAATAATTGCATAAGGATTTTGTAATACTTGAGAAAGGCACTGGCAACATCTTCGTTCCAGTGCCTTTCTTCTGTTATTTTATAGTGAAAAATCACAATGGTCAATAGACAAAAACTTCTGGTTCCTTTAAACTTGCTTATCTACCCCTACCCCTTTTAAATCTTCCTCTAAGAGTTTTTGTTTTTCCAGCAGTTTTTTAACTTCCATTTCAAACTTATTCTGTTCGCTGCTTCCTTGCTGAATATTCTCTAGTTGGCTTGTTTCCTTCTTTGCAGCAGAATTCTCTGTCCCAGTCTTTGCTTCTTCCTCTTCTTTTTTCTCCTTTGCCTCCTGAGCTTTTTCCTTTTCTTCCTCTATCTCCTTATCCACATGATCTTTGGACTCATCCATGAGCATACCTATGATTTCTTTACTGGAAGCCTTCAAGATATCGTCTGCCTCTTTCTTAGCGTCAATCATTCCCCTAGATTTCAGCCTTGCTGATTTTATTCCCTTTATTTCTCCATCTGCTTGTAATATTTTCTCTTTATTATCACTTAATAAAGACTTATAGTAACCTTGTGTCTCGTCATATTCTAGCATTCTTTCCTGGTACTCTGTCTTAGGACCCATTTCCTTAAGACGTGCTGACTCCTCCTTGGAAAGATTAAAAGGTTCTTTGGAAGCCTTTCGCAAAAGCTCCAAATCTTTTTCTTCTTGGCTTTCCTCAGTGATCCCCATCTTCTCCTTTAATTTTTCCTTCTGACTCTCGATATCATCTATTTCAGATAACAGTTCTTTAGATTCCTCCTTTAATGCAGCAATCTTATCTTTATTATCTATAATAGTTTGATCCATTTTCTGATCTACTGCCCGATAGTCCATGATTACTTTATAAGCCTGCTTCCTCGCCTGCTCTCTTTTCATAGAAATCATATCATCTTTTAAATTTAGTTTGTTTGCAAAAATAGAACCATTTTTTAACTGCTTTTCCTCCTCTGTCCCTTCCTTTCTGTTCCTGCTTTGAACATTCACTTGAAAAATACTGTTTTGCTCCTTTTGAATCATCATTGATGCCATAAGCTATCCTCCTTGATATTTTTACTTAAATCCATTTATATGTGCGCAAAAAGTACATTCTTCCTTTCATAATAGAATAGTATACTTTTATTATATATCGTCATGTTTTTATATACTAGTAGAGCTTTTTAGCTATTTAATTCTTAAGAATATTAAGAGGAAGGATCATTAAAGAACTATGAGGGCTATTCTTTTTTAGGGAATTTAAAACTTCCTGCAGAAAGAGCAAAGTAGGCAGGCCCCTATCAACCTTCTTACCCCCCCCCAATCTTTTGGATTGGCTTGCACACTTTGCTGCGCTCAGTGCGGTCGCCTTAGCGACATAATACCTTTCGCACAAGTGGGCATAATATCTTTATATCATAGGAAAGTCTTAGATTTTGTCACTTCACAGTAACAAGGTCTTTCCTATGAAATAAAAAATAGACTTTTTATATAACAACTATAAAAAGTCTATCCAAAAATGAGACATCGGGGATTCGAACCCCGGACAACTTGATTAAAAGTCAAGTGCTCTACCAACTGAGCTAATATCCCATTTATTCATTATTATAAAAATTAGTAGGCTATATGAAATATAAATACTTTTTCCATCTTTAGTATTTCCTTCTTTCTCACCTACAACTGGGCTAGCTGGATTCGAACCAGCGAATGCAGGAGTCAAAGTCCTGTGCCTTACCGCTTGGCGATAGCCCATCACAAGGTGGATAGAGGGACTCGAACCCTCGGCCTCCAGAGCCACAATCTGGCGCGCTAACCAACTGCGCCATACCCACCATGAAATTCATTCCATCTTTCAACGTGCCCGAAGGGATTCGAACCCCCGACCCACGGCTTAGAAGGCCGTTGCTCTATCCAGCTGAGCTACGGACACGTAGAGCGGGTGATGGGAATCGAACCCACGTATCTAGCTTGGAAGGCTAGTGTTCTACCATTGAACTACACCCGCATTTTTCATCGGGGTGACAGGATTCGAACCTGCGACCTCCTGGTCCCAAACCAGGCGCTCTAGCCAAGCTGAGCCACACCCCGATTGCCGCCACTTTCTGTTAACTGCCTAACTCATAATTTGAAAGGTTGCTTGAATATTTTACCGTGACGCAAGTCATATTATATAATACTCTGCTCTGCTTGTCAACATTTATTTTTTCATTTACTTAAGATTCCATAATTTTCAATAAATGAAAAGGTCTTTATTACAAAATTTTCTATAATAAATCAGTATTCCATTTATAAATATTGAATCTGAAAATGGGCTTCCCCCTCCTTATCTAATTCCATAATAACAAAAGAAGGTTTTCTTCCCTCCTGTCTAGGATAAGATAAGCTTCCAGGATTAACAGCAATAATATTTTGAGAAATATCCACAAGAGGCTTATGGCTATGCCCAAACATGACAATATCTACTCCTCTTGCAATAGCTTCTTCTTTAATTCGCTCTATTCCTATTGCTACTCCATAGGAATGTCCATGAGTAAGCCATACTTTATACTTCCCAATTTGAAATTCCTTTTCTCTTTCTAAATCTGAAAAAAAATCATTGTTTCCAAGGACAATTTCCAACGGACACCTGGCTATTTCCTCAATAATATATTCTGCCCCTTCAGAATCACCGCAGTGAATCATTTGGTCAATGGGTTTTTCCTTTTCAAGAGCCAGCTTCAAGTTATCATGGTTTCTGTGCGTGTCACTTACAATCATTATTTTCATTTTTTATTCATGCCTTTCTTCCCACAAAGAGGAAAAAGGCTCTGACCTTTGAAGCTGTTTTTTCATTTCTTTCAACGCCCTCCCTCTATGGCTTATTTTATTTTTCTCTTCTGGTTCCATTTCCCCCATAGTACATCCATATTCTGGTACATAAAAAATTGGATCATAGCCAAAGCCATGCCGGCCCCTTTCCTCATATCCAATCTGCCCTTCTACTGACTCCCTAACTGTCATCTCCCTTCCGTCTGGAAAAACGACAGCTATTGCACATACAAACCTTGCTGTTCTTTTTTCATCAGGTACCCCTTTTAAACGGTCTAAAAGCATTTTATTTTTAATAGAATAAGGAGTATCCTCTCCGCCATAGCGGGCTGAATAAATGCCAGGTTCCTTGTTCAAATAGTCAATTTCCAGTCCAGAATCGTCAGCCATTGTAATTTTTCCTGTCTGCTTTCCTATAGTTCTTGCCTTGATTAGTGCATTCTCTTCAAAGGTTGCGCCATTTTCCTCAATATGGGTTTCTATCCCCTCCTCCTGTAGGGAGGTGATTTCTTCACAGGCTAATATCATACGAATTTCCTTCATCTTTTCTTCGTTCCCTGTGGCAAATATAATTTTACTCCTCATCTTCTACTTCCTCTTCTCTAGCATTCCATTGTTCATTTATCTTCTGTTTGCTAATCTCTTCTCTTTCATCAAAAGCTCTTAAAATTCCATTATAAATTCCTTGAGCTGCCTGCTGCTTATAAGAATCCTTTGCTATGAGAAGAGCTTCCTCCTTATTGGTCAAAAATCCTATTTCTGCCAAAGCTACTGGAACTGTGGCACGTCTTACAATATAGGCAATTTCATCCCCAACAATAATGCCTCTGTCTCTACTTCCTAAACTTTTTACAAGTTCATCTTGGATAATTTTAGCAAAATCCTTGCTCCCAAATTTTGGAGTAAAAAAGCTCTCGTTATATAATACCTCTGTGCCGCTAGAACTTTTTGAATGACTATCCCCATTAATATGAATGCTGACAAACAAATCTGCCCTAGATAAATTTGCCAAGTCTACTCTGTCCTCAAAAGATGGCTTTGTATCCTCCAATCTTGTATAATACACCTTTATATCCGTTTGATCCAACATCTCTTTTAGACGCAAAATAATATCCAATACTACTTCTTTTTCCTGCTGCCCATATCCAGATGTCCCCCCATCATTTCCTCCGTGACCTCCGTCAACGACAACAATTTTATTATGAACTTCTCTGGAAGGTATAAACTTAATATATAAATATCCATCTTGAAAAATTGACTCATGCTCGTAAATACCATCAAGGACAAGCTCAATTCTAGCCTTCCTATTAGCATATCCATAACGCACATCTTCTAGATGGGCGCTGCTTCCCAGCAAATAGGCATTTTTATAAAAATTTGAATCTACCCCTTCAATTTCTACAGCTGCCACTTTATTTATGTATATATCTTCAATGGCAACTTGATCTTCCCCTACCGTTTCAGGAAGAGGTATGCATAGATAATCGGTCATTTTTTCTATTCCGTCGTCTATGATTATTCCGTTATTCTCTATAAAAAAATCTTTTTCAAAGTTTCCTGATTCTACTAGTTCTTCCTCTTTTGTGTCCATAAACAATAGCATCACACCTGTTGCAAAACATGCAAATACAATGCAAATAATAGAAATTTTCTTCCATTGCTTTTTCTTCGCCTTTTTACTTCTTTTCATCTTTCTGCCCATGCCTTTCCCTCTTTGTCGGTGGTTTTGGTCCTGGAAACTGGTAAAAATACGTCTTTATCATTCCATTATATATTTTTCTATTTTTTACAGCTTTCTTTCCTATATATTTTTCTGCTTCATCAAAAGCTGTAATAATATAAGCTGACCAACTGTCCAAACGTCTTAGTCCCTCTCCTAGCTCCTTGTATAGCCCTAAAAGCTCTTGCTTTTCCTCCAATCTCTCTCCATACGGAGGATTCGTCACAATAAATCCATATTTTTTTGGGTGATTTAGCTCTCTTATTGGTCTTTGCTGAAAGTGTATTAGCTTATCCACCCCCGCTAATTTTGCATTTTCTCTGGCGGCTTTTACTACATTGTAATCGGAATCAAAAGCCTGAATATCTGTTTTATCCGGCCACACTATCCTTTCTTTTGCTTCATCTAGCGCCCTCTTCCAATGTAGTTCCCCTATTAGGTTTGTCCAAGTGATTGCCCGAAAAGAACGGTTCATCCCAGGAGCTATATTCGCTGACATTAATGCCGCTTCAATTGGTATAGTGCCGCTGCCGCAAAAAGGATCTACCAAAATCCTATCCCTGTTCCATGGAGTCAGCATTAGAAGGGCTGCTGCCAGGTTTTCTGCAATAGGAGCCTTACTGACAAGCTTTCTGTAACCCCTTTTGTGAAGAGATTCCCCAGTAGTATCTAGGCCAATGGTAACCATATCATTTTTAATAAAAACTCTCAAAGGATAGCTCTCCTTATCCTCTTGAAACCAGGAAATACCATATACCTTTTTCATGCTTTCTACCATTGCCTTTTTCATAATAGACTGAATATCCGAGGGGCTAAAAAGCTTACTCTTTATGCTGGCAGCCTTGGCAACCCAAAATTTCCCATCCTGCGGAATATAACTCTCCCATGGGATTTCCTTTGTTTGATCAAATAATTGTTCATAGGTTGTTGCAAAAAAAGAAGCTACTTTTATGAGAACCCGTTCACCTGTTCTTAAAAATATATTTGCCCTGGCAACCCCTTCCTCGTCACCGAAAAAGGTCACCCTTCCATCTTCCACTTGGCTGACCTTATATCCTAAGTTTATAATTTCTTTTTTTAACATTGCTTCCGTTCCAAAATGACATGGCACGATCATTTCAAATTTTCTCATACGTCTCTTGCCTTTCTATCCATTTACCTCTAATATAATATATTAAATTAGTCGCCTCTTACTGTCAATGGCTTCCTTTTACAAATTACCTGTTTTCTTATTTCCCCTATATGCTTGAAATCCTCCAATCACAGATAAAATACGATATCCATTTTTTAACAGCTCCTTGGCTGCTAATAGACTGCTTCCTCCTCTTTCACAATATAGGATGTACTGTTTTTTGTAATCTAGATTGGGAAATTGTTCTTCCCACTCCTCGTATGGAATATTGACAGCAGATAGAATATGGGACTCCTCATATTCTTCCTTTCTTCTTAAATCAATAATGACAAAATCTTTTTGTCCAATATAATAATCCAGATCTTTTGCTGGGATCATATTAATATTCATAGGGATACCCCGACTTTCCTTATTCTTTTCTTTTATATCATATTCCCCAATCTTATCTAATGTGTCAATAAAATTCCCTAAAAAGTACAAAAAAGCGGCAGTGAGTACTGCCGCCTTTTGTTCTTCGTCTTATTTTAGTAATTGCAATTCTTGCTGTCACTATCTTTGCTGCTGTCTTTGCTGTTGTCCTTACTGCTGTTGTTAGCCTTATTCTGATTGTTCTGTTTGTTTTGATTTTGCTGGTTGTTTTTGTTTTCAAAATCTTTTGCCATGATTCATTACCTCCTAGAGATTTTTTGTTACAAGCATATTATTGCTCGATTTAAAAAAAAATATACATATTTCTTATTTTATATCTTGCAATTTTTACCACAACATATTATAATATAACTTGTAAAAAGGATTTACCCTTCAAAAATTCTTTTTTACATTTATAACCCCTTATTAATTATTTATACTCCCCTCATCGTGTCCCGGTAGTTCCCCTACCGGGACATATGTTATTTATTCTATTATAAAGCATATCCAAATATTGGTTTCCTTATCCTAAAGCAAAAAAAAACAATTTTTGGACATGCCTCTCCTTAAATGAGGGTGTCGCAAAATCATCAAATTATATGATAGAGGGATGCCCTCGCTCTATATATGCAAGTATCCAGAAAGAATCTTTTGTTTTGCTGATTCTTTCTGGATTTTTTTGCATACCTTAATAAGGCTTCTGTTTTGGAGAGCCGTTATGCGGTTTCTTTTACTGGGAACAGATGCTTTCCTGTCCGTTCATTCTGGATTTTTGCGTACAGCTTATTGAGATTATATCCCATGTTTTCACGTTTGCTGATATCCCGCTTGAAACTTCGCTTTTTCCATTTTTCATAAGTCTGTGGTTTTATGTATGGTTTCTGATTGGCACTCCTCAGATACGTATATGCTTCTTCACTTTCATACCCGGAATCAGCTGTTACACTTGGATGACGCAAGCCCAGCTTCTCTTTCATTGTCTTTAAAAAAGGAACCAATGTCCAGACATCCTTCCAGTCCTGAAAAATATCTGCTGCCACGATATATTCACTGTCCACTGCAATCTGTACATTATACCCCGGTTTTAACTGCGCATTTCTCATATGATCATCTTTCATGTGCATAAAAGTTGCATCAGGATCGGTTTTACAATAATTATTTCTCCCCTGAAAGCTTGCCGTATGCCAGTCATAAATGGTCTGACGTTCAAGAAATCTGCGGAAAAGCTCTAAATACCGTTGATTTCTGCTTTTTCGTTTTCCACGTCCATGGACAAAAACAGTGTTGTCTGTCCGGCAGCGTCCTTCTAAAAACAGGACTATTTTCTGTAAATCCTGCGTCCTTGTTTCTGGAACAGTCGAAAAGTCCTGCAGGTATTCCCTGTTTAGAAGCTGTATGGACTCCTGTATCTTCTGGAACATTTTTTCTTCCCATTTCCCCACAGACTTTTTCCAGACAAAGGTATATTTGTTCCCACAGGCTTCTAGCTTTGTCCCGTCAATAAATACGGTTTCCTTTGACAGTTCCCCTGCATCTTCCAATCGTCTTACCATCTGGTAAAAAAGATCTTCACAGGCATCTGCAAGGAAGCCGGTACGAAAACGGGCGACCGTGCTGTGATCAGGAGCTTTCTGCCCTGAAAGCAGCCACATAAAGTTGATGTCCCGTTTACAGGCAGTTTCGATTTTTCTCGAAGAATAAATGTTTTGAGAATAAGCATAGGCTAGAATCTTGAACATGGTCTTTGGGTCAACTGCTGGATTTCTGCCTTTGGCAGAGTAAGCCTGATACAGTAAACTGTAATCCAGATCCTCCAATTCGTGGCTCAGCAGTCGAACAGAATCATCATCAGGAATCAAACCTTCTAAATTTAATGGCAAAACCAGTTGATAAGGTTCGCCGAATTTGGTATAATTTTTATGGTATTTTGAATTACTGGTCATAATTAATTATACCATCAATTGCGGACTCTTCGGAGTCCGTTTTCTGTTTTTGGGGTATAAAAACGGAGCTGCTGCTCCAGTAGATTATTCATCTACTTTTGCAACAGCCCCTTCTTCATTCTTTTCTTAAAATCCCCTCTCCCATTCCAATAAATAAGAATATAAAGGGCGTACACACTACTTGCTGATAGCAGAAAAAATTATGTCCCATATAACCTAAAATGCAAGCGGTCAAAGCTACTAAAAAAGGTTCTTTATAAGCTTTCTTTGCAAATCTTGCAGCCCCTGATATAAAAATTCCTCCATAGGCTATAAGTCCTACAATACCAAAGAAAATGAGCGCCGTAAACCACTCGTTGTGGGCATTTGTAAGCACATCATTTCCCCACTGGGCCCATAAAACTTCATGGTTAAAATCCAATGCAGCAGGTGCATAACAGTCTGGCCCCACACCAAACATTTTATTAAACAAAGGGAACTGCAAAAATAAATCTGCTGTAAACATCCATGTAAATCCCCTGGCATTTCCCCAATATTTATCAAAGTTTAAGTAACCCACTCCCTTTAAGCTCTCCAAAGAACCTGTCGTAACAAAATAAATGAGTATTATAGATATAGGAAGGCTAGCCACCAATACCCACAAAAAAGCTTTTCGCACTTTTTGATATTTTTGAATTTCCCATCCTCCCCCTTTGTCTGCCTTACACACAAAATAATAGAAAACTCCTATCAAAACCAAAGGGATCATCATGAAAGGACTTTGAGATGCAAAAATAGAAAGGGGTTCCAATTCTACTGTCCTTTCTGAAAAAATTATTTGGAGAATTCCTATACACCGAAAGGTAAGAAGACCCATGAGAAGAATTTCTAAAAATCTCTTAAAATATGTATTAGAAGAAAATGAAAACCAAAAAAAGACAAATAAAATAAGTAAAAACCCTATAAAGGCACTATCACTATTTTGTGTTACCATTGTGGCAAATCCGATTACTGTAAACCATCCTCCAAAAATTCTTTCCCAAGTTTTCTCTCCGTTCCAATAAAAATATAGCCCAATAGAAAATACGGTACATAAATAGCTGGAATACCACGTGGCTTGCCCAATCGTTGATAAAAATAAAGGATAATAAAAGCTATCTAGCTGTAAGTACAGTTCTAATGGATCCAGTAAAAATCGATGCATTACCCCAAGGAGGAATACAATGGAAGCTACCCCGCTTCCTGCAACAAGTATGATTTTATTTTTCACCCAAAAACGAGACACTAAAAAATAGATGAGTACAAAAAACATCTGTGTTACCAATCCAACATACCATCCCCCATATCCCCATAATGCCGTTTCTTTATAGTCGGAAAATAAATAAGATATCCACACTGTCCCTCCATAGGCCAAAACGAACCAATCAATAACAGAAGGTCTTCTTTTTTCTGTATGGCTCTTTCGTCCTATAATAAGGCTTAAAATCCAGAGTGCTGCAAAAATTCCTAAACATCCCGTGGAAACATATCGAAAAAATAAATACTTTGCCTCTCCCATATTGTAATACTTATTCTGATAATAGAAGGGAAAAATGCAAAGTATAAGAAAAATAAACACCATTGCGTCTAACTGAAGAATTTTTATTAACGAATTCGTCACTTCTAAGAGAATATTTTTTTGTTTCTTTTTTTTATTTTTGCTCATTTACTTATCTCCATCTATTCATTTTGTTAATTCATCATACGTCTCACAATAGCTAAAACAAGAGCAGTGCCAATAAGAATTGACAAAAGGGGCAGTAAAAATGATAGGACGATTCCAAAAAGGCATATAATTCCAATAACCACTACGGCAAAAATAAATTTAGCTTTCCATCCAGTAATAAAAACCATATTCCTTTTAGCTTCTCTTTCTAAATCTTCCTGCTCATATTCTTCATAACAGCTCCTGGCTACACCATTGGATTCTGAATGCATATCAATAATCGTCTTTGCTATTAATCTGGGATTCCCAAGCTCCTCCAATACCTCTTCCTCCTTTCTTCCCTTTCGTATCTCAATAATAATATAATCTTCATAATAATTTAAATTTTCCATTAATACCCTTTGGCTCACCTCTCCAGTCAAAGCATTTTTTAAACCATCCATAAATTCTTCTTTTCTCATAGAAAACCTCCATTCTTGCCTGGCTGCAAAAAGGTCTGATTATTTTTAAAGATATTTTTTGCACGGTTCTATCATATCATGCTTTTTTAAAATGGAAAAGGGGATGTTACAAAACAATTCTTTGTAACACCCCAGATTTCTACCAGATAAGTACTACCTTAAATAAATCTCCGTCAATATCTATATCCATCTTCCCATTTTGAAGTTCTACCAAACTTTTTGCTATAGCCAGGCCAAGCCCTGAGCCTTCTGTATTTCTCGACTTATCCCCTCTAATAAATCTTTCTGTCAATTCCTGGGGATTTATATCCAATTCGCTGCTGGAAATATTTTTAATTTCTATATAAATACCCTGTTCTAAAGCGCTTCCTTGTATATATACTCTTGTTCCTTTCATAGCATATTTAGCAATATTACCAAAAAGATTCTCGAAAATCCGATAGGTTTTCTGACTGTCCAAAGGCAGTATAATCTTTTTGTCTGGCAGTTTCCACTTTAGTTGGAGTTCCCTTTCCTTTAAGCTATCTTCCAACTCTAGACTGACCTGCCTTACTAAATTCATAACATCCAGATCCTGAATGTCCAAATTTATATTTTTGCTGGATGCTTTGCTCACTTCAAATAAGTCTTCAATGAGTACTTTTAGCCTTAATGACTTTCTCTCTAATATATCAATGTACTCTTTTCTTTGCTCTTCTGTAATATTTTCTTCCTTAAGTAAATCAATATAGGTGACAATTGCCGTCAAAGGGGTTTTTAAATCATGGGATACATTTGTTATTAACTCGGTTTTCATCCTTTGGCTTTTTACCTCATCGTCCACAGCCTTTTTAAACCCAACCTGAATCTTCCTCAACTCATCTTTAAAAGGCTCAAAAACTCCAAAGTCTTTCTCAATGAATGTATCCAATTTTCCCTCGGCGATCTCACTGGTAGCTTTCAACAGATGATCGTACTGATATTTTAAATCCATGAAATATTTTTTTAAAAAGAGCAAAAGTAGAAAAGAATATACAATAAGCGCTGCAATACCTGCAAACCAAAAGCAACAGATAACCGTTAGAATTAAAAAATTTGCAATAATAATTCTCCATAAAATTCCATTTGTCTCTTTGCTTAAATCAATACTTGTCAAATCTCTATAACTTTTTTTCCCATAATTTTTCATCGCATCTATTACTTTATATAGAATGCTCCTTTTCCTGATAAAATCCAAGAGTCCCCTATCTCTTATTTGTACAAAAGAGCTTATAATATAAAACCATAATGTAAAAAGAAGAAATAGACAGATAAAATTGAAAAGTCCTACAAAAAAATAAGCAGTAAATTCATCTGTTCCAAAAAAACCTTCTAAAGCTTGGTAATAATATCCTTTATTTGTATTTATAATTAAATTTAAGATAATATCATAGACGCTTACTAGGAACATATACGCTGCAAAAAGACTTATTTCCAAAGGCAGTCTACATATTTTTCTTTTATATAATGTAAAAGAAGCATACTTGGGAAGTAAAAAGGCCATAAAAGCTGCCACCACCAGACAGATAAAATAAACATTGATAGCTCCTGACTGTATGTATGCGGTTCTCAAACTCCTCTGATTCATTGCCTCCATATTCCAATAATAATACTCTCTGTCTGGCCCTGCCCCTTCAATGGATTTCCACTGCTTTTCTGTTATTCCATATACAAAAGCTACGTTTCTTGGCAAGTTTACTTCTATTTCAATGTTTCTTTCTGACTCCCCCTCCTCACCATGTACAGTCAAATGCCTCTTGTAACTTCCCATTACGCTTTCTCTGGAAATTCCTTGTACAATTTTTAATAATGTATCTGCATCGTTCCAGCGCACAGACAAGTTAGAAATCAATCCATTCTCATCATATTCCATAGCAACATAATAAATATAATCCTCCAGTGCTGTATTTTTTTCTTCCTTTTCGGAAAGTATGACAGCTTCCAGCTTACCATCAGAATTTTTTGTTACTTTTCCATTTTCTTTATCAATAATGCAATAATCCATTTGCTGAAACAAATTTTTATATCCATCTGTTTCCTTTAAATCTTCATTTAAAATATTCTTCTCAGTTTCGATATATTGAATGGCTTCCTCCCGATTACCTTCAAAATCAGAGGACGTATTATCCTTATCTGCTGTTTTCTCCACTATATTGAAATAGATTTGATCATAGGTAAGATTCTTTCCCTCCCTTGCCTCTGCAAGCTCCTTATACAGCATATAATTACTTTTAAAAAGCGACCGAATAAAATCCGAGTCTTCTAATGGACTTTCATAAAATTCGAAAGCCCGATTTCTAAAATTTGGATAAAGCACCATAAAACCCAGGGTAACCAATGAAAGAAGAAACCCTGCAATCATAAAACTTTTTTTATTGTTTCTCAATTTTATATCCAACCCCCCACACCACCTTTAGATATTTTGGATCCTTTGGATTAATTTCAATTTTTTCTCTTATTTTTCTCACATGTACCATAATAGTATCTGTATTAATTGCCTTTTCATTCCAAATCCTTTCATATATTTCTTCTGCGGAAAATACTCTTCCTGGATTTTTCATGAGAAGCTGGAGTATTTTGAATTCCATTGGGGTCATTTTTACTGGCTTTCCATCTACACTAACTTCTACAGTATCTTCATTTAACTCCAGTCCCCCAATAACATGAATTTTCTCATCTGGCTTCTCGTCGATTGCCGCAAGATATTTATTATACCTGCGAAGATGGGAGTTAATACGGGCTAAAAGCTCTAAAGTAGTAAATGGCTTTGTCACATAATCATCCGCTCCCATATTTAATCCCAGAATCTTATCTACTTCCTCAGATTTAGCCGACAGCATAATGACAGGAAAATCATATATTTCTCTTATTTTCATCATCATCGTGATCCCATCCATGACGGGCATCATAATATCCACAATAGCAAGATGTACCTTTTCCCTTTTTACAATATCCAATCCTTCCTTTCCATTAGAAGCCTTAAGTACTTCATATCCTTGATTCTTTAAACATATTTCTATCCCATCCCTAATTTCCTTGTCATCCTCTACAATTAAAATACGGTTCTTTTCCATTGGTTCATTCCTCCTGCTTTTGTAAATATTTAATTATAGAGAATTATACCCTTTGTTCTGTTCATTGTATACAAAATCATGGAGCTTCTTTTCTCTCAAAAGCAATAATGCCCTTCCTCACCTGCCTTTCCCTCTATTATTTCTTTTCCCATTATAGTAAACAAAAACAAAAAACAGTCATGGAAAAACCAAAAAAAATTCTTAATAAAGTCTTTTCCTTTTATAAATTGTCCATCTCTAACCTTTTTTTTCTACTTGCATATACTATATAGAAGCGCCGCAAATTTGATTTGCTTTGGAACGGAGGATGTACATGAAAAACAATTCCAAGTACTGTTACACAATTATTGTCATTGGTCTAATTCTTACTTTTATTATTTATTCTTTATTGGCCAATGGAATTATGAGTACTGTTTATTTTCCCTTTTTCTTTTTGTTTATGATTGCTGTGGGGGTTATTAGCCTTCTGTCTCTCTTAAAAGCAAATATGCTGACAGATAAATCTAGAGCATTTCGAGAAGCTTATAATTGCTGTGGAAATATATCGGCCATTGGAGGCGCTGGCATTATTATGATCTCTTTCTTCACTTCCCTACTAGAAAATACTTCTGGGAATATATTATTTTGTATTGGGGTAGCCTTATGCTTCTTCTTCCTTACCTTTTTATGCGGCGGTATTTGCTGCTTCCTATATTTATATAATCGCTGTCAGGAAGATTATTTATATCAGGGCAATTACTTGTATCAAAATGCCCCTTGTAATACAAGAGACTGCGGAGTATCCAAATGAACTTCAATACTTCTAAAAAAGTCTCCCCCTTTCGTAAAAGCCGGAAAAAAAATTTCCTATATTTTTCCTTTTTTTCCGGCTAAAATTATATTTTTTTCATGGGAAAAGTAGTAATTTTTCTCATTTCATATACTTCCCTCTTGACAACTTTGGAAAATACTTGTACAATAGAGCATGTTATAAGGTATATTTTTGTTTTGTGCGTTTAGCTCAGCTGGATAGAGCGTTTGGCTACGGACCAAAAGGTCGGGGGTTCGAATCCTCTAACGCACGTTAAAATCCCCAGAAGGAATTTCTGGGGATTTTTATGTGCAAGGGCACACACTGGGAAATTCGTTAGTTACGCAACATACATCCCACACGACGAGTAAGGAAAGATAAATTATCCCTACTCCAGTAACACCTTGACAAAAATTTAAAAAGAAGCTTGGATTATTCCTATAATACTTTGGACAAAAAGTCTCTAAGCCTTTGATCTTTTGGGCTTTCAAAAAACTCCTTTGGTTCGTTTGTTTCTTTTACTTGTCCTTCATCCATAAAAAGTATACGGGTGGCAACCTCCCTGGCAAATCCCATTTCATGGGTAACTACGGCCATTGTCATTCCCTCCGCCGCCAGTTCTTTCATTAATTCTAAAACTTCCCCTACCATTTCTGGGTCAAGAGCTGATGTAGGTTCATCAAAGAGCATAACATCAGGATTCATAGCAAGAGACCTGGCAATGGCTATTCTTTGTTTTTGTCCTCCTGAGAGCTGTCCTGGATAAGCTTTGGCTTTATCTGGAAGTCCTACCCTTTTTAACAATATCCCTGCCTTTTCTTCTGCTTCTTCTTTACTCATTCCCAATAACTTCCTGGGAGCCAGAGTAATATTTTCTGTAACAGACAAATGGGGGAATAAATTAAATTGTTGAAATACCATGCCCATTTTCTGCCTCAGTTTATTAATATCTCCCAAAGATGCTGTAATATCCTTTCCTTCAAACCATATTGTTCCGCTGCTTGGGACTTCCAGCAAGTTTAAACATCTTAAAAATGTGGATTTCCCAGATCCTGAAGGCCCAATAATAACTACCTTTTCCCCTTTTTTTATATGTTCGTTTATTCCCTTTAACACAAGATGGCGGCCAAATTGTTTTGTTAAGTCTTTTGTTCTAATCACTTTTGCCAAGCCTCCTTTCAAATACTCCCAATAACTTTGTCAGCCCAAGAACAATAATTAAATAAATAACTGCTGCAATGAGAAGAGGGGTGAGAATATCCCAAGTTCTGGATCCTACATATTGTGCTGCCTTTGTCAAATCCGTTACTGCAATGACTCCTGCTACAGACGTTTCTTTAATTAAAACAATAAATTCATTGCCCAAAGCTGGAAGAATATTTTTCACTGCCTGGGGAAGGACGATATATCCCATTGTTTGCATTCCATTTAATCCAAGGGATCTCCCTGCTTCTGTCTGCCCTTTATCAATGGATTCAATGCCAGCTCGAATAATTTCTGCCACATAAGCGCCAGAGTTTATACCAAAACATACTGCCCCAATGACTACCTCGTTATTTTCTCTGGAAACAAAAATTAAATTGGCAAAAATAAGGAGCTGAACCATAAGGGGTGTTCCCCGAATAATGTTAATATAGAGGCTGCATACTAGGGACAGCCATTTTAAACCCTTTCTTTCCCTTGCCGTCACGTTGATAATAGCAACCAAAATGCCAATAACTACGCCAAGAAGAATGGCCAGTAAAGAAATTTCTATGGTAATTTTCAGCCCTTCTAAATAGGCAAGATAACGCTCTTCCTCTATCAGAGCCTTATACAATTTTTCTCCTATTATATTCATTCTCATTCTTCCTTTCTAAAAATAAGCCCTTTGGAAATCATAAGTTACTAGGCCTATTGCAAGAAAAAGGGAAAAGCGCCCAAAAGTCCAGCGCTAATCCCTTCTAATTAATGTTTTCCTCATTGTGCTGTATGATTTGCAGTAAACTCTTCAATTTTTCCCTCATCAATTAGCCTTTGTATAACTGTATTTATCTCATCTAACAATTCCTGGTTTCCTTTTTGAACTGCAATAGCATATTGATCTGAAAAAAGAGGCTCTCCCTCTAAAATGGTTAATGTCCCCTCTGAGGCTTTAACAAGTTCCTGTGCAGGGAATTGATCCATAACAATACAATCTATTTTCTCATTTTTTAGATCCTCTGCAGCCTGGGCAAACTTTGTATAACGCTTTATCTCTGCTGGCTCACAGTTTTCCTTATTGGAAACCCAAATATCCGCTATGTTTCCCTGCTGAACTCCCACAATTTTACCGTTTAGATCACTTCCTTCTGTCCCTGATACTCTGGGAGCAGACTGGTTGACAACAATGACTTCTATTGAATCCACATAATTCATGGAAAAATCCATTACTGCCTTTCTCTCCTCATCTACAGATACTCCTGCTGCCACAAAATCTACTTTTCCTTGCTGAACTGCGAGCAAAGCCCCGTCAAAATCCATATTCTTTATCTCCAAGGTTCTTCCCATAGAATTGGCAATTTCCTGGGCAATATCCATATCAATTCCTACAACCTTGTCTCCCTCCATATATTCATAAGGGGCAAATCCTGCCTCCGTACCTACAATTAATGTTTCTTTCCCGCTTTGAGTTCCCTCTCCACTTGCCTCTTGGCCTTCTCCTACTGATGAAGTTTTTGTTTCATTGTTATTGCATCCTGCCATGGTAAATATAGTTATAGCCGCCAGCATACATATTATCGACTTTTTCATTTTATTTTCCTCCTCATAATCACTTTTGGTATTCCTTTACTGCATATATTTTTTAACCTTATCTTTTCTATTGTATCATTTTTTTCTTAAAATTCAAGATTTCTTTTCCTTTCCCTCTATCCATCTTGCATTCACAAGATAAAACGTTATATAATAGTTGAAAATATATATTGTGTGAAAGGAGAACATACAAATGAAAACAAAACTTATAAAAATTCTTTGGATTTTTATAGTGTTTCTTTTAGCAGTCCCCGTCCAGACAAATGCTGCCTCTAAGACTGTATACAAAGAAGGTTTTTATTACGAACCTCTATCTGAACTAGTCAAAGAGCGGATTACCGGTCTATCCTATGGAGAAAACTGTACTGTCCCCTATGAAGAACTTCGCTATGTTTCCGTCCTGTATATGGATTTTTATGGCAACTCTCAACAAGGCGAGCTTATTTGCAATAAGGCCATTGCAAAAGATTTAGTGGAAATATTTTATGAATTGTATAAGGCCGACTATCCCATAGGTCAAATAAAACTTATTGATGAGTTTGGCGCAGACGACACCCTTTCTATGACAGCGAACAATACATCTTGTTTTAATTTTCGTCTTGTAGAAGGAACAACAAGTTTATCAAAACATGCCTTAGGCTTGGCTATCGACATAAATCCTTTTTTAAACCCCTATGTTTCTACCAAAAATGGCCAGCCTTATGTTTCTCCTCCAGGCAGTGAATATTATGCTGACCGCTCCAATGTGTTTCCTTGTAAAATAGATGAGAATGATTTATGCTATAAGCTTTTCACAGCCCATGGCTTTACTTGGGGAGGACATTGGAAGACAATGAAAGATTACCAGCATTTTCAAAAATCCCTTCCCCAGTAATACCCACTAACCGTTCCTTACAAAAAAATAAGTCTGGGAACTTACTGCAAAGTTCCTAGCCTCCAATACAAAGTCACATAGAAAAACTTGTATTAAGCAAAATTGTTGGCAACACTCATTTTATTTGGTAAACCGGATCCATAACCAATATATTTTTTGGATATTGTTAAAGACAGTTTCTCCATTTTCATGAAATAGCCAAAATCCATAAAAGCCTCCCTCCTTTTTCACGGCTCCTTCTCCTGTTCTACTATTCTTTTTCAGCTATTAAAACTACTATGAGTCGTAACATATGGAAAAAGCGACGATATCTCATTAGATACTGTCGCTTTTTCTCCTATATGAAAAAATATACTGAAACTCTTCCTTATTGTAATTACTTTCGTATTACTATTACCTAATGCCGGCGACCGGACTTGAACCGGTACGGGATTTAACTCCCGATGGATTTTAAGTCCATTGCGTCTGCCTATTCCGCCACGCCGGCAAATTCTTCCTAAAGTTCATAAAAATTCCTCAATGGGACCTACAGGGCTCGAACCTGTGACCCTCTGCTTGTAAGGCAGATGCTCTCCCAGCTGAGCTAAGATCCCATTCTATTTTATGGACGACCCAGATCGGACTCGAACCGACGACCTTCGCCGTGACAGGGCGACGCTCTAACCAACTGAGCCACTGGGCCAAATGAACTATTATAATAAAGAAAAAATGGACCTTCGGGGACTCGAACCCAGGACCGACCGGTTATGAGCCGGTTGCTCTGACCAACTGAGCTAAAGGTCCAAAACCCTTTTGGGCTTAAGCCGATGATCGGACTCGAACCGATAACCTGCTGATTACAAATCAGCTGCTCTGCCAATTGAGCCACATCGGCATAATGAATACTGACTCCTACGGGAATCGAACCCGTGTTACCGCCGTGAAAGGGCGATGTCTTAACCGCTTGACCAAGGAGCCTTATCACCAAAGGATAGATAACCTAACGAAAAGTATAATACCATAATTGAAGGCTTTTGGCAAGAGAATATTTCACTATTTTTCAAAAAATGTTATTTCTGCACTATTTATGAGAGTTTTTATAATTTTGTTTGTTTGATTTTATTTCATTCTTCTTTATTTTTATTAATTATATATTTATTATAGACAAATAAACAAAATTCATTTATTATATATACTTAAATATATAAGTAAATTATAGGAGTACAAATTTCATGGAAAATTTAAATCAAAATCAAATAAAGTGGAATGAACGTCTAAAGGTTGGCGTAGATTATATTGACACTGCTCACGAAAAATTTTTCTCAGTTGTACGTAAGCTTATTAGGCTGAATGAAGAAGAACAAGACGATAAGTGGCTTTGCACAGAAGGAATGAAATTTTTTAAAAACTATACAATTGAACATTTTGCCCAGGAAGAAGCTTATATGCGCTCCATTCATTACGAAAAATATGAAGAGCATAAACTTCTCCATGATAACTGGCGAAATATAACCCTTCCTGCTCTTGAAAGAGATTTAGAAACTTCAAATTTTTCTCCTGATTCTGTCAGACATTTCATTAGTATGTGCATTAGTTATATAAACATACATATTATCATGGAAGATAGAGCTATCACCGGAGCATTTTCTACAGAAAGAGTTGTAAAGCGAGCAGAAGGAACGAGTGACATTTCTATTTTGAAAGAAATGATTTCTCATTTTATGCAATATATGTTCAGTTTAGATACACATCTTGTCAGTACATACTATTCTGGGGAAGACTTTGGCAAAAGTATTTATTACAAAGCTATTTATACTTCCCAAAAAGACGAAAAATTTCAGCTCTACTTTGTCTTCGAAGAAAACCTTGTCATGTACATAGAAAGTGAAGTTACAGGAATTAAAGTGTTTAAAGTCAGCAAAATGGCTATCACAACTATAGAGCAGTTTGCCCAAGGTATCATACAATATTTAGGCACCTATTTTAATTCTTCATCAGAACTTAAACTAGAAAAATCAAATATTTTAACAAAAGAACAATTTTATAATACCTTTAATTCTACTTTACCTGGCTTTCGGTTGCTTTTTGACACAGGGCATGGTTATTTTGCCTTTTGTATTGATGTTTCTTGTGCCATCCCCCAAGACCCAAACGAATAAAAAATGGGGGCTGTAAAAAAATCTCTAATCAGAACCGCCTGCCAGGCCCAACATCATAAACTTAAGAATCTCTGCCGCACATTGAGATCACTTTATAAGATATCTTTTTATAGCAGATCATATTAAAAGAAAAATGCCCATAATCTCCCCTTAAAAGGAGTATGGGCATTTTAAAATCGATTCTTTTGATTATTTTTATATTTATGGGAGATGTTTTTTCTTCGTTCTTTGCCAGGAAGTTTCCTTATGGGCAAAACATAACGTTCCATTTCTTCCTGTAATTCTTCCAGTTTTTTTAGGCGTTTCTTTTCTTCTGGTTCCAGAAGAATTTTCAGCATTGCCTCTTTGAAAAGTCCGATCGCCATATTTTCATTCGTGTGCAGAGGATATTTACTGCCCTTTTCACGTCCCGTTACTACGGCCGCTTCATCTGCACTGTTGCGGACGTCCTGGACCATATTATACGCAAAAACCTGCGCCCAAAAATCCGGATACACAGACACGGACGCCTTCCCTGTTACGCTTTCAAATTTCCTTTTATTTTTTAAGGTATGGTATCTCTTTTCCATTTCCCATCTCTGATAATATAGATCTGTCAATTCTTTTGTGGTGACCGTATCCCGAAGATCCGTCACCAGTGCAAGTTCCTTTCCAAAAGGCAGCGTTGTTCTTGAGATCCTTACTGCTGTTTTCCCTTTCGTTTTCATATGTTCGTAGCGTTTCAAGTGTTTTTTTCGTATCTTTTGCAGACGGGCACAAGCATGTTTTAGAATAACGTTATCATCTTCTGACTGCATCTGTTTACGCTCTGCCTTATAATCATTAGATGAAAGACGAATCAAATAATGAATTCCTTCCGTTTCCAAAAAATCAATAAACTCTATGGAGGGATACCCACGGTCAAAAACTGCCAGGACTGGCTGTCTCATCCCCATTTCCTTTAAATGTTTTAAATTTCGTTTTGCCAGCTCGTTTTCCCTAACAGATATATGTTCTATTTCAATGTCCAGATAAAAATCATTCAAAATATCCTACATTCCGCTTACTAGCGCCCGTACCTGGCCCGTTTTGGAATGCTGGTTGCCGCTGTTTCCAAATGTTTCTCTATGTTCTTTTGAATTAGGTGCCTCCACTTTGCTTCCGTCAATCGCAATTAGCAGATATCCTTTCCATAATTTCGGCTCATCAGAATGGTAAAAATCCATGAGATAGGTAAGGTTTCGATATGGAAAGATCTCTGGATTTAAACGTTTTCTTTGTTGCAAATACCCCTGTACGGACAACTGCATAGACAAGTCCCCTTTTTCTTTCAAATAGTTTCTGCGTTCCAATGTTGTAGTAAGCCCTTTTTTAGAAAGACCGCATAACAACATATCTTTTAAAGCCAATTTCCGCTTTCTTGAAAAAGTATTTTTTCCATTTTGTCTTGCATAATTTATCAGTGCCGGATCCGATAATGATTTGGAAAACGTTTGAAATCTTTTTTTATAAGATTTATTCCTATGCACCCCTGTCCATATTTTAGCATAAAGAAAGGAACCTGTTGACAGATTCCTTTGGATTTTTTCTTTAGTTTATGATGTTGGGCTTTGAAACCAGGGCCATGCCCGTACAAATATTTCCAGCTCTTGGACGGCAGATTGATTTCCCCTGTGGGAATCTCACGAAGTTCTCTTTTTAACATATGCGCAAAGCGAATTATCCGCACTGTGCCACCTCTCTTCCGCCCGTCATACACGGCAATCACCCGCCCAGAGCGTTCTGTCATATACCGGCTCTGCTTGGAATAGACGCTTGGGTGATATTTTTCCTCTATCACAATCACCTCTAAGCAAGTTTCCAGCATTTTATAAGTCCTTCCTTTCTCCTTCAACCTCTCCAGACGCTTCCGGTAAGGGATAACAGCGATAAGTTCCAGCGCCGGATTGTCTTTCTGTTTCTCCAGTACAATCTCCGCAAAATACTGATCCACCCCTTCTCCAAATCCACTCATAAAACAAGTATAGCCATCCATAACTGCACGTTCAATTTCACGCCGCAGAGCCGCCTTTACATAATTGATTTCCCTTTTATAGCAAATCCCGGTGTCCAGTCACACAGCAGGTTCTTTTTATCATTTGACTTTCCTCCGTCTGATAAGTTTGTTTCTTTATTTTCCTGATTTTAATAGATTTAATCTATTAAACCAGTGCAGCTACCCTTTTGCAATTCGCATAAAGCAACAGACAATTATGAAGAAGACGAGTACTAAACGGGTATGCATTCCATATTGATACTCTTCTTATTTTATCCGGCAATCTCCCGGATATGTCCTTTCCTTATACCGACGAAAAACCAGAAATTACCCTAAATAAAATCCTCATTTCCCAACTGTTTTTTAATTATAAGGTATTTTCCCTTGCATATTCCTGTAAAAGCGAAAATACTATAAGTAGGAAAGTTGGAATTTCTAACTTTTTAAAACTTAAGGCGGATACTTTTAAGGTTTACCCGTATACCTAAAGTACAAAAAATAAACAAGAAAAGGAGATGCTATTATGCTGGCAGAACTCCGCCAAAAGGCACAGATTACAATTCCAAAAGAAATCATTGTAAAACTTGGCTTGTCAGAAGGCGACAAACTGGATGTCTTTGAAAAGGACGGCTCCATCTGCCTCATGCCGGTTGCCATTTATCCCAGGAAATATCTAAATGAGCTGAAAAAAGAAATCAGCGATGTAAAGGCAAAACTGGCCTCCGGGGAGCAGCCTGTCTTTGACAGCGTGGATGCCCTGTTTGACAAACTGGAGGCAGATTGATGGCATACGAATTCACCTTTACGCCACGGTTCCAGAAACATTTTAAAGTATTGACCACATTGGAAAAGAAACAGTTAAAAAACAAGCTAAAGCTTCTGGCACAGAACCCTTCCCATCCATCACTGCATACCAAATGGATTCAAAGAACCACAGATCTATTTGAGTGCAGCGTCAATATGGATATCTGCATTATCTGGTACTATGAGGGTGACAAAATGATGATCCTGGTGGATGTAGGTCATCACGACATTTTAAAACAATTCTGACTGCATAGAGGGCACATCAAGAAAGGATGTGCCCTCTATTTTTTGATTCAGAAATATTCCTCTGTGATAATCTTTCCGCATATTCATGTACCCATACAGGTCATGGCTGGCCTCCGTACGTTAGCAACGTCCATCGTCGCCGGGACATTATACAGAGCCGCCAGCAGATACGCTTGGATATTCCCGACCTTTGAGGTGTTCTTGTCGATACAGTCAAAGACATACTCCAAGTGGCCGGAATTGATTCTCAGAAACCGGCTCTTTACAACTCCCTTGGGAAATTCGTCTCCAGCAATACGGATATAGAGGCGTTTCGACAGAACCACTTCAAGCATAAGTTCAACCGTTTCATCCATCCGATGTACTCCATACCGTTCCACCAGAAAACCATATTCGATATTTTCCCTGATAATCTTGGGGTATGCACTCACTAGCTCTATCTCATCCATCTCCTTGGGCTTTGCCGGATAGATTGATTGATGTGTATTTAATTCATCTGTATTTAATAATTTAGTATTTAATTGTACGGGATTTTCCTATTTAGATTTTTCCTGTTCTGGATTTACCCGTTTAGGTAGATCTGCTTCTCTTTCCCTGCTTATCGGCTTTTCATAGATTGTATATTCAACGTCCCCCAGTCGGCCGTTTTCAAAGCGAACCCTCCGCCTAATAAGATAGCCGTGCTGTTCCAATTCCTTTAAGGCACTGGAAATAGAATCCACCCCATCCCTACAGATACAGGCAATTCCCCTGGTCGTATAATTCCAGTCCTCCGGCAGAGACAGTATAAGTGATAAAAGCCCTTTTGCCTTCAGGGACAATTTCCACGTTGCGCAAATGGCAGTTACAGCCGGAATACAAAATGCAGCGCAATCCCGGTTCATTTTTCGGTTAACACTCACATGCCTGTTTTGCAGCCATGTGATCTATGATGCCTCTTTTGAGGCTGAATTTTTAAACAAAGAAAACCCGTAAACACTAATGTTTGCGGGCTTTTTCACAGCTCCCCGAGTTGGACTCGAACCAACAACCCTTCGGTTAACAGCCGAATGCTCTGCCACCGGGTGCGCTCGCACACCGAAAGATTTTTACTGAAATTTCGTACTTCTATAAAATTGCAACATTCTCATTTTTAATTTCTTGTCTAAGTGATTCATTTATAAGTTTTTGTATAAGAGATTCCATTGTATTAGAATTAATAACTCTACCCATTAACTCTTCTAAATCTTTCATCGATTCAATCCAAAATATATCTTTCATTTGACCGCCTGAATATTCTACCGCCAAGCTCTCATTCATTACTATCGTAACTGGATAAGATAATGTACCATGGTTAACAAACATCATCCTATATTTGTAATGTTCTAAACCCTTTACAGTCAAAAAAACTTCATATTTATAATCCTCATTATTCTGTTCCCCTAAATCTTTTTGTATATCAATAGTGACCTCTGTCTGTAATGTAGGTATAACAAAACCGAGATTTTTCTTATAGGTTTGTATTTGTCCATCATATTTTTCAATATTTCCCTTTACATAACCTCGTGTCGCTTCATCAATTTGCCGTAAAGAATTTTTAATAACAATTTCTGGTTTATCCTTATCTACCAACTCAAATGAAAATGTTTCTTTATCCATTTATGAATTCTCCTTTCTAATCTCTTATTTCACACATGATAGGAAAATGATCGCTGATTTTCTTATTAGGATGTTGATTTTTATTTTTCAAATCAGCATAACTACATGTTGTAATTATTTTTAACTTTTCTTTTATAAATACTGGCAAAACTTCTTGGCTTATCCGAAATCTTTAATTCAGGTAGACCATGGAACCCATTCGCATTTAAACAAATTCTCCCATATGGCATTTCATTAAAATCCCCTATAATGATCGTTTTTTGTGAGTTTATATTGTCCTCCGTTTTCTGTATATCATACATAATTTTTTGTATGTCCATTAACCTTTCTTCACTACGATCACCATGTATATCTGAAATGAGATGAACGCAACACAATACATATTTATCCAAAAATATCTGAATCGAGTAGTAATCACCTTGACTTCCAGGTTCTATATTTATATAATTACTCCATACACTAATCCTATCACATCCTTCTGTAAAACATTTAATCAAATTTTGTTGGTTTTCTCTAAATAATGCATATAATTCATTCTCATCCGCATTATATTCTGCCATAACCAATATATCTATTTCATTATCTCCAACAATACTGGCAATATAGCGATTAATATTTCTATTTCTATGTACATTCCAAAATAAGATTTTCATCTTTTCTGTCTTTACTCCTTATTTCAATCATTTATCATCTTAACAATTTTCCATCTATTGGAAACCTTATACATTCTCCCTCAAAAATATAATTTCTTATAGTATATCGCACTATTTGATAAAAATCTATATATTTTCAATCTTCTTTTAATCGTATACAGTCCTCTATCATTCATACCAACAAATATCCATATTGATACCATATGTTATTTAATTTAATAATGCCATCATTCATTTCTTTATATAAAATATTTTAAACAAACCGAACACGACCAAAAACTCTTCCTCATCATCAATAAATTAATACAAAAAAGAAACCCTTATAACTCCAATATTGGGTTTCTTTAAGTGAAAAGCCACAGCTTTACCTTCGCTTTTGTGCATCCCGTATATATTTTTCTTTTATAAATATTCCATTTGCCATTCCTGTTTTATATAGACTAGAATGAAAATCAACCATCTTATGTTAAAACTACTCTGTTTCTAACAAGTGCAACAATTTCATTAAACTATTGAGGATTACATTTCTTGGTTAACAGCACATTGCTTTCTAGAATCCTTCTCTCCCATCTTAAGCATAACAAAAGTCCTGCAAACACTGATGTTTACAGGACTTTTCAAGCTCCCCGAGTTGGACTCGAACCAACAACCCTTCGGTTAACAGCCGAATGCTCTGCCATTGAGCTATCGAGGAAGAAAGAGGAAAATAAAAATATACACCCTCAAAACCCCATACGGAAGGA
>CAJUTQ010000056.1 GCA_910589265.1 uncultured Lachnospiraceae bacterium
TATTCCTCTTTTGTCCAGAACAGCATTTCCTTGTGTTCCTCGCTCCCCATGTTCCCCGCCTTTGCCGCAGGGTTGGAGCGGAGGTCATAATAACGCACCGCATGGTTGAAAATCGCGGAAAGCTGGTTGTGTACGGTTTTCAGATACGTCTGCGAATAGGGATTGCGCTTTTCATCACGGTAGGCAAGCAGCTCATTCTGCCATGCAATGATTTCCTTTGTGCCAATCCCGCTAATTTTCATCTTTCCAAAATACGGAAGAATCTTCGTCCGAATGATATGCTCTTTTGTCAGCCAAGTGTTCTCTTTCAGTCGGTTCTTGACATCATTCGCATAAAGCTCTGTAAAGGCTTCAAAGTCCATATCAAGGTCAGCGGAATTTTGTAACTGGAACTTCCGCTCCCACTCCTGCGCCTCCCGCTTTGTGGCAAACCCACGCTTGCATTTCTGTTTACGTTCGCCCTTCCAATTCACATACCTTGCCATCACATACCATGTGCCGTTGCCCTCGTTCTTAAATACTGGCATTTATACCATCTCCTTGTATTGGTAATTCCTTATAGAAATCCATAAAATCGTGGAATAGTAAGCTCACATTCCTCATTTTTCCCCTTGCACTAAGATAATTAGTTCCCTCCAGTTTTGAATTAAGAAATTCTCCAATTTTAACTGTATTATCCATATATATAGGCGACTGGAACACATCTGTTATATATTCTGCCAGATGTAATTCCAAGCCATCCTCCACCAGTTCGGGAACTGTATCATTTATCTCTTCTTCTGCAATATATAACCTTGCAGATTGTTTTCCTGATATTCTGATATTTGTATTCTTAAGCTTACATTTATGCTTTGTGCAAATATCAATATTCCTTATATTTACCTGCCTTGTCCAATATGCTTCTCCATATATTTCCTTTGCTTCTGTTGCACACAGTGGGCAGTACTTAATATAATGAACCTGCTCACTTGTCCTGTTCTTGGAAACTGGTAACAACCTGTGTACATCCTCTTCTGAATTTGCCATTGATTCCAGTGCATTAGAAAGCCTTCCATGCTCAATAAACCTGTAAGATGGAAACATTGTATGTCCCATTATTAAATCTTCCATTGGAATTATCTTTGCTATTGTTTCTTTGGCACCAGCATCCAGATGGTTAATAAATTCAAAATCTGTCCTTGTATTCCTGTTTTCCATAAGGTCTTCCAATGCATTTGCATAGGATGGGTACATATGTGCAAAATATCTGGCAAACCATGAGTATACAAGTTCATCTTCATATAATACAGGCAGGTATGCAATCACAGCACCACCTGCCTGACTGGGATATAGTTCCCTATAAATGTAACAATGTCCTCCTCTTTCTTCTTTGCAGTTTCTACCAGTGCAGGAATATCAATACTGTCAAAATCTGCTGCTTCATTATTATTTATGTTTTCTGCTGTTTTTTCCACAGCTTTGGCATATTTCTTGTTAATCCTGATATTTGGGATGATATAAGGATGCAGCATCTTCATTCTTCGTTCATATGCTTCGTTTAATGTTGCAATCCCCAGTTCTTCTTTTCCAGTCAGAATAGCAATCTCCTGTGCATCATGCACCAATGCTGTGACAGAGCCTGGAATAGCCCCACTGTGTTCATACATCCACTCCAGAATACCATCTGTCAGTTCGGCCTTATTTTGTACATACTGATATGAAAATACTACCCTGCAGAATTCCCTGAACTGTCCATCATATGACATTGCATCATACTGCAGGCCAGAGGTCCTTCGTGCCATCTGTGGATTCTGCGAAAAAAATGGGATACACTCAGGAGTCCCACACATCATCACACTGATGTTAGATGAATTGATCAGCTGCAGGACCATCCGATACAACTGGCTTCCACTTTTACTTTCTACAATCATCTGGATTTCATCTATCACCAGTACTCCAATATACAGGTTAGAAACCTGGCATACCATTTGCATCACCTGTTCAGCATTCATTGTGCTTTTTCGAGACTTCTGGAAATAGTTTGTACCCAGGCATTCATCCACTTTTGACAATATTTGTGAGCAGAGGCTTCGGAAGCTACAGTTGAATGGACAGCTTACTGTTACAACTGGAATAATTTTTCTATATGGTTCATCCACTTCCATAACATTCCCAAGCAGGCTGATTGCTGCCTGTATGCAGGTGGTCTTTCCAATGCCAGAAACCCCAATGCAGGTAGCCGATGTCATCCCTGTGGCAGTGCCCTTATACTGGTCGTTTTGAAATCCATCTTCATTATATGGTTCCACAATGCCATGATGTACAGCATTTAGCAGCCTGACAGATTCAATGGTTCCCTTTTTCTGCAGGGATATGGAAGCCATGGAGTAAAGTTTGCAGTAAATCTCAGCAGCCATTTCATTTGGTATAAAGATTTTGTATATATCTGAAAGCCTTAAAAGCCTTTCTGCTGTTTCCATCTGCCTTACATTTTCACTGTATACTGGCAGTACTGTCAATGCCTTCTCCAATTCTTTTCCGAAAAGCATTTTGGGTAATAAAGTAGAATAATCAGTCATTTTGCAGCCCAGCCTCCTTTACATGGTTTATATGTCTCTTCTTCCTTTCTTCTTCTCTCGTTCCTCTGATATTTTTTACATCAGGGTTCGTTTCTGTTATGGCATTTTGCTTAATCGTCTGTATATGCGATACCAAATTTATTTCAGACTGGATGCTCTGCTGTTGCTCCTTTTCGATAATCTCATTCTGTCTCTTTTTCATAGCCAATACAGCTTCCAGGTCTTTTCCTTGGTATCTTGATTCTATTAAATCAAACCTTGTGTACTTTTCATCTTCATATAACCAGACACAGGATACATCAGCTCTGTCATATGCTACTGTGACTTTTCCACCCTTTAGGCATCATAGTCTCTCGGATTCTCCAGCCCTTATCTTCTGCGGCTTTCAAATCCAGTTTTATAAAAATCCCCCACTTTTTTTGCCAAAAACACTTGACAAACCCGTCAAAAAATGCGGCGCTTCGCGCCTATTAATTAAAAAAGCA
>CAJUTQ010000057.1 GCA_910589265.1 uncultured Lachnospiraceae bacterium
CAGACGCAACAGGAACTGATACAACAGGTACAGACGCAACAGGAACTGATACAACAGGTACAGACGCAACAGGAACTGATACAACAGGTACAGACGCAACAGGAACTGATACAACAGGTACAGACGCAACAGGAACTGATGCAACAGGTACAGACGCAACAGGAACTGATGCAACAGGTACTGAAACACCAGCTGATGCAGCAGGTACAGATGCAACAAATGCAGAATAATGTATAGTTAGAGTAGTAAACGATTCATAAATAAAAGAGTAAAAATGGCCATGTTATGTATTTTGCATAATAGGGCCATTTTTTATTGTATAGGAAAGATGTTTTCACACTAAAGCGTGAAAGTATATTCCTATAAAAGAAAAAATGTGCGCACTCGTGGGAAAGGTATTATGTCCCTAAGGCTACCGTAGTCGGCGCAGCAAAGTGTTCAAGTCCCTCATAAATGAGGGGGTAGGAGTTGATGTGGGCTTGCCCACTTTGTTCTTAATATTAGGAAACTTTTCTTAAATTTTCTAATAATGAAATTACCTCTATCCTTTGAGCCTTAAATTTTGCTGAGTAATGATTACATGGAGTTGCAGGAATATTATGTAGGAGACAGGCCCCAGTTTCATTTACTCATTGGAGCAGTAGCAAAGGCATACTTTCTTACAGGAAAAATTAGTAGGGAAGGGTTATATGTTATTATCAAAAAAATGGGATTGAAAAATATATAATATATATAAAATATGGCAGTCAGTTCATTTATAAGAATTCATTGACGGAAATAAGGATAATCGTTATAATAATATTAATGAAAGAAGGCAGATTCAGTAAGGATTCTTTTGTCTCTATTTTCATTTACTGTACTGCTCTTTGAGAACATAGCCATTAACGTGGGGAACTTATTAAGTTTTTAGGAGGCAGTGGGCATGTATATAAGTTTATATTTACGAAAGCTAGTTCTTGTTTGGTGAAGTCAACAGGGGCTTTTTTCATTCTATAGTTTTTTACATACTCATTCTTATATCATGTTAGAGAAATATTTTGCAACTTTAAATATGGTAACCAGCCATTACCCAGGATGCAGCTCTAGAGAAAGGCAAAGTGATTAAGATGAAAGATAGTTTGGTTTCGAAAGCACAAAAAAATGAAAAAAAACGACAGATTGGCCGCAAAGTAAGTAACTTGGTTGCCGCAATGTTGGGACTCTCCATACTCGTTGTAGTTTCCATTTGCATTGGTATGTTTTATAATCTTATTATGGGGATGTTGAAAGATCAATGCGTAAGCGGGACAAATATGCTTGCTTATGAGCTGAAAAATTATACAGGGCCAGATGATAAAACAGGCCTTCTTGACGATTTAAAGAAACAGACAGGGTGTGAATTCACCATTTTTTATGGAGACGAGAGAGCATATACAACTATTTTGCAAGATGGTAAGAGGGCTGTTGGCACAAAACTTTCCCCAAATTTGACTGTGACTGTTTTGGAACAAGGAAAAACCTATGTGGGAAAGGCGAAAATTCTTGGAACAGACCATATATGCTCTTATGTTCCTACTAGAGATGAAGAGGGTAAAATCAATGGCTTAATTTTTTCAGGTATATCCTTAGCAGAGGCATCTAAACGGTTGAACATTACAATTGTACTATCTGGGCTTGTAGGGCTGCTTTTAAGTCTTGGTTGTATTTCTTTCTTGTTGTCATACATAAAGAAATCGGTTTCCCTGCCTCTTTCTAAACTGACAATAGCGGCCCAGACAATGGAAAGGGGAGATTTGGGGCTTAAACATAAGGAAGAGCTGAAAATAGACATTTACTCTGATGACGAGCTGGGCCTTCTTGCTCAAAGTTTTGAAAAAACTATATACCGACTAAAGGGATATATTGGAGAAATTTCCACTATATTGTCTGCCATTTCTGAGGGAAATTTGTCAGCAATGACTACACAAGATTATGTGGGAGATTTTACTTCCATAAAAAAATCCTTAGATGATATACTTTTAAAGCTTAACAAGACTATGCTACAAATTGTAGACAGCTCTTACCAAGTTTCCAATGGATCAGAGCAAATGTCAGCAGGTTCCCAGGCATTAAGCCAGGGAGTAGTGGAACAGGCGGATGCGGTGGAGGAATTAGAGGAAACCATCCATGAAATTTCTAGGCAGGTAGATCAAACAGCAGAAAATACAGAACAAGCAATTCAAAAGGTAAAGAGGGTAGAGAAGCAAATTTTGGAAAGTAATGAAAAAATGCAGGAAATGATTCATGCTATGGAGGAAATTAACATTAGTTCCAGTGAAATAGGAAAAATTATAAAAACCATTGAAGACATTACATTCCAGACAAATATCCTTTCTCTAAACGCAGCTGTAGAAGCAGCCAGAGCAGGAACAGAGGGAAAGGGTTTTGCTGTTGTTGCTGAGGAAGTTCGCAGTCTAGCTGGTAAAACGGCGGAGGCTTCCCAATCAACCACCGTATTGATTGAACGCTCAATTTCAGCAGTAGAACATGGAACGAAGATTGCAAATGAGACTGCCTGCCAGCTTCAAGCGGTTGTCTCGGGAGCAAATGAAGTAGCAAAGATTATTAATGGGATTGCAAAGGCTTCCCATACCCAGACAGATTCTATATCGCAAGTACAAGGACAGCTTAGCCATATTTCCAGTGTGGTACAAGCTAATTCTTCTACGGCAGAGGAAAGCGCAGCTACCAGTCAGGAGCTTAGGGAACAGGCAGGGCTGTTAAAAAGACTTATGGATGTTTTTTGTTTAAAAACAAATATAAAGGAATAAAAGACTCGTCCTTGTCTTCTTTGCAGATTCCTATGACATTGGCAACTTATTTTCAGGCGAAAATATGGGTTTTAACTTACAATAAAAAGTATAAAAAATTTAAAGAAACATTTATTTTATTCTTAATGATTTTTTAAGACTTTTTAGATAAAATTATAGTAAAATTTTTATAAATATTAGTAAGCTGGTACATATTTTAACTGGAAAGAGGTATGGACAAAAAAGTTGAACCTCATGGGTACTATGAGAAAAATAAGGGGAAAGGAATATGGAAACACCATCAAGAAGACAGGAGAGGCACAAAGAGCTCCATGTGGTGGAGAGGACGGATTACAGAGAGGGACAAAGGAGAAAAAGGGAACAGCTTCACATTGTTGATTTTAAAAAGAGGGATTCCCCAAAAAGGCAGAGAAGGATAGAGGGCTCTTATCCGTCAGCTCCTGACATGGCGCTTGCACCTCCAGTAAAGAGAAGGAGAAAAATCTCCAGAGAGGAAGCTCTAAGGAAGAGGATGCTAAGGAAAAGGCGTCAAATGAAATATAAGATGATTGCTTTTAGCTTTATGTTTATTATTTTAGCTGTGGGCATTCTTTTGATTTTCAATTTTTTGAAGAAGGAGGACAAGTCCATGGAGAAGGAGGTTAAAGAAGCTTTTAAGGAAGTAACCGCACCTGTAATGAAGAAAAATATAGATGAGAGAAAACCTCTTTTAACAGAGGACTTTTTAACAGTGAACGAATATTCCAGGCCAGGGGAGTTATTGCCAGAAGTTAAAAATATTTTTGTTCATTATACTGCAAATCCTAATACAACAGCACAGCAAAATAGAAGCTATTTTCAGTCGTTAATGAGTACTCATATTACTTCAGCCAGTGCACATTTTATTATTGGCTATGATGGGGATATTATCCAATGTCTTCCTTTAGATGAGATTGGTTATGCTGTTATGGGGAGAAATTATGATTCCATTTCTATTGAATGTTGTTATTTAGCTGAAAACGGTGAGTTTACAGACGCTACAAAGGAGTCTCTTATAAAGCTTTTAGTGTGGCTTTTGGACAGGTATGAGCTGGATACTGGGGATATACTAAGACATTATGATGAAGGAGGAAAAGCCTGCCCGAAATATTACGTAGAAAATGAAGATGAATGGGAAAAGCTGAAGTGGAATGTAAAGAAAGCTATGTAGTCTGTCTTTTGATTTATGTAATTGGAGTAGAGTTTTTTTAGTACAAGAAATATGAAAAGAAAAAGAATAGTTTGCCAAAGAAGATTTCGTGCCCTTTTATTCGTGTTTTTGTTAGGACTGCAAGGATGTGGGGTAAACAGGAGCAATACATCAGGGGAATTACAAGAAAATATAGTGGAAGATACACAGCCAGAGGAAGAGGATAGTGCTACAGTAGAATTAACAGATACAGTACGTTGGTTCAATGCATCCTACGGGGTGCTCACAGAACTAAATGGATGGGATTATAACCGCTTTGCCGGGCTTCCAGCTAATGAAAACAGTGCTTTGCTTAACCAGGAGATGCTTAAGGAATGGTGGGATACGACAGATAGAGCGTCGGCAGATGAAACGCTAGAGTGGATATTGACAGAGGGACATCGAGTAGATTTTATAGAGGATATGAAGTACATAGAGGAGAGTGGACTAGGACAAGTGCCCATAGAAGAACGGGAAGCTTTCTTAGAAGAGAATTTTGGATTAACTTTAAAAGAGGCTACATTTATGAAGAATAGTTATGCTATGTATGAGAAATACGGGGAACATGCCATTTCAGGCTGGGATTACTGCAGGGCTATGAGTCTCCTTGGATTTTTCTATTTGGCAGAATATTATACAGAAGAGGAAGCTCTTAATAAGTCTTTGGAAATTGCACAGATAATGCAGCCTTTGTTTACATCTTGGGATGAGTTAATGGACAGCTATTTATGTGGTTATGAATATTGGTCTGAGGAAAGTAGCGAGGAACGTAGAGCAGTTTATGAGGATTTAAAGGGAAGGGAGGATAGTCCTTACAAGATCGACTATAATTTGGTATTAGAGAAAACTTGGTAATATAGATATATTTCTACCTTTGCTAAAGGAAAGATAAAAAAGTCAAACTATGGAGACTAAGGTCTCTATGGTTTGACTTTTAAAATTTTACACTTGGGCCATTTTCATAGCTCGGACTTTGCTAGAAAGGCCAAATAAGTTAATAAAGCCTTCGGCGTCATGATGATCGTATAAATCTCCTGTTGTAAAAGAAGCAATACTTTCACTGTATAAAGAATAGGGGGATGTTGTGCCAGCTTTCATAATATTGCCTTTGTAAAGTTTAAGTTTCACTTCTCCAGTAACATATGTCTGGGTTGATTCAATGAAGGCTTGAACAGCTTCCCGAATAGGAGTGAACCATTTTCCTTCGTATACAATATCTGCTAATTTGTTTCCCATGTCTTTTTTTAAGCTGTATGTTTCCCTGTCCAAAATTAGTTCTTCTAATTGCTGGTGGGCTTCCATTAAAATAGTTCCTCCTGGGGTTTCATAAACTCCTCGGGATTTCATTCCAACGACTCGGTTTTCTACAATATCAACAATGCCAATGCCATGTTTTCCACCTAATATATTTAACTGGCGGATAATATCTGACACTTTCATTTTCTTACCATTTAAACTCATGGGAACGCCTTTTTCGAAGGTTAAAGAAATATACTCTTCCTCATCGGGAGCCTTTTGGGGGGTTGTTCCAAGGACTAATAGATGTTCGTAGTCAGGTTCCTTAGATGGATCTTCCAATTCCAGTCCTTCATGGCTTATATGCCATAAGTTTCGATCCCTGCTGTAACTGCTTTCAGGAGAAAAGGGAAGATGGATTCCATGAGATTTACAGTAGGCAATTTCCTCTTCTCTAGAGTCCATGGACCATTTTTCATTTCTCCATGCTGCAATAATGGAAAGTTCTGGGGCAAGAGCTTTTATGCCTAATTCAAAACGGATTTGGTCATTTCCCTTTCCAGTAGCTCCATGACAGATAGCTTTTGCTCCTTCCCTTTTTGCAATTTCCACTAATTTTTTAGCAATGAGTGGTCTTGCCATGGAAGTTCCAAGAAGATATTTATTTTCGTAAATAGCATTTGCCTGGACACATGGAATAATATATTCATCACAAAATTCATCCACAACATCTTCGATATATAACTTTTCGGCCCCGCTTGCCTTTGCCCTTTCTTCGAGACCATCTAATTCATTTTCCTGACCACAGTCTACACAGACACATATAACTTCATAATTAAAATTTTCTTTTAGCCATGGAATAATTGCCGTTGTATCCAATCCTCCTGAATAGGCTAAAACAACTTTATCTTTCATTTCTTCCTCCGTTCTACTGCCAAAGGGGCAGCGCTACTGTAATGTTTTCCTTGTTCCATAAATAGGAGTACGCTCTATAGTTATGGAAATTTATGCATAGGATTTTCCCTATAGGAATATATGTATTTTAATAGTTACTATACACTATTCTCCTATGTTATGCAAGGAAAAAAATATAAAACATGTGACAGAATAATAAAAAAATATTGTATAATATGCGAAAAAAATGTATAATTATTCATTATGAAAAAAGAGGAGACATTCTCTTGTTTTTCAGTACTGTTTATTATATGATAATGGATAAAACCCTTCCTTTTTGGCAGAATTCTTGTGAAAAGGTTGGGAGAAAGGGATGGTGAGAACCTTTGAAGATTGGAATTATTGGCTCCACAGGATATGCAGGAGGAGAGCTGGTAAGGCTTTTGTGGAATCATAAGGAGGTAGAAGTAAAGTGGTATGGTTCTAAAAGTTACCAAAATGAAAAGTATGGAAAGATATATAAGAATATGTTTCAGTTAGTGGACGATGTATGTATGGATGAAAATATAGAGGAGCTGGCAGATAAGGTAGATGTGATTTTTACTGCTACTCCTCAAGGATTTTTAGCTTCCCGCTTAAACGATAGGATTTTGTCTAAAGCAAAGGTGATTGATTTAAGCGCAGATTTTAGATTAAAAGATGTAAAGGATTATGAGCATTGGTATGGAATGGAGCATAAGGCTCCTTCGCTGCTTTTTGAAGCAGTTTACGGGTTATGCGAGTTGAACAGGGAGAAGATAAGAGAAGCTAGACTTGTAGCAAATCCTGGCTGTTATCCTACCTGTTCCCTTCTGTCATTGTATCCTTTAATAAAAGAAGGTATGATAGACACAAGCACCTTAATTATTGATGCAAAATCAGGTGCTTCCGGGGCTGGAAGGGGAGCTAAGCTGGAGCAGCTTTTTTGTGAGGTAAACGAGAATATAAAAGCCTATGGAGTGGCTTCCCACAGACATACTCCTGAAATAGAAGAACAGTTATCTTTGTGGGCCAAAAAGAAGGTAGTCATTAATTTTACTCCCCATCTTGTACCTATGAACAGGGGAATTTTAATCACAGCTTATGGGATGCTGAAAAAGGAAGTTTCCTATGAAGAAGTAAAGGAGGTATATGACTCCTATTATAAAGGGGAAAAATATGTACGGGTATTAGAAAAGGAACAATGTCCAGAGACAAAATGGGTAGAAGGCAGCAATTATGTAGATGTGAATTTTAAAATAGATAAAAGGACAAAGAGAATAATCCTTATGGGAGCAATGGATAATTTAGTGAAAGGGGCGGCAGGGCAGGCTGTCCAAAACATGAATCTTATGTTAGGTCTGCCTGAGAATGAAGGTTTGGATCTTGTTCCAGTGTTTCCATAAATAGTAAAAGATCTTGGAAACAATGTATTGATGGAAAATGATGAGAGACAAGGCTGAAATATACAGGGGTATAAAAATGATTCGTCTTATGACTATAGAAGATTATGAACAAGTATATGCATTATGGAAGAAGATCAAAGGTTTTGGAATAAGAAGCTTGGATGATTCCAGAGAAGGGGTAGAACGTTTTCTATTGAGAAATCCTACAACGAGTATTGTGGCAGAAGTAGAGGGAAGGGTTATTGGCAGTATTTTATGTGGACATGACGGCAGAAGAGGATGTTTTTACCATGTTTGTGTTGCTAAGGAATACCGAAAGAGGGGAATAGGGAAGTCCATGGCTGTAGCAGCCATGGAGGCTCTCCAAAAGGAGCATATTAATAAAGTTTCCCTTATTGCCTATAAAAAGAATGAGGGAGGGAATGCTTTCTGGAGGGAGGTAGGATGGACTTTTCGGGAAGATTTAAATTATTATGATTTTCCTTTAAACAATGAAAACATTACGGCTTTTAATAAGTGACAATAGCGCTAATGGAGTGCAGACCATAGACTGCACAGAAGGGAGGAGAAGATGAAATGGATAGAAGGAGGAATTACAGCTCCAAAGGGATTTTTGGCAGCTTCTACAAATGCAGAAATCCGTTACAAAGATAGAACTGATATGGCTATGATTTATAGTGAAATGCCCTGCAAGGCAGCAGGAGTATTTACATCAAATAAGGTAAAGGCTGCCCCAGTAAAATGGAATATGGAGCTTATAGAAGGGACTCCTTTTGTAAAGGCTGTTGTGGTCAATGCTGGAATTGCTAATGCGTGTACAGGGGAGGAGGGAATGGAACACTGTAAAAGGACGGCAGAAAAAGCAGGCTCCCTATTACTTGTTCCTTCTATTTCTGTACTTTTGGCATCCACAGGGGTCATTGGCATGGAGCTTCCCATTGAAAAATTGGAGAAGGGAATAGAAGCTATGGCAGATAACCTGTCTGATACAATAGAGGCAGGCAGTCTTGCAGCCCAAGCAATCTTGACTACGGATACAAAGAAAAAAGAGATTGCCATACAAGTAGAAATTGAAGGAGAAATGGTGACAATTGGAGGTATGTGCAAAGGCTCTGGCATGATTCATCCAGATATGTGTACTATGTTGTCTTTTGTAACGACAGACGTAGAGATAGACAAAGAGCTTTTGCATGAATTAGTAAAAGAAGATGTGAAAGATACATATAATATGATTTCTGTAGATGGAGATACTTCTACAAATGACAGTTTCATTGTGCTGGCAAACGGAATGGCAAAAAATAAAAAAATTTGTGATAGGGGAAAAGATTTTGAAAAATTTAAAAAGGCCTTTCACGAAGTGAACGTCTACCTGGCAAAAGCCATAGCAGGGGATGGGGAAGGAGCCACTGCCCTTATTGAGGCAAAGGTTATTAACGCTAGAACAAAAAAAGATGCAGTACTATTAAGTAAAGCAATTATATCCTCCTCGCTGACAAAGGCTGCCATTTTTGGACATGATGCAAACTGGGGGCGGATTTTGTGCGCCATGGGATACTCAGGAGCAGAATTTGACCCAGATAAGGCAGAACTTCGTTTTCAGAGCAAGGGAGGAACTATTTTAGTTTATAAGGACGGCAAAGGGACAAATTACCAGGAAGAAGAAGCGGCAAAAATATTATCTCAACAAGAAGTTACTATTTTTGTGGATACAAAGGAAGGCAGAGAAGAAGCAACAGCATGGGGATGTGATTTAACCTATGATTATGTGAAAATCAATGGGGATTACCGCTCATAAAAAGGCCCATCATTGAGGGAAAGGAGATTAGAAAAAAGAATGGAGACAGATATGGATAAATATTTGCAAAAGGCAAAGGTACTTATTGAAGCTCTTCCATACATTCAAAAGTTTAACAGAAAAATTATTGTGGTAAAGTATGGGGGAAGCGCCATGTCCAGCGGTGAACTTCAAAAAAATGTCATTGAGGATGTGACCTTATTAAAATTAGTTGGGTTTAAACCAGTAATAGTTCACGGAGGAGGGAGGGAGATTAGCCGATGGGTAGAAAAAGTAGGTATGGAGCCAGCCTTTGTGAATGGTCTTAGGGTAACTGACGAGGAAACAATGGAAATTGCAGAAATGGTTTTAAATAAAGTAAATAAAAGCCTTGTCCAAAAGGTGCAGGAGCTGGGAGTAAAGGCAGTAGGAATTAGTGGAAAAGATGGGGGACTTTTGGAGGTAGAAAAAAAATATTCTGACGGAAAGGATATTGGATTTGTTGGAGAGATTAAAAAAGTAAATGCCAAGGTAATTTATGATCTTTTGGAAAAAGACTTTCTCCCCATTATAGCTCCCATAGGTTTGGATAAAGAGTTTCAAACTTACAATATTAATGCAGATGATGCAGCCTGCGCCATTGCAAAAGAAATGTATGCTGAAAAGTTAGCATTTCTTACAGATATTGAAGGAGTCTATCGGTACCCAGATGATAAGGATACCTTCCTTCCCAAAATTACTGTAAAAGAGGCAGAAGCTCTCATGAAAGAAGGACTGATTGGGGGAGGAATGATGCCAAAGTTAAAAAGCTGCATTGAAGCCATGAAGGGAGGGGTGAGGAGGGTTCATATTTTAGATGGAAGAATTCCCCACTGTATCCTTTTGGAGATCTTTACAGATAAAGGAATTGGAACGGCCATTGTAAGCCAAAATGATTAGGAAAGCTGCTGCTGGAAGGAGTACACATGTTTACACAGAAACAATATATAGAAGAAGGGGAAAAGGTGCTTTTGCACACATATAATAGATACAAGATTGTCTTGGATAGAGGGGAAGGGGTATATCTTTTCGATTTAGATGGGAAAAAATATTTAGATTTTGCTTCTGGAATTGGAGTGTTTGCTCTTGGATATCAAAATGAAGAATTTAATAATGCTTTAAAGGATCAAATTGATAAGTTGATTCATACATCCAATTATTACTATAATATACCAGCCGTTGAGGCGGCAAAAAAACTGGCCAAAGTATCTACAATGGACAGAGTGTTTTTTACAAACAGCGGGGCGGAAGCTATTGAAGGGGCTATTAAGGCGGCAAGAAAGTATGCTTATTCCAAAGATGGGATGACAGACCATGAGATAATTGCCATGGAGAATTCCTTTCATGGCAGAAGTATGGGAGCTTTGTCTGTAACAGGAAACCCCAAATATCAAGAGGCCTTCCGCCCTATGATTGGAAATGTGAAATTTGCAAAGATAAATAATATTCACAGCATAAAAGAACTTATAAATTCCAAAACTTGTGCCATACTATTAGAGACAGTTCAAGGGGAGGGGGGAATTATCCCAGCAGAAAAAGAATTCCTTATGGGCATAAAAGAAATATGTGACAAACAAGATATTCTTTTCATTTTGGATGAGATTCAATGTGGCATGGGCCGATGCGGGCATATGTTTGCATGGCAGGAATATGGAGTAAAGCCAGATATTATGACATGTGCCAAAGCGTTAGGAGGCGGAATTCCAGTAGGCGCCTTTTTGATGACAGAGAAGACAGCAAAAAGTTCTCTTACAACTGGGGATCATGGGACAACTTATGGAGGAAATCCTCTGGCCAGTGCAGGGGTAAATAAAGTGTTGGAATTATTCGAAAAAAATGATATGATATCTCATGTAAGAAAAGTAACTGGTTATTTAGAGCAAAGGCTAAATCAGCTTGTAGAAGAACATGACTTTATTTTGATGAAAAGAGGAAAAGGTCTGATGCAGGGATTGGTACTCAATAAGGAGGCAGGTCCTGTCATTGAAAAGGCAATGGAGGAGGGGCTTATTGTCATTTCAGCAGGAACCAATGTGCTCCGTCTTCTGCCTCCTCTTATTATCAATGAGGAACAAATAGACGAGATGTTTGAGAAGCTTAAGAGAGCCTTTGCCCAATGAGAAAAATAAGGGGTATGAATATATGGGTTTTAAGATGAAGGGCAAAGCCCAGCGCCTGTTGTTAACTTTGGCTGTTTCAATGGCAGGCATCTTTTGCACAGCTTGTAAAAATCCCATTGTGGAGGCTGGGACAGGGCAAGAGGATGAGGGAGAAGTGACAGAATTCTCACAAGAAGACAGATTGATTTTATGGTATACAGATGAGGATCTTACTCCATATTTAAACAGCGCTGCTTTAAATTATCAAAAGGAGAAGGGGATTAAGGTTATGCCTGTTCTCGTGTCAGGAGTAGAATATTTGGAAGAAATCAATAAGGCTTCTATTCATTCAGAGTCAGGCCCAGATTTATACATTACAAGTAATGATAATTTGGAGAAGGCCTATTTGTCTGGTCTTGCGGCAGACATTCAGGATGAGGACAGAATATGTAGAAAGGATGATTATCCTCAAACAGCCTTAGATGCTGTAACTTATATGAAGAGGAAAATTGCCTATCCTTTTTATTATGAGACAAGCTTTCTGCTTTATAACAAAACCTATATGGAGGATGTGCTAAGAGCAAGACAGGAAAATGAGAGTGGGGGAGAAGATTTAGGAATTGTCATTCCCTCTACCATTGATGATATTTTGAATTTTGCCGATGAATATGATGCACCAGAAACAGTGGAAGCGGTTTTTAAGTGGGATGTATCTGATATTTTCTATAATTATTTCTTTATTGGAAATTACATTTCTGTTGGGGGTGATGCAGGAGACGACCCTATGAATATAAACCTTTATAATGAGTCTGCTATACAATGTTTAAAAGTGTACCAGCAGTTAAATCAATTTTTTTCCATTGATACAAATGTAGTAACCTATGAGGGAATATTAGAGGAATTTTTGGAGGGAAAAACAGTTTTTACTATTGCTACTACAGATGCAGTAGGAAGGTTGGATGCAGCCAAAGAGGCAGGGGAATTTCTGTTTGAGTATGGAGTGGCAGTCATACCAGATATTAATATAGATTATAAGTCAAGGGGGCTGTCCGTGACCAATGCAGTCGTAATTAATGGTTATTCTGAAAAACAGGAAAAGGCGAATGATTTTGCAAAATATATTGCCTATGACAAGGCAGAAGATTTGTATAAGCGAGGGGGAAAGATACCTGCCAGGTATGGAGTCGCCTTTGAGAATCCAGAAATATCCAAGATAATGGAGGAGTACGAAAAATCGGTCTCCATTCCTAAGATGCTGGAGACAAGTAATTTTTGGGTACAGCTGGAGATTGTCTTTACAGAAGTTTGGAAGGGGGAAGATGTAGACACAGCCCTTTTTAATATGAATGAGCAGATTACAGGACAGATGGATGAGAACCAGGTGGAAAATGTAAAGAAAGGGACAAGTCCTTTGCAGAATGCGGGAATTACCCAATTCTTTCCATGAAGATCTACCAAACAAGAAGATGAATAGATATCCAATCATATGGACAAAATACTAAAAAGCTATGAAGGCAAAGAGAAAGGTATGGTGATCCAATGATTGGATTTTTTATTGCGTTAATTTCCGGGGCATTGATGAGTATTCAGGGAGTATTTAATACAGAAGTGACCAAGGCTTCCAGCGTGTGGGTAGCTAATAGCTTTGTACAGTTGACAGCATTGCTGGTTTGCCTTCTGGCTTGGCTTTTTACTGGAAGGGAGTCTTTTATGGAGCTTGGGAAGGTGGAACCTAAATATATGCTTATTGGAGGAGTTTTAGGCGCTTTCATAACATTGACTGTCATTCAGAGCATGAATTCCCTTGGGCCGGCAAAAGCGGCAATGCTCATTGTCATTGCCCAATTAATCGTAGCCTATGTCATTGAACTCTTTGGTATGTTTGGGGTGGAGAAACAACCTTTGGAAGTAAGAAAGCTTATAGGAATGGGCATTGCCATTTTAGGAGTTGTTTTGTTTAAATGGGAATAATTGCCTGTTTTTAATGAAATCATGGGTGGATTTTGAATGAAAAATGCTATTGTCAATAGTTAAATAATAATTTAAAATGAAAGAGTGAGCATAGAGGGGCTGCGGTTATAAAAGGGTAAGGAGACTATGCTTATGAAAAAAAGGAAAATGATAACTGCAGGAATACTGTTTTTTGCTTTTCTTTTCTCATCTTGTAAAGAAGAGCAGGTAAGCCTTGAGCTGGAATCCCCAGATTCTTTTGATTCTATAGAAGAAAGAGAGGAAAAAGAAAGGGAGAATTCTGTTAAAGAGGATGAGAAAGCAGAGGAAGAAAAAGCACAGCCTATTTATGTATATGTTTGTGGTGCAGTGAATAATCCAGATGTATACGAAATGCAGGAAGGAGACAGGATGTATCAGGCGGTAAATATGGCTGGAGGAATGACAGAGGACGCCGCTGCCCAGTATGTAAGCTTGGCAATGGAGGTAGAAGATGGTCAAAGACTTTATATTCCCACAAAAGAAGAAATAGAGTCAGAAGGCCAGGGCATGATGCAACTGGAGCCAGAACATTCTGGAAAAGGAAATGGAGATTTAGTAAATATTAATAAAGCTTCTATAGAAGAATTGACTGCCTTGCCAGGGATTGGAGAGGCAAAGGCAGAAAGCATTCTCGCCTACCGATTAGATAAAGGTTCTTTTCAGAGCATCGAAGAGCTTAAGGAAGTAAAAGGAATTGGGGATGCTTTATTTCAAAAGATAAAAGAAAAAGTATCTGTAAAATAAGGTATGTTTAGGGGGAAATCCTAAACGGGAAAGGCATGGTTATAAAATGGGTAGCAAAGTACTAGTTGTAGATGACGAAAAATTAATAGTAAAAGGAATTCGCTTTAGCTTAGAACAGGATGACATGGAAGTAGACTGCGCCTATGATGGAGAGGAAGCCTTAGAAATGGCAAAAAAGAAAAAGTACGACATTATTTTATTGGATATTATGCTCCCCAAACTGACAGGACTAGAAGTATGCCAGCAAATTAGAGAATTTTCCAGCGTTCCTATTGTTATGTTGACAGCTAAGGGAGAGGACATGGATAAAATTCTTGGATTGGAATATGGCGCAGATGACTACATAACAAAGCCTTTTAATATTTTAGAGGTAAAGGCAAGAATCAAGGCTATTATGAGAAGGATATCTAGAAAAGAAGAAAAAGAGACAGTCTTAAAGGTGCTAGAGGCAGGTGAGATGAGACTAGATCAGGAAAGCCGGAGAGTTTATATTGCCTCTAGGGAGATTAACTTAACGGCAAAGGAATTCGATGTACTGGAATTGCTTATGCTCAATCCCAATAAAGCATATGGCAGGGAAAAGCTTTTAAGCCTTGTGTGGGGAGTAGAGTACCCAGGGGATGTGCGCACAGTAGACGTCCATATTCGAAGGCTGAGGGAGAAAATTGAGACAAATCCCAGCGAGCCTAAGTATGTACACACAAAATGGGGCGTGGGCTATTATTTTCAAGCTTCATAAAGGGAAAGGTCAGTTATGCCATTATTAAATAAGTTAACCCATGCATTTGAAAAGCTTAAGATTTTTAACAGCCTTCGATTTCGCATTTTTATCATTGTGGCTGCTGTTGGTATTATACCAATGACTATAATCCGTTATTTAATGCTTGAAAACTATATGGAGCGGGCGGTAAATATTAGAATATCCGATGTAATGAATCAGTGCAAAATATTAGGGGACCATTTAATAAGTTACCAGTATCAGTTAGAATCTATGACAGGAAAGGTAAATGTAAAACCAGAATTAACTCTTCCCAGTTATAATTATCTCATTGATCCTTCCTCAGAAGTAATTAACGCAGAGTTGGAACAACTTACGAACTTATATGATGGAAGGGTTCTCATTATGGACGGTAATTTTAGGATTGTTAAGGATACTTATGGAATTGCAGAAACAAGGACAATGATTTCTGAGGAAGTAATCAGGTGTTTTAAAGGTGAAAATATAACAAATTATGACGACTTAAACCAGTATATCGAAGTGGCGATTCCTATTATTGACACATACATAGAGGAAACGGTGGGAGTTATGCTGACAAGCGTTTCTACAGACAGCATTGTAGACACAAGCAACCGTCTAAAGGAACAGACATTTTTGATGGAAGTTGCTTTGAGTGTGATGATCGCTGTTTTGGCATATTTTTCTTCCAGTCTTCTAGTCCGTCCTTTGGCAAGGGTAACCCAGGCAATTGGGCAGATACAGGAAGGATTTATAGAGGAACAGATAGAAGTGAGAGACTGCCTGGAAACGGAGCTTATTACAGACGCCTTTAATGATTTGTTTGGAAGAATGAAAAAGTTGGACGACTCAAGACAAGAGTTTGTATCCAATGTATCCCATGAACTGAAAACTCCCCTCACTTCTATTAAGGTACTGGCAGATTCTTTACTTGTACAAGAAAACGTGCCTGTGGAATTATATAAAGAATTTATGACAGATATAGCGGAAGAGATTGACAGGGAAAATAAAATTATTACAGATTTATTATCTTTAGTGAAGATGGACAAGACAGCAGATAACTTAAATATTGAACTTACTGATATGAATATATTGCTAGAAGCAATATTAAAAAGATTAAAGCCTATTGCGGAAAAGAAAAATATTGAGCTTGTCTTTGAAAGTATGCGTCTAGTGTCAGCAGAGATCGACGAAGTAAAGCTGTCTTTAGCCTTATCAAATTTGGTGGAAAACGCTATCAAATATAACAATGTAAATGGGTGGGTGAAGGTATCCTTAGATGCGGCTCACAAATTTTTTACTGTATCTGTAGAGGACTCTGGAATTGGAATTCCAGAGGAGTCTTTGGAACATATTTTTGAACGGTTTTACAGGGTGGACAAGTCCCATTCTAAAGAAATAAATGGGAACGGATTAGGCCTTGCCATTACAAGAAATGCAATTTTAATGCATCGGGGAGCTATCAAAGTAAGGAGTGTTGAGGGGGAGGGAACAAAGTTTTTTGTAAAAATTCCATTGAATTATTTGACATAGAAAGGAGAGAATATTGAGAAAATATAAAAAAGAAGCAATTGGTATTTTAATTCTTTGCAGTTGTTTTTTCTTTTCTGGGTGTAAAAAGAAGGAAAAGATGGAAGGAAGCGATTCATATCAGCTATTTTATGTGAATAAAGAAGAGACAAAGGTAGTTGCCCAACAATATGAGGCGGGGAGCAAGACAGTAGAAGAGCTGGTTATTGAATTTCTAGGAGCCTTAGACACAGATTCTGAAAATGTTGACTTAAAAAAGCCTTTGGGGGGCAATGCCAATTTAGTAGATTATTATGTTAAGAATGATCAAATTGTTTTGAACTTTGATGAGCACTATTATGAGATGAGCAATACAACAGAAGTTTTAGTCAGAGCAGCTATTGTGAGAACATTGAGCCAAATACCAGGAATCGATTCTATTTCATTTGAAGTGAAAAACCAGCCATTGCTAGATAGTTATGGAAAACCAATGGGCGTTATGAAAGGAGATACCTTTATTGACAACACGGGAAAGGAAATAAATTCTTATGAAAAGACAAGCTTAATTTTATACTATGCCAATTATTCTGGAAATGGGCTAGTGTCCGTTGTGAAAAATCCTGTGTACAGCACAAATATTTCTCTTGAAAAGCTAGTTATTGAAGAGCTGATAAAAGGGCCTCCAACAGGAGCAGATGCATATCAGGCAGTTCCAGTAGATACGAAGATTATTAATACGACTACAAAAGATGGTATATGCTATGTGAATTTAAGTAATGAATTTTTAAATACAGTCAATAATGTAACAGAAGAAGTGGTTATCTATTCGATTGTAAATTCTTTGTCAGAGCTTAGTAATGTTAATAAAGTACAAATATCCATAAACGGAGATTATGGACGAATATATAAAGATCAGATTTCACTATCAAATATTTTAGAAAGAAATTTGGATCTAGTAGGTGAAGGCGGTGTGAGATGATGCCCCGCCGCCCCCTATTTACCCTTAGTATTCTTTTTATCTTATCCCTTTTTATTATTATGGAAATCTTTCCAGTTACTTATTATAATAATAAAGAGATTGATCAAAGGATTATAAGGGCAAGAGGAACAATATATGAAAAACAAAAAAAAGAAGACAAATCTATCATCTATCTAAAAAATGTTTCATTAGACACTTCTGTCTATAATAAAGAATCCAACAACAAAGAAAAGCAAGAATGTATATTAGGCCTAATGGTCTATTTAGAAGAAGACAATATGCCTCCTATAGGAAGCAGAATCGAAGTTAAGGGAAAGGCTAAATGCCTGGAGAGAAGACGAAATCCAGGACAGTTTGATCAAGCCTTTTATTATAAGCTCCAAAATATTGACTTAATTTTATTTGAAGGAAAAGTACAAAGACAAAGTAAGAAATATAATGTTTATCTGGAAGGGCTATACAAAGTTAAAGCATATTTTACCAATGTATTTGAAAAAATTCTTCCAGAGAAGGAAGGAGGAGTGATGCAGGCTATGCTTCTTGGGGACAAGGGGCAGCTTTCCCAAGAATTAAAATCTCTATATCAAAGAAATGGAATCTCCCACATATTGGCTATATCAGGGCTCCACATTTCCCTCATAGGAGCGAGCATATACCATTTGCTGCGAAAAACAGGTCTTTCCTACCATTTATGTGCCCTATTTGGAACTGCTCTTATGGTCAGTTATGGAATAATGACAGGAGGAGGGGCTTCTACTATGAGGGCGGTTATTATGTTTTTATTACAGATTTTTGCTAATTCCCTTGGCCGTACCTATGATATGCTGACAGCGCTGGCAGTGGCAGGGATATGTCTATTAGTTCAAAATCCTCTTTATTTATATCACCCAAGCTTTCTTTTGTCCTTTGGAGCAGTTCTTGGCATTGGAATTCTATTTCCAATAATGAAAGATTTCATAAAAATCAAAAGAAAGCTAGGGGAAGCGCTTTTGGCTAGTTTGTGCATTCAGACAGCCACCTTGCCTATTATACTCTCGTCCTTTTATGAATATCCTTTATATGGAATTTTTTTAAATTTACTAGTCATCCCTCTCATGAGTCTTCTTGTCATTGGGGGACTCATAGGTGCCTGTGTCAGTCTTCTTTCCCTACAGATTGGAAAAATTTTTCTGTTTCCTTGCAGATTTATATTAACTTTATATGAGAATGCTTGTATTATAATGGAAAAACTTCCTGGCTCCAGGTGGAGGCCAGGAAGCCCTGAGAAAATAAGAATTATTATATATTATTTTTTACTGGCTGTTGGATTGTTTTCTGTATGGAAATACATATCAGCCAGAGAGGAGAAGAAAAAGTATAAAATTTATTCAGTAATAATAGGAGGTTATTTTTGCTTTCTTTCTCTTGTTCTTACATGGAGGTTTGAGAAGGGCATCGCAATAACAATGTTAGATGTGGGCCAGGGAGATTGCATTATTGTAAAAAGTGAAACTGGAAAAATATATTTAATTGATGGAGGAAGCACTAGTGTGAGCAAAGTAGGAGCTTATAGAATTTTGCCCTATTTAAAATATATGGGAATAAAGGAGATAGATTATGTACTTATTTCCCATGTAGATCAGGATCATATTTCAGGCATATTAGAGCTGATGGAGGAGGAGACAAAAGAAATTGAAATAAGAAACCTCCTCATGCCTTCTTATACAAATTCTGATAATACATATAAAGAAGTCATAAAAACAGCAAAGAAAAGAGGGGTTTCAGTTATGGCAATGGGAAGGGGAGACGTACTGACTGACAAAAAAATGGCAATAACATGTTATCATCCTTATGAAAAGCTGGAAACAGAAGATCGTAATGAGGCTTCTATGGTTCTTGGATTGTCCTTTGAAAATTTTGACTGTCTATTTACAGGAGATATAGGAGAGGAGACAGAAAAAAGTCTTGTACAAACTCTTAAGAAAAAATGGGATGTGTTAAAAGTAGCCCACCATGGTTCAGGCTATTCTTCTTGTTTGGAATTTTTACAAAAAACGGAACCTGACTTTGCTCTCATTTCATGTGGAGAAAAAAATATATATGGACATCCCCATAAAGAGGCAACTAAGAGAATAAAAGACATAGGGGGAAGAATTTTCATTACAAAGGATAAAGGTGCCATCTTTATATGGACCGATGGTGAAAAGATGACAGTAAAGGAATTTTTATGAGAGTAGACGGGACATGTATAATTTGGTATATTAAAATAATCAGGGTGTCATAAGGACGTTAAAAGGATAAGGGAGTCAGCCCATGGAAAAGTTGAATAAAGATATAAAAGAAGAAAGATTTGAAAAGGTATACTTATTATATGGGGAAGAAGCATATTTGAGAAATCAGTATAAGAATAAGCTGGCAAGAGCATTAGGGGATCCAAAGGACAGGATGAATTTTTGTATCTATGAGGGGAAGAAAATCCGCCAGGGGGAGCTCATTGACCTGGCTGAGACAGTCCCCTTTTTAGCTGCCCGCCGAGTTATTGTTGTAGAAAATAGTGGCTTTTTTAAAACTTCCAGCGAAGCCTTGGCAGACTATGTGAAGAATGTAGCGGATACTACCGTTTTGATTTTTGTTGAGGAAGAAGTGGATAAGAGGGGGAAGATGTATAAGGCAGTAAAAGGGGCAGGAAGTGTGACAGAATTTATGAAACAAAATGAAAATACATTAAAAAAATGGGTTCTTGGCATGCTTTCTAGAGAAGGAAAAAAACTTTCAGAGGAAACTTTACATCTCTTTTTGTCAAAGACAGGGAATGACATGGAAAACATTGCAATGGAATTGGAAAAATTAATGTGTTATACATTGGGCAAAGAGATGGTGACTTCTAAAGACGTGGAGGAAGTCTGTACAGTAGTCATTACAAACAAGATTTTTCAGATGATTGAGGCAGTAGCTGAGAAAAAGCAAAAGGAAGCTCTTTTAATGTATTATGATCTTCTAGCTTTAAAGGAGCCTCCCATGAGAATTCTATTTCTCATAGCAAGACATTTCCGAATACTAATGGAAGTAAAGCAATTGGCAGCCATGGGCAATGACAAGGGAACCATTGCCAAGAATGCAGGGCTCCCTCCCTTTTTAACAGGGAAATACATGGCTCAGGCAAAAAAATTTATGAAAGAAGATTTAAGGGCTGCTGTGGAACAATGTGCAGATATGGAAGAGGCAGTGAAAACAGGCTACATGAACGACATAATGGGGGTAGAACTTTTAATTGTGCAATATAGTTATGGAAAATTTAGAGAAAGAACTTGAAAATTTATGAAAAACTGCATATAATAATAGTAGTAAGGAAGTTGGTAGCGTTGGAGGTGGCAGATTGAAAAATAGGTTTTTGTCTTATTTTTCAATCCCGAATATATTACCTGCATCCAAGTTTACTGGATGTGTAAGAATGGAGGAAGAATATGGGATTAAATAGTATGAGTAACAGCCTTTCATCCCAGGTGAACAAGGAAACCGCCACAGCCGTGAGAATACAGAAACAAGTGTCAAGTCCAAAAACTGCTCCTGTTTTTAAAGAGCCTAAGGCGGAATTAGCAGGGAATATTAAAGGGACGACTCCTTCTGTAGCAAGCAGAGAAACAAATATGGCGCAAGGGCTGGGCAACAAGAGAGAAGCTGAGAAGAAGATGTCTGTCAGAGAAGAGGAAGACAGGGAATACGACCAGGTGATGGCGGAAAAAGCAGTGGAAAATGCCAATAACCGTGTCAGGGCAATTCGTAAAAGCATGAAGTTTTCTTATAATGAAGATATTCAGCGTTTTACAATTTCCATTACAGATGAAGACAGCAATAAAGTTATAAAGGAAATTCCCCCAAAGGGCATCCAGCAGGTTATTGAGAGATTGCATACAATGCAGGGACTCTTAACAGATATGGAGGTATAAAGATATGAGGATAGGTAATACAAATAATTCAATAGTTTATAATCGTTCTCAACAGATGAGAAATAAGCCAGAATATGGAAAGACAGCAAGTGGAAAGAGAATTAATTCTGCAAAGGATGATGCAGCAGGTTTAGCCATTGCTCAGAAGCTGTTAAAGCAGGTAAATGGTTATGATATGGGCGCTATGAATATACGAGACGGCATTGGTGTAGCAAATATAGCAGATGGGGCTATGGGAACAATGGCAGATTCTCTGCAAAGAATTAGGGAATTAAGTGTAAAGGCTTCTAATTCTGCTGTTTATGGGCAAAGTGAGCGCTCTATGATGCAGGATGAAGTGAATCAGCTTCTGAATGATATTGAACAGACAGCAACAGGGACAGAGTTCAATACAATGAAGATTTTGGATGGCAGCATGGACAAGATGGACATAGCTTCTAATCCTGATGGAAGCGGAACAAGCATTCCAATGCAGAATGCTACCCTTCAAGGTCTTGGAATAGACGGATATGATTTAACAGGAGACTTTGATATTAGCCGGATTGACAGTGCTATAGAGAAGCTCAGTTCAGCAAGAAGTAAAGTTGGGGCAACAACCAATGGAATGGAATATGCTTACAATTATAATACAAACGCTTCTTTACAGTTGACAGGGGCTCAGAGCAGAATTGAAGATTTAGATATGCCTAAGGCTATATCTGAATTAAGAAAGAGAGAACTGTTAAATACTTACCAGACAATGATGATGAGGAATGGAATGGAGACTAACAGAAGAATGACAAGTGGACTGTTCTAGTCTTCACAATATACGAAAGAGGCTGTTGCATAGCAATGGCCTTTTTATTTCTATAGAAATAAAAAGGCGTTTATGGCACTGGGGCGAAAAGGAAGAAGTCCCTAAAGGGACTCGCCCCAGGCCGAGAATCTTGTAACCAAGATTCTTATAATAAACTAAGAAAGGTTAAGGGATATTCTATAGAAATAAAAAGCATTAGTGGCACTGGATTTTATCAGGGCCGTTTTCATTTAATTTTATTAGGAAATTGCTTTGAAATTTCCTATTCATTATTGACTTTTATAACTTTGTAGGATGACTGCTGGGAGGATGGTAATGCCAAAATTATATTTTCGACATGGCGCAATGGGTAGTTCTAAAACAGCTAATGCCCTTATGGTAGAGTACAATTATTATGAGAGGGGAAAGAGGGCACTCCTTCTGAAACCAAAATTAGATGACAGAGATGGGGAAAGACGGATAAAAAGCCGTATGGGACTGGAGAGTCCCTGTTCTTATGTGGAAGAATTTGTTGAAATGTCCCAGGAGGAAATTAAACAATATGATTGTGTCATTGTAGATGAAGCTCAGTTTTGCAGAAAGGAAGAGATTGAATTTTTTGTCTGGGTTGTGGATCATTTGGGCATACCAGTTATTTGTTATGGGCTTAGAACAGATTTTTTAAGGGAACCTTTCGAAGGGGCTATTTGGCTTTTGGCATGGGCTGATGTCATTGAGGAGATACGAACTGTTTGCTGGTGTGGAGAAGGAGCTTGCTGCAATGCCCGGTTTGATTCTAATGGAAAAATAGTAAGAAAAGGTGAACAAGTATGTCTGGGAGGCAATGACCGTTACATTGCATTGTGCAGAAAGCATTATGAAAGAGGGGACTTAGGGCCTTGGATAGAGAAAGGGGAGAAGACAAAGAATGAGAAATAGACCAAAGCCTTTTGAAATATACCGCCATTTTAAAGGTCATATTTATCAGATTATTACAGTGGCAGAAGACACAGAAAGCGGTGAGGAAGTGGTGGTTTACAGGGCCTTATATAATCCAGATCAAACTTTTGCAAGACCCCTTCATAGTTTTATGAGTCAGGTGGATAAAAAACAATATCCCCAGATGAAACAGAGATTCCGCTTTGAACTTCTTTCACTGGAAGCAGTCGCCAATGTAGAGGAAATTGAAAAGTCTGTGTTGGATACTTGGGAAGAAAAAGGGGAGCAAAAGGAAGAAGGGGGCGGAGATTTTGATGAGGAGGCAATCAATCCCTATTTGTTAAAATTTTTAGAAGCGGATACTTATGAGGACAAGCTGAATACGTTGCTTTATATTAAAGAATATTTGGATGACAGTATGATTAATACTATTGCCATGTCTTTAGACATAGAACTTTCTGAAACAACATTGGAAAATAAATACAATGAAGTGAAAAATTGTCTTATGACATTGGAGAAGTATGAATGCAACAGATTAATGTAAACAAAGGAGAAAGGGAGACCGTTAAGGAAATGGATATTGTTTTCCCACTTCTGAAATGGTATAGTCAAAGCGCCAGAACTCTTCCTTGGAGAGAAAGGCCAGAGCCTTATAATGTGTGGATATCGGAAATTATGCTTCAGCAGACAAGAGTGGAAGCAGTAAAGCCATATTTTGAACGATTTTTAAAGGAATTTCCCAATATAGGGGAGTTGGCAAGGGCAGAAGAGGACAGGCTGTTGAAAGCGTGGGAGGGACTGGGATATTATAATAGGGTGAAAAATATGCAAAAGGCTGCCGTACTTGTCATGGAACAATATGGTGGAAAGCTTCCAGAGGAGTATGAGGAGTTGCTGAAGCTTCCAGGAATTGGCCCTTACACAGCGGGGGCTATTTCTTCTATAGCTTATGGAAAGGTTCATCCTGCAGTAGATGGTAATGTCCTTAGGGTAATGACAAGGCTTTTGGCAGATGATAGAAATATATTGAGCCAAAAGGTGAAAAATGACATAGGAAATATGCTCTACAAAATTATGCCAAAAGATAAGCCAGGAGATTTTAACCAAGCATTAATGGAATTGGGAGCTACAGTATGTCTGCCAAATAAAGAACCTTTATGTGGACAATGTCCCTGGTCTCTTTTCTGTAAGGCAAAGGAGGAAGAAGCCCAAAGTGAATATCCAAAAAGGGCTGAGAAAAAAAGTAAAAAAATAGAAAAAATGACAGTGCTCATTATAAGAGATGGTGAGAAGATTGTATTAAGGAAGAGGCCAGGAGAGGGGCTTTTAGCAGGAATGTATGAATTTCCTAATTTAGAAGGCCATAGAAAAAAAGAGGAAGCTCTACTTTTTGTCAAAGAGATAGGGATGTCTCCAGTGAGAATCCAAGAGTTAGAGGGAGCTAAACACATTTTTTCCCATAAAGAATGGCAGATGATCGGATATATGATACGAGTGGAGGAGTTAGGAGTGGAAGAACAGGAAGGGCTTATTTTTGCCCATTCTAAGGAAATGGAAGAACGCTATCCCATTCCAACAGCATTTGGAGCCTATACAAAGTATATGAAAATCCGCCTTGGAAACGAAAAGTATGAGCAAAAGGAGATAGAATAGGATGAAGCTATTGTCAGTGACAGTTCCATGCTATAATTCTGAAGAGTATATGGAAAATTGCATTGAGTCTTTACTTGTAGGAGGGGAAAGAGTAGAGATTATTGTAGTAAATGATGGTTCTAGGGATGGGACAGGAAAGATTGGGGATTATTATGCTAAGCAATATCCTTCCATAGTAAAAGTAATTCACCAGGAAAACGGTGGGCATGGGGAGGCAGTAAATACAGGTCTTCGAAATGCAAAAGGTATTTATTTTAAAGTTGTGGATAGTGATGACTGGGTCAAGGAAGAGGCTTACTTAAAAATCCTTAATCAGCTTCAGGAATTTGCCGAAGAAGGACAAGGGGTAGATATGCTTTTAAGTAATTTTGTCTATGAGAAGGAAGGAGCCAAGAAGAAAAGGGCAATGGCCTATTCTTATGCAGTTCCAACAGATCAGGTTATTAAATGGGAACAAATCAAACGCTTTCGAAAAGGACAGTATATTTTAATGCATTCGGTTATTTACCGCACAAAGCTTTTAAGAGATTGTGGACTAGAATTGCCAAAGCACACCTTTTATGTGGATAATTTATTTGTTTTTAAACCGCTTCCCTATGTGAAATCTATTTATTATGTAAATGTAAATTTTTATAGGTATTATATTGGGCGATCAGATCAGTCGGTGAATGAAGGAGTCATGATATCAAGAGTTGATCAGCAGATTGAAGTAAATAAGATGATGATTGATTATTATATAGAACTAAAGGGACTCCCTAAAAAGCTAAAAAATTATATGATCAGTTATTTAGATATTATGATGGCTGTATCCTCTATTATGCTCATAAGAGCAGGAACTAAGGAAGCTTTGGAAAAGAAAAAGGAGCTGTGGAAATATTTAAAAAAGGTGGATAAATTTTTGTTTTATCGTCTGAGATTTGGACTTTTTGGACATGCTATGAACTTGCCTGGCAGAGGGGGAAGAAAAATATCTGTGGCGGAATATAAAATTGCCCAGCGCTTTTTTGGATTTAACTAAGTGGAATGATTTCATATCTGCCTTATTACAAAACATGGGTTTTCAAATGTATAAAAGCAGTGTATAATAATACAAACAGTTATTTTAGGGGGAATCTATGGGAAGGAGGGACATGAAGTGATTGAAGAAATACTTGCTTATAACAAGCGCTTTGTAGAAGAAAAAGCATATGAAAAGTATGTGACAAGTAAATATCCTGACAAGAAAATTGCTATTTTGACTTGCATGGATACCCGTCTGGTGGAATTGCTTCCAGCGGCCCTTGGGTTGAAAAATGGGGATGTAAAAATGATTAAAAATGCAGGAGGAGTGGTAACAGAGCCTTTTGGAAGTGTAATTCGTAGCCTCCTTGTAGCTATTTTTGAGCTGGGGGTTGAGGAAGTTATGGTAATTGGCCATACGGATTGCGGTGTAAAGCATATTGGCGGGGATATGATGACTCAAATGATGAAGGAGAGAGGAATTAGTCAGCATTCCATTGACTTAATCAAATATTGCGGCGTGGATTTTGATAGCTGGCTTGCTGGTTTTGATTCTGTTGAGAAGTCGGTTATAGATACGGTGGATACTATTCGAAATCATCCTCTCATCCCAAAAGACGTGAGAGTTGGAGGATATGTAATTCATTCAGAGACTGGGGAATTAACAGTAATTTGCAAATGAGCTGTTTATAAGGAAGTGGATAAAGTGTGCATATTTATGCACACTTTATTTAAATAGAATGTTTTGATATACAAGATTTGGAGTTTAGTCCATGCGGCTTTTTATCAAATAAAAAGCTTCACTATATTTATAATAAGCCGTAGCCCCTCTATAAGCTGCAAGTCCTTTTATGGCTTCTTCGTTCCTGGGAAATGGCGGGGAATCTATTTCACTTTTATAAATTTTCATAATGTCTATTTTCTTCTCTAAATACTGGGAAATATCAATAAATACATTGGGAGTAAATTTATGTTCCATCTGTGCCTGATCCGTTTCTGAAAGAATTTCCATGCTCAAAACTATTTTCAGATAGGGAGCCCTGAATGATTTTGTACAAGAATACACAGTATGAAATATGATTCGATGATCGGAGTGGATATCATATGGGTAGGGTATGAACAACAACTCTGGCTTGACGTCCTCGAAAACCTTTTTGAATTGGGAAACAAGACTGCCTATTTCATATTTATCCATACCCATAGGCTCTAGTTCCATATTCCAGAAACTGTCAAAAGAATAAGATGAAATTACTTTTTTTATTTCTTCATTTCTTTCTGTTACACGTTCTTTCGTGTATCCATATTCGGTTTTCATATTTGTAACATTAAGCCAATGTGTCTTATGTCCCTTTTCTTTTAACTTTAGTAAGGTTCCACCAGCTCCTAATGTTTCATCATCAGGATGTGGAGAAATAACTAATACATTCATAAAAGATAATCTCCTTTAGAAAGTTTAACTTCTTCACTATCTGTAATGTGTACAATTCCATCATAGGCTTTCACCATATAATCAGTTGATGAATGTACACTTAGCACTTTTCCTGGTTCAATATTTCCATATGCCCTTGTTGAAATCACATTACATTTCCATACTTTAATTTCTCTATCATTCCACATAAAATGTGCACCAACATAAGGATGTGTTAACGCTCTAACAAGATTATATATTCCATCACATGACATACGCCAGTCGATCTGACCATCCATACGTCCCCTCTTTCGCCATGTATTTCCATCATCTATGTTTTGGGGTATAGGTATTATATGATTATTATGAAACTCCTCTGTAAAAGCAAGTACCTGTTTCTTGGCTGTTAGAAGGACCTTGTTGTAAAGGGACTGAGCATCATCTTCATAATCTATGTCAATTTCTCTTTGACTTATGATGGATCCAGTATCAGCTCCCTCGTCCATAAGAAAAAAAGTTGATGCAGTTTTTTTCAGTCCAAGAGCTAATGCCCAAATCAATGGATGTCTACCTCTGTTTGCTGGTAAAGCTGCGGGATGAAAACCAACAACTCCACAAGATGGTACAGATAAAATCTCACGGCCAATTAATCTGGACCACCCAAAACAGTAGATGATATCAGGACTTTTTTCTTTTATAAAATCAAGGGTTTCTGTGTCATTGACATTTTTTGTGGAAAAACAATCTATTCTATATTTTTTTGCAAGAGGTATTAAAGAATGAAAGTCTGCATTCATAGGAGAACTATCCATTGTTACAATGCCATCTATCATATAATTGTTTTGCAAAAGGCATTCCAGTATTGTATATGAGCTTTTCAAGCATCCTATAAATACTATTTTCTTCACCTGTTCACCTCAATGTTATAAAAGGCCTTAACAACATCAATGCTTTCATCTTTTTCAAATACCCTTTTCAATATATTTGTTATTTTCTGCGATGTTTCACCATTTCCAAATGGATTGGTCATAGTTTGAACTTCCTCATAAAAATCATCGCTGATAGCTTTCTTAATAGATGATATAATGGCATTCTTTTCAGGTTCGCAGCACAGTACGCTGTCTGGCATAATTCTTCCTTTCTGCCTATCCCCAATATTTACTGTTGGAACATGAAGACATGTCACCTCTATAACACCACTTGAAGAATTTCCAATGACAGCGGCGCTTTCCTTAACTGCACTAAGATAGCGCCTAACACCTAATGATGCGACAGCTGCAACATTCTTATGTGTTTTCGCATAGTCGTCGATTCTTTTATTGATTCTTCTACCTCCTGCGTCGGCATTTGCTTTTGTTATGATAAATGACATATCTGGGAATGCATCTAAAGCTTCAATTAGCTGTTCGAACTGCTCAACACCACTATTTTCTTGTAGTGTTATTGGATGAAAGGTCACAACGCCATACTTTTTGCTTAAATCTATGCCAAGCTCAACGCCAAGTTTTTCTTTTGAAATAAAATCTGTATTCTTTGTATTTTCTACGCCTAGTGCACCAACATTAAAAACGTTGCTTGGTTGTTCTCCCAATTGGATTACCCTATTTCTGTAGACTTCTGTAGTTACAAAATGAAGCTGGCTCATTTTTGTGATGGAGTGTCGAATGGCCTCATCAATTAATCCGTAGGTAGCTTCTCCACCATGAATGTGTGCAATGGGAATTTGAGCATTCATCGCTGCAATACATACAGCCAATGTTTCATAGCGATCCCCTAAAACAATGAGGAGATCTAACTTATTTTGTTCAAAATATTTTCCGAATTCTGTCATAGCTATTGCCATGTTTCTGGATATATCTTGGGGGTTGTCTCCATTCGTAACACATTCTATTTTTTTTGCAATGGGAATTCCATTTTCTTTAATTTCTTCATAGGTGTTTCCAAAATCTTTGGACAAGTGGGAGCCTGTCACAAGTACTTTCATTTCACAAAAGTTCTCTTCCATAAGTCTTAAAATTAGCGGCTTTAGGAGGCCAAATTCTGCCCTTGTTCCAGTGAATACTCCAATTTGTTTATTCATCTATTCCACTCCTTTTTTACTCTTTGTTTCTAAGGTTGTCAGATTTTTCAATTTAAGATTCCTTTCTACAATGCATAGACATCATTTTCTATAATTTGGATTAGAAATATACTGGCGCTTTCCACCTCATGTTTGATGGGAGGATTTTAGTACAAAAACGAATAAAAGCAACATAAAATGTCCCTATGTCTCATCAATCATTTTTTCTTAACTAAAATTCCGGTCTTCCCACTCTTAATATTTCGCAGAGTAGGCAAATCCAAGATAAAATCTCCATAAGCGCTATGAACTAGGCTTCTTTATGTAGGTTGACCAGTTATTTGACTACAAATAACTGGGAAAGCTTCTTCATGTTTTCACGTTTTAGCTGCATGGTAGGATGGACGTAACGGTTCAGCGTAATATTCACATTTGCATGCCCCAGCAGTTCACTCAAAGACTTGACATCGAATCCCGCCTCTACGCACCGGGTGGCAAAAGTATGGCGGCATGTATGAAAGTTGGCATGGGCAATGCCGCAGCTTTTTAGAATTGTTTTGAAGCGGTTCTCCATTGTTCGTGGTTCCACAAACAAATGTCTGTGGCCAGTTAACAGATATGAATCTTTAGAATATGCAGATTGAAGGCTACCCATAATGTTGTCAGGGATGGGAATTCTGCGGATGGAGCATTTGCTTTTTGGCTCGTCAATATGGATGTATGTCTTATGCTCAGCCTTTTTGTCTCTGTTTTGAAGGCGTTGCATAGTACGGCGTATATAGAGTTCCTGCTCGTCCAAAGAGATATCGCTCCACATTAGGGCACAAAGCTCACCAATACGAATACCAGTGAATAGACAGATAAGTATTCCAAGGCTTGTTAAATTTGGGTGGATCTTCAGATATCCCAGTAATGACATTTCTTCTGAGAATGTGAGAACTCTAATATCTTTCTTTTCCTGAGGAATGGTCACACACTCAGGAACAAAGTTTATTTCATAACCATGGTTTAGTGCAAAACGTCGGATGGATTTTATCCGAGAGAGAATGTCAGATGTGCTTTTGGGGGAGAGCCTTTTCTCCGTTAGAAGACGGTTGCTAAAAGTACTGATGTCTTCATTTGTTATTTCGTTAATAGACTTATTTTCGAAATATGGGATAATATGACTTTCTAGTTGATTTCCATATTTCACCATTGTAGAAGGCTTACAGACAGGATCCAGCTCTGCCAGCCACTGGTTACCGATTTCTTTTATGGTGGGCTGGGCAGCTGATAGCTTAGGTTTTGCCATGAGTAATGATAATGCTGCTGCTTTTTTTTCTTTGCCTCAGAGTAGGATTTGCCAAATACAAACCCATAGATAGCTTTTCCCTCCTTGCGCTCCTTGATATAACGGGCTTCCCACCGTCCGTCCTTTCGTTTGAAGATGTTCTCACCTTTTCTTGCCATAATTTGTTACCTCCTGACTAAAATTTTGACTGCAAATTTTCAAGGTTTCTCTTGAATTTGGACATCAATAACATAATCGGGTTGGAAGTACTTATAATTTTTACCCAAAATTTCTGTAGGGTATTGACAAGTTTTATGATACCATGTATGATTTTTACGTTATTATTAATGATTTCTTTTTTCGCAGAGTTGCCTACTCTGCGAAAAACCCACATGTACATAAGGTTTCTTCATTTTCTTTCGAAGGATTGTAATCCATTGTTTTGACGGCAGCTAAAATTAAATTATTTCTCCACATAATAAGGCATCCATGCTATGATATATAGCTGGATGCCTTACTACATAGAGTATTGACTTGAAATATTATCTTTCCATTGTTTATCATTGTAATGTTTTCTATCAGTTTTTACAAACGGTCTATCCTTAAGAGGTTTCTTCTTAGCATCTTCATGCACACTTTGTTCTAAAAATAGCCCTGTAATCAATTTTATAAACAAGAGGATATAGAGTAAAAGCCATAATGAAGGCAGTAATCACATCAAAAATGGAATGCTGTTTTAAAAATACTGTGGATAAAATTATAGAAACACATAGTAGGAAAGATCCATATAAAATCAAAGGACGCTTTTTCAAATTAGGGCAGCGGGTGATAGTCAAATGAGCTGCCAGGGAATTAAACACATGGATGCTGGGAAAGAGATTGGTAGGAGTGTCTGCCTTCCAAAGCAAAGAAACCATATAAGTAAATATATTTTCCCTTGGAAAGGAAGAAGGTCTTAAATAATGTCCATTGGGAAAAAGAGTGGAGATTATTAAAAAAATGGTCATTCCAGTAAACAAATACCCACATATTTTAAAATATTCCTGTTTGTGAAAAAACATTGTATATACCACAACGAAGGCTATATAGAAAAACCATAAAAAATAAGGGATGATAAAGGCTTCCACAAAGGGGATATAGTTGTCAATGGACATATGAATTACATGGAAATGGCTCACAATGGTTTTCTCCAAATAGGCAAACCAGGAAACATAAATGATTCCATAAAGAGGGACAAGAAGTATATGCTTATATTTTTGATATTGCTCTTTCATAAATAACGCTCCATTCTTAATTTAAGTAATGAGTCGGATCTGTTTTGGCTCAATGGACATAGATAAGGATTTTTGAAAACCGCAGGATTCCCCGTCACAGTGAACAGGAAGAGGGGAGTCTGCAATGATTTCTACATGTTTGGCCCTATAAGTCTCAATCTGTTTAAAACGGGTGTGTCTCCCCAAAAAGGCAAAGGGAAGGAGGTAGAGACATTTGAACAAAGAAAGGTTTCCTGCTACACAAATGTCTAAATATCCGTCTGAATCATCTGCAAGGGGGCAGAACTGAAAGCCGCCGCCTTCATAAGGATGGTTCATCACTGTAATAAAAAGAACGGTTTCAAAAGGAATTTTTCTTGCATGATCTAAGATGAGAGTACCGCCGCTTTTTTTTCGTTTCATAAGCTGTTTTAATCCAATGGCCATGTAAGTTAATTTTCCCAAATGAAATTTATTCAATACAGATTTTAAACGAGAGTGAAGTACTTGATGACAGACTGCCGCATCAAATCCTATTCCAGCGCTAACGCCAAAATTTTTATGACAATGGTCGTATTGGATAACTCCCACATCCATATAATGGTAGTGTTTGGGGTTAATAATCGCTTTTAACGCTTTTATAGGATCGGTTTCCAAATGAAGCCCTTTCGCTAAGTCATTGCTGGAACCAGCAGGAATGAAGCCTAGGGTAATTTTTTGATAATCAGAAATGCCAGACAACACTTCGTTGACTGTACCATCACCTCCAACAATGACAATGGTACATCGTTCCTGTTCTAAAGTAATTTGGTTAGCAATTTGCAGAGCATCGTAAGCTGCCCTTGTCAAATAGGCTTTGTAGGAAACATTTTTTCTAATAAGTATTTTTTCTATTGTATTCCAAATATGTCTGCCTTGACCAGATTTGGAATTAGGATTGATAATAAAGTAGTACATTGTATAAATTTCTCACTCCTAGGGCTTAATACTTCTGTAATAAATTCATAATATATTTTAGCAGTAATCTCTCTTTGTAACAATAGATAAAATCAAAAATATTCTTAAAAATACCTTAATAAATCTTAACAGGATCCATATCCTTATGTTATAATCAAAAAAGTTCCTATGACCAAGGCTTTCCTAGAAAGTTTTACATCTAGGGGAGCGCCAAACAATAGATGGAGGAAATGAAATGTATTTATTAGACGAAGTAAAAAAGGTAGATCCAAAGGTGGCAGAAGCCATTGTGGAGGAACAAAAGAGGCAGAATGCTCATATTGAACTTATTGCCTCAGAAAATTGGGTAAGTAAGGCAGTAATGGCAGCTATGGGCAGCCCTTTGACAAATAAATATGCAGAAGGATATCCAGGAAAGAGATATTATGGCGGATGTGAGAAAGTGGATATTGTAGAAAACTTAGCAATTGACAGAGCAAAGGAGCTGTTTGGATGTGATTATGCCAATGTCCAGCCTCATTCAGGAGCTCAGGCCAATATGGCTGCATTTTTTGCAATGCTCTCCCCTGGAGATGTTATTATGGGCATGGATTTAAATCATGGGGGACATTTGACCCATGGCAGCCCTGTGAATATATCAGGAAAATATTTCAAAGTCGTTTCCTATGGTGTGAATGAAGATGGATTTATTGATTATGAGGAGCTGAGAAGAATTGCTTTGGAAACAAGGCCAAAATTAATTGTATCAGGTGCCAGTGCATATGCCAGAACTATTGATTTTAAGAAGTTTAAAGAGGTGGCAGATGAGGTGGGCGCCTATTTAATGGCGGACATTGCCCATATTGCAGGGCTTGTGGCTGCTGGACTTCATCCAAGTCCGATCCCTTATGCAGATGTTGTAACGACAACGACACACAAGACTTTGAGGGGGCCTAGGGGCGGACTTATTTTATGCAATAAAGAAGCCGCAGAGAAGTTCAACTTTAATAAAGCTATATTTCCAGGAACCCAGGGAGGCCCTTTAATGCATGTAATTGCAGCAAAGGCTGTCAGCTTCAAAGAAGCCTTGGACGATAGCTTTCGCATTTATCAGCAAGCTATTTTGGACAATGCAAAAGCTCTTTGTAAAAGTTTAATGGATAGAGGAATGAAACTTGTGTCAGGAGGTACAGATAACCATCTTATGCTCATGGATTTGACTCCTTTTCAATTGACAGGAAAGGAGATGGAAAAATGGCTGGATAGAGCTCGTATTACAGCGAATAAAAATACAATTCCTAATGATCCTCAGTCTCCCTTTGTGACAAGTGGCATTCGCCTTGGAACTCCAGCAGTCACCTCAAGAGGAATGAATCAAGGAGATATGGAGGAGATAGGAGAAGCCATTAGCCTGATAGTCAAAGGTGGAGAGGAGAAAATTCCAGAAGCTGAAAAAATTGTGGACAGGCTGACAAAAAAATATCCTCTTTTGGAAGAGGAATAAATTGAAAAAATATTCATTTTGGAGGGTGCTTTTCCCTTGTAAATGAAAAGAAAATCAGGGAGAATTTCCATTTCTTGTGGAGTTCATCCCTGATTTTTTAAGGTGAGTGGAAAATACAGAAAACAAAGGAAAGAGAGAAATGAAAATTTTATTTGTAGAAGATGATTTAGAAATTAGTAATATGTTAAAAAACTTTCTCATAACAGAAAACTTTGAAGTAGTAACGGCTTTTGATGGAGAGAGCGCCTTACAGAAATTTTTTGAAGATGATTATAGTATTATCTTGCTCGATCTTATGATACCGAAAAAAAGTGGAATGGAAGTTATGAAAGAAATTAGAAAAAAGAGTACAGTTCCTATCATTATTATATCAGCGAAGGACACAGATTCTGATAAAACATTAGGCTTAGGTCTGGGGGCAGATGATTATATTACAAAGCCCTTTTCGGTTACAGAAGTATTGGCAAGAATAAAAGCCAATATTCGAAGAAATACTCAGTATGGGGCGCAAATGAATGAGGAGGAAAATGTCCTAATATGTGGCAGTCTTATAATGGATACGGATCATTATTCTGTATTGAAAAATGGAGTAAAGATTGAATTAACGGCAAAAGAGTTTGAGATTTTAAAGCTTCTAATGAAAAATAAAAAAAAGGTTTATACAAAAGAGCAGATATACTCCCATATTTGGAAGGATGCTTATTTGGGAGATGAAAATGCTGTCAATGTCCATATTAGCAGGCTAAGGAACAAAATAGAAGATAATCCTCGAAATCCCCAAATTGTCCTCACTGTTTGGGGAATAGGTTACAGATTAGGAGATATGGAATGATGGATAGAGCCTTGGTCTATGTCATTATCTTATTGCTTGTTGTTATTTTATGTCAGCAGTTTATCTACAAGAAAGGCATAGAGATAAAGCTGAAAAAAATGAGCAGAGAACTGTCTCATATTTTGGAAAATGACAGTAACGAAAAGGTTATGGTATTTACAGATAACAAAATATTAATAGATTTATGCGGACAGATTAACCGGTTACTCTTAGAGCGCCAGAAAATAAAAAGTGCATTTAGAAAGCAGGAGATTTCATCGAAAAAAATGCTTTCTAACATATCCCATGATATAAAAACGCCCTTGACAGTTATCTTAGGATATTTGGAAATGATACGTCTTAGCCATGAAGGTGACCAAGCATTACAAAAGGTAGAAGTAAAGGCTAGGCAGGTTTTGGAGCTTATAAATGAGTTTTTTACATTGGCAAAATTAGAAGCAGGGGATATGAAGATAGAGGTAAGAAAAATAAATATCAACGAGTTGTGCAGGGAAAGTATATTGAGTTTTTATGATATTCTTTCTGGAAAAAATTTTATGGTGGATATATTTATACCAGAAGATAATTTGTTTGTACAGGGAGATAGGGATGCCATTAACAGAATTTTATCGAATGTAATATCCAATGCATTGCGCTATGGAAAGGACGGAAAGTATATAGGGTTTACATTGAGAGAAAGTGAAAATCATGTATATATAGATGTAATAGATAAAGGAAAGGGTATAGAGAAAGAGTTTGCCTTAAGTGTTTTTGAACGGCTATATACAATGGAGGATTCAAGAAACCGTAAGATACAGGGAAATGGATTAGGACTTACCATTGCAAAAAATCTTGCTAACCAGTTAGAAGGAGATATATTTTTAGAAAGTGAGCCTAATGTAAAAACAATATTTACTGTAAAGTTGAAAAAATATAAATGTTAAAAAACAGGAAGAAAGATATTTGTAAGAATTCAGCAAGAGTTTTGAAAAACCTATGGGTTACAATAGGTTTCAAGAGAGGAACACATTCTTGAAAGGAGGCAATGAATATGCTGTATATTTTACAGACAAATCATCTTACAAAAACGATTGACCATAAGGATTTGGTTCAAAACGTAAATATCCATGTGAAAAAGGGAGAAATCTACGGATTTCTAGGACCAAATGGGGCAGGGAAAACGACTGTGATGAAAATGATTACAAATATTTGGAAGCCAACAGAAGGCAGGATTGAACTTTTTGGTGAAATACTTACGCCTACTTCCTATGAGGTTTTAAAAAGAATGGGAAGCATTATTGAATTTCCTACCTTTTATGACCATTTAAGTGGAAAAGAAAATTTGCGGCTTCATTGTGAATACATGGGATACTACAGTCCAAATAGCGTGGAGGATGCGCTTTCCATGTTAGAATTAACAGAAGCAGGAGATAAACCTATTAAAAACTATTCCTTAGGTATGAAACAGAGATTAGGTATTGCCAGGGCAATCTTACATAAGCCAGAATTGTTAGTCCTTGATGAACCTACCAACGGATTGGATCCTGTTGGAATGAAACAACTTCGGGAGCTCTTCAAAATGCTTTGTATAGAATATGGGATTACTATTATTCTATCCAGTCATATCCTTTATGAAGTGGAAAGCATAGCAGATACAATTGGAATTATCAATAATGGAAAAATGATGAAAGAAATATCTATGAAAGAAATTTCCAAAATGAATACGGCATATATTGAACTTTCTACTCCGGATATAAAGAAAGCAGTATATGTACTGGCAGATCAATTGGAGTTGCATAATTTCAAAATAGTAGATAAAGAAAATATACGTATTTATGACAGCGGGATTACTGCAAATGACATATCAAAGGCATTAACAAAAAATGATGTGAAGATTAGCGCAATTGGTAAGAAATCGGAAAACCTTGAGGACTATTTTTTAAAACTGACAGAGGAGGGGAGAAAAGAATGATGAAGTTAATTAGACTTGAATGGAAGAAAAACAATATAACAAAATATGTGAGAAGCGCTTTTATTATGTCAATGATCTTTTTGTTATTACTTTTATCTGTTGCAAGTGAACTGGAAAAAGAAAAATACATGGTATATGCAGGAGCTGAATTATTTGCCAATATGTCATTCATTATATTTACGAGTGTCATGTTAGCTTCCTTCATTGTCAGTTCGTATAAAAATAAGACAATCCATGTAATGTTTTCTTATCCTATTAGTCGAAAGAAAATATTATTGTCACAAATGTCAGCAGTATGGATTTTTAATTTTATAGCCTTGGTTTTAACAAAAATATTCCATTATAGTATGCTTTCCATGACAAAAAAATATACCCATATAACAGCAGCAAGCATTCCATTGGGAAATAGCACATTTTATATTGGAATAATTATAAATTCAGCAGTCATGGTCAGCATAAGCTTTATAGCTCTGCTCATAGGGTTGAGAAGAAAATCATCAAAAGCAACCATCATTGGAGGAGTTGTCATTGCATGCCTTACTCAAGGAAATGTGGGAGCTTATACTTTAACAGATAATATACTTTTTAAAGTCACTTTATTAATAGCAGCTTCTATTGCTGTATTTCTCTCACTTTATAAATTAGAAACAAGGGATGTTTTGTAAGATTGATTTATCTTGCATATCATATAATTGTATTAAACAATTTTTGCAGGTGATCGCATATGGACAAAAGAAACAATATATGAAAATTGTCATTGGAAGTATTTTAAAAATTTAGGAACAAGAGGAAAAAAGATTTTCATAGGCAAAAAAAGAATCTTTATTGCCCAATGTTCCTTCTTTCCTCTCTATTTTCTATTGCTTTTCCAAAGGATAGGGAAAGTTAGCAGCCCCTCTTCTACAAAATTTTCCCTTTATTACAATAGGGGAATACTATGGGAGGCTAAATCGGCAGCAGTCGAATCTGGCCAAAGGGAACATTGAACTTCCCCGATATGAGCTTTTCGAAGAAAGAACATGCAAAGTCTGGATTGTCCAATACCTCCTCCAATAGTATAGGGGAGTTGTTCTTCAATGATGGCTTTTTGAAAGGGCAGATTGGCTCTATCTTCACAGCCGCTTTTTTTTAGCTGGCTTAATAAAGCGTCTTTGTCAACCCGAATACCCATGGAAGATAATTCAAGAGCAATATCTAAGACGGGATAATAGACAACAATGTCTGCGTTGAGAGACCAGTCGTCATAATCAGGAGCCCGTCCATCATGTTTTTGCCCGGATTTTAATAAGTCTCCGATTTGCATAATACATACAGCGCCTTTTTCCTTGGAAATAAGATACTCTCTTTCTTTTGGCGTTTTTGTTGGAAAACGATCTTCCAATTCCTGAGTTGTAATAAAAAAAATGTCTTTGGGAAGTATCTCGTCAATATAGTCATACTGGATGGCCATATACTTTTCTGTTTTTCTTAAAATTTTATAAATTTTTTGTACAGTTTCCTTTAAAGTGTTTATATTACGCTCCTCAGGGGAAATAATTTTTTCCCAGTCCCACTGATCGACAAAAATGGAGTGAATATTGTCTGTGTCTTCATCCCTGCGTATGGCATTCATGTCTGTATAAAGTCCCTCTCCACATTGAAATCCATATTTTTGTAATGCATACCGTTTCCACTTTGCAAGGGAGTGAACAATTTCCGCTTCTTTGTTATTCCCCTCTTTTATTCCAAAGGAGACAGGGCGTTCTACGCCGTTTAAATTATCGTTAAGCCCTGATTTTGGATCCACAAATAAAGGTGCTGTAACCCTTAAAAGATGGAGATGATTTGCTAACAGATTTTGAAAAAAGTCTTTCACTGTTTTAATGCCAATCTGGGTGTCATAAAGGTTTAATTGAGACTGGTAGCTTTTTGGAATGATTGTTTTATTCATAGATTTTCCTCCTCTAACAAATTTACTCCTATTTTATTAAAAGCTTTTTTTTCATAGAATGCAAGGAAAAATTCTAAAAGGGATATTGATTTTTATTTTGGGTTGTAATATAATAACAACGTTTTTATAAAATATTCTCAGGAAGGGAAGATGAAATTTTTTAATGTAATTTTAATTTTTTTCATCTAAAATAAATATATTATAACAAATAAGAAAAAAACCGTATGGGATTAGGATCAGGAGGGTAAGTATGAAACTAAACAAAAACATAGGGAAGTTTATAAGCGGGACAGTAGCAGCAGTAGCCTTACTTACAATTCCCGTATTTGCAGAAGAAGTCACCAATATTCAGGCTGAGAGGCTTGCAGAAAGTTATCTGCCTTCCGATAAAATCTTGGTGGAAACAGATATAAATAAGAGGGAATATCAATTAGATTATTATAGTGAAAGCCGCCAGGAGGAGTATAGAATTACAGTGAGCAGAACAGTTCAGAGAGTTCTTGAGTTTGAGAGTAACATACCCAATGCCAATGGCGGAAGAAATGTAACTTTGACAGAAGAACAGGCGAAGCAAGTTGTTTTAAGAGAAATAGCAGGAGCCAGGGTTCATACAATATACTTGGATTCCAATGATTTACTAAAGGAATACCAGGTGACCTATACTTCAGATAAGAGTTATGGAAAGTATACGATCCATCCAGAGTCAGGAAATGTATTAAAAAGAGATATTGTGTTTCTAAATAAGTCTCAGTCTAACACTACTTCAACATCCGCTACCAATACCCAGACAAATCAGAATCAGCAGCCGGTAGATCAGACTCAACAACAGATGAACCAGACAGGAATAGATGCCTATGCCTCTTCCAGCTCTTCTACAGGCAGTCAAACCCAGCAGCCAGTAGATCAGACCCAGCAACAGACGAATCAAACACAACAGCCGGCAGCACAGACTCCTGTAGATCCTTATGGGTCTCAGTCAGTAACTCCCACTCCTCCTGCCAATAGTGGAACTTCTACAGGAATTGGATTAGAGAAAGCAAAACAGATTGCAAGGCAGCAGGCCCCTGCAGGCGCAACCATTGTTAAGTGGGAATATGACTGGGAGTATGGGAGGCCGTGTTATGAAATAGAATTAAGAAAGGGATGGATGGAATACGAGTATAAAATTGATGCTAATTCAGGAACTATTATAGCATATGATGTTGATTATGATTGATTTTATGTGAACGGAGTGAAATTGCTGTAGGACAATATGTCTTATAGCAATTTTTTTCGTTTGCCCAGCATGGGCGAGTTCTAACGGGTGAAAGTCCTGAGTGTGCGTAGGCAACGACGAAGCACATAGCCGAACAGCAAGGGTGTCCGCTGCGAGACGGAATCTGAAAGAAGCTGTAAGCAAACCTCTGACCTGACGGACAGAAACCGCATAAAAGGCTCGGAAATGCGGATAAGGTGGCTAAAAACACTGAAGTCCAAAAGTTGCTGGAAGTACGAGTAAATGCGGCAGGTGTCAATGACGGTGTTAAAATGTAAGAAAAAGGCGTTTAAATTTTGCAGTTTTTTGGATGTATTGTAAAATATGATACACTCTTATAAAAACATTATAGGAGTAAATAAAGATGAAAGGAAACTTATGGATGGAAATTAGAAATGAACGGAAGAAAGGACTTAGTTATACTGAAATAGCCAGAAAACATCACATTGATCCAAGAACAGCTAAGAAAGATGCTCAATCAGACACCAAACCAGTATATACGCTTATTGCGCCCAAACCTTCAAAGCTTGACCCATACAAGCATTTAATGGATATGTGGATGGAAGAAGCTCCGTACAGCGCAGTACGTATTCATGAAAAACTAATGGAACAGGGATGTGACTGTCAATATACAATTGTACGGCAGTACGTTGCAACAAGAAAAGCGGACTTAAATGAGAAGGCTACAGTGAGATTTGAAACCATGCCTGGTTTGCAGGGGCAGGTTGACTGGGGATTCTTTGAAAATTACAAGGCGCTGGAGAATGGAGAATATAAGAAATTATACTGCTTTCTTATGACACTTGGATACTCCCGGATGAGATATATAGAGTTTGTCACGGACATGAGTACAACAACACTTATTAAATGCCACATTAACGCATTCAGATACGTTGGTGGATATCCTCAAGAAATTCTGTATGACAACATGAAGCAGGTTGTTGTAAAAAGGATGATGAAACAATCTGAAAGTGAATTGAATAAACAGTTTGAAGATTTTGCCGGATTTTACGGTTATAAACCTATATTGTGTCGCCCATACAGAGGTCAGACAAAAGGTAACGTTGAACGAACCGTAAGATATGTAAGGGAAAACTTTATGGTGGGAGTTACCTATAACTCATTGGAAAATTTAAACAGTCAGGCACATGCATGGTGTAATAAAATAAATGCCAAAGTCCATGGCACTACAAATGAACGTCCTATTGACAGTCTGCCAGTGGAAAATCTTCAGCCATTAAAAAGGGAATACATTATTGATAAGATAAATTTAAGAAGCGTTGAAAAAGACTGCCTCATCAGCTATGCCGGCAATAAATATTCTGTTCCAGCAGAATACGTTGGCAGGGATGTGACAGTCCTTGTCCTCGACCATATGTTAGCAGCATACTTCGAGGGTAAACAAATAGCTTTACATAAGTTATCTTATAGCAAAAACACCTATAATGTCAACAAAGAACACTATAAATCTATGATTGTTAAATCAGGTTTTGGTGTTGAAAACACGCTGCTTAATAATCCTGATTTGATGGATTTAAGTATACCTGATCATTCCCTGAAAAAATATGATGAGCTGATGGGAGGTATAACACTATGAGTGAAATTGTATAGGAAAGAATAAAGAAGAACCTTGAAATATTAAATATGAAAAACACTTCCCTGATTCTTGATAATTATCTTGAAAAAGCTATTCGTGATAATAAAAACATTGTAGAAATTTTGGATTATTTACTGGCCGAGGAAGCAAAGACAAAGAAAAACAGGGCAGTTGAAAATCAGATTAAAATGTCAGGTTTTCCTTACAGAAAAACTTTGGAACAGTTTGATTTTGATTTCCAGCCAAGCATAAACAGGGAGCAAATCTGTTTTTTCAGTTAATAGCTAAAAGATATGAAAAAAATTCGACTGTCTTTACATCAAACAAGGCTTTTTCCTCATGGAATGAGGTGTTTTCCGATATAACTATAGCCTCTGCAATCTTAGACAGGATACTTCACCATTGCCAGGTGATTAGTAGAAAGGGTGAAAGCTATCGACTAAAAGAACGCAAGGAGATGATGTCTAATACAAACACGGTTGTAAATACATTGTTTGAATCTGGCAGTTAATTTTTTACCTAAAAATTGCAAAATTTAATCGCCAAAAAATTACAAAATCAGAATGTCATTGACAGTCTATATATTAAAAGATGGCTGGAAACACCTTTTGTAACAAGGAATGGACAGATAATTGAAAGAACGTCTGGAACACCACAGGGCGGAGTGATAAGTCCAGTATTAGCAAATATGTTTCTGCACTATGTATTTGATATGTGGATGGTAAGAAACTTCCCCCGAGCACCCTTTGAAAGATATGCAGATGATGGGGTAATTCATTGTCGAACAAAAGAAGAAGCATTGTGGATAAAAGAAAAG
>CAJUTQ010000058.1 GCA_910589265.1 uncultured Lachnospiraceae bacterium
TGGGCTTCTTTTTAGGAAAAGGTTCTCCTTTTCCAGTTCTGCGATTCTTTTGTGAAGATCCGGGATTTCTTTTTGGGGGATGACAGGGAAATTTGTAGTATGTGGTTGTGAGATTTGGCGTTCTTCGCTATCTTTTTTTACCCATCCAAAAAGGGTTGACTTGGCAACCCCCTCCTCTTTTTCAAGAGAAGGATACCTTGTCCCTTGGATATACTCTTTTACTAATTGCTTTTTGAATTCTTCGTTATAGACTTTGGCCATGCTGCTGGTTCCTCCTTTGTTCATTTTTCTTATACTTTATTCCAACCAACTCTTACAACTTTCGTTTACTAGAACAACATTTGCTATGACCTTGTGGGAATACTCCCCTCGTCTTTACTGAATGACCTGCAAAATGGAGAAACGGCATAGCCCGCAAGCTACGCCGTTTCCCGAAAACATTTCTAATGCTGTCTTATGAGTGCTGCCCTAAAGGGAACTCTTTTTTGCTTGTAATAAAACATGAATGGAAGTTGGACATAAATAGAATTTTTTGGGAAAGATTTCCTTAGGGAAAGACTCCCTTGGGAATAGGACGAGACGCCCATCTCATAAAGTAGAAAAAAGATATTCTACGTAGGAGATGAACTATGGAGAGGAGAAAAATATATTATGCTGGAGCTTATATTCGAATGTCAAAAGAGGATAAAGGAAGCATAGAAAACCAAGGAAGATTAATAGAAGAATATGTAAAGAGAAGAGAAGAAATTGTACTATGTACTCGTTATGTAGATGAAGGGTACCGGGGAGGAGATTTTATAAGGCCAGGATTCTTGCACATGATGGAAGATATTGAGAATAGAAAAATCAATTGTGTCATTGTCAAAGATTTATCCCGATTTGGCAGAAATTATATAGAAAGTGGCATGTATATAGAGCAGGTTTTTCCAAATATGGGAGTACGGTTTATTTCAGTGAACGATGGATATGATAGCGTTTATGCCCATAGAAGGGGAGAGATGATGTATTTGCCACTAGTTAATTTGCTCAATGATTATTATAGCAGAGATCTATCCATCAAAATTCGAAGTCACTTATCTATGAGAAGAAACCAAGGAAAGTTTACAGGCTCCTTTGCCCCCTATGGATATAAAAAGGATCCAGAGGAGCGAAGCCATTTGATTCCAGATTCCCATGCATCTATGGTAGTAAAAGAAATTTTTTTATGGAAGATTCAAGGATATAGCCAAGGACGGATTGCCCATTTTTTAAATCAAAGGGGTGAATTGTCCCCCTATCAATATAAGAAGCATAAAGGAGATTCTTATCAAAGTGGATTTGCAAAGGGAGAAGAGGGAGGGTGGTCTCCTACAGCAGTGGGAAGAATATTGGAAAACAGTATTTATATGGGAACCCTTATTCAAGGAAAGAGAACAACGAAAAATTATAAGACAAAGGAGTTAATAAAAAAAGAGAAAAAAGATTGGATCATAACAAAAAAAGCTCACGAGCCCATTATATCAAAAGAAATATATGAAATTGTAAAAGAACTTTTAAAAAAGGATAAAAGAACAGCCCCTGGAAGGGAAAAAAGTTATTTGTTTTCTGGACTGGCCCAATGCGCTGCTTGTGGGGAATCTATGATAAGGAAAAAAGTAAAACGAGGGGATAAGGAATATGTTTATTATGTTTGTGTTTCCAAAAAGTATGGAACAGGATGTCTAGGATGTTCTATTAGCGAGGAGAAACTACTAGACTATACAAAAAAAGTATTAGGAGAAAAGGAGCTTATATCTTTGCCTATGTATGCCAAAGAAATACTTATCTATTCGGATAAAACAATAAGAATAATCATGAGGGAAGGAATAGGTCAATGAGCAGAAAAAGCAGGAAAAAAAGGAAGAAATCAGAGGAAAGCAAGGAACAAAAGATATATAAGGCTGCTATGTATGTCAGGTTGTCTCATAAGGGGGAAGAAGAGAGTTTGGAAACACAAAAGACGATAATCAGAGAATATTTAAAAAATTATCCAGAAATAGTATTAATTAAGGAATTTGAGGACTATGGATGGAGTGGGGGAAATTTTCACAGGCCAGGATTTTACTCTATGATAGAGGAAATACGAAATGGAAAGATAGATTGTATCGTAGTCAAAGATTTATCTCGCTTTGGCAGAAATTATATTGAAACAGGAAGATTTTTAGAATATCTATTTCCCAAAATGGGTGTACGTTTTCTATCAGTCCAAGATAATTATGATACTCTTTATAAGGAAGAAGAGAGGGAGGCCTTCTTAGTTCCCCTTAAAAATATTGTCCATGACTTTTATAAAAGAGATATTGGAGATAAAATAAGGAGCGCTATTAGAATAAAGCAGGAAAGGGGAGAATATGTAGGGTCCTGTCCTCCTTATGGTTATCAATTGGATAAAGAGAGAAAACTTCAAATTGATTATGAAGCAGGACTGGTAGTGAAAGAAATATTTCAAAAGTATTTAGATGGAGTTAGTATTGGTGATATAAGAAGAAAGCTGAATGAAGAAGGAGTCCTTTCTCCATGCCGTTATTTTGCAAGAAAGGGAATTTTAAAAAAAGACAGGACAAATGGAAAAGGTGTATGGGATGATAAGATTATTGGGAGAATGTTAATGAATCCTGTATATTGTGGGCACCGGCCCATAAGAAAAACAAGAACTCTCCCTTGGAGCGGTAAAAAAGAAAACATAGACAAAGAACAGTGGGATATGTTATGGAATTGTCATCCCCCTTTAATTGAGGAAGAGGTATATAAAAAAATAGAAAAAAGAAGGGAGGGAAAGACAGTTGGAAAGGGATTATAATATTGCCTTATACCTTCGGGTATCTACAAAAGAGCAGGGAGATTCTATTGAAAATCAGAGAGCTTTACTAAAAAAATATATAGAAGAAAGAGAAGAGCTAAAAGGGGCAAGAGTAGTAGAATTTATAGATGAAGGGTGCAGTGGAACCCATTTACAGAGAAAAGGATTTCTGAAAATGGAGGATGCAATAAAAAACAAAAAAATAGATTGTATTTTAGTGAAAGACCTGTCTAGGTTAGGGAGAAATTATAAAGAGATAGGATATTATATTGAGGAAAAGTATCCTGAAAGAAATATAAGAATTCTTTCAGTGTTGGATAGTTATGATAGCGAAGAACAGTCATGGATAGGCATGGATATTCCCTTCCGAAATATAATGTATGAGTTATACAGCAGAGATTTATCTTATAAAATAAAAGCTGGATTAGAAGCAGGGAGAAAAAGAGGGAAGTTTTTAGGAGGGCTGCCTCCTTATGGTTACAAAAGAACAAAAGGTAATAAATATAAACTATGTATAGACAAAGAAGCTGCCTCTATTGTAAAAGAAGTATTTGAAAAAACATGTAATGGCATTTCCAAAAGGGAAATTGCCTGTCATCTCAACAGCAGGGGCATTTCCCCACCTTATGAATATTTGGAAAAAAAATATAGAGGGAGGAAAGCGGAAGAAAAGAAAAGATGGAATGAGGGGAGTATTTATCGTATAATTAAAAACCCTATTTACACTGGTTGTGTGGTGAATGGCAGGAAAAAAGTAAAGACAATGGGGAGTAAGAAAAAGAAAAATATGAATAGAAAGGAGTGGATAATTGTAGAAGATACCCATGAGGCAATTATTTCAAAAGAAATGTTTGAAAGGGCACAAAATAAAATGCCCAGAATGTATACTGTCCAAAAGAGAGAAAACAAGTTATAATAGAAAAAATTTGTAATTGTCAACACACAGACAGGAGTAGATATCCAAGGGAATTCAGGTTCCTGCCTGGCAGCAGCCATTACTGCTGGAGCTGCAGCCCAGTTTTTGGAGTGGGCGGTGATTCAAAAAAATGCCTCAGGGGTAAATTCCGTAGACGTTAAAAATTATTTTATAAGAGGGGCGAAAAGGGAAATAGATCAAGTTTATCCTAATAGAGAGTGGGGATTTGGGAAATTGAATATTAAAGGAGTCTTTGACGCACTAACAAACCGGTAACAGACAAAAGAAAGAGAGGAAATATGGGATACGTTGTTCTTATTATTGGAATTTTTATTTTGGAATTTTGGATAAAAAATCAGGTAGAAAAGGGGGATGGGGGAGAGAAGCTCATTTTAAACAATAGAATTTTATTGAGAAGACATTACAACAAAGGAGCTATGTTCAACTTTATGGAAGGGAAAAGAAAGATTGTAGCATTTTTCTCTGCTATTATGACTGTATTCGTTTTTTTCCTTTTCCTTTATGAGATGGGAATAAAAAAGAGAGCATGGAAAAAATTAGGCCTATCCCTCCTGTTGGGAGGAGGGATAAGTAATAGTTATGATCGCATTGTACGAAAATATGTAGTAGATTATTTCAGTTTCAATGTGAGATGGAATTGGCTGAGAAAAATGATTTTTAATCTTTCCGATTTTTCTATTTTTCTTGGAGCTCTTTTCACTTCCTTATAAGACGTCAAAAACTATTTTATCAGAAAATATGTTCTATGGAATAATTAAAGTGCCAGTTAATCCTTTGCAGGCTCTTCCAGCATGGTCTAAAGAAGTAATGAGTACATTTCCGTGGGGAACTGCTTCTAAATACTCCACTGCTGCTGCAATTTTAGGAAGCATCGTTCTCTGCCCAAAATGTCCTTCTTCAATGTATTCCTTTGCAGCCTGTAGTCTCATAAATTCAATCTCTTCCTCTTGATCAGAGCCAAAATATTTTTTTACTTTTTCTACTTCGGTTAAAAAGATAAGCTGGTCTGCTCTTAAATCAATAGAAAGTCGGGCGGCAAGGCTGTCTTTTTCAATGACTGCACTTGCCCCTTTTAAAGAGTGAGACTGTTCAATGACAGGAACACCGCCCCCTCCTCCTGCAATGACAATCTGATCGGCATTGACCAATGTGCGAATAGCGTCTAATTCCACGATCTCTAAAGGCTTAGGAGCAGCAATTACTCTGGAAAAACCTTCTTCTAATTCTGTAACATAGTTTCCCCTTCCTTCCTCCAAAGCAGCCTCCTCTTTGGTCATCATGCGGCCGATAATCTTGTTTGGCTCATAGAAGGCTTCGTCATAGGGATCCACGACCACTTGAGTCAATATGGTAGAGACAGCTTTATAAATTCCCCGGGATAGTAACTCTGAGCGAAGAGCCTGCTGAATATCATAACCAATATACCCTTGGCTCATAGCTGAACAGACGCTCATGGGAGCAGGGGTATATTCTGGATATATTCTTCCCAGTTCATTCATGGCCTTGTGGATCATACTGACCTGGGGACCGTTGCTATGGGTAATAATAAGACGGCCGTTTGTTTCAATGAGATCAGCTAAGGCAACCGCTGTTTTTGAAACGGCTTCCCGCTGTTGTGGTAAATTATAGCCAAGAGCATCATGCCCTAAAGCAACAACGATTTTTTTCTTGTACATATGTTTCCTCTTTTCTACTTTCTATTGAAGCTAAAAATGTATATTATGATGTTGGGATCAAAACTTATGTTTCTTCATGGAAGTACGACAGTCATAATCTTTTGACCTTCGTATCATATTATATTGTTAAATAAAATTATATCATACAATTGTGTAAAACGAAAGAATAGAAGAAAAGCGTGAGAAGAATTTTTAAGGAGCCCAAAATGTCAGTTCAAAGATTTAGATTTCAAGCTGAAAATATGGAAAAGTATTTTCAGATCAAGTATGCTATAAGAAATTTTGCTTCCTAAAAAATGGGAAATAGGTTGACAGATAAGTTTAAACTATATATAATTATTTCATGATAAACCTATTGGATAAGTAGGAATTAAAGAAAGGTGAGAAAAATGGGAAAAATACATACATCAGCAACCGAATTAATTGGAAAGACGCCCCTTATAGAGTTAGTTAACATAGAGAAGGAAAAAGGGCTTTCTTGTAAAATTTTTGCAAAATTAGAATATATGAATCTTTCTGGAAGCGTAAAAGATAGAATTGCCTTAGCAATGATTGAAGATGCTGAGGAAAAGGGGAAGTTAAAGCCAGGGGCTACGATTATTGAGCCTACCAGTGGGAATACTGGAATTGGATTAGCGGCGGTATCAGCGGCAAAGGGGTACAGGACAATTCTCACAATGCCAGAGACAATGAGTGTGGAGAGAAGAAATTTATTAAAGGCCTATGGTGCAAAGGTAGTTCTGACAGATGGCAGCAGAGGAATGAAGGGAGCTATTGAAAAAGCAGAGGAACTTAATAAGGAAATTGAAGGCTCCATTATTTTAGGCCAGTTTGACAATCAGGCCAATGTAAAAATTCATAAGAAGACGACAGGACCAGAAATTTGGGAGGACACTCAGGGAAACATAGATATTTTTGTAGCTGGGGTGGGAACAGGAGGAACCATCACTGGAGCAGGGGAATATTTGAAATCTAAGAAGGAAAGTATTCAAATTGTGGCAGTAGAGCCAGCAGGTTCGCAAGTACTTGGTAAAGGAACTCCAGGTCCTCACAAGATTCAAGGAATAGGAGCAGGGTTTGTTCCTTCTATTTTAAATACTTCGATTTATAATGAAGTTATTCCTGTTGAAAATGAGGAGGCATTTGTCATGGGAAAGGAAATTGCTCTTAAGGAAGGAATCTTAGTAGGGATTTCATCGGGAGCAGCCCTGTGTGCGGCAGTTAACCTGGCAAAGAGAGAGGAACATGCAGGAAAAAATATTGTTGTCATTTTTCCTGATACAGGAGATAGATACTTGTCGACCCCTATGTTTGCGGAAGAATAAATTTTTGCCTTTTCGGTGTCTGGGATGAAAGGAATGGAAATTACTGTGAATTATCATGATTTTGACGAAATAATAGATAGAAGAAATACAAATAGTTTGAAATATGATTTTGCTGTAGAAAGGAATATGCCAGAAGACCTTCTTCCCTTGTGGGTTGCTGATATGGATTTTCGAACTTCAGATGGAATTTTAGAGGAATTGCATAAAGTAGTGGAGCATGGAATTTTCGGGTACTCCCAAGGAAAAGAAGAGTATTATCAGGCAGTTAGGGGGTGGTTTTCCAGACATTTCTCTTGGACACCCAAAAAGGAATGGTTTGTAAAAACCCCAGGCGTTGTATTTGCCCTTGCCTCTATTGTTAGGGCATTAACAAAAGAAGGGGATGGGGTTTTAATTCAGCAGCCAGTGTATTATCCTTTTGCATCCATTGTAACAAAAAATAAAAGAAGACTGGTGAACAATGAGCTGATTTTCGAAAATGGAACATACAAAATGGATCTCAAAGATATGGAGGATAAAATACAAAGGGAACATGTGAAAATGTTTATTTTATGTAGCCCCCATAATCCAGTAGGAAGAGTATGGACAAAGGAAGAGCTGAGGAAAGTAGGAGAACTTTGTTGCCAATATGGTGTAAAAATCATTTCCGATGAAATTCATTGTGATTTTACATATAACGGACAAGTGCATACTGTCTTTGCCAGTATATCAGAAGAGTTTCAAGAGAATTCTATAGTCTGCACAGCCCCAAGTAAAACCTTTAATCTTGCTGGCCTCCAAATATCCAATATTTTTATTCCTAATGAGGAATGGAGAAAAAAAGTAGCGTATACGATTTGGAAAACAGGGTATGATGAATTGAATATAATGGGGCTGGCTGCTTGCAAAGCCGCTTATGAAAAGGGAGAGCCATGGCTTTTGGAGTTGAAACAATACTTAAAAGGAAATTTAGATTATGTAAGAAGCTTTTTGGAAGATAATTTACCAAAATTAAAGTTGGTGGAGCCAGAGGGAACATATCTTATATGGATTGACTTTAGTGGTCTTGGCATGTCAGAAGGAGAAATAAATAAAAGAATAGTAAAGAAGGCAAAACTCTGGTTGGATAAAGGAAGTATGTTTGGGAGACAAAGTGGAATGTTTCAACGTATAAATATTGCATGTCCAAGAAAAGTATTAGAGGAGGCAATGACTCGTTTAAAAGTCAGCTTTACATAAAAGGGACTGGTCAATAGACTCTGTTTTTTAAATGGGCAGGTTATTGCCTTCTCAGACTTTCCCATTGACATAGTATAGAAATCAAGGATATAATGAATATATATATTAAATACATATATTAAATACATATTTGAGGTGAGAGGATGAAAATATCCACAAGAGGAAGATATGCTGTCAGGGTTATGCTGGACTTAGCTGTATATAATAATGGAGAATATATTAAAGTAAAACATATTGCAGAACGTCAGGGGATTTCTGAAAAATATTTAGAGCAGATTATAGCTATATTAAATAAAGCTGGCTATGTGAAAAGCATTCGGGGAGCCCAGGGAGGATATCGACTAGCAAAATCTCCTTCCTATTATACAGTAGGTATGATTTTAAGGCTTACAGAAGGAAGTCTGGCTCCAGTGGCATGTTTGGAGGACGATGATGTGGAGTGCGAGCGCTGCGACACATGTGATACATTAGTTGTTTGGAGAGAGCTAGAGCAAGCTATTAATAATGTGGTAGATAATGTGACTATTGAAGATCTTTTAGAGCGCCAGCAGGAGAGACTGGGAAGCCAATATGTTATTTAAAAATTGGGAATAAACGTTGCCGGAACGGATTTTTTAAGTTATAATGAAGAAATTATGATAAATAATTTTGAGAGGGCCGGAACGTATGATTTTTAATTCTTTGGCATTTGCCGTATTTTTCCCTGTGGTGTTTCTCCTATACTGGGCAGTACATCAAAAATATAGGTGGATTTTTTTGCTTGTATCCAGTTATTATTTTTATATGAGCTGGAATGCAAAGTATGCAGTAATTCTTTTACTTATAACGGGAACGACGTATTTTTGTGCAAGGATGATAGAGCAGACAATAGAGAAGAGGAGAAAACAGCTTTGGATGTGGCTAGGTGTTTCTTCAAGCTTTGTTGTACTGTTCTTTTTTAAGTATTTTAATTTTGTCAGTGAGTCAATTGCAAGAGTGTTCCAGTCATTTTCTATCCCAATGAATCCAGTGACAGTCCGGTTTTTGCTGCCCATTGGCATCTCCTTTTATACGTTTAAGGCAGTAAGCTATATTTTAGACGTATACAGAGGGGATATGACTTCAGAAAGGCATTTTGGTTACTATGCCCTTTACCTTTCCTTTTTTCCTGATTTAGTATCAGGGCCTATCGACAGAGCTAAGGAGCTTTTGCCCCAGCTTAAGAAAGAGAAGGTCTTTTATTATGACGAAGGAGTATATGGACTAAAGCTCATGCTACTGGGATTTATTAAAAAATTGGTTATTGCAGACGCTCTCACAAAATATGTGGATGTGATTTTTAATAATGTGATGAACTATAGAGGCCTTTCTTTTGTCATCGCTTCCTTTCTTTTTACGTTTCAGATTTACTGTGACTTTTCAGGATATTCTGATATTGCCATTGGCGCTGCAAGACTTCTTGGCATTGAACTTATGGATAATTTTAAAAGTCCTTATTTTGCCCAGTCTATTAAAGAGTTTTGGAGCAGATGGCATATATCCTTATCCCATTGGTTTAGGGATTATATATATATCCCTCTTGGAGGGAATAGAGTAAAGAAAATAAGAAATAACTGGAATATATTTATCACCTTTCTTGTAAGTGGACTTTGGCACGGGGCCAGCTGGAATTTTGTAATATGGGGAGGGATTCATGGACTTTTCCAAGTCATAGAAAACAGTATCCCTTCTTCTTTAAACAAAAGAAAGGGACTTATGAGACAGGTAGGATTAACGATTGGGACTTTCCTCCTTGTGAATTTTGCCTGGATTTTTTTTAGGGCCAATACATGGGAAGACGCTGTGTATTTTATAAGGAATATGTTTGTTAGATGGTCTATATCCCAGGCTTTGGCAGACTTAGGAATGAGTGGGAAACATGTGGTAAGAATAGGAGGGATTCTTATGAGTCTCCTGCTTTTTGACTATTTTAACCAACAAAAAGATTTGCTAAAGGAAATGGGAAAGCTTTGGCTTCCTCTTCGTTGGCTCCTTTATTTTGCCATTGTGCTTCTCATTGTTGTATTAAAAATTCATAACGGGACAAGCCAGCAGTTTATTTATTTTCAGTTTTAGGAAAAGGGTTTGTGGAAAGGCATGGTTATTCATATGAAAAAATTTATTGCAAAGGTAGGTATTTTTGTCCTATTAATAGGAGGGACTGTTGTTCCAGTGAATGTACTCATTGATCCTTATAATATTTTCCACGCAGATAGAATAAGAGATAATGGGGTAGAGCCTAATAAAAATTATTTTAAAACAAAATATATTATAGAAAATCCAGATAAGTTTGACTCTTATTTATTTGGCTCTTCCCGAGTAGGCTTTATGGATGTGGAGAAAATGAAAGGAGGCTCCTATTATGATATGATGTATTCGGAAGGCCTTCCTTATGAGCATTTAAAAACATTAAAGGCTTTTATAAGTCATGGAGTAATTCCAAAAAATGTTCTTATGGGAGTAGATGATATTTCATATTTTGTGGATCCTGCTTGGCATGAGGGACAGCTATATCGTTTAAGTTTCCCATACGAAGGAGATTTTTATGATAAGCTGGGCTTTTATATTCGATATTTAGATATTATTACCACATTACAGTCTCTAAAAACGATTAGAAAATATGGAGAGCCAAACTTAGAGAAGGTAGAGCGTTATTATAGAACAGGAACGGAAGATTTAACTGTAGAGAGACCCTTTGATGAAAATGCAAATGTTCCTTATTGGGCGGATTATTACAGTCCAAGGCTTGACCAAGTAATGAATGAAATAAGAGAGATAAGAGATTTATGTCAGGAATATGGAATTTCTCTCACTGTATTTACCAATCCCATACATGCCACGACTTATGCAAAAGATGTGGAACATGGATATCTGGATTTTTTAGAAGCCTTGGCTGATATTGTTCCTTATTATAATTTCAGTGGGTTTAATAATATAACATTGAATAATGATTATTATTATGAGACAAGTCATTTTAAACCTTTGGCAGGTGATGTGATGATTCAGGCCATGTTTGGTCAGGGAGTATCAGAGGAATTGCAATCCCAAGGGTTTGGTGTATATGTGACAAAGGAGAATAAAGAGGAGATTATGGGAATTTTAAAGGAACAGGTACGCATTCGAGAGATTGCCTGTTTATATTGGAAATAAGTGCCAATTTTTCTTTGTTTCATTAAAATTTTTTTATGTATATCCAATAGGAATAGGAATAAAAAAGGAGAGTTTTTTATAAGAAATGATAGTTGGCAGACAAATAAAGACTTTTTTTATTAATAATTTGTTCATATTATGAAGAAAAAGAATATGTTTTACTTAAGAATTATGAAGATAAATTAAGAATATAAAAAGAATATGTTCACATTTTAGACACAATTATCATTTAGAATAAAACAATCAGTTACCCAAGCAGGGAAATTGAAAGAACATAAAGAACATATGAATATTTTATTTTAGGAGGAGTTTATTATGAAAAAAAGATTAGTGATGATGATTGCCGCAGTAGCAACTTGCTCTACATTATTAACTGCATGTGGAGGAAATGATAACGCAGAAACACCTGCACCTGTGGAAAGTGAAACACCAGCTGATACAACAGGTACAGACACAACAGGAACTGATACAACAGGAACTGATACAACAGGTACAGACGCAACAGGAACTGATACAACAGGTACAGACGCAACAGGAACTGATACAACAGGTACAGACGCAACAGGAACTGATACAACAGGTACAGACGCAACAGGAACTGATACA
>CAJUTQ010000059.1 GCA_910589265.1 uncultured Lachnospiraceae bacterium
GAAACAATCCTGCTGGCATATGAGGAAAGAATGAAAAATATTCAGGAGTTTGTCAAGCCCATAACAAAAGCAAGGAAACAGACTGCCCCTGCTGTAAACAGTGGCAAAATGCTTATGCCAGGGGAAATAACTTGTAAAGAGCCAGATGCAGGAGTTCTGATTTCAGACATATTCAGTGGCCCATGTGTGAAAGGCATGGATGCTGTGACCCTTTTGAAAGGACAGGGGGTTGTTGTGGAGGAAGTTTCTGTATGATAGGTTTTATGCCAAGTATTTATCATGATGAATTAGTGTACAGTTGGCTTGCAAGATATTATGCCCATTCAGGGCATCCAGCCTATGTGTTTGCCTTAGAGGATTTGATGGAAAAGAAAAATACAAGGCCAGATGTGGAGTTTATGTGTAAGTTAAATAAGGATGCCCAAAGTATCATTTCAAAGATGCTGCCAATGGAAGAACTAATTTTAGGGCATACCATGTTTCCTTATTACAGGTTTGCAGGGAACATAAGGCTGTCCCATGCCCTGAAATCAATGTCAGGGAATCAGGGGAATGCTTACCAACTCCTGCCAGTGTCTAAAGGAAAGCATGGGGTGCAGGCAAAATATATCAAGTACTGCCCTCTGTGTGTATTAGAAGCAAGGGAAACATATGGGGAGGCTTACTGGGACAGGAAATCAACCATAAGAAATATCAATATCTGTCCAAGGCATAAATGCAGGCTGAAGGAAACATCCATTGGAATATCAGCAAAGCAGTCCCCAAGGCTGTATGTGGCTGAAGTGGAAATACCAGATGGCATGGCTGGACTGGTGGAGGATGGGCTGGAACTCAGGCTGGCAGAATACATGCTGGCTGTGTTCCAAATGCCTATTGTTTTTACCAATGAAGTCCAAGCAGGGGATTTCCTAAGGTCAAGGCTGGAAGGAACCAGATATTTATCAATCAGGGGGATGCAGATGCATATCAGCCTGCTGTTGGATGATTTGATAGGGTTCTATGAAGAATTGCAAGGCGCAGCAAAGGGAGAGGCAGGGGAACAGGATATTCAGTACCAGGGAATCACAGAGAAGCATCAGCTCCAGCATATCTTCTCAAATAAGAGTTCAGATTTTTATAAGATATGCCAGTTGGCATTCTTTCTGGGAATCAGCCCTGGAGAGCTTACTAATCCTAAACTTCCAGAAAGAACACAGACAGAACTGTACAATGAGAAAGTGGCTCAATTGTATTCAGAAGGATTAGGGTGCCACAGAATTGCAAGAAAAGTGGGTGGCAGTTCCTCCACAGTAAGGAAGGCCAATAAAGTGAAAGAGAGAAAACAGCATGATTATGCTGCTGCAAAGCTGGGGAAACAGGCAGAGGACTGGGAGAGGATGGATAAAGATATGCTTTCAGAAGTCCAGAAGGCA
>CAJUTQ010000060.1 GCA_910589265.1 uncultured Lachnospiraceae bacterium
ACGGATGAAGAAATGCGGGAAATGGAACGGGAATACGGAAAACGTACCAAACGTCAAACCGCCTAAATATAGGCGTGGCAGGAGAAAGTCTATGCTCCTGCCCATACATATCTATTTTTATCCTTATCTGGTATCAATCAAGTTGTATTCCCCAACAATCAAGAATTATAGTGTTAAAATATTATCATTCAAGAGACTTAATAATGTACTTTTCAAATCTTTCTGGTATTGTATAATTTTTTATATGCTCATAATTAATCATTTTTCCTTTTCCTGAAGAATCTATGTAATATAGTAATTCATCATAACCTAATGGATTGTGCGCCCCTATCTGGGGTGTTACGCCAAACTTTACGGAAATAAAACCATTATTAGGTTTTTCAATTTCCACAATGACAGTTTCATAATTATAAACCGCTATTTCGCCTGAATAATACTCTGAATAGAAATTCTCTACGTGTTTTCTTATATCTTCAATAAACATTGCAACTATCATTTCATCCTTTATTTCATCTGAAGTTACTGAATTTGAATTAAAAGTTTCCACCAAGTCTTTTTCCTGACTTCCAAACAAACATAATAGTATAATAGTTAGAATAATAAATAAACTGACAAAAAACAAATTTCTCTTCATAAATAATCCCATGAATATTTCTTAATTCAAATATATTCATAGACTTATTTCCCAATTCATCTATTTGCTTCTAAATCGAAAGTAGACAAGACACCATAAAAACCTCCGCACAATTCCTATTTATCATTCACTTCTATATTTAACATATATCTCCTCCAGTCATAACAAAATATCCTTTAATCTCAACGCAAAAAGGTGTATGAAATTGTTGCACCTCACACCCTTGTGCTGTTACTTTCTCTTATTTGCAGACTTTTTGAAACTCCAGTCTGACCTTATACTGCGTTCCTTCGATTACCTTACCATTTTTGATGTAGGAATAATCCTCCACGCCCTCTGGGATAAGGTACGCATCATAGCTGCCTTTCTTCCCTTTCAAGCCTTTTACAAGGGTCTTTTTCCCTTCCAGCAGGCTTTTTATCTGGCTGTCGGTAAGCACTGTCCCCATTGCCCTTGATACGTTCATGCCGCATTTATTTTTGCAGTAAGTGCCGAATTTCCCTTTTACCACATCACCGCCGCATTTCGGACATTTTCCCAATGCAGTCTTTTCGTTTGTTTTCTGTGCGCCGCCTCCGAACATGGATTTCTGTTCGTCACTGACACTGTGGTAAGTTTGCACAAGTTCTTTTACCATATCCTCTATGCCGCCCATAAATTCCTGCATGGAATATTCACCCTTTGCAATGAGCGTCAGAGCATTTTCCCAGTCAGCGGTAAGTTTTGGTGATTTTACCACATCAGGAAGTACGGCAATAAGTTTTACGCCGTCCTCCGTTGGTATCACCTGTTTTTTCTCACGTTTTACAAATCCGTCCTTTACCAGCTTTTCAATAATATCTGCCCTTGTCGCAGGTGTACCCAAGCCTTTCCTCTCCACGTCACCGTCCATATCCTCTGCACCAGCTCTCTCCATTGCGGCTAATAATAAATCTTCTGATGCATTTCTGATTCGCTTTTGCCGTTCATGATCATTCCTCTTACACAAATACCGCTTTCATAAATAATTTCTTCAATTTCTTTATCCGACTTGACAGACTTATTTGCTATGCTTGGAATTTTCTGATTTTTAGCATTGATTACATCTGTGAGATTTAACAATCCATTCCTTTGGTTCTTTTTTACGCCAAACAGTTGCGACATCCAATTATAGCTTGATGTTAAATTTGTATAATTAATATTCATATTATCCTCCAATCATCATCTTGGATTACTTGGGCTATTTTTGTTTTACGCTTACATGCTAATATGGGACATATCATTCAACATGAATAAAACCTTTTCCATTCCGTTTTCTTTAGAACTGGAAATCTGATAGGCATCTTTCCATGCCTGTGCAAGTGTTACCATTTTTTGCTCTACATTTTCCTTTGAAGCATAACCTTCTGTTTCCAGATTTTTGCAGGCATCTGCAAAAGACGTTTTAGCACCTCTTATCTTAGACAACTTCTCTACGGTGTCCTTAAAAGCGGCGGCAGATTTTTTAAATTTTCAGCTAATTCGTCTGCTATAATAGACGTTTTCTGAAATGCTTCATCAAGTCTGTTTAATTTTTCTTGCATTGTCATTTTTCGGAAACCTGTTTCTGAATTTTTATCTGCTACATAACGCTCCCTTGTGCCATCTTTGTAACCCTGCACGATTTCATCATAAAGGTTTTCATATGCTTTGACATAATCCTCCACTTTATTTGAAAGGGTGTATGTATTGCCGTTTTCACGCTGTCCTTTCAATTCGCCCGCTTTTTAAGCCAATTCGCACTCATATTAATTGTCAAAAACTGCATTTTTCGACTGTTCTATCAAAGTGTGTTTCTTTTCCATGATATCTCCATCTGCTGACTGTACATCACTTTCTTGGAGTTTCTTTCGGTAGCTTTCAATGCCCTCTTGCGAAATGGAAATCATTACCCCATTATTGTCTTTCGACGATAGCACACTCATTGTTTTTTGTTCCTTGGAATTGAATGTTTTGATTTGACTTGTACTTCCATTTACGTTTACTGACATACTGTATCTTCCTGAATTTAAAAATTTAAAATCCGTTTCTACTATTTCATATTTTATATACTTCATCGGAATATTTATCCAAATTATTTATAGTAATTTGCATTATTCAATCTATCTGCATTTTAAAGTCATTATTATTTTATCGGCTTGCACCTACAATGCAAAATGAGGTGATATTAATGATAGATTATAAAACGATTGGAGCGAAAATCAGGAAATGAAGAATAGCCTGCAATCTGTCACAAAAAAGTTAGCAGAACTATGTAATGTCGGCACAACCCACATATCCCATATTGAAACAGGAAACTGTATTCCAAGCTTAAAAGTATTTATTGCCATAATAAATGCTTTTTCCTGTTCTGCTGATGAACTTTTGTGTGATGAACTGGACAGGGCAGAGTATATTTATATTTCTGAAATCACCCAAATTTTAGAAGGCTGCTCCAGCCATGAACTGATGATTATTACAGACGCAATACAAGCCTTATTCCGTAGTATTCCTCTTATTGTATTTGGATTAATGGAATTATAACATTCTTTTTTTACAAATAAAGAGAGAACTGGTTTATATTTTGACCAGTCCTCTGTATAAAGAAAGATATGTTACCACAATTCTAATGAATCTTCTGCATCTACCCATGTCTATACATCGCCCTCAAGATACAGCGTTGCATAAATAAAACTCATATCTTATCCGTCCTTTCTTGTTTGTGTTTTGGAGAAACTTGTAAAAGTATTCCAATCCGTTCTTTCTGTCCTGTTCATTTCATGTTATAATTCTTGACAAGAAAAACTCGTGTAGCAAGTTTTTCTTATATGTTACAGGTTTTTCTTTCCCTTATTTTTTTCCCTTATGAGGGCTCGTAACAGGAGGGAAAAAGGATATAACACAAGGGAAAGTATAAGGGCAAACTCACTTGCTATAAATTTAGTATTTTCAAGGGTTTGCGGACTTTTTGAAGATAAGATATGGCAGCCAATAAATGTTATAAAAAGTGTCTTATCAGAATTCCAGTTTGTCGAAATGTTAGTACTAAGAAATTTGGAGGTTGAAACAAATTATAATGAAAATTCATATCAGAAATGCACAACCAGACGAATATCAAACCATAGAAATAATCATGAAGCAGGTTCAGCAAATGCATATTGATTGGCGACCGGACATTTACAAATACAATGAAACGGTATTATCTTTAGAAATATATAAACAAGCCGTAAATGAAAGGACTTTTTTCGTTGCAGAATATGATGGAAATGTGGCTGGAATTTTATTTATCATATACCGGCATATAGAAAATCCAAATCAGGTGACAAGGAATATTATTTTTGTGGATTCCATGGCTGTAGACGAGAAGTATCGTGGAAAAGGAATCGGACACGCATTTTTTGATTTCCTTAAAAATTTAAAAAATGAAAGAGGGTATGATGGAATTGAATTGCAGGTAAACGCAAAAAATAAAGCTGCCTATAAAATCTACTCCGATTATGGATTTACCAATAAATCCATAAATATGGAACTTTTATAAATTCAAGTTTGTAGAACTATAGCAAACAGAAAACTGAATAACCGCCGCTACATAAAAATGACACACTAAGACAGGAAATCAAGAAAAGGTTTCCTGTTTTTTTGCGTCCATTTTTGGCATTTTGAAAAATCTCTAGTATTATACCGTGCAAAGGTGGCACTAAAGGTATTGAGGGAAGTCCACACAGAGGAAACCGCTACTTTTTAAGAGCAGGATTCTACCACAGTACCAAATTTGGACTATCAGCTCATTTTGTTCTATGGGAATCTTGCTGAGGTTGCCACTCCAAGCCCGCCTTTTTGCGGCTTGCGCCCTTTGAAAAAATCCACCCACAAAAGGAGGTTCACATCCATGAAAAGATACAACACGCCACACCGCCACAGGGTAATCAAGACACGCTTGATCGAGGAAGAATACTCCGAGTTTTTTGAGCATGTCACCCTCTGCAAAATGATGAGGTATAAAAAAAGTTGCCCCCCATTTTCAAGGATTTGAGATATAATTAAGAGAATAAGGAGTGAGCAAAAATGGCAGAAAACAGACAATACGACCATGCATACAAAGTACAGGCCGTGAAGCTTGCAAGAGAAATTGGACAGGCTAAGGCCACTAAAGAACTAGGCGTTCCCAAGAGTACCAGATATGGATGGGTAAGGGCCAACTGGCTTGGTAATTTTGACCTTAGGGCTGGCTCGCAGACACCGTAAAGCTCTAGGAAGCTTAACGAGGAATTCATCCTGCTTCGCCAACCAGTGAAGGAACAGGAAAACGAAATCCGGCGAATCAAAAGGCGATATTGCTTTTTTCTGCCAGACACTTCATGTCAGCAGGCAGGGATTTTACTAGTATCTCGCAAATAAAATCCGTCCATGGAAATATCAGCCCTTGGCGGATGCCATGGAAGAAATTATGGAGGAAGAGGAATGCAAGGATACATATGGTCGGATCCGCATGTATCAGGCATTGACAATGAAGCAACTGGAACATTTGGAAATCCCCAGTGAACCGTTTACCGTGTCATGGAGGAAATCGGGATCAGCTATCATCCCAGGCGCAAACCGAACGAGATCACGAAAGCGGACAGGGAAGCCAGAAAGTCGGACGATCTCTGAAAACGTGATTTCCATGCAGAAGGACCACTGACAAAATGTATCAAAGACATTCCAAAGAGCAAAGGCAAAGATGGGAAACGATATGTTTCCGCTTTGTTTGACTGCTTTGATTCCAGCGTGATCGGCCTGGCGATGGACATCAACATGAAAGCGCTTTTATGTGTGCGGACACTGGAACATGCAGCGAAAGCGTATCTGGGTATCCGTGGAGCCATCATCCATAGTGACAGGGGAAGCCAGTACACCCGTCAGCTTTACCGGGATGCAATCCATCCATATGGCATCCGGCAAAGTATGAACAGCGCAGGTGGAAGATGTCATGATAATGCCCGCAGCGAAAGCATGTGGGCCAGAATGAAATCAGAACGGTTATATGACCGCTATGATACGGAGAAGATGAGTACGGATGAACGGAAAACCCTCATTTGGAGATATTTCATCAGCTATTGGAATAACCGGAGGCTCTGCTCCTCTAACGGAGGCCTTCCTCCCATGATAAAACGGCAGCGATACTATGATTCCCTGAGAGAAGCAGCATAGGATACAAAACCCTTGAGGAAAATGTGTCAACGAATCTTGACAAAATCAATTTAATAGACCTTATTAAGTTTGTTATCGACAAGCCACTGAATATCATCTTCAAATATAGTTTTATATCTTAATGCAAATTTCATATCTGACGGCTCGATTCCATTAGTCGTATATGCAAAAGAAATTTTATATCGCCATTCTCCCGGATATACAGCTAATTCTGTATCTATGTCAACTGCATCTTCTATCCTTGTTCCCTCTTTATAAAAGGAATAGGCAACTTTGCCCGACGGGTCATATACTTCAAAGCTTACAAAGGATACATCGGTAATAGGCTTCCAGTAATGATGTCCAGTCCCATCTATAAGATTTTTTAGAGTAATTGAAATATTTATACTATTATTATGGTTCACATAAAAGCTGGTTCCTCCTCCACTAAAGTGACGGAAGCCAAAGAACTTTTGTAGAGATTATTTGATCTCATAAAAGAAATTAGCGTATCCCCGTACTCACGTTTCGTCTTATCATCAAGTACGGATATGATTTTTTCATCACATGACAATTCACAAGATTTATTCACCTCTTTTTCCAACAGGTATACAAAAGGATTGAACCAATGAGCGCATACAACAATCTGTATCAGCCATTTGTAAAACATATCTCTCTGTTTGTAATGAATCAGTTCATGCACAAAGATATAGGATAACTCTTTATCTTCCATATTGCCGACAGGTAAAACAATTCTTGGACGAAAGAAGCCAATCATCATAGGTGAAGATATCAACGGATTATAAGACAATTCCACTCTTGTTTTGATACTCAGTTTTTCTTCACAATCAGACAACAGATTTAAGAGCTTAATATCCGATATCTCCGCATTACCCGTTTTGATGTACTGGATAAAACTTTGGTAAATCGTTATCTTACGGACAAATAGGACTAGTGCCAATGTTGACCAGATAAAGAACAGGCAGACGTATATATTAAATGGCTCACGCATGGCAACAGCAGTTATATCCCGGCTTGTCGGTATCGGTTCTGTTTCATTGTTATTCGTATTTGCCAAAACCGATATATTGGGATTTGTAGGGATTTCGCTTGTTATCACTGTTGTGTCGGACTTTTCAAACAAACTTCCGACAATCGTGGTGTGGGGAGTAAAAGGAAGCAGAAACCGCAGCGCAACAATTATCCAAATATAATATTGCCAACGTTTACTAAATTTGGTTTTATATAAGGGCTTCAATCCTAAAATGAGAAGTAATAACAGTGTGCCGGAAACAGACAGCGATAATAATACTTTCATAAACTCATTCATTTTCTTTTCTCCAAAAGATTTCTATTTCTTTCAACTCGTCTGCCGAAAGAATATCCTGCCGTAACAAGGTGGATACTAAATTTTTCACATTCCCGCCGTAGACTTTATCAAGAAAGCTTTGGGTCTGCAAAGTCTGGTATTCCCCTTCTGTTACCATAGCCACATACTCATTTTTCCTGCCTATTTTTTTGACTTTCAAGAACTTTTTTTCTCCTAATCGGGAAAGCAGCGTGAGTACAGTATTATTCTTCCATTCGTTCTTGTCTTTTTCCAATTCCTCCATAATGAAGGAATATAAAGTAGCCCCTCCATTCTTCCAAATAATTTTCATTAGTACCAGTTCGGATTCAGAAATTTGCTGTGCCATTTTATTCTCCTTTTATATTAACATTTTGTGGGTATGTAAATATATTAACGCTTTGTAGGTAATAATGCAATGCTCTAAAGGAAATTTAAAAGTTTATAAAAAGATATGAAAGATAGTGAGAGGGTTCCGTAGTCGTCGGCATTGTGGCCTTTGGTTCGGAATAGTGTGGTGCTGGCGGTCTATTTATTGTTTTTGCTTTTTTACCGTACATGAGCATTCATACAGAACTTGCAATGGAGACCCTCAAAAGAGCAATAAAGAAGGAAAAACCGAGTTCTGGTCTGCTCCTGCACAGTGACCAGGGGCGCCCGTTTACATCACAGAAATTTGTAGATTTTTGCAAGTCCCAGGGAGTTATCCAGAGCATGAGCAAAGCAGGATGCCCTTGTGATCATGCTCCAATGGAACGGTTTTAAAAACATTTAAGGAAGAACAAGTATATAGGAATCCATTTATGAATACAAAAGAATTAGATGATGGGGTAGCACAATATGTATTTGTCTGGTACAACCATGTCAGAACCCATTCGTATAATAATTGGTTGACGCCACTTGAAGCACGAAATATGTAGTGAACTGTTCGAACAAAGTATTACAAAAATATTTGACCATTACAACAGCATGACTGAGCGCATATGGGACGAGTATTTCATGGAGTTTTCGGCAGACTACGAAGCCGAGCAAAAGGAACTAAAAGAGAAAGCCGCCGTTCTGCAGGGAGAGCTTTCAAGGACGCTGGAAGCCACGGCAAACGCTGAAAAGTTTATGAAAGTGGTACGCAAGTACACCAGCTTTGAGGAACTCACCCCTACCCTGTTACGGGAGTTTGTGGAGAAAATCGTTATCCACGAATCAAAAGCCCTTGATGGGAAACGCTGAGGGAAGCTTCGCAGACAGGAAATCGAAATCTATTATTCTTTTGTCAGCAAGGGAAGTTGCCCGACTAAAGCCCAACCTGTCTGGCAGTCAGCCAGATAGGGAACGGCAAAATTTTTTACACTTCTTTTATTCCTTTATCTCACATGAGTATAAATGCAATGTATGGATTATGGAGAGTACGTTTTTTTCGGAGTGAACGGAAACTGATAGACTGTTATAGCAGTTTTTTTGGTGTTCCCCTTGCAAGAGCAACATTGCCTGTAATTGCTATTTTCTTTCTTGCAATATATGGAAGAGTTGTATGGATGTTAATGGCAGCCATCATTTTAGGAATTGGACATATAGGAATACATATGCAGCATAGAAAAGAGCTTTCAGAATAAAAAAATAGAATGAGCAGCCTCCCTTGTTTACAACTATCGAAAAGTGTATTTACTATCTTTTTCTAAAAATTGAATAAATATTTGTACATTTTTAGATTCTAATTTTTATTAACATAAAATACATGAAAACTAGAAATGGCTTATTTCTTATATTTAAATTCAATCTTAGCATATATAATCATTCCTATAATAAGTAAAATAACTACTGCAAAAATAACAAGAAAAAATAAAGGAGAATTTTGATTTAAAATAGCTGCCAGTTATCTACAATGCATTTTTATTTGCAGAGCTCCAAAAAAGTGATGGTGGAAAAGCTAGGGTAATCCATTTCAATATCTTTGCAAGTGGACGGATAATTGTACACTTCTTGATTTCAAATGGGGAAATGCAAAAGTGTCCATATTAAAAAGAGAATAATCTAGTTTTCTTGTATTTGTATGTTCCAAGTACTCCTGTGCATTTTTAGAGTAAAACACCACATCTTGTAAATTGTATACAGAAAAGTCACACATTTCCATATAAGGGAGATTTCGTATATAGTCAGTGAATTTTTATTTTCCTGCAAAAAATACAAAAAGCTAGGACGAAAGCCAATATAGCAGAATAGCTGGCCTTTGTCATCATTTGAGACTAAAAAGGGAATGTGAAGTGTTGAACTGTATAAGTGGAAAGTCTTACAAAAATGAAAGTGCAAAGGATAATACTTTAAAGTTTTCTCATTTTGTTTACAAAAGAAAGGATGTTATGTTCTCCTTTCTTATATTCCAGTAGCATTTCTCGTAAAAACCTACAGTTAGGTATTTCTTATTTTCCTGTTAATAAAAGTTCTCTTCTTCTTTAAATTTCCAATAAAAGGGAACAAGAAGGGAGAGAGCCTAACAAATCTTAGAGTAATATTGTAATTAAATTCATAGAAAAAATATGTTTGTTTTTTTTAGGAGAAGAAAAGAGTACATATATCTGCTTTTGCTAAATGGAAATACATTTATATGCAAAATTGTAAAATTTCAAAATCCATGATAAGATTGTAAATATGGTAACATTTCTATATTGTAGGAGATAGTAAAAAACAGTACTTTATATAATGGGCTTCTAGTTTATGCTTTTACTAGCTGAGAGTAATAGAACATAAAGAAAATTACACTTTGGATTTCAAGGAGACTGTCTTAGTTTGTATTTAAGAAATAATGGAGGGATTTTTGGAATTCAATGTTACTCTCAGCCTCTCAGTATTAAATAACAATGATTTATCTAGATTTTGCAAATATAAATCACCTCCCAACATATATCTAGTATTTAGTGCTATTGTTGAAGGAAAAATCAACTGGACTCTTCCTGATAAGCCAAATAGTAGGAAAAAATAAATAATAGTTTAAAGGTACAGGAGGATTAAAGATATGTCTTATGATTCCTGCATAGAAGCAGATCACTATTTTAAAAAACTTATTGAAAACAAAGAGTCTATAGAGAAAGCTTGGGATTTTATTTCTCGAACTATAAATGAAGGGTTGTCCTGTGAAAATTTAGATCTTCTCATATCGCTTATTCCCTATATTGAAGAAGGGGATGGCACCCTTGCCTTTCAATACATTGGGGAATCCCGTCGCATTCTCCAGGCTCTTCATATTATTAAATTGGAAAGAAAATATGAAAAAATTCCATTTTCTATACATTGTAATACAATGGAGGAACTGATGGAAAAATATTTGTTGACTCTTTTTGCTCTTCGGAGACTACAGTTTCAACCGTCAGAGTCTGCTGTATCAGATGCAGTTTATTTTCTTTCACAAAATAAACTGTCTGTTTTTGCAATTTATACGATAACCCAAAGAGATTTAATTATACCAGATAGTGTTTTATATGAAGAGATTTTAAGAATCTATACAAAAGTGTGGACAACAGCTGATAAGGAGATGTTCCTTTCCTTTACTAAGACAAAATAGGAGTTAATATTATGAATAACCATAAATTTTGTTTCATTATATGTACAAATAACCAACTTCTTTTGGATGAAGCTGTCCTCTATATTGACAGCTTAATTGTCCCTGAGGGATATACAGTCCAATTGCTTACTGTAAAGGATGCTGCTTCTATGGCTTCTGGCTATAATGAAGCCATGGCTGCTTCTGATGCCAAATATAAAATATACATGCATCAGGATGTATTTATACTTCATAAAAATTTTCTAGTAGATTTACTTTCTATTTTTCATTCTGATCCCCAAATTGGAATGATAGGGATGGTGGGATACGAGAGGGTTTCGGATGATGGACTTATGTGGCATTCCAAACGATGTGGTACTCTTTATCAAGCCAAACCAACTCCTCCCTATCCTTCCCTATCCCAATACACGTACTCTTTATATGATGATGGCTATACGTATGTAGCACAAATTGACGGTTTTATGATGGTCACGGCGTATGACTACTTATGGAATGCAGATCTTCTAAAACACTGGGATTTTTATGATGTTTATCAAAGTCTTTCCTTTCTCTCTCATGGCTATAAGATTGTTGTCCCTGTACAAAGCCATCCATGGTGTTTGCATGATGATGGCATTATCGCTGATCTAACGAACTATAACTATTATCGACAAATATTCATGAACACACATAGGCATATATTGGGAAAGCATTATACTGAAATCATACAAAATGGTACATAACTATAAAGGAAGCGCGAAAAATGAGATAGAAATGGAATTATTAGTTAGCTAAAACGATTTTTTGATGAAATAATAAAATGAAATGTGAAGGAATTGCTTAAAAAAATAATAATATATGGAAAAGGAAGACTGGAAAAATCAAGGAGGCTCTCAAATTAATTAGCTGCTTTAGGGACAAAAGCGTTTAAAGTTATGCAGATACAAATGATTCGTAGCAATGTAAGGCTGTCAAGAATTAAACTTTATGTATAGATTATAAGGCTTTAGAGTAAATAATAAAAAACATTTTCTGTGGAAGAAAAAATAAAAGAATTTTGTTATAAAAGACAATACTATAAAAGTATCATTCCTATGGGAGGATTTTTAAATTATAGAAAGTTAAATTCAAAATTTTTTAGATAAAAGGCAGAATTATCCATTATATTTATTAAAATGTTATGAAATGTTTGTATTTTTCATTATTTTCTTATATAATAAAAAAGAAAGAAAAGTAGAAATGGGGGAAGAAATTTTGCTGAAAAATATCCGGGAAAAGGAATGGACTAGAAAAGAGAAGTTTTTTGTTTTGGCAATAATACCAATATATTTTATTATTGCAGGGTTGGTAATGCAGCCTTTGGACACTATTATTCCAGGATTAGTAAATTTAATTTTAGAGCCAGACTTTCTTATTACAGATTATTTTGTTATTGGGGGTGTGGGATCGGCTCTAATAAATGCAGGTCTTCTGACGCTTATAAGTATTATTACCGTCTATTCGATGGGAATGGATATGGACGGTCATACAATTACTTCTGCATGTTTAATGTTTGGCTTTTCTCTGTGTTGGAAAAAATCTAATGAACATTTGGACAATTCTTCTTGGTGTATGGCTTTATGCCCGCTATCATAAAACATCTTTGTCCAGATATATCTATGTAGGCTTATATGGAACTAGTCTATCGCCAATTATTACCCAGTTATTACATATAGAGGGCATTTCCTCATTATTAAAACTAATCATATGCGTTTTCCTTGGAATTATTATTGGATTTGTACTTCCACCTCTTGCTACCCATGTACATTACGCCCATAAAGGTTATTCTTTATACAATGTAGGGTTTGCAGGGGGAATTATTGCAACAGTTATTGTATCAATACTGAAATCTTTTGGATTAGAGATTCAGTCCAGACTAATTTGGTATAAGGGAAATAACTGGACATTTTTTATTCTTTTATTTATATTATTTTTTGGCATGATTGTGTTTGCTCTCATTATTGGGGGTGTAGACACATGGAAGGCATATTTGGGCATATTAAAAAAAATAGGAATGGGAGGAACAGACTATTTAATAAGTGACGGTATTTTGCCAACCTTATTAAATATGGGAGTAAATGGGTTATTTGGAACAATACTTGTAATGGTTGTGGGGGGAGACTTAAATGGTCCAACGATTGGTGGAATTATGGCTATTGTTGGATTTAGTGCTACTGGAAAGCATATACGCAATATTTTTCCAGTCGTAATTGGAGTATATCTAGGAGGAGCTACAAAACAGTGGAGCATCACAGATCCATCAGCCATGCTAGCACTTTTATTTTCTACAACTTTGGCCCCTATTACTGGAGAATTTGGATTTTTGGCTGGAATACTAGCTGGATTTTTACATTCTTCTGTAGCAACAAATGTAGGAATTGTATATGGGGGAATGAATCTTTATAACAATGGCTTTGCAGGGGGGCTAGTGGCTATTTTCCTTGTGCCAGTTATACAGTCTATCCGAGATAGGAGGGCAAGAGCTAGAGGAGGATTATCTTTATAGGAAAGACAAAGATTAAGGAGATTCTTTATGAAAAAATTTTCTTATATGATAGCATTGATGACAGTTACCCTTCGATTAAAGACATGTGCTCAGCAGCCAGAGGAAAATATAACAGGCCCATATAATGTAATCGTTCAGTTTATTCATGTGGAGTCTCCTGTTTATGAAACAGGTCAGGAATTAATGGATGCAGCAGACTTGATATTTTGTGGAACTGTAGAGAATATTTTTTTTGAAGCTTTAGAAGAAAATGTTGACACGAGATTTCGTTTTGAAAATGAATTATATCCTATTACTGGTTACGAGATAAAAATTTCCAAAATTTATAAGGGAAACAATAAAGAAGAAAAGATTTGTATGAAAAGATTTGGTGGGGAGATAAATGGAATAGAGTACAATCTGGCTGGAGCAACTTCTATCTCCCAAGGTGAAACTTATCTTTTTTTTGCAAAGGATTGGAATAATTCGTATGCTACCTTTGTAAACGATAGTCAGTCAGCCCTTCCTATGAATGGAATAGAAACCCTTAGTGAAAATGGAATAAATACTATTACATCTAGGGAACTATTAGAATTATTGGAATATGAATTCCATCCAGAAATTAAAAAATAGCACAGGATTGGTTAAAAAATAATGTATATTGGGTTGTATTGTGGTCTATGGATTTTTTGATTCCATTGGTATGATTTATACAGGAAAAGAGGTGTAAATCATGGAAATAGACAGAAAAGATGCAAATATCCAGATTGGAAAAAGGTTAAGAGAAGCAAGGACAAATATGAATGTCAGCAAAGCAGAAATTGCTAAGCTATTGGATGTTACAGAGGAACATTACCGAAAATTGGAATCAGGGGTAACAGGTCTTTCTGCAGATAAGCTGCTTATATTGTACCATACTTATGGAATGGATCCTACGTATTTAATAACTGGCGTAAGTAGCAGTGTAAAGGAATTTAATTTGGATTATTATGTTGCCAATAGTAGCAAAGAACAAAGGGATCAGTTTTTTGACCGTGTGTTGGCTTACTTATCAAAGCTAATAAAATTTGTAATGATTGACTTTTCTATAGAAATATGATTTAATCATATAAAGTATATAGGAATACCGTATTTTAGATTGTATATACTTTTTATGGCAATGATAATGAGGAGGAAAGAAATGCATATGACGAAAATGAAAAAAATAGCTGGTATTTTACTAGCTGGAGCTATAATTCCCATTTTTATCGGCGGTTGTAATAGTTCATCATCTACTGTAGACAAAGGGGAAGGAACCAAGGATGTACAGGGGGAAGTAAATACAGGAGAAAAAAAAGAAGATATTGTAATAGCTATGTCTCAAAGTCTTACTACTTTTGACCCAATAGGAGCTGGAAGTTCTTCTTTACAAGATCAGATGGTTTACCGTCAAATTTATGCAAGGCTTTTTGCAACAGATGAGAATATGCAGCCTGTACAAGAGTTGGCAGACAGCTATGAGAAAGTATCGGATACAGAATATAAATTTACCATATTACAAGGGGCAAAGTTTTCAGATGGCAGTGAAATTACAGCACAAGATGTGGCATATTCTTTAGAGAGGGCACATCAAAGTGAAGCTTTTGCCACCCTTATGTCAACAGTGAGTACCATTGAAGCGACAGGAGATTATGAAATAACTATTACAACGACTGGTCCTAGCCCAGCTTTATTACAAGCACTAGCTCATCCAGGCGCATCTATTTTACCAAAAGCATATGTTGAAGAAGCTCAAGGGGGCGGTGACTGGAATTCTCCTATTACAAGCGGTAGGTATACCGTAGACGAACATATAGTAGGAGTAAGTACTAAAGTTGTCAAAAATGAAAATTATTTTAGACCAGACGACGCTGCTCAAAATAATTCTTTGACCTTTTTAAATGTTGCAGAGGATAGTACCCGTACAATTCTTGTACAAACAGGAGAGGCTGATATTAGTTCTGTATTTTCTACAGCAGATTATAATGTAGTGGAGTCAGACGAGAAGGTGACTTTGCATGAAAAGGCTGGAACAACAATTCAATATATTGGTTTTGATGTTACACAAGAACCCTTTGACAATGAACTGGTACGCCAAGCCGTTGCCTATGGGCTGGACAGAGAAGGAATTATGTCCGTTGCCACTGAAGGACTGGGCCAGGTTTCTTACACAGTTATTCCGCCATCTACTCTTGGACATTTAGACGATAATCCAGGGGCTTACGAATATAACATAGAAAAGGCAAAGGAATTATTGGCAGAGGGTGGTTATGAAAATGGTTTTGAAACAACCATTGTTGTATTTTCAGATACAGGAAAAACAATAGCTACAGTTGCTCAAGGATATTTAGATCAAATAGGAATAAAGGCAAAGGTAGAACAGTATGATACAAGCGTCCGCATGGATATGTTTGCAAATCACCAATGTCCAATGTTTTCAGCTCAATGGGGGGCATTAGCTGATGCCGAACTTGTTCTGCCAAGACTATTTACACAGGGGGCTGCTTATAATTGGAGCCATTATAACAACGACGAAGTAAATAATCTGTTGCAAAAAGCAAGGGAGACAGAGGATAGTAACGAGAGAGCTTCTATTTATGCAGAAGCAGTTGCAATAATTGATAAGGATGCTCCCTGGGTGCCTGTCTATGTTCCCAATGCTTATGCATTAGCTAACGCTAATTTACAGGGGGTAACACTGGACGGTGAAGGACTGATGAATCTGCATGCCCTCCATTACTAAGAAAGCGGAGCTGTTTCTATGGTAAAATATATCGGGAAAAGAATGGCTTCACTTATTGTGGTCATTCTTGGGGTTATTTTAATCATATATCTTATTATGTATTTATTGCCTGGTGATGTGACCCAGTTTATTTTAGGTACAAATTATACAGAGGAGGGTGCAGAGTCTTTAAGAGAATCCTTAGGATTAAACCGTCCATTTATTATTCAATATATACATTACGTTTGGGGCTTGCTCCATGGAGACTTTGGAATATCCTATGTTTCTAAGATGCCAGTTCGTGTTCAGCTTTTTTCCAGATTTCCCAACACATTGATTTTGGTAAGCTGCAGTATGATACTATGTGTGGCACTAAGTATTCCTATGGGAATATACAGTGCAGTAAAACCTAAAACTTTTCTTTCAAATTTGATACAGGGACTTGGTATGATTGGAATTGCTCTGCCTTCTTTTTGGCTTGGATTAATGCTTATTTTACTATTTAGTGTAAAACTTTCCTGGCTTCCTTCCCTTGGTAGTGTTAGCCTAAAAGGGATTATTCTTCCAAGCATCACTCTTTGTGTATCATTTATGGCTAGTACAATGAGAATGATGAGATCTTCTATGTTAGAAGTATTAAATCAAGATTACATTCGCACTGCCAGGGCTAAGGGAGCGAACTTTCGTGAAATAATATATCATCACGCAATGAAGAACAGCATGTTGCCAGTTATTACGATGATAGGAATGAATATAGGAAGCCAGATGGGAGGCAGCGTTTTGACAGAAAGTGTGTTCAGCTATCCAGGCGTTGGTCTTTTGCTTATGAATAGCATTGCATCAAGAGATACACCGACTATTCTAGGCTGTCTTGTCTTAATGGCGTTGAGCATTGGAATTTGTAATTTAGTTGTGGATATTTTGATGTTATATATTGATCCCAGGTTAAAGACATTAATAATAAAGGGGATTGGATAATGTTGTTATTTAAGAAAAGGAATCAAAGAGATCAACAGAAAAATTTACGTCTGCAAAGTGTTATAAGCCGTTTTATGGGTAACCCCTTAGCTGTTCTTGGATTAATATTGTTTTCTGTTATTTTACTAGCTACATTAAGTGTTGGATTTTTTTTAGATTATGAACAATCTGCGTTAGCATTTAACATTCCGCAAAGATTAGTTCCTCCCAATGGAACGAATTGGTTTGGAACAGATGAAATGGGAAGAGATGAATTTGCAAGAATCTTATTTGGAGCTAGATATACCTTATCAGTAGGATTTGTATCAACATTATTTGCTGTAATTGTGGGTGGAATTTTTGGAGCTGTTTCAGGGTATTTTGGTGGTATAACAGATAATATTATTATGCGTATTATGGAAATTATGATGTGCCTTCCTTCTATGATACTAGCCATTGCCATTGTTGTCGCACTGGGAGGCAGCATATTAAATATGGTAGTGGCTGTTGGCATATCTAATGTTCCCAAATTTGCCAGAATTGTCCGCTCCTCAGTGATGGGTGTTCGTAACACAGAATATGTCCAGGCAGCGCAAATTATTGGAACTCCCTTTATACCTTTGCTCTTTCGCCATATATTGCGAAATTGTATGGGCCCAGTTATCGTCCAGGCAACATTAATTTTTGCTATGTCCATTTTATCTATATCTTCTTTAAGTTTTTTAGGGTTGGGCATTCAGGCGCCTACGCCAGAATGGGGAAATATGCTATCAGATGGTAAAGATTATATGCGAGGCAATGCTTATTTAGTATTAGCTCCTGGCTTAGCAATATTTTTTTCTATTTTCTCTTTAAATCTCATAGGAGATGGCCTTCGAGATGCATTGGATCCTAGAATGGATATTTGATTTGAGAGGCAAAATAAATATGATGAATAAGACAACAAATGAAGTTTTATTACAAGTGGAAAACCTTCAAGTGTCTTTTTTTACTCCAAAAGGAGAAGTAAAGGCTGTAAATGACATTCATTATACATTACACTATAATGAGATTATGGGTATTGTAGGAGAAAGCGGAAGTGGAAAGACCGTAGAGGCATTTACCTTGATGGGCCTTCTTGCCCCTAATGGAAAAATAAAAGAGGGAAGGGCTTTATTTGAAGGAAGAGATTTATTGAAATTTTCAGAGAAAGAATATATTAATTTTCGAGGAAAGGAAGCAGGAATTATTTTTCAAAATCCAATGACTAGTTTAAATCCTGTGTATACTATTGGAAAACAGTTAAAAGAAGTATTATTCCTTCATAACAAAAAAATACAAAAGTCAGAAGCAGAAGCGAGAGTTTTAGACATGTTGAGACAGGTTGGAATTAATCAGCCTGAAAAGAGAATGAAACAATATCCCCATGAATTAAGTGGTGGAATGCGTCAGCGGATTATGATTGCTATGGGAATTATAAATCATCCAAAGCTGCTTATTGCAGACGAGCCCACGACGGCTTTGGATGTAACAATACAAGCTCAGATTCTCGATCTGATACGTAATATTCAGAAAAAAACAGGAATGGCCGTTATATTTATTACTCATAATTTGGGGGTTGTAGCGGAAATATGCGACAAAGTTACAGTGATGTATGCTGGCCATATAGTTGAGCAGGGAAAAGTACGAGATGTATTTTATTATACTAGACATCCTTACACAAGGGGATTATTGGAAAGTATGCCTTCATTGTTAACAGACACGAAGGAACCTTTGGCAATGATTCAGGGAAGTCCTGTGAATTTATTAGAATTGCCAGAAGGATGCCCTTTTGCAGATCGATGTAAACATTGTATGGAAAAATGCAAAAGGCAAAAACCTCCCCAAACACAATTTGAGGAAGGGCACATTGCATATTGCTGGTTAAATCATAGATAATAGGAGGGGGAAATATGTCTGAGACAATCGTAGAAGTGAAAGATTTATGTCAATTTTTTCCTGTAAGAAGCAGTATTGGCAAAAAAGGATATATTCATGCTGTTGATCATGTTTCTCTAAAACTTATGTCAGGAGAAACCTTTGGATTAGTTGGAGAAAGCGGTTGTGGAAAATCTACGTTGGGCCGTACTATTTTGAGACTTTATCGTCCTACCTCAGGTAAAATATTTTATAACGGAAATGATATTACAAATGCCAATATGAAAACATATCGAAGAAAAATGCAAATGATTTTTCAGGATCCTTCAGCATCATTGAATCCTCGAATGACAATTGGGCAAATTATAGAAGAGCCTTTGAAAAATTATCATTTGTTTTCTGAACCTATGAAACGAAAGGAACGAGTTTTTGAATTGCTCAATCAAGTAGGGTTGAATAAGGATCAAATAGATAGATATCCTCATGAATTTTCTGGGGGACAGCAGCAGAGAGTAGGAATTGCCAGAACTCTTGCCGTAGAACCAGAATTTATTGTGTGTGATGAGCCTATTTCTGCTCTGGATGTATCCATCCAGAGCCAAATTATTAATATGCTAGAAGAGATGCAAGAAAAGAGGAATCTAACTTATTTATTTATTGCTCATGATATTAGTGTTGTGCGACATATTTCCCATTATATAGGAGTTATGTTTTTAGGACAGATAGTAGAAATGGCCAAAAGTAATGAGCTAGTAAAAAACCCTTTACATCCCTATACCCAGATACTTATGTCTTCAGTTCCCATTCCAGATCCAGATTTGGCCAAAAACAAAAAAAGGATTATATTAGATGGAGAACTGCCAAGCCCTATTGATCCATCTCCTGGATGCCGTTTTGTTACTCGCTGTCCTTATGTTAAAGAATGTAATGGAAGATGTAAGGAAGAGACACCGGAATTAAGGGAGATAACATCAGGCCATTTTGTGGCCTGTTTTAAATGTCAAGAGTAAGAAAAGAGGGTTTGCAATGAGAGAATTAAAAATTGCTGTTCCAGAAACAGGAAAAAATGCAGTGAATTATTTGAATGTTTTGAGATATTTACAAGCAGAGCCAGTAAATATCTTTGAAGGATGTAATATCACTGATTTTGATGGATTACTTCTTCCAGGAGGAGGAGATATTCACCCGATGCTTTATGGACAGGACATAGACGGCAGTACAGAAATTAATGAGGAGTTGGATCAAAAACAGTTAAAAGTATTGGACTGTTTTGTCAAAGAAAAAAAACCAATATTAGGAATTTGTAGGGGACATCAGTTAATTAATGTATATTTTAAGGGAGATTTAATACAAGATATTAAAACGGCGAATCAGCACAAACGGGAAAACGATATAGATAAAGTACATAATACTCTTGTCAAACCATGTTCTTGGCTAGAAGAAATTTATGGGAGCGCTCATATAATGACAAATAGTGCCCACCATCAAGCAGTAGGACATATAGGAACAGGTTTGAAGGCAGTTCAGCACACAAAAGATGGGATAATAGAGGCTATGGAACATGAAACATTACCAATATGGACTGTACAATGGCATCCAGAAAGGATGTGCTTTGCCTACAAGAGAGGAGATACAGCAGATGGAAGTGAGATATTACGTTATTTTTTGAAAAAATGTAGTATGTCCTCCTTTTAATTTTATTCTTCATGCCAAAAGGCTATCCATTTTCTCTTATAAAAATAAAAAAAATAAACATTGTTTTTATGGGGAAGAAAGATTTATAATTAGTTATAAGGATGACAGGTTTTTAAAGGAAATCCTGTTCAATGCCTTATTTAATTAAGAAAAAAGCCATATATGAACATAAAAAGTTTGAGCAACAATGTCTGAATTTTTTAAGATTCAGACACTCGTTGTGCCTTGGTATGGAGGATAAAAAATGAACAGAAAAATCGTAGAACAAAATCAATTGTTTGCCGGTATTTCAGGAGAAGAAATAGATAGAATGTTAACTTGTTCTAAGTCAAAGTTTAAGCAATACAACAAAGGAGTCACGATTTTTAAGCAGGAAGAGGAACCTCAGAATTTGTTTGTTTTATTAAAGGGAAGAGTAGCTATTGTTAAGCATCTGGCATCTGGAAGAAAATATATATTATATGAAGTGGAAGAAAATAGTGTATTTGGAGAACATTATTTTTTTGGGAAGAATGAAAAATATTTTTATGATGCAGAAACATGCACGAAAGTTGACATGTTGGAAATACCTTGGGAATTTTTTTACTGCTTTTGTGATGAAGCTTGCCACCATCATAAACAAATAATAAAAAATATGTTGGAGATTTTGTCTAAAAAAGAGTTTCTAGCATTAAAAAAGTTAAATATTGTAAATTCAACATCCTTAAAGGAGAGATTATGTATTTGGCTTGCAGGAGAAGCAGATAAAAGCAATATTGTAAGGTTAAAAATGAAAAGAGAAGCACTTGCAGATTTTTTAGGAGTGGCCAGGCCTTCCTTATCAAGAACTTTAATGAAACTTCAAGCAGAAGGCTTGATTGAAGTACATCGAAAGGAAATTAAAATAATTGATAGAAAAAAACTTGAACTCTTTTGTGAATAAATGTAAAGTATGTAACTATAGTTACATACTTATTTTTATTTTGTTGTATAATATGTATAGACAAAAAATATTATCCGTTTTTTTTTGAGCAAAATATGATATACAATTAGGAAGGAGGCAAAAATATGTTTTACAAGACATCACAGGAACATGAAGAACTACGTGCCGAAATAAGGGAATGGGTGGAAAGAGAAATTAAGCCCATTGCGTTCATGTTAGACAAAAACAATGAATTTCCCAGAGAGCAAATCAAAGATTTTGGCAAGAGAGGGTTTTTAGGACTTCCGTATCCTGTAGAGTATGGCGGAATGGGAAAAGATATTTTAAGTTATGCCATTGGAGTAGAGGAATTGTCCCGTGTAGATGGAGGAACGGGCGTTATCTTATCTGCTCATGTTTCATTGGGTACCTTCCCTATCTTTGCCTTTGGTAATGAAGAACAAAAAAAGAAATATTTAGTACCTTTAGCAAAGGGTGAAAAGTTGGGAGCTTTTGGTCTTACAGAACCTAATGCTGGATCTGATGCAGGAGGTACAGAAACCACCGCTGAGCTAGTAGGAGATCATTACATATTAAATGGTGAAAAAATATTTATTACAAATGGAGGAGAAGCAGAAACTTATGTTGTTTTCGCTGTAACAACTCCTGGAATAGGAACAAAAGGAATTAGTGCTTTTATTGTTGAGAAAGGCTGGGATGGATTTACTTTTGGAGATCATTATGACAAATTGGGTATTCGCTCCTCAGCAACCGCTCAATTATTGTTTAATAATGTAAAAGTTCCAAAGGAAAATCTTCTTGGAAAAGAAGGCCAAGGATTTAAAATTGCTATGGCTACTCTTGACGGAGGACGTATTGGTATAGCTGCTCAGGCTTTGGGAATTGCTCAAGGAGCATATGAAGCAGCTGTTGAATATGCCAAAGATAGAGAGCAATTTAATGCTCCTATTGCTGCTTTACAGGCAATACAATTTAAAATTGCTGAAATGGCAACAAAGATCCGGGCGGCAAGATTTTTAGTATATAGTGCTGCAGAGTTAAAAGAACATCACGAACCATATGGTATGGAAGCAGCAATGGCTAAAAAATATGCATCAGATATTTGTTTAGAAGTTGTAAATGACGCATTGCAGATATTTGGTGGAAATGGATATCTAAAAGGAATGGAAGTTGAGCGGGCATACCGTGATGCGAAGATTTGTACAATTTATGAAGGAACAAATGAAATCCAGAACGTAGTTATTTCTTCTTATATTTTAGGAAAGGCAGCAAAGACTGCGGGGGTGCCAATAAGAGGAAAAAAGAAATCCGCAGTTACAGGTCCTCGCAAAAAGATGATATTAAACGAGGGAAGCGCAGAAGATCGTGTAAATCAACTCGTAGAATGTTTAAAGGTGGATGGACATGATTTCACAGTAGGAATTGACATTAATACACCTATTATTGAAGCAGAAAGAGTAGTAAGTGCAGGAAAAGGAATCGGCAGCAAAGAAAATATGAAGCTGGTTACCGATTTGGCAGGAGCAGCAGGAGCAGCGCTTGGATCTTCCAGACCTGTGGCAGAGCAGCTTATGTATGTACCTTTGAATCGTTATGTTGGTATGAGTGGACAGAAATTTACTGGAAACTTATATATTGCCTGTGGTATTTCTGGTGCTGTTCAACATTTGAAAGGTATTAAAGATGCAGCTACTATTGTAGCTATTAACACAAATGCAAATGCTCCTATATTTAAAAATGCAGATTATGGAATTGTAGGAGATCTTAATGAGATTCTTCCACTTCTTACAAAAGCTTTAGATGATGGTAATCCTAAGAAACCAGCACCTCCAATGGTAAAAATGAAACGTGCTGTCGTTGAAGAGCCTAATCCAGCCCCAGTTGGAAGATATGTATGTCTGGGATGTGGATATGAGTATATACCTGAAAATGGAGATGAAGATGCAGAAATTGCACCAGGAACAAAATACAGCGAACTGCCAGAAGAGTGGATCTGTCCAGAATGTGGTGAAGAAAAGGCAAACTTTATCCCATCTTCAAAAGAAGTTTAAATAGGAGGAATAAAATATGAGTGGCGTTAGAAAAGTAACTGAAGATTTATATTGGGTTGGCGTAAATGATAAACGCCTCCACCTGTTTGAAAATATACATCCTATTCCAAGAGGTGTATCTTACAATTCTTATTTATTAATGGATAAGAAAAGAGTTTTATTTGATACAGTTGACTGGTCAGGATGCAGAGAGTTTTTAAGAAACATAGAAGAAGTTTTGGATGGAAAAGATTTAGATTATTTAGTTATTAATCATATGGAGCCTGATCATGCTGCATGTATGGAAGAAGTGCTTATCCGCTATCCAAACTGTAAAATAATCAGTAATGAAAAATCCTTTATGTTTATGCACCAGTTTGGTTTCCATATCGAAGGTAGAAAAGAAGAAGTAAAAGAAGGAGATACAAAGAGTTTTGGAAATCATACAGTAACATTTGTAGCAGCTCCTATGGTTCACTGGCCAGAAGCAATGGTAACCTTTGATACAACAAATGGAGTTTTATTCTCAGCAGATGCATTTGGTACATTTGGTTCTTTAGATGGAAAACTATTTGCAGATGAAGTTAATTTTGATAGAGATTGGATTGATGATGCTAGAAGATACTTCTGTAATATCGTAGGAAAATATGGTCCCTTTGTTCAATATCTTCTGAAGAAAGCATCAGATGTGCCTATTAAGATGTTCTGTCCACTTCATGGTCCTGTATGGCGTAATGATTTGGGATATTATATTGATAAACATGATAAATGGAGTAATTATGTGCCAGAAGAAAAAGGTGTACTCATTGTATATGCTTCTATGTATGGAAATACAGAGTCAGCTGCACAATCTTTGGCAACTACTCTTTGCGAAAAGGGTATGACGAATGTAGCAGTTTATGATGTATCCAATACACATGTATCTTATTTGGTATCAGAGGCATTTAAATATAGTCATATTGTACTTGCATCTGTAACATATAATTTACAAATTTATCCTGTTATGTATGATTTCCTTCACCATCTGAAAGTTTTGAACTTCCAGAAGAGAACTTTTGGAATTATTGAAAATGGTACATGGGCAATTAAATCAGGAACATTAATGAAAGAATTTATTGATGAAGAACTGAAGGAGTGTCTCGTTTTAGGAGCACAGGTTTCTGTAAATTCTGCTGCGGATGAGACGAACAGGCCTGAATTCGATTCACTTGCTGATTCGTTAATTAAGTCTATTGAGAAACAACAATAAAAACAAAAACGGCTTCAGTTTTTCTGAAGCCGTTTTTGTTTAACATAGAAGAAGGAAATAGTGTCTTGTTAAGAAAGGAATAGATAAAAATATGGATGTGAAACAAATATATGAGCAAAAGTTATGCAGTGCAGAAGAGGCTGTAAGTATAGTTAAAAGTGGTGATTGGATAGACTATGGATGGTGTAGTGGACACCCAAGAGTGCTGGATGAGGCTTTAGCTGCCAGGCATGAAGAACTTCACGATGTAAAAGTAAGAGGCGGGGTATGTCTTTGGAAACCAGCCATCTTCGATGTCCCAAATCCTGCAGAACATTTTATTTGGAATTCTTGGCATATGAGTGGAGTGGAGAGAAAACATATTGCCACAGGAGCTTGCTTCTATTCACCACTTCGTTATTCAGAGCTTCCCAAATATTATAGAAATCATATATTAGAAAATGATGTCTTGATGTTTCAAGTAGGGGAGATGGATGAGCATGGATATTTCAATTTTGGTCCTAATCCTTCCCATTTAGCAGCAGCTATTGAAAAATCAAATAAGATAATAGTTGAAGTAAATAAAAATTTCCCTAAATGTTATGGTGGATTTGAGGAATGTATTCATGTATCCCAAGTAGATATGATTGTAGAGGGAAGAAATGACCCAATAGCGGAATTGATTTCTCCTAATGCGTCGGATATTGATTTTCAAGTGGCAAAATTTATTGTAGAAGAGATTCCAAATGGAGCATGTATCCAATTAGGTATAGGCGGAATGCCCAATGCTGTAGGAAAAATGATTGCAGGTTCAGATTTAAAAGATCTTGGAGTTCATACAGAAATGTATGTAGACGCTTTTGTAGAAATGACAGAAAATGGAAGAGTAACAGGCCTGAAAAAGAACATTGACAAAGGCAGACAGGTCTTTGCTTTTGCGGCAGGCTCAAAGAAATTATATGATTTTATTGACAGAAATCCAAAGGTAATGGCAGCTCCTGTTAATTATACAAACGATATACGTACTTTAGCATCTATTGACAATTTTATGTCTATCAATAATGCAGTAGAATTTGATTTATTTGGCCAAATAAATGCAGAGAGTTCTGGAACAGCCCATATAAGCGGTGCAGGTGGTCAGCTAGATTTTGTTCTTGGCGCTTATTTATCAAAAGGTGGAAAAAGTTTTATCTGCTGTTCTTCCACGTTTAAAACAAGAGATGGAGAAGTAAAATCAAGAATTGTACCTACTTTAAGAGCAGGATCCATTGTGACAGATACTAGGGCCAATACCCAAATATTAGTAACAGAGTTTGGGCGAGTTGAGATAAAGGGAATGACCACATGGCAAAGAACAGAAGCTATTATTGGCATTGCTCATCCAGATTTTAGAGATCAACTTATTAAAGATGCAGAAAATATGAAAATTTGGAGGCAATCAAATAAAAAATAAAAATGTATATTATGTATACATCATATATTTATGAACTATATTTAAAAGAAAAGGTATTTATTATTTGACTTAAATTTACAAAATAAACAAAAAAATACCTGTGCTTTTCATATGAAAATAGTATACTTCCATTGGCAGACGAATATAATAATAAAGATAATATAAGTCAAAATAAGGTCAATACAAGGAGGTAATTTTATGAAAAGAATTTTTTGCTCTTTATTAACACTTGCTTGTCTTTTATTACCTACGGCTGTTTTTGCAGAAGAAACAGAAACTACTACTTTAGGAATTGCATCAATTGCAGCGGATAATGAGGTTGCAGCAGATGGATCTTACATTTCCACTTATGGATTATTTGTAAATTATATGGAGGATGCAAAGATTAAGATTGATAGTATCACACGGGATACAGGAGGCAACTATATTGTAAATTATAGTATTTATGATGGATATGGGACAAAAATTACGGATGTAATTTCTGGAACAACTTCTGTTATTACTTCACGAAATGGTAGATTTACAGAAAATCAAATTCTTGCTATTCAGCAAAAAGGGATTAGAGTCTATGGAGCAGATGGAAAGCTTATAAGCATTGAGAAAATACAAAATGGAGCAGATGGATACGCTTATACTTTAGATGGACAATACCTTGGCTATTTTAGCTCATTGACTCCAGGAAAAGCAATTGTAAAATAGAATATTATAGTATAAAAAGGGGTTCCATAATAGAAGGACCCCTTTTTTATATAGAAATATTTCTTAGCTTCAAATAATCTTTAATAAATTGTACACTCTGTTCATAGCTTATATTGCTCGTATTCAAACACAGATCGTAATTTTGAGGATTTCTCCACTCTTGTCCAGTATGGTATTTATAGTATTCTTTTCTGTATTTATCTGTATTTATTATATGCTTTTCAGCTTCTCTTCTTTCTAAATGCAACCGGTTCATTTCTGTTTTAACACAGGATTCAAAGGAAGCATAAATAAAGATTTTAAAAACGTTTGGAAAATCTTTTAAAATATAATCAGCTGCTCTTCCAATGCAAATATAAGATTCTCTTTCTGCTAATTCTTTTAATACTTTAGCTTGATAGTTAAAAAGGTTTTGATTTGAGGTAAAGTCATCACTTTCAGGGGGAATTAGTTCACCATTATATACTTTTTTTGATACTCGATATAACAAACTGTTTTTTACAGTTTCATCTGCTTGTGCAAATAAAGATTCATTAATTCCACTGTCCTCCGAGGCAAGTTTTAGTAAATTGCGGTCATAAAAGTCAATTCCTAAATCGTCTGCTAACATTTTTCCAATTGGCGTTGCTCCACTTCCACATGTTCTTGTAAGAGCTATAACAAATCTGTCCATAGGATTCCTCCATGCTGCCAGCAAAAGTTTGCTGGTTGAAATAGTTATTATTTAATATTATATTTTTCATTGTTTTTATAATAGTCCTGTTTATTTTTATACATAAGCTGATCAGCAGAACTTATTAGTTTATTGACGTCTATGTTCTCGTCAGACCAAACATATCCTATGGAAACAGAACAGCTGGGATGATGTTGAAATATTTCCTGGGCTTTTTTTACATTTTGGAGAAATTCATCTTCTGGTATATTTGGACACATGCACACAAATTCATCGCCCCCAATGCGGTATATTTCATAATATTGAAATATAGATTTTAAAATAGAAGCCACTTCCTTAATAAGAATATCTCCTGCATCATGCCCTTTTTGGTCATTTACTTTTTTTAGCCCGTTAACATCTGCAAAAATAATACCAATAGTAATTAAATTTCTTGATTTTAAGTCATCAATATCATGGGTATAACAATTGCGATTGTAAAGCCCAGTCAAAGCATCATGGTAACTCATATAAAATAATGAGTCAGATAGTTTTCTTTGCTTTATTTCACTAACAATGACATAAGATATTGTATTCAAAAATGTATAATCTGTGGATAAATATTCAGGATTATCAATTCGAATAAATCCTTTAATAGAATCTCCTTCAAAAATTGGTGTAATTAAAATGGATGAAATATTTTGAAGTTGCATTTCTTCAAAACCTTTTGGAGAGCTGGACTGTAAATGCTTAACGTCATCAATTAATATTGTTTCTTTTTTCATGAATTTGTCCATCCACTCACATATAAGATTCAAATCCTTATCTTGTAAGTTTTGTATTTGTTCAGGGACATCTTTTCTTGCCCATTCATACGTATTACTGTATGTGCTTTCCGATGGATTAATTTCAAAAATAAGGCCTCTGCTTGCTTGATGAAATTCACATATGTTTCTAAGGACAGCCTTAAGAGCATAATCTAAATCTTCATATTCTACAAGGAGCTGAAAACACCGTACAATGGCATTTTCCATTTTTAACTTCTCCTTTGTAAGAGTTGACAAATTTTCCTTTTCTGTTATATCAATAGCAATTTCCATTCTTGCAAGAGTTCCATCCCAAGGTATTAATTTATCCCTTAATATAAAATGTCTTTGTAAATAAGGATTATTATATTCCCAAGAGTAAAAATTATTTTTACGAATTAGGTGATTTGTACAAAAATCGCAAGGTGTAGTTCTCCCTTGAAGAACTTCATAACATTTACGACCTTTATAGTCATATACCCCTGTTAACTTTCGACCTAATTTATTTATATAATAAAGAGAATAGTTTTTGGGATCACTTACATAAATTATTTCATCCAAAGATTCTATCATATTGAGAAAATTATTAGGATTAATATTTTTAGAAGAAGGAACCTTTTTTTTCTTTTCCTCTGTATGTGATGAAAATAGAGAATCTTTTTTTTCTTTGGAAATGGAAATATATTGTTTTGTAAACTCCTCTGTATTTACAGGCTTTCCATAATAAAAGCCTTGGATATGATCTGGAGATAAATTCTCTAATGTATGTATTTCATCAAATGTTTCTGTACCTTCTACGCACACTTCAATACCAACAGTATGGGCTAAATCTATAATGCTGTTCACCAATTTATAATTATATTCGCTGTTTTGAATTTCATTTATAAAACATTTATCTATTTTAATAATATCTACATTTAAATATTTCAAGTAACTAAGGCTGGAATAACCTGTCCCAAAGTCATCAATGGCAATAGAAATTCCTTTTTGGCTTAAAAGATAAAATTTTTGGTTAAAATAAAAGAAATTTTGTAGCTGTACACTTTCCGTAAGCTCTAAAGTGACGGCATCTCCAGAAAGTTCCAATTCTTCTAGATACTGGGCAATAACATTTACAAGATTGTCTCCTTTTAGCTGAATATAAGAAAGGTTTATGCTAATGCGAAAATCGGGAAAAGTTTTCCTCCATATTTTACATTGCTTCATTGATTCCTTTAATACCCAGTTTCCTACAGGAAGAATTAAACCAGTTTGTTCTAAAATAGGAATAAATTTTTCAGGAGAGATGGGACCATATTTTTTTGAAGTCCAGCGTAATAGTGCTTCTGCTCCATGCAAAGTTTTTTGTGGAAAATAAACTTGGGGTTGATAAAATATGGAGAAACCCTGGAAGTTATTTTTAATACTATACAAAAGTTCATCATGAAGTTCCAACTGGAACTGCTGCTTTTTATAATTTTTAATACTAAAAAAAATAAGATTACTTTTTCCAGTTGTTTTTGCTAAACTTAATGAACTTTCAGCATATTTTAAAAGTTCGTCAAACTTTGAGGAATCTTGAGGATAGACGGAACAGCCGGCAGAAATACTACAGTACACATTTTCATCTAAGGACATGCAAGATTCAATAAACTTAAACTTAACTCTTTGATAAAATGTTTTAATGATTTCTTTTTTCTTAGTGAAGAACAGAATGCCAAATTTGTCACCATCAAGGCGATAGACATGTTCTGATTCACTCATATGTTCTTCTATAATACTAGAAAATATTTTTAATACGTAATCTCCAAATAATTTTCCGTACTTCTCATTCACATTTTTAAAATTGTCTATACCAATAATTAATAAATAAACATGGGTATGCTTTTGTATAATTTTACTAAAATCAGTTGATAGTTGGGTCAAGTTTAAGAGACCAGTAATTCTATCTGATTTTTGGCATACTGCATTTTCAGAAATTCGGCCAACCATTAAGGAAGGAATTACTGCATTGTCAGGAACACATTTTCCCCTGCAGCTAACCCATATTTTTTCTTTTTTCTTATTAATTACTCTATACTCTGTATTATGGGAGTGTATTTTCCCTGATTTTATTAGTTCAAAATCCTGTTGAATGGCTTGTGCATCAGCAGCATAAATAAGTTTTAGCCAATCATTTAAAGAACAAAAAGTATGATGAAGATTTATATTGTAATGCTCTGTAATCGACGGAGACAAGTACAAACGGTCATTTTTAATATCCCAGACATAAATAAAGTCATCTGTACTGTCAGAAATCAGACTGATTATATCTGTATAATACTTTAACATATCTTCAAAAGTATCTATCCCATTTTTTTCCATTATTTATGTACCTCCCATTAGGAATCTAACACTATTATACTAAATTTACTTGATCTAATACAATAAAAATATGTAAAAAACTTGCTTAGATCTGACATTAAAATGTTCTTAAATATTGATTTTAGAAATTCTTTCCTGTATTATAATAAAGATATAATAGAAGAAAGAGGGTAAGCATTATGTTTGTAATTTATTTAGTTTTGTGGATTGTTTTAAATGGCAATATTACATTGGAAATTATAGCATTTGGTTTACCAATAGCGGGTATGATTTACTATTTCACATGTAAGTTTATGGATTTTAGTTTTAAAAAAGATAAAAAGTTAATGAAGGGGTTTATTTTTCTTATAGGTTACGGAATGATACTTGTTTTAGAAATTTTGAAGGCGAATTTTGCTACTATTAAGCTTATTACTACTTCAAAATATGAAATTGAACCTGTTATTATTAAATTTCGGACAAAGCTGAAAACAAAAGAGGCAAGGGTCATTTTGGCAAATTCCATTACATTAACGCCAGGGACCATTACCGTTAATTTAGAGGAAGATGAGTACACAGTACATTGTTTGGACAAGGACCTTGCAAATGGGATAGAGGATTCTGTCTTTGTTAAATTATTGGAAAAAATTGAGGAGTAAGATAAACAATGGAAATGAAGCATTTATATCATTTGCTATATACTGGAATATTAATTATTTTAGCAGTTATGGCATGTTTATGCTTAATAAGGGCGGTAATAGGGCCTAAAGTTGCAGATAGAATTGTAGCCATCAATATGATGGGAACCTTAATTATTGTTATGATTTGTATATTAGCTCTCATGTTAGGCGAAGGATATTTAGTAGATGTAAGTTTAATATATGCAATGATAAGTTTTTTGTCTGTTATTGTATTGACAAAGGTTTATATGGGTGTTTACAGAGAGAGAAAAGAAAAGGAAAAGTAAGAGGGCAGATTATGAAAATTTTAGAATGGTTTCAATTTTCTATAGGAGCGTTGCTTATTTTAAATGGGTTATTTATTTTTGCTATAGAGTTATATGGAGTATATAAACTGCAATACGTATTGAATCGTATGCATGCAGCTGCTATGGGAGATACCCTAGGTATACTTTCTACTTTGAGTGGTCTTATGGTTATAAGTGGCTGGAATTTTACAAGTGTGAAACTTGGTCTTGTTATTTTATTCTTTTGGTTTGCCTCGCCTGTTTCTTCCCATTTGATTTCTAGATTAGAAGTTACTACTAATGAGAAGATAAATGAAAAATGTGAGGTGAAACAATAATGGAAGTATTTCAAATCATGTTATTAACAGTGCTCATTGTTTGTGCGATTGCTGTTAGTTTTACAAAAAACCTGCTTACAGCCATTATTATTTTTATGTCCTACAGTCTTGTCATGTCTATTTTGTGGATTTTATTGGAATCACCTGATTTAGCGATTACAGAGGCAGCTGTAGGCGGAGGAGTAACAAGTGTTTTATTTTTTGTCACCCTTAAGAAAATTCATGCTATAAAGGGGGACGAAAGAGATGAGTAGGCGAAAGTCTGAGGAAGAATATGCAAAGACAAAAGCTGGTAAATTTTTTAGATGGCTGTCTGGAGAGGAAGATCCCTTTTTAGGAAAAATAGAAATGAAGGAAGAATCCTCTAAAGAATCAAAGGTGACTTTAGAAGAAATAGATGAGGACCACAAGCTTTTATTAGAAAAAGTATATGATATGGAACGGAATAGAGAGATAAAATATTTTCAATATTTTTATCGATTTATGTCTGTGGTTTTTTGCATAATATTAATAAGTGTTCTGATTTATACCGTTTCTTTTCTTCCTAAAACAGGAAACGCCAATAATCCTGATAACAATGTTGTATCTCGAAGATATATTGAAAAGGGACTTCAAGAAACAGGGGCAGTGAATATTGTTACAGGGATGATTTTGGATTATAGAGCCTTTGACACATTTGGGGAGTCGAATGTTTTGTTTATATCCACCATTACTGTTTTTATTTTGATGCGTATTGAAAGAAATAAAAAAAGGGATGGTAGTTTGACTAAAGAAGAGGCAGAGGCAAATGATAGAGTTTATGAGCCTAAAAATGATGCGATTTTACAAGGAGTTGCATCTATTCTTGTACCATTTATTATAATTTTTGGTATATACATTATTTTAAATGGGCATTTGTCGCCAGGAGGGGGATTTTCAGGAGGCTCTATTATTGGAGGTGGATTGATTTTGTATTTAAACGCTTTTGGATTTAAGAAAACAGAACGTTTTTTTACAGAAAAAACATATAAATGGGTTTGCTTTTGCTCTTTAACCTTTTATTGCTTGGCAAAAAGTTATTCTTTTTATACAGGGGCCAACCATATTCCAAGTAAAATTCCTTTAGGGACTCCTGGAGCAATTTTGAGCAGTGGTTTGATTCTGCCTTTGAACATTTGTGTAGGACTAATAGTAGCATGCACTATCTATGCATTTTATGCTTTATTCCGTAAAGGAGGCTTTTAAGATGGGTCCTCATTTGTGGACAAATTATGGAGAAGTTGTAGCAATGATTCTATTTGGGATTGGTTTTTCCAATCTTCTTTTAAAGAAAAATTTAATTAAAAAAATTATAGGCTTAAATATTATGGATACTGCCGTTTATTTATTTTTGGCAGAGAAAGGGTATATTACAGGTAGAATGGCTCCTATTGTAGTAAATGGGATACAGGATGTGGAAACATATATTAATCCTGTTCCAAGTGGACTTGTACTTACAGGTATTGTCGTTTCTGTTTCTGTGACAGCTCTTATGCTTTCCTTGACAATTCGCCTTTACAGACGTTATCACACTCTTGATTTAGATGAAATATCCACTTTATTGAAAAAGGAGGATAAGTAATGGACTTTGTTCAAAATATTCCTTTTTTTTCTATTATCCTTTCCATGTTTTCTGGAATTGTTAGTTCTGTTTTATCAGGTAAAAATGCAAAAAGACTAAATACATTTGTTGTTTTTTTTGTGGGCGTTATGTCCTTTGTTCTTTTTTTGTATCTAATGCAAAAGGGAGAAAGTTATATTTATAGAATGGGGCATTTTCCAGCGCCATGGGGAAACGAAATAAGAGCAGGAGTGTTGGAAGCTTTTATGGCATTTTTTTTCTGTGTCATCATGTTATGTTCTCTTATTGGAGGAAGGAAGCATTTAATCAAAGAGATAGAAGAGAATAAAGTAAATCTATATTATATTTTGGTGAATTTATTGTTAAGTTCTCTCCTCGCTTTAATTTATACAAATGATTTATTTACCGCATATGTATTTGTAGAGATTAATACAATATCTGCTTGTGGTTTGATTATGATAAGACAGACTGGAAGGACAATAGAAGCGGCTACTCGATATATGATAATGAGTCTTTTAGGTTCTGGTCTTCTTCTCATAGGTATTTGTCTTTTATATGATTTGACAGGACATCTGCTCATGTCATACATTCAAATGGAAATAGCTATTATAGTGGAACAAGGAATGTATACGGTTCCTATTATTCTTGCTATAGCTTTTATTTCTATTGGACTTGCTATAAAAAGTGCATTATATCCTTTTCATTCTTGGCTACCAGATGCCTATGGATACTCAACAGTTTCATCCTCAGCGATTTTATCTAGCCTTGTTTCCAAAGGATATATTTTTCTCCTTATTAAGATTTTTTATCGGATTATTGGATTTGCAATTATTAGAGACAGCAAGATTATCCATATTTTATTTGCATTTGGAATTTGTGGAATGATTATGGGATCTTTAGGAGCTATTAAAGAAAATGATATAAGAAGGATGATTGCCTTCTCTTCTGTTGCACAAATTGGTTACATTTATATAGGTATAGGGTTGGGAACAAAACTTGCTATGACGGCTGGCATTTTTCATATTTTTTCCCATGCTGCTTCGAAAGCTCTCCTTTTTATTTCAGCAGTAGGGATTACAGACGCTTCCAATGAGAGCAAAAAATTTGCCGATCTGACTGGGGCTGGATATCGGAATATGATTGCTGGAGTAGGATTTACAATTGGCTCTTTATCCATGGTAGGAGTCCCACTTTTTTCTGGATTTATTTCCAAATTTATGTTTGCCCAATCTTCCTTACAAGTGCCTGGAAAAATGCTTCCAGCATTGATTGTTCTTGGCATAAGTACTATTTTGAATACCATCTATTTTATGAAGACAGTCATACGTATTTATACTCCTGCAAAAGAATCTACATATGAGAAAATACGTTTTTTTACGAACCTTTCTTATAGCGTATCTATTATATGTTTTGGAATAGTAAATGTAACACTTGGACTTTGGTCTCAGCCTATTGTTGAGATGATACAGACTGGCCTTGATATGCTTGCTTAGGAGGGTCTGAAAATGAGCAAAAATATACTAATATTATTTTCTATAGTATTTCCAATAATTTCTGGATTTGTACTTTTATGTTATCCCAAAGTGAAGGATAGGAAAAAAATACAAATTTATATGTTAGGAGTTTTTGGGATTACAGGAGGATTTGTTTCCAATATTATTACGGGAAGAGCAATGACCTATACATTGTACGAGTTTATGGAATCGATTCCTATATATTTTAAAATAGATAATATGGGCAGACTATTTGCCAGCCTTGTGACAATAGCCTTTATTTTATCTGGCCTTTATTCTTTTGGATATATGGAACATGAGAGAAACGAGAAAAGATATTTTGGATTCTACTTAATAGTATATGGTGTTTTTCTTGGTCTTATTTTTTCTGGAAATATTGTAACTTTGTATATTTTTTATGAGTTGTTAACTTTAACTTCCTTTTTTCTTGTTATCTATGCTCAGACAAGAGAAGCTGTTATGGCGGCTATGAAGTATATGTTTTACTCTCTTTGTGGTGCATATATGGCCCTTTTTGGAATTTATTTCCTATATCAGTATGGAACAACGCTAGAATTTACCCCAGGAGGAGTACTAGATCCTTCTTTACTTCAAGGAAAAGAGGAGTTTTTTCTCTTCATTGCATTTTTCATGCTCATAGGATTTTCAGTGAAAGCAGGAATGTTCCCCATGCATGGGTGGCTTTCTTCCGCCCACCCAGTTGCCCCAGCGCCTGCAAGTGGTATTTTATCAGGTATAATTGTAAAAGCAGGTGTTTTTGCAATCATAAGAATTGTATTTGAGATATTTGGTGCAGATTTCTTGAAGGGCTCCTGGGTACAGCAAGTTTGGATGACTCTATCTTTAATTACAATATTTATGGGTTCTATGCTTGCTTATAAGGAGTCGATTGTAAAAAAAAGATTTGCTTATTCAACAGTTAGTCAGATTTCTTATATATTATTTGGCTTATCTTTATTGGAGCCAAAAGGATTTGTGGGAGCTTTATTCCATACATGCGTCCATATATTTGTGAAAACAGGATTGTTCCTTGCCATTGGAGGAATGATTTTCAAAACTGGAAATATAAAGGTAGAGCATTTGGATGGAATAGGGAAAAAAATGCCGTTCACCTTATGGTGCTATACCTTGCTTTCTTTATCTTTAATTGGAATTCCTCCAGCTGGCGGGTTTTTAAGTAAGTGGTTTTTAGCTATAGGAAGCTTGGAGTCTGGCATTTCAGTATTTTCCTGGATAGGGCCTATTATTTTAGTTGTAAGTGCCTTACTAACAGCAGGCTATGTTCTCCCTATTACAATGAATGGATTTTTTCCAAAAGCAGATTGGACTTATAAGAGGGATGAGCTTAGAAAGGTGATGGTCATTCCCATATTGATTCTTACTGTTTTAGCAATAGGAATTGGAATGTTTCCCAACCGTTTAGTAACTTATATTGGAAATATTGCTGAACAATTACTATAGGAAAGGTATGGCTGTTAAAATGAAGGAAATATTTCTTTTAATAATAATTTTACTTCCTTTTTTTGGGGGAGCCTGCATTTGTGTTATTAAACCTAAGCGGCAGGCTTATTTGGAAATATTTGTAGAGACTATTGTTCTTCTCACAAGTTTCCTTGTATTTTATTCTATTACCCATAGGCCTGAAAGTTCACTAGTTGTTTTTGAATTTGCAGCGAATTTAACCATTGCTTTTCATATGGATGGTCTATCTGCAACTTTTGCAGGATTAATAGCTGTCCTTTGGCCATTGGCAACCTTATATGCTTTTGAATATATGAGAAATGCAGAAAGAAAACGTTCTTTTTTTCTATTTTATACAGTTACTTACGCAGTGACGCTAGGAATTGCCTTTGCAGCAAATCTTGTAACCTTGTATTTTTTTTACGAGATGTTGACTCTTGTCACTTTGCCTTTAGTATTTTATACAATGACTAGAGAAGCTGTTTTAGCTAGTAGAAAATACTTATATTATTCTCTTGGAGGGGCGGCTTTTGCCTTTATTGGCCTGATTTTTATTTTAAGCTATGGGCATGGAACAACTGAGTTTGTGCTTGGAGGGGTATTACAGCCAGAAAATTTAGGGGGAGTAAGAAACACTCTTTTGTTTGTGTATGTTCTTTCCTTTTTTGGATTTGGCGTTAAGGCAGCTCTTTTTCCATTTAGTTCTTGGCTTCCAAGGGCAGGAGTGGCTCCAACACCTGTGACTGCTTTATTACATGCAGTTGCAGTAGTAAAGTCTGGAGCCTTTGCCATTCTTCGAATTACCTATTATAATTTTGGTGCAGATTTTCTTCGGGGAACATGGGCTCAAGATATTGTGATGACAGCTGTAATAATTACCATTCTTTATGGTTGTAGTATGGCACTAAAGGAAAGGCATTTAAAAAGACGTCTTGCCTATTCTACCATAAGTAATTTATCTTATTTGCTATTTGGCGCCGCCCTTATGACGCCTTTAGGTTTAGCAGGAGCGTTGAGCCATATGGTATTTCACGGTATTATGAAAATATGTGCATTTTTTTGTGCAGGAGCAGTAATAAAACAAACAGAAAAGGAATTTATTTATGAGTTAGATGGATTGGGAAGAAAAATGCCAAAGGTGTTTGGCATTTTAGGAATTGCAAGCTTTTCATTAATGGGTGTGCCAGGACTGTGTGGGTTTATAAGCAAGTGGAATTTAGCTAAGGCTGCCGTTTTAAGTGATAACCCAATAGCTTATATTGGGATAGGGGCATTACTCTTGTCAGGTTTACTGACAGGGATTTATATGATGGCCATTGTCATCAGGGGATTGTTTCCTCTGGCAGAAGTAAATTATGGGAAACAACAGGTACAAGATCCCAATTGGTATATGATTCTGCCGCTTATAGTATTAACTGTTTTCATTGTATATTTTGGATTATTTTCAAAACCCATAGTATTACTTTTTGAAAACATAGCAAAGGGTCGATGGTAAACTTTTGAATGATGGTATTGGATCGGAGGTTTTTATGTGGGGTAATTTCTGGCTGTTAATTATGATAATATTCCCTATAATTTGTGCTTTTTTTTCCTTTTTTATGGGAAAGAAGAATAAAAAGCATATTGATTTCATAATGATTTTATCAGTTGCACTAGAATTTTCTCTTACTATCTTTTTATGTACAAATTTTCTCTTAAATGGTAGTTCTGATTTTTATTTTTATATTTTTGGAGGTATGGGAATTCATTTAAGAATTGATAATTTCCGTGCTTTGTACAGTATGATCGCTGGATTTATGTGGCTTATGGCAGGATTGTTTTCTAGAGAGTATTTTTTGAATGATGAAAAGAGAGATAGGTACTATTTTTTTAATCTCTTGACTTTGGGAGCAACGATGGGTGTTTTTCTTTCTGCTGACCTTTATACTACCTTTTTATTTTTTGAAGTCTTGTCTTTTACATCTTATGTGTGGGTCGCTCAAAATGAGAAAAAGGAAGCTTTAAAAGCTGCTTCTACATATTTAACAGTGGCAGTTTTTGGAGGTCTTCTTTTACTCATGGGTTTGTTCATTCTCTACGAGGCAGTAGGAACACTGGAAATGGACAAGTTGATATCTTTATGTAAGGATTATTCTGATAGAAGGAAAATATATGGGGCAGGCGTCTGTATTTTTCTTGGGTTTGGAGCAAAGGCAGGGGTTTTTCCCCTGCATATATGGCTTCCCCAGGCTCATCCTGCAGCTCCAGCTCCAGCCAGCGCCTTATTGTCTGGTATATTAACAAAAACAGGAATATTTGGTATATTAGCAATAACTCATTATATTTTCTTACACGATCCTATATGGGGAATAGGGGTGTTAGCAGTAGGAGACATTACGGCAGTTTTAGGGGCAGTTTTAGCTATATGTTCAATGGATTTAAAGAGAACGCTGGCTTGCTCTTCTATGTCTCAAATAGGATTTATATTAATAGGTATAGGACTCCAGGGAATACTAGGAAAGGAAAACGCCCTTGCTGTTTTAGGAACGATCTTTCATATGGTGAATCACTCTTTCATAAAGCTTGTTTTATTTCTGGCAGCAGGAGTTATTTATCATAATATTCATAAATTGGATCTAAATGAAATAAGAGGCTTTGGAAAGGGAAAACCATTACTTCATGGCATATTTCTTATGGGAATGTTAGGGATGGGAGGAATTCCTTTTTGGAATGGATATATTAGTAAAACGCTCCTTCATGAGAGTATTATAGAGGCAATGAACTTAACAAGATCTGCAACCTCCTTTATAAAGTGGAGTGAAGTATTATTTTTAGTATGCGGAGGTTTAACAATTGCATATTGTCTTAAGCTCTATGTATGTATTTTTTTAGAAAAGAATGTAGATGAGAAAATACAAACAACCTTTTTGAAAATAAGTGAAAATTATATGGGAAAACTTAGCCAAGGAGTTCTTATTGTTAGTGGGGCTCTTTTACCTATCATAGGAATTTTACCCTTTTTTGCAAAAAATAGTTCCTTTTTAAAAGAAATTTATCCTTCTATTTCCTTTTTTTCCTTTAACAATTTAAAAGGGGCTTTTCTATCTATTTTTATAGGTATCCTTGTGTATTTCTTATGCATTCGACTTCTTCTTATGAGAAAGAATATAGAGGGTAAGAAAAGATATATAAATGGGTGGCCAACACCATTAAGTTTAGAACATAAGATATATGAACCACTGCTTTTTGGTTTTCTTCCTCTTGTAGGAGGAACAGTCAGTAGATTTTGTGATAGATTTTTAGATAATTTAATTGTTTTCCTTCGCAAAACAGTTTATAGGGACAAAAAAGTAGATAATGAATTATTGGAAGGAAGCTATCTAACTTATAAAATGGGAAGCATGATGGACTTTATTGCAAATTGGAGACAAAAAGGAGAAAAAAGAACAGGAAGACGGTCTTATGTCCATAGACTGGCTGTTATAAGGGATGAATTAATAGAAAATAACCAGATTATTAGGAGAAGCCTTTCCTTTGGATTATTCATGGTATGTCTAGGTCTGACTTTAACACTAGTATACTTACTCTTTTAAAGGGAAAGGATTATGTACAAACACAATAACTATTTACACATAATCCTTTTTTTTCGGTGAACGATTAGGGAAAACCTTTTATAAAATTGAGGAAAAGATTTCTTTCTTATAATATAAAAATTGCTCTGTAAGATGAAAATCTTTCCCTCTTGGCTTTTTTTCTGAGATAAGTAGTTCCTTTGTTATCCTGCCAGGACGGCCAGACAAAAGGTATATACGATCGGACAGACGAATCGCTTCCTCTATATCATGGGTAATAAATAAGGTTGAGAGGTGTATTTGCTCCATCATATTTAAATACCACTGGTGCATAGACGTTTTTGTAATAGTATCTAAGGCACTGAAAGGCTCGTCTAGAAGAATAACACCCTTTGAAAATAGATAAGTTCTTAAGAGAGCAGCTCTTTGCCTCATACCCCCAGAGAGCTGATGGGGATATTTTTTTTCTGTTCCTTCCAGACCAAATTGGAAAAAATAAGGATGGATTTTTTTTAAAGCCTCTTTTTTTTTCAACCCATTGATTATGAGAGGAAGAGCTACATTTTCTTCAATTGTTTTATATGGAAGGAGGAGATCCTTTTGCAACATATAGCTAACATATCCCGGTTTCCCAGTGATGTCTTGGCCTGAAAGAAAAACATTGCCTTTATCTGGTTCCATTAGCCCTGATATTATATGAAAAAGAGTTGTTTTCCCCACACCACTAACTCCTAGAAGACTTACTATTTCTTGATGCCCAAGGGTGATAGAAACATTTTCAATTATTTTTTTTTCGCCAAAATCTTTGGAAATATATGATGTCTTTAATAGTTCCATTAGAAACTTCCTTAATAAGTAAGATAGTCATTGGAAAATCCAAAGCCAGGAGGAATTTCTTTTGAAATTAATCCATTTTCAAAAAGCCATTGATAAAATTGGTCCCATCGGGTTTGATCTATGTATCCCCATTGTTCAGATTCCCCTTGGTACTTATCCTTCAGCCACTCCTGACTCTTTAGAACAAGTTCCTTGTTTAATTCTGGAGCTGCTTTACATAAAATTTCAGCTGCTTCTTGAGGATTTTGAATGGCATCTTCGTATCCTTTTCGAAGGGCAGCTAAAAATGATTTTGCAACAGTAAAATGGGAGGATAGGAAGTCGTTATTGGCTATAAGGATAGGAGTATAATAATCAAAAACAGGATTTATATCTTTAAAAGCAAAGAAGTCGGTGGGAAGCTCACTTATCTCCGTTGCAATCCCGCCCCAGCCATAGTAGACCCAAATGGCATCCACTTGTTTTGTCAAAAGAGCAGTCACTTCATCTGTCACATTGGAGGGAATCATATGAATTTTTGCATAATCTCCTCCATCCTTTTCAACAACATTTTGAATGATTGCCTTTTCTACTTCCATATCCCAAGTAGCATACATCTTCCCTTCCATTCCTTTAGGGCTGTTAATACCCTCTCCTTTTCTGGAAATGATGCCTGAGGTATTATGCTGGACTAAGGCAGCTACTGCTGTAACAGGAAGGGGATCATTATTTGCAAATCCAGGTGCAATGGTATCCTGAAAGTCAACGCCAAATTGAGCTTTTCCCCCTGCCACAAGGGCACTTGCCCCATCTTCTGGGGGTTGAATAATTTCTACTTCTAGACCTGCGTCTTTAAAATAGCCTTTTTCTTGGGCTATGTACAGACCAGTGTGATTTGTGTTGGGGGTCCAATCTAAAACAAAAGTAATTTTGTTTATTTCTGCATCCTTAGCTGCTTGTGTTGTTTTACTATTATTGTTGCTGCAGGCAGCTAAGGATACAATTATTGTCCATACTAAAAGAGAGGTTAATATAATTCTTTTCATAATAATACCTGTACCTTTTTTAATTTTATATAAAATAACATAGACAGAGTCTATGCATTCCATGGCATGCATATTTTTTCTAGTTTTTTTACTCCATACATTAAGAGTAGACTTAGAGCAGAAATGAGGAAAATGACAGCAAACATTTTATCAAAGGCATAAGACTTGCGTACCCTTGTCATATACACACCAAGTCCCCCATATCCTCCCAGCCATTCAGAAATAACAGCTCCTACAATAGAATAAGAGACCGATATTTTAAGGCCAGCGAAAAAACGTCCCAAAGCTCCTGGAAATTTTACATGCCAAAATATTTGCACATGATTTGCCCCCATAGATCGTAAAAGATTTAAAGTGTCTCCATCAGCAGATTGAAACCCTTCTAATAGCCCTACAGCTATGGGAAAGAAGGTAACGATTACAATAAGGGTTATTTTTGGGGCTATACCATAGCCTAACCATAAAACTAGGAGAGGAGCAATGGCAATGGTAGGGATGGTTTGAGTTATAATTATAATAGGATAAAAAGCTTGATAAAGCTTATGAAAATGATCCATAAAAACAGCTGTACAAAAGCCTATGGCAATTCCAATAAATAGTCCTAAAAGTCCTTCTATCAAAGTTATTTTAGAATGTTCCATGAGAAGTGGAAAGTCCAAAATCAAAGCTTGGATTACCTTAGCGGGTGATGGAAGAAGGAAAGGAGGAATAATAGAAGAATAGGACAAAAATTGCCAAATAAGAAAAATTCCTCCTAGGGTGCTTAAAAAATATAGTTTATTGATGATGCTTTGTAACTTTTTTTTCAATAGTAAGAACCTCTCCTTGTGGTTTGTAAGTGATTTTAATATATGCGGCAACAGAGGGAGCCCCTGCTTTAATGGCAATATACTGACAATTTTTTACTATTTCCATCAGCTGCTCATAATCTCCTTCTATAGTTGTTTCAAATGGACCTACATAATAATTAAATCCTGTGCTTTTAATATAATCAATGACTTGGTCTACAATACGGATTAATTCTTCATCATTTGTTACTTGAGGTAGTGATTGGATTGCTACACTTGCATTCATGTTTTTTCTCCTTTCAAAGAAAAATAAAGGTTTCATTGTAATAAAAAAATTCCTGTCTTATGTCAGGACAGGAATATATGACAATATAATTATAGAAATCTAAAAATCTAAATAGAAAAAATAAAAGACTTCATATTTCATATACTTTTCATATACTCCCTACGCTGGCATTATCCAGATCAGGTTAAGGGTATTCGACATTTGTGTAGTCTACTCTCAGCCAAGTTCTCTTGGCTCCCCTGATTTTTAAACCAGTATACTACTGTTTTTCCTATTAGTCAAGTGAAAAAAAGATGGCGAAATGAATTATGAAAGAGTATAATAAAGTGGAAACTTAGTACAGTAGAGGATGATTCATGGATTATATTGTATTGGATTTAGAATGGAATCAAAGTGAAAAGGGAAATAAAGACTTTCCCTTTGAAATTGTGGAAATAGGAGCTGTAAAGTTAGATTCTAATAAAAATATTATTGGAAGTTATAGACAGTTGATAAAACCTCAGGTATACAGAAAAATCCACCCTATTACAAAAAGGATTATTCAATTGGACATGGAGGAGTTGGAAAAAGGGAAATATTTTCCAGATGCAGCTAAAGATTTTTTAGAATGGTGTGGAGAAAATTATTTATTTTGTACATGGGGTTCTCTTGATTTAACAGAATTTCAGAGGAATATGCAATATTATCATATGGAAAGTTTATCAGGAGGTCCTATCCTATATTATGATATACAAAAGTTTTTTAGTTTACTTTATGAAGATGGAAAAGTCAGAAGATCACTAGAATATGCTGTTGAATATTTAAATCTAAATAAGGAACATCCATTTCATATGGCTTTTTATGACGCATATTATGCTTCATTAGTATGGAAGGAAATGGGAGATTCTAATGTAGAAGAAAACTTCTCTTTTGATGTTTTTATGCCTCCTAAAAATAAAGTAGAGGAGATCCATGTTTCGTTTTCTAATTATTCCAAATATATTTCCAGAGTTTTTGATTCAAAAACAACAGCTATGGGAGAGAGGGAAGTAACGAGTACGAGATGTCCTATTTGTGGAAAAAATGGGACCAAAAGGGTGCGGTGGTTTACAACAAATAGAAAACATTACTACTCCATCTCTTATTGTTTTCGCCATGGATATATGAAAGGTAAAATTCGAATAAAAAAAACTAAGGAAGGAGGTGTCTATATTATTAAAACCTTAAAGTTGATTTCAAAGGAAGATGTGGTGGAAATAAAAGAAAAAAGAATGAAATGTAAGAGACAGGGAAGAACAAAGAGACATAAAGATTGAGAGAAAGGTATGGGAATAACTATGAAAAAATTAAAAGGATTAGGAACGGTTGTGTTTTGTCTCACACCTTTTATAGTATCTTTTATTATTCAGAACATGGTATCTTTTATTGCATATGCTATTATTTTATGGGATGTACAGCTGCAAAATATGAGGGAAGGAATTCTAGAGACTTCCATTATAAAGGAAAGGGTAATAGAGGTTTATTACCAGAATATAGGCATTGTATTATTTGCATATCATGTTATTGGATTACTCATATTTGGAGTTTGGTATTATTTTGGCTTTTATAAAAATAAAAAAACAGTAGGTCAGAGCATGAAAAATAAAGATATAGTATTTCTTGGAATATTTTCCATTGGATTTCAGCTGCTGATATCAGGTATCTTATCAATGCTATTGGAGTGGAAGCCAGAATGGATGAACAATTATATGGAATTAATGGATAAGGCTGGATTCAGTAGCTTAGAATTCTTTTCTATGATAGCAGCTGTTTTCATTGCTCCTGTTGGAGAAGAACTTATTTTTAGAGGGATTACAATGGAGATGGCAAAAAAGAGAGGAGAAAAATTTTGGGCAGCGAATGTTATACAGGCAATGGCCTTTGGGCTTTGCCATTTGAATGTCGTACAAGGAATATATGCTTTTGTGCTAGGGATTGCCATTGGATATATAAAGGAGGCTTATGGACATATAAAGGCATGTATTTTATTTCATTTTCTATTTAATTTTTTAGGAACAGTTGTATTAGGGAATATTCCAGATATGGGCAGATGGAACTTAATCATTTATTTTGCTTTTACCTTATTAGGAGCTGCCATAACACTTTGTGTAGCTGGATATTTTAAAGAGCTAAAGAGAAGAAACAAAGGAGTAGGGGTCACTATTTGAAGATTTACTTACTACATTCTGAAAAAGACTAGTTTATGAAATACTATAAGTTGATTCTAAGAAGTATATTATATAAATATAAATAATACTTGAATATATTATATAAATAGAGTATGATATATATGGAGGTGAACGAAATGCTTAAAGATAAATCAACAGAAGACATTCAAGTATTAAAGCAAGAAGTGGGTGAGGTAAAAGGGGACGTCCAGGAACTAAAGAGAGAAATGGTGGAGGTGAAAGAAGATGTCCGAGAACTGAAGAGAGAAGTGGGTGAAGTAAAAGAGGATGTCCAAGAACTAAAGAGAGAAGTGGGTGAAGTAAAAGAGGATGTCCAGGAACTAAAGAGAGAAGTGGGTGAAGTAAAAGAGGATGTCCAGGAATTAAAGAGAGAAATGGTAGAGATAAAAGAGGATGTCCAGGAACTAAAGAGGGAAATGGGTGAAGTGAAAGAGGATGTCCAAGAACTAAAGAGAGAAATGGTAGAGGTAAAAGAGGACGTCCAGGAATTAAAGAGAGAAATGGTGGAGGTGAAAGAGGATGTCCAAGAACTAAAGAGAGAAATGGTGGAGGTAAAAGAGGATGTCCAGGAACTAAAGAGGGAAATGGTGGAGGTAAAAGAGGATGTCCAGGAACTAAAGAGGGAAATGGTGGAGGTAAAAGAGGATGTCCAAGAACTAAAGAAAGAAATGGGTGAAGTGAAAGAGGATGTCCAGGAACTAAAGAGGGAAATGGTGGAGGTAAAAGAGGATGTCCAAGAACTAAAGAAAGAAATGGGTGAAGTGAAAGAGGATGTCCAGGAACTAAAGAGAGAAATGGTGGAGGTAAAAGAGGATGTCCAGGAACTAAAGAGAGAAATGGTGGAGGTAAAAGAGGATGTCCAGGAACTAAAGAGAGAAATGGGCGAAGTGAAAGAGGATGTCCAAGAACTAAAGAGAGAAATGGGTGAAGTGAAGCAAGGTGTGATGAAAATTATGTTGATTATTGAAAATGAGTTACAGCCAACAATGAAACTACTTGTTGAAAATTTTTTACCTGCAGCGGCAATTTATGTAGAAAATACAAAAAAGATTACATACTTGGAACAGGATGTTACAGTTTTAAAAAAAGTAGTTGGTGAACATAGTAAAAAATTAAGTACAATATGATGCGTATGTTACAATTCATATGTTTATGGATTTTCTAAAGGCATATCAAAATATAAACATATCTATCTAATAAAAAAGATCTTTGGTGTTTTGCCTAATATATTTGTCCTTATATTTATGATTTAAAGTCAAAAAATTTGAGTTGATTGAACAAATAAAAATAGTATATTTGTCCTATAGTAAATGGCAAATATACTATTTTTATATGATATATCTTTAAATTTTAAAACGATAATTTTTCTTATCAAAATCGTATGGATAGCTAGAGCGCCTTTTCCTTCTGCTTCTTTTCTTTATACCAGAGATAGTAAGGGGCTGGGTTTCTTTTCTCTTAATGGAATAAAAAAGAAAGAAAAAAAGAAAAATGGCAGCAGAAGTACCTAAAAGAACAAAAAATAATATTCTTATATTAATGAATATTACATGTTTTTTTGTATTTATAGTTAAAGAATTCTGATTTTCAGTGACATATCCATTACTAAAATCAAAGATATTTTCTGCTGAGTGAGAGATTTCAATTTGTGCTTCTCCCACGTATTTTCCTTCAAAATAATAGGTTACGATTGCTAAATAATCGCTTTGATTACTATCATAGGTCAATTCTGAATGCAAATCAGAAAATACAGCAGTTTTAGGAATCATAAGATATTTAGATGGATTAATAGAGAGAATTTTTTTTGAGCTTCCCAATATATCTACATTTGTGTCAAAGAACGCTTCAGTTTCCATTGTATATGTGGTCTCATTTTCAGAAATGTTTACTTTCTGAAATTGCTCAAAACCATAATCAAGTAGCTGGATGGTATCCTTATATTGGTCAGGATATTCGTCCATCATAACCACGCATATTAGCCTCATTCCATCTTTTTCCCCACAAGTTACAAGAGTTTGCCTTGCTGCATTGGTGAAGCCGGTTTTACCTCCCAAAGTATATTCATAAGAAAATTCTAATGGTGGAATCATTTTGTGGTGATTTTTCATAATAAACTCATCAGGTTGCTTTTCACTTGGAGTTATAGTATAATACAAAGTTCCAGAAATTTTGGAAAGTATATCGTTTTTATAAAATTCTTGGGCAATGAGGGCCATATCATAGGCACTCGTATAATGTTCTGGATCAGGTAAGCCGTTTGAGTTGTTAAAATGGGTATTTTTACATCCAAGTTCCAGGGCTTTTGTGTTCATCATATTCACAAAAGTTTCTAAATCGCCCCCTACATGTTCAGCAACTGCCCAAGACACCTCATTTGCTGAGGCTAAAAGTATGCTATAGAGACATTCCTCCATAGTTAATTCTTCTCCTGGGTCTATTCCTACATTGCTGGAATCTCTTTCAATACCAAAAACAGCATCTTTAGAAAAAGTTACGATTTCATCCATTTCTGAATGCTCAATGGCTACAAGACAGGTCATTAACTTAGTAATACTTGCAGGGTAAAGCTGTTCATGGACGTTTTTTTCGTATAAAATAGTTCCAGTGTCAGCATCTAATAGTATTGCGGATTTGGCTCCAACAATAGGTCCATCTGGCCAATTTTTTACTTGATTCGATTCAATAGGTATAGATTTTCGAAATGCAATTTCTTGTTCAAGATCCACTATTTCATCAGCAAAAACTGTGCAAATATTATAAAAACACAAAAAGAATAAAATAAAATTAGGCCATATACAATACTTTGTTTTCATGTGTATTCTCTCCCAAAACCAAAATTACAAAAGGCTTTTTTCCAGTCTAAACAAAATAGCGTAAAATGTCAAATAAAATTATATATCTATTTATTTTAAAATCTACTAAAGTTTAGTATAATACAAATAATGTATAATATACAAACAGTTAGGAAAGTTCTTACAACAAAATGGAAAGAAAATCCATTAGGTAAAAGGGGGATGAGGGTTATGCGATTAAGGAAAATTCCAGGAGCTGAGGATGTTATCGCTTCCAGCGATTATGTAGTGAAAAATGAGGAGAATTACAAGGGAAAATGGAGAGAGAAATTTCAAAATGGTTATCCAGTGTACATTGAAATTGGCATGGGAAAGGGCCAGTTTCTATTTGAAATGGCCAAAAGTAATCCTAATATAAATTATATTGGCATTGAACGCTATGCAAGTGTACTTTTAAGAGCAATTCAGAAAATGGAAGAAAAACCTCTTAAAAATTTGCTTTTCCTTTGCATGGATGCAAGAAGGCTGGAAGATGTATTTGGAGAAGGAGAGATTGAAAAAATCTACTTAAATTTTTCTGATCCATGGCCAAAAGACAGGCATGCCAAGAGACGTCTTCCCTCTAGAGAATTTTTGGGGCTTTATAGTAGAATATTAACGAAAAATGGACGGATTGAGTTTAAGACAGACAATAAGGGACTATTTGATTTTGCATTAGAAGAACTAGACTATGGAGGATGGAAGCTAGAAAAAAGTACTTATGATTTGTACAAAGATAAGGATATGTGTAAAGGAAATATTATGACCGAATATGAAGAAAAATTTTTATCTCAAGGAAGCCCTATTTGTAAATATATAATTTACCGATGAAATTTCTTTTTTTTTATGGTAAAATATACAAGTTACATATATAATAATTAACGGGAATAATAGTTTTATTAAAGGCAAAGGAGGAGTTTTTATGGCAGATATTTTTAAAGAAGATAATTTTGATCAAGAGGTGCTTCAGTCAGATATTCCAGTATTAGTAGATTTTTATGCTGACTGGTGCAGCCCATGTAAAATGATGGCGCCGATTGTAGAAGAAATTGGTGAAGAGTATAAAGGAAAGGTAAAAGTTGGAAAGCTGAATATTGATGATAATATGAAGATAGCCCAGAAATATAATATTATGACAATTCCCACTCTTACAGTATTTAAAAATGGGGAACCAGTTCAATCTTTTTCTGGGGTTCGATCGAAAGATGATTTACGTAATATGATTGATAATGCTTAAAACAGAAAAAAAGAGGTCGCAGAAAGAATGGACTTTTTGCGACCTCTTTTTAATGTTTTTTATAAGTTTTATATAGTTTTTGTATTCTTTCAAAGAAGATGATAAGTGCTGTCTCCAATGCCATAATAAGGATAAAGGTCCAAAAAGACATGGGGAGAGGATGGGATTCCATAGATGGAGAAAAGAATAGTATAATGCGAATAGCTATATAAGAAATATATAAGTTTAAGTGTGTGGCCATAAGAACAATTGTGTGAGACCCAAAAAATTTAATGGATTGAAACAACATAAAAATAGGATTCAAAGGATGGAACTCATTTTTTACCGTTACATTTTTACAAAGTAGAACTATACTAAAGGAGCCAAGTACTCCAAAAAAATAGTAAAGGGATAAGTTATTTAAAAGTAAATGTCCTAAATCAGCGTTTCCATTTAAAGGACATAAAAGTATACTACATAAAAGAAAAATAATTCCTAGGCCTAGGTTTTTTAATGAAGTAGAATGGGAACTGGAAAAAAAGGGATAGGAAACATAGCCAATAGCTATATAGGACATAGCTATCACTCCTTTAAAAACTACAAATAAAGGATGCTGAATATAATATAGAAGGACAGGATTAATAGGAAGTACATAAAGGCGTTGCATGTTAATAATACAAAAATAACAGAAGATTGTTAGGAAAAATATGAAAAAAATTGCTTGTAGTTTTGAGAATTTCTTTAATATAAATAAAAAAAGATTTTCTCCAAAAAATAAGGCGGGGAGAAACCATAAGGTAGAGATTCCATAAAAACTGAAGGTATAAAAGCAGCTTTGCCAAATTTTCTCCCAGTTTCCTACTTGCAATAATAATAGGAAAATATCCGCAATAATGGTTAAAATACTAAAAAAGAGGTAAGGTATTAACAGCTTTTTAGTTTTTCTCTTTAAAATTGCTCGAAAGTTTAAGGAGTCTTCTCTTTTATAATGTATAAGCATGCCAGATATGATAAAAAACAGGGGCATATGAAAAGAAAAGATCCAAATCCGTAAAGGTTGGCTTATATAAGTTATATGGCCTAGAATGACCAGGAGAATTCCTATTCCTTTTGCTAAGTCAAAATATTCCAGTCTTTTTCTTTCCATTTTTTCTGTTGTACTCCTTTCCAATAATAAAAGGGAAAAATCGGTTTATAATCTCAATAACAATGACTACATATATCATAATAACAGCAAATACATTAAAAGCATAGAGGTAATCCTTTGCTCTTGTGATATATTGATTTGCATACATGGCGAAGGTAGTGGCTACATAAAGGAGGGTTAGGCTATTGTGAGAAGCCATAATGGTAAGAGAATTCTTCCCAAAATATTTTAAAATATGAAAGGGGTAACAGTTCTTACAAAACAGTAAAAGGGAAAAAGTTCCTGAAAGAGCAGCTCCATAATATAAAAAAACATTTTTAAAGGCTAGGGAGCGCATATCTACTCCTCCATTTTTTTTTCCAATAACAATATTAATTGCCAGTAAAGCTATGGAAAGAAAAAGCTCAAAAATAGAAATTCTTTTTCTTTCTTTTAGCAGGAAAAAAAGAAAATATCCAATAACAATAAAAGACATTGCAATAAAAGAGCGAAAAAATACAACAAGAAGTTGTCCAAAATAAGTTATGCCAACAAGTTCCCTGCCAATAGCAGCATATTCTTTGTTATTTAAATAGACACTGGCAAAATAGGAAATTGTAAAGGAAACAACAATCACTATTTTAGATGTCTTAGAATCAAATTTTTTCATGATGAATAGGAAAATAAGCTCTCCAAAAAAAAGAGCAGGTAGAAACCATAAAACATTCATTCCATAAAGGCTTATGACATACCAAAGATTATCCAGTATAGTTTTAGGTGTAATAACATTTTGAAAATAGGCAAAAAGTACAGCAACCATATAGATTATGCTAAAGCTTACATAGGGAATGAGAATAGTTCTAGCTCTTTTTTTTATTAAAAGTAAAAACTTTTTATCTACATCTTTTTTATAGGAAAGGAGCATCCCGCTAATAATAAAAAATAAAGGCATATGGAAGGAGAAAATCCATGTGCGAAAATGAATGTCTACAGCTTCAGGAAGATGGCCTAATACTACGAGACATGCTCCAATTCCTTTCGCTACATCAAAATAGTCTAAACGTTTTCTTTGATCCATAAATATTCATAATCCTTTCTAAAGCTCTCAGTTATAAATGGTTACTTTTTTTTCTAAAAATTAGTTGTTGGCCTAGAAAAAAGCCAAAATATTTTTGAATGATTGTAATGACAGGGTACTCTATTAAAAAGACAAGAGTCATAACGGTCACACAAAATACATATACTTTTGCCCTTGTTATGAATTGGTTGAAATATAGGGACAAAAGGGAGGCCATATATAAAATATAGAAATCAATATGGGTAGACATTATAATTAATGAATTTCTTCCCCAAAAACAGAGAAAAGAAAGAGAGGGTATATTTTTACAGATAAAAATGATGCAGAGGGAACCACTGATGGCTCCTATATAATATAGAAATAAATTGTTAAGTTCCATGAAATGAAGATCAGTGCTTTTATTAATCATATTTATCAGGAAACTAATAAGAAGGAAAACAAGGGATAATGTAAATTCCTTTATCCGTCTTCTTTTTTTATTAAGAATACGAAAAAAATAATATCCTAGTCCAATAAAAGAAGAGACAATGGCGACTCTTAACAAAGCTGTTATTAAATGTACTAAAAAGTAAACAAAATAACGGTCAATAGATAAGAGAAAGGTAAAAAAAGGATTTTCAAGTACTTTTATTCCATAAGCCATAATGGACAAAATGAGAGAAAAATTCAATGCATGGCGGTGGAATTTTTTTAATAACAAGAGAAAAAGAAGTTCACCGAAAAATAATCCGGGAAGAAACCAGAGGACTGATTTTCCATAAAAACTAATAGAAAGGAAAACATTCTTTATCAAATCTTTCCATGTAAATGAAAAAAATAAAATGCGGACACAGTCAATGAGAAAATAAAGAAAACTAAAGGAAATATAAGGAACGATTATATGCTGGAATTTGTTGAATAAAAGAGTGGAAAAGGGAAGAGCTGCTTCTCCTTTATAATGTATAAGCATTCCAGATAAAATAAAAAAGAGTGGCATGTGAAAAGATTGTATCCAAATGCAAAGAGGCTTTGGGGCCTGTTCAATATGGCCTAGAACGACAAGAAAAATTCCTACTCCCTTTGCCATATCAAAATAAACGATCCTTTTTTCAGCCATTTTTTCTATTCTCCTAATATGATATTTGTTTATAATGAATAATATTATACAGGATGAAAGAAGAGGAGGCAATAAAAGATGCCAGAATGATTGTAAAAAAAAAGTGTATATGATAATATAATAACTTAGAAGGCAAGGACAATAGACGATCCAGAAAAAACTGGCCAGGGGGCGAGTCGCCGTCTGGAATAGAATGGATAGGAAAAAGACCCCAATAGCTTCAATGTACTTCTGCACATTTCATGTGCTATGTGCCTGCGGCCAGTACATTTACGCATATTGTGATATCGGATAATAGTATTGTCCTTGCTTTAACAAAGGCAGGAAAGGTATGGTATAAAATGTCCAGACTTTGGCGCTACTGTACAAAAGAACAATGTAGAGATTTGCTTTTATCTTTCCAACTTTTTGGAGAGACAAACTGGTCATTTGAAAAACAGATCGCATGTCTTTACACAGTGAGCAATCATATTGAGGCTCACTATCATTCTATCATAATCCCTAAAAAGGATGGATCCAAACGTCAATTGGATATTCCTGACTATATATTAAAAAAAATTCAGAAAAATATACTTCATCATATTATTGAAAAGTTTTCAGTGCCAGAATGTGCCACGGCTTATCAAAAGGGAAAAGGTATTTTAAATAATGTCACACCTCACATTGGAAAAAAGACAGTTTTAAAATTAGATATAAAAGACTTTTTTCATAGTATTATTTTTCCTATGGTATATGCCAGAGCTTTTCCAGAAGAGTATTTTCCACCATCTATTCGAACGCTGCTTACATACTTATGTTGTTATAGAGATAGGCTACCCCAAGGAGCACCTTCATCAGCTGCCATTTCCAATTTGGTATTGAAGCCTTTTGATACATATATGGAGTTATGGTGCAAAGATAGAAATATTCAGTATACTCGGTACTGCGATGATATGACTTTTTCAGGGAATTTTCATAAAAAGGAAGTAATGAAAAAAGTCCAACATTTTTTACATCTAAGTGGTTTTTCTCTCAATTATAAAAAGACAAAAGAGTTATCTTCTAATAGGAGACAGCAGGTGACAGGAATTGTAGTAAATAGTAAACCGCAAGTTTCTAAAGAGTACCGAAGAAGAGTATCTCAGGAAATATACTATTGCCAGAAGTTTGGGGTTTTATCCCATCTAAAATACATAGATGATAAAGAGCATCTTCCCCTTGGGCAAATAGGAGTCAGAAAATATGTATATTCCCTTCAGGGCAAAGTACAATATATTTTATATATAAATCCTGAGGACAAGCTTTTTAGAAAGCTTTTGGATGAAAGTATAGCAAAAATCTGGGATTCCCTTTAGGAAAGAATAAGACTGGGGGAAAGGGACTTGACTTTTTTTCTGTTTTTTTGTATTCTTATTAAACTATAATCATAATTTTTGACGATGCGTGGCTCAGCTTGGTAGAGCGCTGCGTTCGGGACGCAGAGGCCGCAGGTTCAAATCCTGTCGCATCGATAAACCCAAAAGATGCTTCCTGTTCTGTAGAATGTAACAGACATGGGAAGCATCTTGGCGTAAATAGATTTTATGTTTTGGAATTTATATTATTTTTAGAAGGAATAAATAAGAGCGAAGCGTTCTAAGAAAGGAGGATGAAAATAAAAAACACCAGCCCCACAGCTCTTACCGTCTGCAAAACCAGTGTTTATGCGCAATCAGGGGTTCGAACCCTGGACACCCTGATTAAGAGTCAGGTGCTCTGCCAGCTGAGCTAATTGCGCAATATTTATAACACGAAAATGATTATAGTATATTGTGACAAGAAATGCAAGGGGTTTTTTAGAAAAAATTTAGAAAAATAAAAATAATTTATTTTCTAGTATTCTTTTTTCTTTTAGTTTAAATGTAACCTTTTTAAATACAGATTTAAAAATCATACAATAATGTTAGCCAGATTCTAAAAAAATTGTAATCCGTATTATGAGGCTGCTTTTGCATGCTTTTGCGGATCCAAAAGATCATGCCCCATTCATAGAAGTAGGATGGTTATGCTCTTTTAACCTTAGTATCATACGATTTAAATATATTTAGGAAGGAGTAGTAACGAAAATGATATTTGAAAGTCATGCCCATTATGATGATATAGCATTTGACAAAGATAGGGACAAGATTCTGAAAAGTATGAAGGAACATGGAGTTGGAATGATTATGAATATTTCATCAGATTTTCCATCCATTGAAAAGACATTACTATTGACAGAAAAATTTCCATTTATTTACGGGGCAATAGGAGTACACCCATGTGATTGTAAATGTCTTACAGAAGAAAAGATTCAGTGGATAAAAGAGAAATGTAAAAGCAAAAAGGTAAAGGCTATCGGTGAGATTGGTCTAGATTATTATTGGAAAGAAACAGATAAAGATATCCAGAAAAGGTGGTTTATCAGACAGCTGGAATTGGCGAGAGAAGAAGGACTTCCTGTTATTATCCATAGCAGAGACGGGGCGGAAGATACATTACGTATTTTAAAGGAACAAAAAGCTTGTGAGATAGGAGGAGTTGTTCATTGCTTTTCTTATGGGAAAGAAATAGCTGAACAATTTTTAAACATGGGATTTTATTTTGGAATAGGGGGTGTACTTACCTTTCCAAATAGTAAAAAAATAAAAGAAGTAGTAAAATGGTTGCCAATAGAAAGGATTCTTCTTGAGACAGATAGCCCTTATTTGACACCAGTTCCTCATAGAGGAAAAAGAAACACTTCATATAATCTAGTTTATGTGGCTGAAGAAATCAGCCGTCAAAAAAATATGACTTTGGAGGAAGTAATAGAAATGACAGAACGAAATGCAAAAAAGCTGTTTTTTAGCCAGGAAAGGCATGGATGATAAAAATGGTACTAGGAAACCCTAAAAAAACAATGAATATTATTCAAAAGCATAATTTTTCTTTTCAAAAAAGATATGGACAAAATTTTTTAATAGACAGCAATATTTTAGAGAAAATAATAGGGGCAGCAGAAATAAAAAAGGATGATTTTGTAATCGAAATAGGACCTGGTATTGGAACATTGACTCAATACTTATGCAATTATGCAAAAGAAGTATTAGCAATAGAAATTGATAGGGAATTAATTCCAATTTTAGAAGAAACGCTATCCCAGTACTCAAATTGTACAATATGGAACAAAGATATTCTAAAAGTGGACTTACAAAGAGAAGTTGAAGAGAAAAATAAAGGAAGTCAGGTAAAAGTTGTAGCAAATTTGCCTTATTACATCACAACACCAATTATCATGGAATTATTAGAAAGTAATATACCTCTAGAAAGTATTACAATAATGGTTCAAAAAGAGGTGGCAGAGCGTATGCAGGTAGGTCCTGGAAGCAAAGAATATGGGGCCTTATCTTTAGCAGTGCAGTATTACGCAAAACCTCAAATCATAACGTATGTCTCTCCTTTTTGTTTTATGCCAAGGCCTAAGGTAGGCTCAGCAGTCATTCATTTAAAAAAATATAGTAAGCCTCCAATCAAAGTAGAAGATGAAAAGCTAATGTTTCAGTTAATAAAAGCTTCTTTTAACCAAAGGAGGAAGACTCTTGCCAATGGACTGAAAAATGGACAGGGTATAAAATATTCAAAAGAAGAAATTGAAAAAGCTATTTTGGCATTGGGCCTTCCATTAACAATAAGAGGGGAAAATTTGGCATTAGAACAGTTTGCACAATTAACAAATTTATTAATTCAAGGACAATATAATTGCTTTTGACAAGGTAAATTAGCTATGGTAAACTAAATCAAAAACTAAAAAATATGGGGGTTTATTTGGTTTTTGGTAGAAATTTGTTGAGGTGAGAGTACTTTGGATAAGTATGAATACAGGGTTAGGGTTGAGGAGATAAAAAGACTTTTAGAGAAACGAGAGTATGTTGAAGCGATGTATGTAGCGAATGAGGTGGATTGGAAAAGAGTCCGAAGCATTTCAATGTTATGTACAGTGAGTGAAATTTATAAAGCAAATCGCCAGTATGCCAAAAGCAGGGATATTCTCCTTTTAGCATATGAACGTTATCCAAATGGACGGGTAATCCTATATGGACTTTGTGAACTTGCTATTAAAATGGGGGAATATGTACAAGCTATAGAGTACTATAAGGAATTTGTAAAAGCAGCTCCAAAAGATACTGGAAGATACATTCTTCAGTACAAAATATACCAGGCTCAAGATGTAAGTATGGAAGAAAGTATTTCTGTATTGGAAGAATTTAAAAAGAGAGATTATAGAGAAAAATGGGGCTATGAATTAGCCTATTTATATCATAAAGTTGGCTTAGAGGCAAAATGCATAGAAGAATGTAATGAACTCATTTTATGGTTTGGAGAGGGGAAGTATGTGACAAAGGCTATGGAGCTGAAAAGTCTTCATGAGCCCTTAAATGTTTTGCAAAAAAATAAGTATAACAAAAACAGAAGGGAAGCAAAGCTTCATCATACAGAATATACAGATATCGCAAAGGAAGAAGGACATAGAGCATTTAAGAAACAAGACGAGCCTACAGTAGAAGAAATTAAAGTTTATCCAGTAAATGTAGGACGTTACAATACAATGAACCTACAGGAAGAATTGGCAAAAGGGATGCAAGAAGTTATGGAAGCCCAAGAAAATACTTCCTATGATAGCAATGATGAAACAAAGGAGGAGACAGCCAAAATTTATCAGTTTGCTAGAATTAAAGAAGAAAGTCCTCAGAAAAAGGAAAAGGGAAGTCATTATGAAACGCTGTTGACAGAAGAAAATGACGGACAGTTAGGGCTATACTTAAATACTCCTAGTCAAAAATCAATAGATAAGCAGATTACAGGACAATTAGATTTAAGTGATGTTTTGGCAGAGTGGGAAAATATAAAAAGAGAGAATGACAGGAAGAGAATAGAAGAAGCAAAAAGAAAATCATTAGAGCAGACAAATGATATTATGAGTCAATTGGTAGGTGTTATTCCAGGGTTAACGCCAATAGATCCAAGTTCTTTACAAACAGATATGGATATACCAGAAGCATTTCCTTTGCCAGAGGAATACCGAGATAAGAAAGTAGATGGAGAGAATCAGGTCCAATTTTTCAATGAACATGATGTTTCAGAACAAGGGATAAATAACGATGATGAGCATTATGAAGTAGAAGAGAATACAGATAGTGAGATGTATGAGGAATATGTAGAAGAGGAAGAATACGGGGACGAAGAATATGAAGAGGAGCTGTCTGAGGAAGAAGAAAGAGATGATGAGCCGTACGAAGAAGAGGAATATGTAGAAGAGGAAGAATACGGGGACGAAGAATATGAAGAGGAGCTGTCTGAGGAAGAAGAGAGAGATGATGAGCCGTACGAAGAAGAGGAATATGTAGAAGAGGAAGAATACGGGGACGAAGAATATGAAGAGGAGCTGTCTGAGGAAGAAGAGAGAGATGATGAGCCATACGAAGAAGAGGAATATGTAGAAGA